>NZ_JBNNUF010000004.1:0-433996 GCF_050279465.1 Bacillus sp. NPDC094077 | reverse complement strand
CAGCGTTCATCCTGAGCCAGGATCAAACTCTCCAATAAAGTTAGTTTGTCTAGCATCTAAAATAAAAATTGACGTTTCACGTTGTTTGTTTCGTTCAGTTTTCAAAGAACTACTTGGTCGCTCATTTGCGACTTCCTTATGTTAACATCTTCGTTTTTCGATGTCAACTAAGTTTTTCAATTTCTTTTTTATCGTTTTCTGCGTTTCCGCATCAGCGACGGTTATTAATATATCATGGTAAAAAATGAAATGCAACACCTTTTATAAACTTTTTTTAAAACCACCCACATTTCTTTTTTAATATCATATACTTAAACGAAATATCTCTTTCATGTATGAGTAATCCCTACATATATTCTATATAAAGTTACTCCATCAAAAAACGTTTTTTTCTATAATAAACGTTTTATTCATATACCATATCATACAAGGAGGAATATATATGGACTATACCGATTTATTACTCAAGCTAGGTCTCTCGGCTATTTTAGGATTCGCCATTGGTTTAGAACGCGAATTAAAACGTAAGCCACTTGGTTTAAAAACTTGTTTAGTTATTTCTATTATTAGTTGCCTCCTAACAATTGTTTCTATTAAAGCAGCTTATAACTTACCACATACCGATCATATGAATATGGACCCCCTTCGACTTGCCGCTCAAATTGTATCAGGGATTGGTTTTTTAGGTGCAGGTGTTATTTTACGCAGAGGCAATGATAGTATTGCAGGACTAACAACTGCTGCTATGATTTGGGGTGCTTCTGGTATTGGCATTGCCGTTGGGGCCGGATTTTATATCGAAGCGATTTTCGGGATGTGTTTCCTTATGATTAGTGTAGAACTTATACCATTAACGATGAAATTTTTAGGGCCGAGATCATTTCGCCAACGTGATATCGCAGTTAAACTTGTTGTGCGCGATATGGACAATATCCCGATTGTTATTGAAGAGATAAAAGAAATGGATATAAAAGTGAAGAATATGAAGCTCAAAACATTAGAAAATGGTTCTCACTATTTACATCTTAAATTGTCTATTGATCAAAAAAAGCATACTGCTGATGTTTACTATGCTCTCCAGCATCTTGAAAGTGTCCAGCAAACCGAAGTGGAAAGTATGTAACATGAAATAAAGTGAAACTTTAATCAGTGGGGATTTTCTTCATCCCCCACTGATTATTAGCCCTCACCAATCGGGCTTTTACGGGCAGCCCGACCCCCATCTAACTTCTTTGCTTTCGCTGAATTCTGAGGTAGGGGGCTTACTGCCCGCAAATAGCGGGACAAACTCTCTTCATTTAGAGAGTTTTTCTTTTTTCTATAATGGTAACAATGAATGTAGTCCTGCAAAGCAAGGAGGAATAGGAAATTGAAATCCCGTCCGAATTTAGTAGATACATTTCGTGATTCCATTATTTTTCGTTTAATTTGTTTTATTATTGTACTTACTGCTTTTTCCGGTTTTCTTATACATAGATTAGAGCCCTCTCACTTCACCACATGGTTTGATGGAATTTGGTGGTCAATCGTTACTATTTTCACAGTTGGATATGGCGATTTTGCTCCCCATACAACCATAGGAAAATTGATTGGTATAGGCATCATTTTATTAGGGACTGGCTTTTGCTCTTATTATATGGTTCTGTTCGCTACTGAAATGATTAGTAAACAATATATGAAGATTAAAGGTGAAGAAGCTGCTACATCTAACGGTCATATGATTATCGTCGGCTGGAATGAGCGCGCAAAACATGTTGTAAAACAAATGCACATATTACAACCAAACCTTGATATCGTTTTAATTGATGAAACACTTTCTTTACTTCCAAAACCATTTCATCATTTAGAATTTATAAAAGGATGTCCTCATCACGATCAAACTTTATTAAAAGCTAATATTACAACAGCACATACCATATTAATAACGGCTGATAAAGAAAAAAATGAAAGCTTAGCTGATACACAGTCCATTTTAAATATTTTAACTGCAAAAGGACTGAATCCAAACATTCACTGCATCGCTGAACTTCTTACTTCGGATCAAATCCAAAATGCAACGAGAGCTGGCGTATCAGAAATTATCGAAGGAAATAAATTAACAAGCTACGTGTTTACCGCTTCGCTTTTATTCCCTTCTATTTCAGGTGTACTATTCTCACTTTACGATGAAATCTCTGATAACAAATTACAACTGATGGAGCTGACACCAGCATGTATAGGGCAAACTTTTGCAAATTGTAGCTATACTCTTTTAAAACAAAACATTCTTTTACTAGGCATAAAGCGTGACGATCAATATATGATTAATCCAGTTCATTCCTTCACTCTTATCGAAGGCGACATACTCATTGTTATTCGCCATTAAAAAAATGACGCTCTAGTTCCTGTACTAGTACTTTCCCAATATTGACATACTTACTTTTCACATCTCCATCTGCATCTTTCGGCTCAGCAAATTGATCAACCCCACCCGTTCCAGCTGTTAAAGTATTCACATTATCATCTAGTTCGTCTTGATATACGTGCGAAAGAATATACGGCGTTTCAAGACGAACTACTACTTCAGGTACATCTAGTTCTCCATCCACTGCTGTAAACGGCACTCGTAAAAATTGATACCCATCTTCTTCATCGATTTTGTAATCGAAGCATCCTTTATCATAATCCCAATTACCACCAACACTATAGCCAAGTGGTTTCATAACCTCTTCTAACTTATATAACGCATATGTATGTCCTTCTAACTTTGATTGAATCGGAATCAAGTCCATCCCTCCTAGACTTTTCCTTTAGCATACCCACTCCAGTTTAAATATACCGATGTACTTTTCGGTAAAATAATAAAAAGCGACCGAGATCGGTCGCTTTTTATTATTTTAAACGCTCTTCTAATTCTGCTTTTAATTCTTCAAATCCTGGTTTACCAAGTAAAGCAAACATGTTTTTCTTGTATGCTTCTACTCCTGGTTGATCAAATGGATTTACGCCTAATAAGTAGCCGCTCATCGCACATGCTTTTTCGAAGAAGTATACAAGGTAACCGAATGTGTACTCATTTAATTCAGGGATGTTTACGATTAAGTTTGGTACTCCGCCATCGCTATGTGCAAGTAATGTACCTTGATATGCTTTTGTGTTTACGAAGTCTACCGTTTCACCAGCAAGGTAGTTTAATCCATCTAAATCGTTGTCATCTAATTCGATTTTTAGTTCATGAGTAGATTTACCTACTTTAAGAACTGTTTCGAATAAGTCACGACGACCTTCTTGAATGTATTGACCTAATGAGTGTAAATCAGTTGAGAAGTTTGCTGAAGATGGGAAAATACCTTTTTGATCTTTTCCTTCACTTTCACCAAATAACTGTTTCCACCACTCAGAGAAGTATTGAAGTGCTGGCTCATAGTTAACAAGCATTTCAATTGTTTTTCCTTTATTATATAAAGCGTTACGAACTACTGCATATTGGTAAGCTGGGTTTTCTTCCAGTTCTGATGTCCCGAAGTCATCATGACCAGCAGCTGCACCTTTCATCATCTCTTCAATATTTAAGCCACTTACTGCGATTGGTAATAGACCAACTGGTGTTAATACAGAGAAACGACCGCCAACATCATCTGGAATTACGAATGTTTCATAACCTTCGTTATCAGCTAATGTTTTTAATGCACCACGTGCTTTATCTGTAGTTGCATAAATACGTTTGCGAGCTTCTTCTTTTCCATATTTCTCTTCTAATAACTTACGGAAAATACGGAATGCGATTGCAGGCTCTGTTGTTGTACCTGATTTGGAAATAACGTTAATAGAGAAGTCTTTACCTTCTAATACATCCATTAAATCTTTCATGTAAGTGGAGCTAATGTTTTGTCCAACAAATAGCACTTGTGGAGTTTTACGTTGTTCTTTAGAAAGCGTGTTGTAGAAAGAATGGTTTAACATTTCGATTGCCGCACGTGCTCCAAGGTAAGAACCACCGATACCTACAACAAGTAAAATGTCAGAGTCATTTTTAATTTTTTCTGCGCATTTTTGAATGCGAGCGAATTCTTCTTTGTCATATTGAAGCGGAAGCTCTACCCACCCAAGGAAATCGTTCCCAGCTCCAGTTTTTTCGTGGATTGCATGATGTGTTACTTTCACTGCATCACGTAAATAAGTTAATTCATGTTCACCGATGAAGGATAACGCTTTAGAATAGTCGAACGTTACATGTGTACTCATCTTTTTCCCTCCAATAATGTATATGTATTTCTGTATTCACTTTAGCGAAACTGAAGTTGTAAATCAAGCGATTCAACAATTGTAAACGTAACCAATATATATTTTTTAGAAAAAGTTCATTTTTTGCATAAAAATTCGTATTTTTCGGTATAGATGTATATACATCCTTTTTCGTACATTTTTATGTATAAAAACAACATAACTACACCATTCTATAAAAGAGTTGATTAACTCATCGTTTGCTCATGCTTCACAATTAAGGAGGGCTTTTTCATGAGTACTCTACAACGTATCGCATTAGTCTTCACTGTAATTGGCGCTGTGAATTGGGGACTGATCGGGTTCTTCCAGTTTGACTTAGTGGCAGCCATTTTCGGTGGACAAAACTCAGCTCTCGCACGTATTATTTACGGCATCGTTGGTATTTCTGGGCTTATCAATCTTGGTTTACTCTTTAAACCATCTGAAAATCTTGGTACTCACCCAGAAACAAACGAAATTCGATAACCAGTATGTCCTTTTCACCTCCGACATACGAATATGATTGCATGCAATCATATTTGCAAATATATATCATAAGATGAAGTAAAAGAGGAACGCTCATATGCGCTCCTCTTTTACTTTGTTAACTCGGACTCTTCAATCCATTCTGTCAGCTTTTCTCGCAGCGTATTAAATCCGTTTTCAGATGGATTCGGTATAAGAATCCGTCCTTGTTTTCTTTTCGCCGCTTTTAACGATAAACTCATTTTTCTGTGCTCTTCATCAATTGAAAGTACTTTTACTTCTACTGTATCGCCGACTTTCAAAAAGTCATGAATATCCTTTACATATCCATTTGTAATTTCAGATATATGCACAAGTCCTTGTGTTTCTGCATCTAACGCTACAAATGCACCGTAATCTTGAATTCCAGTCACTTTCCCTGTTACAACCACTCCTGTTGTATATTGTTCTGACATATGAAACACTCCCATACGTTTACCATTTTCTCTACAAATGTAGATTGCAAAGCAGATGTATTTATTTTAAATATCCGATTAATTAGTACGTATGTTAAGTATCGCTACTTAACATACGCACACCTTATATTAGTAAATTATACCACTATGACAGAACTCATTCAAAATTCATGAAAAAATTTCCTATAGTACGTATAATTCTCCAATATTGGGATAGAATACTAACACATGGCTTTCTAGTATTCCCCCCCTTTTTATGGACAAAACGTATTATGTTTTGTCCTTTTTTTATTCTCTATGAACCTTTCCATCCTCTTCATTGCTTCCATAAGTTGTTCAAGCGATGTTGCATACGAACAACGAATAAATCCTTCACCACTTTCTCCAAATACACTCCCAGGTACAACAGCCACTTTTTCTTCTAGTAATAACTGTTCTGCAAACTCCGCTGAAGATAGCCCAGTTGAGGCAACAGAAGGAAAGACATAGAACGCTCCGCCCGGCACATGACACGTTAATCCCATTTCATTGAAAGATGTCGTCATAAAATTACGACGTTTCTTATAGCTATCTCTCATCCGAATGACTTCATCGTTCCCCCCGCGTAACGCTTCAAGTGCTGCGAATTGAGACATCGTCGGTGCACACATCATAGAATACTGGTGGATTTTGAGCATTAATTCTGAAAATTGAACCGGAGCTGCAATCATACCGAGGCGCCATCCTGTCATCGCAAATCCTTTTGAAAATCCTGAAATTAAAATCGTATGCTCACGCATATTTTTAATACTTGCAAAACTTGTATATACTTCGTCGTATACAAGCTCTGCATAAATTTCATCAGATAATACGATTAAATTGTACTTCTCAACAATTACTGCTAATTTTTCTAGTTCGGATTTATTTAACATTGCACCTGTTGGGTTATTTGGGGAACAAAGTAAAACTGCCTTTGTTTTTGCTGTAATAGCTGCTTCAATTTGTTCTGGTTGTACTTTAAACTCGTTTTCTAAAGTAGTCGCAACGGGAACCGGAACTCCCCCAGCTAATGTCACAAGCGGTGCATAAGAAACAAAGCTTGGTTCAATAATGAGCACTTCATCATCAGGATTTATAATGGCGCGCATCGCTACATCTAACGCCTGACTAGCTCCAACTGTAACAATGATTTCATCGTTTGGATCATAAGATACTGCAAATTGTTTTTTTAGATACTTTGCTATTTCTTGACGGAGCTCCAATAATCCTGCATTTGCTGTATATGCTGTATATCCTTGTTCTAAAGAACGGATACATGCTTGCCTTACATTCCAAGGTGTAACAAAGTCCGGCTCTCCTACCCCAAGAGATATAACACCTTTCATATTCGCTGCTAAATCGAAAAACTTTCGAATGCCAGATGGTTGTAAAGATTCTGCTGCTCTAGATAGTTCAAATTGCTTCATGGCGTCACCACAATTCTCTTATCATCATCGTTTTTTTCATAAATAATCCCCTCATGTTTATACTTCTTCAAAATGAAATGCGTTGTCGTAGAAACAACAGATTCAATTGTTGCTAATTTCTCAGAAACAAACATCGCTACTTCTCCCATCGTCTTCCCTTCTAATGTAATAGAAAGATCATATGTCCCTGACATTAAATACACGGATTTCACTTCTGAATAACGATAAATTTGTTCAGCAACTGCATCAAATCCAACGCCGTGCTTGGGCGTAACTTTCACATCAATCATCGCCGTTAAGCCAGTATGTTCTTTCACCTTTGTCCAATCAATATGTGTTACATAGTCCACAATAATCTTTTCACTTTCTAACTTCGTAACCATCTTCTTTACTTCTTCTACTTCTATATTTAACAGCTTCGCTAATGTATCTACCGATAAACGACTATTCTTTTCAAGACAAGCCAATACTTCTAATTCTTTTTCTGTCACCATATCATTCATCCTTCCTTTTCGTTTGTGTCTAAATTATACAAATACCTTTTCTAGTTTGAAAAGAAGATTTTTTTAGAGAATTGTGTCAAAATAAAGTGAAACTTTACTCAGTGGGAGGTTTATCCCCACTGAGTATTAGCCCACACTAATCGGGCTTTTACGGGCAGTTGATCTCTCACCTAACCTCTTTGCTTCAGTCGTTTTTTGAAGTGGGAGTCCTACTGCCCGCCAATAGCGGGGTAAAGTGAAACTTTAATCAGTGGGAGATTCATCCCCGCTGGTTATTCGCCCACACCAATCGTGATAAAGAGGAAAGGGGATGGAACCGTGAAACCAAAAGTATATATTGCTGAACCAGTTCCAACATTTGTAGAAAACTATTTATCAGAACACTGTGATTACGAAAAATGGGATCAAAATGAGAAAGTACCTCGTGAGGTTCTATTGGAGAAAATACAAGATAAAGATGGGTTATTAAATTTCGGATCTGCTATTAATAAAGAATTATTAGATGTGGCTCCTAACTTAAAAGTAGTGAGCAACATTTCTGTTGGTTACGATAATTTTGATTTACAAGCGATGGAACAGCGAAATGTTATTGGAACGAATACACCATACGTACTAGACGATACAGTAGCTGACCTTGTTTTTGCTCTTATGTTATCTGCTGGGCGCCGCGTTTGCGAACTCGATTCCTATGTGAAAAATGGTGAATGGAATGCTGAAATAGGAAAAGAACATTTCGGACTAGATGTGCACCATAGTACAATTGGTATTATCGGAATGGGACGAATTGGAGAAGCTGTTGCAAAACGAGCAAAATTCGGATTTGATATGAACGTTCTTTACTATAACCGCCACCGTAAAGAAGAAACAGAACAAAAATTTGATGCTACATATTGTGATTTACAAACGCTACTCAAGCAATCTGACTTTATTGTTCTTCTTACTCCATTAACAGATGAAACGTATCATCTTATCGGAGAAAAAGAGTTTTCATTAATGAAAGAAACAGCAATCTTTATTAATGCTTCCCGTGGGAAAACAGTAGATGAAGCAGCGCTAATCCATGCATTAACAGAAAAGAAAATCTTTGCAGCAGGCATCGATACTTTTACACAAGAACCGATTCAAAAAGATAATCCACTCTTATCATTACAAAATGTTGTGACTTTACCGCACATCGGATCTGCAACATTAAAAACTCGGCAGCAAATGGCCATGACAGCCGCTGAAAATTTAGTTGCAGGATTACAAGGAAAAACACCACCTAATATTGTTCGCGGGTAATGATAAAGTGAAACTTTAATCAGTGGGGGTTTTGCCCATCCCCCACTGATTATTAGCCCACACCAATCGGGCTTTTACGGGCAGTTATCTCCCACCTAACTTCCTCGCATTCGCCGAATTTTGAGGTGGGAGTCTTACTGCCCGCAAATAGCGGGATAAATAAGTGAAAGGCAAGATGACATCGTCATCTTGCCTTTTTTTGTTAACATATTTTTTTGTTGTCTGGAGATGATATGAACAAAAATCAATGGAGTGACAAAAAATGAATCATGAATATACTTGTCCTTATTTCACTTTTTCCACTCGCGGCACTACTATTCATTACGAATTGTATGAACATGATAACAAAACGGAACGTCCTACTTTCATACTCGTTCACGGCTTTTTATCTTCCTCATTCAGTTACCGCCGTCTCATTCCTTTACTATCGAAAGCAGGAACAGTACTGGCTCTTGATTTACCACCGTTCGGAAAAAGTGATAAATCTCATCTATTTAAGTATTCTTATCACAATTTGGCAACGATTATTATCGATTTAATTGAACATTTATCTCTCTCAAATATTGTGTTAGTTGGGCATTCTATGGGTGGGCAAATTTCTCTCTATGTAAACCGTATACGTCCTGAACTAATCTCAAAGACGATTTTACTATGCAGCTCTAGCTATTTAGCACGCGCAACCTTACCTTTACTGTATTCTTCTTATTTACCGTTCTTTCATTTATACGTAAAGAACTGGATTATAAGGCGCGGTATTGTTCATAACTTAATGAATGTCGTTCATGATCACTCATTAATTGACGATGAAATGAAGGAAGGTTACTCCGCTCCGTTTTATGACAACCGTATATTCCCAGCTTTAACTCGCATGATACGAGACCGTGAAGGTGATCTTTCATCGACTGAGTTACAAAAAATCACAACCCCTACACTACTCATTTGGGGTGAAAAAGATCGCGTCGTCCCTGTACATGTAGGTCATCGTCTACACAAGGATTTACCGAATTCGAAATTTATTTCTTATGAAAACACAGGACATTTACTCCCCGAAGAAAAGCCTGAACATGTTTATGAGGAGATCATTACGTTTTCCGCACAATAATTTAAAAGGCTGTCGGAAATTCCGACAGCCTATAATGAACAACTTCCGCCTTCTTTTAATACAAGTAACTCTTTAGCTAATTTCTCACATTTTTCAAGCGCAGGCACTTCTTCAAAAGACATAAAGTATATATGTTGAATCTTCTTTGCGATGTATTTTGGATCGTCAAACACACTTGCGACGTTCACAACATCGCTCGCTTCTGTTTCATAAAACTCCGGCCCCATTTGAAACGGATCCCAATTTTTCACAACCTCTATCATCTTTTCATATGTACCCATCTGCTTCCCGCCTTTTCACTTTTTAATACTTTTCTTTATCCTATCACATCAGCTATTCTATAAGAAGAGAGAGAACTTTCATAACTTAGCGGTTTCACAGAAGAAAGGGGCAAACATATGCAGCTATTTCATAAAACGGTAAATCGGCGCGGAACACATAGTACAAAATGGGATACTTATAAAAACGAAGAACTCATTCATGCCTGGATTGCCGATATGGATTTTGAAGTACCAAAACCAATTCAAACTGCATTACAAAAACGTATCGAACATCCTATTTTTGGCTATACACTTCCACCTGAACATATTGGGGATATTATTTGTAACTGGACAAAAAAACAGTACAACTGGGATATTCAAAAAGAATGGATTGTATTTAGTGCGGGAATTGTCCCAGCTCTTAGTACGAGCATACAAGCTTTCACACAAGAGAATGAATCCGTTCTCGTACAACCACCTATTTATCCACCATTTTTCGAAATGGTTACAACAAACAACAGACAATTATGTGAAAGTCCATTACATAAAGAAAATGATACATATACGATAGACTTCGAACATTTAGAAACGCAATTTCAACAAGGTGTAAAACTAATGCTTCTTTGTAGCCCTCACAATCCAATCGGACGTGTTTGGACGAAAGAAGAACTCACAAAACTGGGCTCATTATGTACCAAATATAATGTAATCGTTGTCGCGGATGAAATTCATGCTGATATTATTTACGCAAATCATACGCATACGCCGTTCGCTTCTTTATCTGAAGAATTAGCAGCGCGCACTATTACTTGTATGGCTCCAAGTAAAACATTTAATATCGCTGGATTACAAGCATCGATTATTATCATTCCAAACAAAAAACTCCGTCAAGCTTTTACATCTATCCAATATAGACAAGGCTTCCACGGATTAAATATATTCGCCTATACAGCGATGCAAAGTGCCTATACAGAATGTAATGATTGGCTAAATGAAATCCGATTATATGTAGAAGAGAATGCTCGTTTCGCAAGTGAATACATTGAAACGCACATACCTACTCTTTCTGTTACAAAGCCAGAAGGTAGCTTTCTATTATGGATTGATTGCTCTCGCCTAATGCTGTCTCAAAGTGAACGCACCACATTACTTGAGGAAAAAGGGAAAATCATCGTTGAACCTGGCGAAAAATATGGATTAGGCGGAGAAGAACATATTCGAATTAACATCGGTTGTCCAAGGTCTGTTTTAGAAGAAATTTTAAACAGACTGCGCCATACATTTTCATAATAGCAAAGGAGGTTGTCCCCAAATTATTTTAGGACAACCTCCTTTTATTAGTAGTAACCACTATCATACCGTTTTACAAAAAAGCTACCATTCACGGTAGCTTTTACTTTTTCTTCATATCCGATGCTTTTTTCACAATCACGCCACAAGCAATTCGATCACCTGATTTGCCTGCCGGCTGTGTCATACCATCATCAGGGTTTTCTGTAATAATAATAGACGCTCCATCTTTTCTATGAATCGTCGTTTTTCCTTCTTCAAGTGTTATATGCGGCGCATCGATTTCCGCTTTAATCTTTCCAGAACCGTCTGCAATTACGTTCGGTAAATCTCCATTTTCTGCACCTTTCGGATTGAGTAGCCCGTGCTTTTTCTTATCAGGATTAAAATGATTCCCCGATGATTCAAAACGAGGTGCTTTACACTCCCCAATTTCATGCACATGTATTCCATGCGGGCCTGGTGTAAAACCTTCCCCTTTAATCTTAAGTTTCACTCCGCTTGTTTGCTGCACTACTTTCGCAGTCCCCACTTCATCTCCTGAAGCATTATGTAATTTCACGTCAATTTCTTTCGGCTTTCCTTGGTCACAACCTGCCATCAGAAATAATAAACAACAACTGAAAAAAAGCCGTTTTTTCATTTTATTCCCTCCAAAATACATTCTGCCCTTAGCGTGTCCGAGCATAGAGGGAAACATACAAAAATGCATTACTGTTTCTTTTCAGCTAAAAGTTTTTCTTCTGCTTTCTGTAATCGCTCTGCTTCTCGTTTTGATACACGAATGAACATACGCCACGTAGCAATTGCACCGATAATAAATAGAACGCAAACAATTCCTGGAATAATATATTCTGTTTTATCTTCTGGAAAATATAAAGGCATCATATAGAACACTCCTTATTAGGGGATTTATGAAGCATCAGAATTTTCTGTCATATCATTTAAATTATAGTTGAACCGATTCATATTCTCAAGGGGCGTTTCGAGAGCGAATCATTTCTTTGACTCCTTCTCACACTTTCCTTACTATAAACTTGAGGTGAAAAATATGAGAGAAACATTTGAAATTGGCGAAATCGTTACTGGTATTTATAAAACAGGAAAATACATCGGTGAAATTACAAATAGCCGCCCTGGCAGTTATGTCGTAAAAGTACTAGCTGTTGTAAAACATCCGACGCAGGGTGACTTACATAATGTAAAACAAGCTGACGTACCATTTTTCCATGAAAGACGCGCTTTAGCTTTTCGTGAGCAAACGAACATTCCAGAACAAATGGTGAAAAAGTATGACGGAGAAATCCCCGATTATACAGAGTCGCTACAATTAGCATTAAAAACTCAAATGAATTCATTTTCTGAAGATGATTCACCTTTTGCAAAACGCAGCCTAGAAACACTTCAGCAATTGAAACAAGATTACAAACTTTAAAAAACAAAACGACCAAATTACATACTGTGCAATTTGGTCGTTACTGTGTACTTACTTTCTTTAACACTTTTGAAAAATCAACGAGTTCTCCTAATGTTGGAGGTGCTGGTTTCACTAAATACTCTTTATCTTTTTCTACTAATTTAAAAATATTGTACGTTGTCATCGCATCATCAAGCGCACAATGATGCTTCCCTGTTCCTACTTTTCCATACGCCTCAATTGCTTTCCATAACCCAGTTTGATTTCGTTCTCCAAAAAACTTTTTATACTCAAGCGATAAATCACGACACTGTCCAAAGAACGGAAAAACCACTCCCGCCATTTCACAATTATGCTTTAAAACTTTCATATCCATATTTCCCCACGTTACAATGGTCGGTTTACATTTCTTTTCGTATTCTGCAAGCTTCTCAACAAGTTCAGGAAATGAAATGCCTTTATCCACGACTTCTTGTTTAATTCCTAAAAATTTCTTACATCGATCCGTTAAAGAAGGAAATGTTTTCGGCCTGACATGTGATGAATACGTATCTTCTACTTTACAACCAGCAACTGAAACAAGTCCTACCTCAATAATCTCTGGGAAAAACCCTTTTGGTTTCTTTCTATGCTGGGGCATCGTAAACTCAAAATCTAAAAACAAAAATCGTTGTTCATCCATACAATCCCTTCCTTATCATTTTTATCATTCCTTTCTATTTGATACTCCTACACGAACAAGCTCGAATACTAATTCCATTTTAAATATTCAGATTGGATGTATCTTATATATATGTCAAATGCCCACAAATATTTTTAAAAATAAGAAAAAATGACCTATGCAGAAAATATGACAAAATCACCCTTTCATTTACATCCGCCATTTTTCTACTTTATAATGACGTTATGTGTGTTTCTTCTAGATTATTTTTGACACACTAAGAAAAAGTGAATGAAGGGAGATGAGAGTTTTGCACGAAACAACGCAAGAGCTCGCTAACTGGCAGTATTATTTTGCTATCGCAGTCTTTTTAATTACATATGCCATTATTATTTCTGAAAAAATTAATCGCGCTGTCATCGCACTTCTTGGTGCGGCACTCATGGTAATTGTGGGGGTTGTTGATTTACACAACGCCTTTACGAAACATATTGAATGGGGAACGATTACGTTACTTATTGGTATGATGATTCTAGTGAACATTACGAGTAAATCAGGTGTCTTCCAATACGTTGCCATTAAAGCAGCAAAAGGGGCACAAGGAAATCCAATTAAAATTTTAATTTCACTTTCCTTACTTACCGCGCTTGGCTCCGCATTTTTAGATAACGTTACAACTGTACTTCTTGTTGTTCCAGTTACTTTATCTATTACGCGCATCTTGCAAGTAAATCCTGTTCCATACCTACTTTCTGAAATTATTTTTTCAAACATTGGAGGAACAGCAACTTTAATTGGGGATCCACCTAACATTATGATTGGTTCTGCAAATAAACATCTAGACTTCAATGCTTTCTTACTGAATCTAGCTCCAATCGTAATTATTATTATTGCAGTTACAGCAACAATGCTTTACTTCATGTATCGTAAGCAATTAATTGCTGATCCTGTACAAGTTAAAAAATTAATGAGCTTAGATGAAAAACAATACATTAAAGATCCAGTATTAATGAAAAAATCTTTAACAGTACTTGGACTTACGATTGTAGGTTTCATGACTCATTCCATCTTCCATATCGATGCAGCTATCATTGCCTTAACTGGTGCTACTGTACTTATGCTAATCGGTGTGAAAGAACATGAAATTGAAGAAGTATTCGCAAGTGTAGAGTGGGTAACGATCTTCTTCTTCGCAGGACTATTCGTACTCGTTGGAGGACTTATCGATATCGGTCTTATTAAAATGTTAGCTCAAAAAGTAATTGGTATAACAGGCGGAGATATTTCTTACGCATCTATCCTTATTTTATGGGTGTCTGGTATCGCCTCTGCAACAATCGATAACATCCCATTCGTTGCAACAATGATCCCACTTATTAACGATATGGCAGTTGGACTAGGTTTATCACCTTCTGATGCACAAATCGATGTATTATGGTGGGCATTAGCATTAGGTGCTTGTCTAGGTGGAAACGGAACATTAATCGGGGCTTCTGCTAACGTAATCGTTGCAGGTATCGCGAGCCGCGAAGGACATAAGTTTAGCTACATGGACTTCCTAAAAGTCGGTTTCCCAATTATGATCGTTTCATTAATCATTTCTCATATTTATATTTATTTACGCTACCTTATGTAGTAGAAAAAGCGCTCTGATAAGCAGAGCGCTTTTTTCTTTACTTGTATCTACAACATATCGCCGATTCGACATAACATATCTACTTATCTGTGGATTTGAAATACAGTCACCATGTTTGTAAAAAAGACACGATGGTTTATCTTTTCAATTAAGTAATTTTAAATATGTTTTGATTAAATTTTATTCCAAACCAATATTATCAACAAAAACGACAAACCTACTCGTTATACTTCACCGGCTCATTTCGAATAATGAATAAATGAATTGGCAAGAAAATCGAAAATGTGATTACATGAATAATCGTAAATAATATAGAGTTCGTTCCGTATCTGTCTAAAATAGCGTAGATGAGATAAATAGACAACACAATCGAAACAGCTGTTGCTAGTAAACTTATAATTGGTACATAACTAAAAATGAAACATGCGACATATATACCGAATACTTTCCATCCTGCTTCTTCTTTCAAGAAATCTGGTAATTTGTCTTTTGCTAAGTCACCCCATGTCTTACTATTTACAAAAGGGATAAATGCAAGAACACCATCCGTTGCGCCATCATTTTTTGCCATCGTATAAAGTGCAAAAGCCGTTAACAAATACGAAATAATTGCCCAAATCAATATAACAAGAATAAACGCAAAACTAAGAGCAAAGAAACCTGCTAGTACGCCTTGATCTTCCATCTTATCCTCTCCTCTCTCTTCTCAACATATTTCATTACTCTACAAGTTATGTTTTAAAATTCACCCAAACTCTTTGTATAATAATATGAGAAAGATAATAAGAGAGGAGAAACACGTATGCATCCATTTGTAAAAGCATTACAAGAACATTTTACAGCTCATCAAAATCCTGAAAAAGCAGAGCCTATGGCACGTTATATGAAAAATCACTTCCCGTTTCTCGGTATTCAAACTCCCGAGAGAAGACAATTATTGAAAGACGTTATTCAAATACATACTCTCCCAGACAAAAAAGACTTCCAAATTATCGTACGTGAGCTTTGGGACTTGCCAGAGCGTGAATTTCAAGCGGCAGCACTCGATATCATGCAAAAATATAAAAAACATATAAACGAAACTCATATCCCCTTTTTAGAAGAACTTATCGTCACGAAATCTTGGTGGGACACTGTTGATAGCATTGTCCCTACATTTTTAGGTGATATCTTTTTAAAACGTCCAGAATTGATTTCTGCATATATTCCAAAATGGATTGCATCAGAAAACATATGGTTACAACGCGCCGCTATTTTATTCCAACTGAAATATAAACAAAAGATGGATGAAGAACTTCTTTTCTGGATTATTGGACAACTACATTCTTCAAAAGAATTTTTCATTCAAAAAGCAATCGGCTGGGTCCTTCGTGAATATGCAAAAACAAAGCCCGATGTCGTTTGGGAATACGCTCAAAACAACGAACTCGCTCCATTAAGCAAACGCGAAGCAATTAAGCACATTAAACAAAATTACGGAATAAATAACGAAAAAATAGGCGAGACTCTATCATAGATAGACGCGTTCCTCTATTGTGATTTAAAAAAGAACGTGTTAGAATATGTTCATTATTATTAATATAAGTAGCGATGACGGACTTATAAGTACTTGCATAAAAAGCGATTCAGGGATAGTGAAAGCCTGAAGCTGCGAGGAAACGGCAGTCCCGAGCAATACATGATAAAGTGGATGCGCATTTTGTGCATCAACTAGGGTGGAACCGCGGGCAAACGCTCGTCCCTAGGCAAATAAGCCTTGGGACGAGCGTTTTTTTATGTTTTTAAAGCATATACTCCTCGTTTCACAAGTACCCAGTACGTCATCGCCAATACGTTAACTTTCAAAAGGAGGATTTTACTATGTATTCAATGGAACAAGTTGTAAACTTAGCGAAACATCGCGGTTTTGTTTTCCCTGGTTCTGAAATTTACGGTGGTCTTGCAAACACTTGGGACTACGGTCCACTTGGAATCGAATTAAAAAATAACGTTAAAAAAGCTTGGTGGAAAAAATTCATTCAAGAATCTCCACACAACGTTGGTTTAGATGCAGCTATTTTAATGAACCCAAAAACTTGGATCGCTTCTGGTCACGTTGGTAACTTTAACGATCCAATGATCGACTGTAAAAAATGTAAAGCTCGTCACCGTGCTGACAAATTAATTGAAGATGCATTAGATGCAAAAGGTATCGAAATGGTTGTTGACGGTCTTACTTTCGACCAAATGGCTGACTTAATGAAAGAACATGAAGTAAAATGCCCAGATTGCGGTAGCGAAGAATTTACGGAAATCCGTCAGTTCAACTTAATGTTCAAAACATTCCAAGGTGTTACAGAGTCTAGCACAAACGAAATCTTCCTTCGCCCTGAAACAGCACAAGGTATTTTCGTAAACTTTAAAAACGTACAACGCTCTATGCGTAAAAAACTTCCATTTGGTATTGGCCAAATCGGTAAGAGTTTCCGTAACGAAATAACGCCTGGTAACTTCACATTCCGTACACGTGAATTCGAACAAATGGAACTTGAATTCTTCTGTAAGCCTGGTGAAGATTTAGAGTGGTTCGCATTCTGGCGTGAAACTTGTAAAAACTGGTTGCTTTCACTTGGTATGACTGAAGAAAGCATGCGTCTTCGTGACCACGGTGAAGAAGAGTTATCTCACTACAGTAACGCAACAACTGATATTGAATTCAAATTCCCATTCGGCTGGGGCGAACTTTGGGGCGTTGCATCTCGTACAGACTTCGACTTAAAACGTCACATGGAACACTCAAACGAAGACTTTAACTACATTGATCCACAAACGAATGAGCGTTACGTACCATACTGCATCGAACCATCTTTAGGCGCAGACCGCGTAACATTAGCGTTCTTATGCGATGCATATGAAGAAGAGCAATTAGAAAACGATTCTCGTACAGTTCTTCGTTTCCACCCTGCTTTAGCACCATACAAAGCAGCTATCTTACCATTATCTAAAAAGCTATCTGAGGGTGCTACTGAAGTATTTGCAGAACTAGCTAAAGACTTCATGGTAGACTTTGATGAAACTGGTTCTATCGGTAAACGTTACCGTCGTCAAGACGAAATCGGTACACCATTCTGTATCACATACGACTTCGACTCAGTTGAAGACAAAGCTGTTACAGTACGTGACCGTGACACAATGGAACAAGTTCGTATGCCAATTAGCGAACTAAAAGGTTTCTTAGAGAATAAAATCCAGTTCTAATTATAAGAAAAAGAGGTTGCTCTAACGAGCAGCCTCTTTTCTATTTTTCACGTTTTTCTTTAATTGCTACTGTACATCTTGAAATACATAGTAAATCATCATTCTCATCAATAATGCGAACATCCCAAACCATCGTTGAATGCCCTCTATGTATCGGCGTCCCGATCGCTGTTACAACCCCATCTTTCTTTGAACGGATGTGGTTTGCATTAATTTCTAAACCGAAACAAATGCATTTCTCTTGGTCAATTAAATTGTATGAACCGACACTTGCCACTGTTTCTGCTAATGCAACAGATGCACCACCATGTAAAAAGCCAAATGGCTGATGCGTACGCTCATCAACAGGCATCGTAGCAACCACCTTTTCTTCAGTCATTTCTAACAACTCAATTCCAAGTGAATCCATTAAAGTTTTTGCCATATCGATCCCCTCTTCTTTCACTTTAATTAAATGTATAATTTTACCTATTTATTTTCAAACTACCTATAACACTTATATAAGGAGGTTTCACCTAAATGAAACAGAAATTTTGTATACTACTGCTTATGTTCTCCTTGCTGACTATTGTACCAAATTGTGCAACAGTAGCCAAAGCAACCAACCTGACAATTGATGTGAAGACCGTAACGCAAAAAGGTAAGAAACCTTATATAGAATATCAAATTAATAGGCCTTCCTTTCACAACTTTTCCGATTCTAAATTTCAAAATAAGCTCAATTTCTATTACAAGAAATCTACTGACAAATTTAAAAACAAATTAGTAAAAGAAGCCCAAAAATATTATAAAGAAACAGAAGGATCTAGTACACCGTTTCACCCATACGTGGCGAATGTTGATTATAAAGTCTCTTTAAACAACCCCCCTTTTCTCAGCCTATATGTGAATTACTATCAATATACAGCCGGAGCACATGGTCTTTATAAGTGGAAGGCAAACACATTTGATTTAAATGAAAAGAAGTTACTACACTTAGACGATTTATTTCAACAAAAAGATAAATATAAAGAAGTAATCCGTGCAGAGATTGTAAGACAAATTAAACAAAATGAAAGTATTTATTTTCCTGATGCAACGGAAAAAGTAATGAGTGCTAAAAAATTTCATTTCTTTTTAGAACCAAACAATCTCGTTATTTATTTCCCTCTATATGAGATCGCTCCTTATGCAAGCGGAGTTCCACAATTTCGAATTCCATATACGCTGCTAAGAGACTATTTAAAGCCTTCTTATCAAAATATTTTGATTGACAACAAGTAAATATTTTCGCTACGATAATGTTAACCAAAAAACAACAGGAGGTTAACATTATGAGAAGATTACATGTTTTAGATTTAGCATTAGCTGCCATGTTCGTTGCTCTTATGGCTATCGGTGCAAATATTGTATCTTGGGCACCATTCCTACAAGTAGCAGGCGTCCCATTATCTATGCAACCATTTTTCGCAATTTTAGCAGGTCTTCTTCTTGGAAGTAGACTTGGTGCATTATCCATGACTGTGTATATGCTCGTTGGAGTAGCCGGCGCACCAATCTTCGCTAACTTCAAAGCTGGATTCGGGGCACTTTTAGATCCTACTGGTGGTTTTATTATCGCATTTATTATCGTTGCTTACGTATCAGGAAAACTAGTAGAGCAAAAAGAAAAACCAACATTCATTACATTTGCAATTGCCTCTTTCGCAGGAATCATTTTAACTTATATTATCGGTACTACTTATATGTATGGGGCAGTCAATCTCTTCATGGGCGGTAATATGAGCTATAAAGCTGCTTGGATGATTATGATGTGGTTCGCAGTAAAAGATATTGCATTTACAATTGTCGGTGCTATTATCGCACCTCGTATATACTACGCTGTACGCCGTTCTGCTTATCAGCATTCTCATTCGACGATTTCCTAATAAAGTGAAACTTTAATCAGTGGGGGTTTTGTTCATCCCCCACTGATTATTAGTTGAACCAATCGGGCTTTTACGGGCAGTTGATCTCCCACCTAACTTCTTTGCTTTCGCTGAATTTTGAGGTGGGGGATCTTACTGCCCGTTAATGCGGGATAAAAAAGAGTTATTTCAGTATACTGAAATAACTCTTTTTTTATATTAAGATTCTTGATTCGTTTGTTCTTCTAAAATTTTCTTCATCATTGTAACCATGTCATCACGTAACTCTGGATGTTGCAGGGCCATTTCGATTGTCGTTTGAACGAATCCTAACTTTTCACCTACGTCGTAACGTTTTCCTTCGAAATCGTAAGCAAATACACGTTGAATTTCATTTAAGTTTTGGATTGCATCTGTTAACTGAATTTCACCGCCAGCACCGACATGTTGCTGTTCTAAGAACATGAAGATTTCAGGCGTTAAAATGTAACGTCCCATAATTGCTAAGTTTGAAGGTGCTGTTCCTTGTGCTGGTTTCTCAACGAAATTACGAACTTGGTAACGACGTCCTTCTTGCTCTAATGGATCAATAATTCCGTAACGGTGTGTTTCTGTTTCCGGAACAGTTTGTACACCAATCACAGAAGAAAGTGTTTTATCATATTCTTCGATTAATTGACGTAAGCACGGCTTTTCAGCTTGAACGATATCATCACCTAATAAAACAGCAAATGGCTCATCACCGATGAATTTACGTGCGCACCAAACAGCGTGTCCTAACCCTTTTGGCTCTTTTTGACGGATATAATGAATATCTACCATTTTTGAAGAAGCCTGTACCTTTTCAAGTAACTCATACTTTTTCTTTTCTAATAAGTTTTGCTCTAACTCAAATGCATTATCAAAATGATCTTCAATAGAGCGCTTTCCTTTACCAGTAACGATAATAATATCTTCGATTCCTGATTTTACTGCTTCTTCTACAATGTATTGAATAGTTGGTTTATCTACTATCGGTAACATTTCTTTTGGCATTGCTTTTGTTGCTGGTAAAAAACGTGTTCCTAATCCAGCTGCTGGGATTATCGCTTTTCTTACTTTTTTCATCACAAAATACCCTCTCTTCTATCAGGATCAATAACGATTATTTCCTTACATAGAACAAAAGGGAAGTTTCGCTTCCCTTTTGTTCCTACTACTTAAAATTACTTTATATTATAAACGATTCATAATATCTTCTTTAATAGTAAGTAACTTTTGTTCACTATTTTGTAAAGAATTATCTTTTACACCAAAGTAGAACTTGATCTTCGGCTCTGTTCCAGATGGACGTAAACAGAACCAAGAACCATCTTCTAATTGATATTTTAACACATTTGACTTCGGTAAGTGAATCTCTTCTTTATGTCCATCTTGTAAAGATGTCATGATGCTTGCTTTATAATCTTCAACCGCTATGACTGTTAAGCCCGCTACTTTTTTCGGAGGATTTTCACGGAATGTCGCCATCATCTCTTGGATTTTTTCCGCTCCGTCTTTCCCTTTTAACGTTAATGATACAAGGTCTTCACGGAAGAAACCGTACTTCTTAAATACTTCTAATAGACCATCGTATAACGTTTTTCCTTGTGATTTGTAGTATGCAGCTACTTCACATGCAAATAAAACAGATTGTACCGCATCTTTATCACGGCAGAATGGACGGATTAAATAACCATAGCTTTCCTCATAACCGAATTGGAACTCATATTGTCCGCTTTCTTCATACTGCTTAATTTTCTCGCCAATAAATTTAAATCCAGTTAACGTATCAACTGTATCTAGACCATATGCTTTTGCAATTGTACGGCCAATTTCAGACGTTACGATTGTTTTTAAAACAACACCGTTTTCCGGAAGAGTTCCGTTTTCTTTCTTTTGAGATAGTAAGTAATCAAGCATTAATGCACCTGTTTGGTTACCAGTTAACACTTGGAACTCACCATCGTGATTGCGAACTGCTACTCCTAGACGGTCTGCATCAGGATCTGTTGCGATTAACACATCTGCACCAATTTTTTCACCGTCACGAATTGCATACTCAAATGCTGCGTGCTCTTCTGGGTTCGGTGATTTTACTGTAGAGAAGTTTGGATCTGGTAGCTCTTGCTCTTTTACAACCGTTACATCTGTAAATCCAACTTCTTCTAAACCACGGCGTACAGAAACATTTGATGTTCCGTGTAATGGTGTAAAGACGATTTTTAAGTCTTTACCAACCTTTTGCACCATTTCTTTATTAATAATGACATTGTTCAATTCTGCTGCATATGCATCATCTACTTCTTGTCCAATAATATGTAATAAGCCTTTCACCTTTAATTGCTCCACGTCAGCTACTTCAACTGTTAATTCATCTTCTACTGCATTTACGTAGCTAATTAACTCATCAGCTTCTTTTGGAGGCAATTGTCCCCCATCTTCACCGTATACTTTATATCCGTTATATTCAGGTGGATTATGACTTGCCGTAAGAACGATTCCGCTTACTGTATGTAAATGACGAACTGCGAAAGAAAGCACTGGCGTTGGGCGTAAGCTTTCAAACACATATGTTGTGATGCCGTGTGCACCAAGTGTAGCAGCTACTTCCATTGCAAACTCAGGTGATTTATGACGAGAATCATACGCTACAACAACACCGCGCTTCTTCGCTTCTTCACCTAATTTTTCAATAAATTCCGCTAATCCTTGTGTCGCTTTACGAACTGTATATACATTTAAACGGTTCGTACCAGCACCAAGTTCACCGCGCATACCACCTGTGCCGAACTCTAAATTTTTATAAAAGCTATCCTCTATTTTCTTCTCATCTTGCTTCATATTTTCTAGCTGTTCTTTTAATTCTGCGTCTAATTCTGCATATGAAAGCCAGCGACTAAATTCTTGTTTCCAATTCATATCTCTATCTCCTCTCGCTTGTCATACCTTTATTATATGAAAAAAACAACCTGTCTCTCAATATTTTATAAAATCTAGCAGGATTTTACTATACATATTTGTATACACTATGATTAAATACTCCACCAAAAGGAATGAAGATTATGCAAGAATGGGGTTTGTCAGAAGAGCTCAAAATACAAACAAAACAAATGATTGGAATTGCTGAAAAAGAATTATCCATTATGAGGCAAGCAATCGATAAAGAAGATGAATGTATTTTATGCAGAATGGAAGATATTCATCATATGTTAGCAAATGTGCAGACATTAGCAGCTACATACTATATCCAGGCGTATTTATCACCTTATACGGAAAGCTCACATTTTATCACAACAGCTGTTCAACATTTAAGCACCCGAAAACATGGTGCTCTTATTGTTGTAGAACGAAATGAGACGCTTGAATCTTTCATTCAAACTGGGACAACATTAAACGCTCATTTAACCGCACCGTTACTCGAATCAATTTTTTATCCAGGTAATCCCCTTCATGACGGAGCCGTTCTCGTCAAAAACAACTATATCGTCTCAGCAGCTAATATTCTTCCGTTAACGAAAAGCATAGAAGTTGATCCTGAACTAGGGACACGTCACAGAGCTGCAATTGGCTTATCAGAAAAAAGCGATGCACTTATATTAGTTGTCTCTGAAGAAACAGGCCGCACTTCATTTGCATTAAATGGAACCTTATATACGATTTCTTTATAGGACGAATCTTTCACTATGTAACACTTTTTTGAACAGTACAATAGTAAATAAATTTATATCGACTTACCGAAAAAAACTAACAATAGGTGTACCGTATCAAATAAGAAAAGACTGTCCCCAAAATTTGAGACAGCCTTTTCTTCAAAAAATTATTCTTCCCCGAAACGTTCAACAAGTGTTGCAAGTGTACGTACCATTGCACCTGTTGCTCCAGATGGTCCTAAATCATGTGCTCCTGTTGTTTCAGATGTTCCAGCGATGTCTAAGTGTACCCACGGTGTATCTTCCGCGAATTCACCTAGGAATGTACCTGCCATAATCGCGTGTCCTTCACGGCCTGGTGAGTTATTTAGATCAGCAAACTTGCTGTTTCTGACACGTTCTTTATCACGCTCAAAAATCGGTAGTTGCCAAATTGGCTCATCTGTTTCCATAGAAGCCTCTAGCACTTGCTCAAACAACTCTTCATTATTTGTCATTGCGCCTGTTGTATGATTTCCAAGTGCAACAATTACACCGCCTGTTAATGTTGCAACATCAACAAGGTAGTTTGCACCAAGTTTTTTCGCATACGTAATACCGTCAGCTAACGCTAAGCGGCCTTCTGCATCCGTATTTAATACTTCAATTGTTTTTCCGCTCATAGATGTAATCACATCGTCTGGCTTAAATGCTGTACCACTTACAACGTTATCAGTTGACGGAATAACAGCGATCACATTTTGCTCTGGGCGAAGTTCTCCGATAATTTCCATCGCACCTAAAACAGAAGCAGCACCGCCCATATCACCTTTCATACCGACCATACCTTCACGCGGTTTTAAAGAATAACCACCTGTATCGTATGTGATTCCTTTTCCAACGAATCCAATGACATCTGTCCACTCTTCTTTTCCTTTATAAATGAGAGCAATCATTTTCGGCGGCTCTGTAGAACCTTGGTTCACAGCAAGTAACGCACCCATACCAAGATCTTCCATCTCTTCCTTCTCAAGAACTTTATAATCCATATCATATTTTTCTGCTAATTCAACAGCATAATCAGCAAGTTTCGTCGCTGTTAATACGTTGGGCGGCATATTTACAAGTGTACGAGCTGAATTTGTTGCACGTCCATGTACGTAGCCAACTATTAATGCAGCCTCAATTTCCTTCTCGTCTTCTCCTGTAATAGCTGTGAACTTCTCTAACTCTACACGATCTTTTTTGTCTGTTTTATACGTTTGTAATTCATATGTACCAAGGCTTTGTACTTCTGCCGCAATGTGCGCTACATCAATCGCATCTAATTTCTCTGTCACGAAAGAATCAAGTAAGATTGCTGCGTCTTGTACTTTTGCTGCTTGTAATGTTTTAAACGCCTTACCAAGAGCCCTACGTAACGTTTCTGTCGTATAAGACTCTTTCTTACCTAAGCCAACAAAGTAATAACGTTTCACATTTGTTTTCCCTAAACTATGCACTTTTGAAATGGCCTTTTTCTTCGTAGACAACTCTTTCTCTTCTATTAAAGCTTGTAATTGCCCTTCGAACGCTTTGTCTAGTTCTTGTACAAAGCTACTCGTTTTATCTTCTTCAAATAAAGCAACAATTACCGCCTCATGGCTTGCTAACTCTTTTTGTACTTGAAACATGTTCAGACCCCCTAAGTTTCTCTACCTCTATTATAACTTTATTTTCGATAAAATGCGACAATTCTAACTTCTGTTATATCATGTATAAAACCCATGGACTTCCAATTTCTTCTTTTATGAAATAAGAAAGAAAGAAAAAAAGTCTAGTGTTATTACCACTAGACTACCTTTGTTTTAAATATTGACCACGGAACACTTGCATCGTTTCGTCTTGATTTAACATCGTTAACTCTTCTTCTGTAAACTTACCATTTCCTACTTTTACTACATATACATTTACTTTTTTCTTACCCCATTGGCTATAAACATCTTTCACCGTATCATAATATAGATCAAGACGGTTTCCTTTTATAGCACCGCCCTTATCAGCTACTACACCATACCCGTAACCTGGCACGAATAGAATCGTTCCAATCGGGAATACGCGTAAGTCTGCAGCGATTGTGGAATATAAATCCCTTTTCGCTTTAACTCCTGAATATGTAATACCATACTCTGGATGTCCCGGCCTCTTACCAGTTGATTCGATCCCCGACGTATAACCAGTTGCTGTCATTTCAATTACACGATATTTAGACCAGTCTTTCGCCTGCTCTAAAGCATTTATCACTTCTTTACTCGGAACAACATTTCTCTCAATTTCTGCTGCATGTACTTCTTTTGCACCCGTTTCTTCATATGATTTTAAAATCTCCACTAAAGAAACTCCAGTGAAAGCCTGCCATGTTACGCATAATGCGAGTGCAAGTAAACAAGTCATCATAATGCGAATACAATATCGTTTTAACATTTTTATATTCCACACTCCTTCATCGTTAATCATTCCCTATACGATGAAGGAATATGCAAAAAAATAATCTCCAAATTGATTGGAGATTAAAACATTTGATATCCGCTTTTCCGAAGTTTCTTAATTACGATTCCTGCCAAAGCGGCACCTACTAATCCGGTAGTCAAAATAAACACATCTGCTTGTCCTAAATGCGATACACTTGTCCCAAATGAAGAAAATGTTTCTTTTGGCTTTGAAAAATAATCCCACACACTCGCTTTATTAATAATAAGCATACAAACAATCGGATAAACAATAACCATTACCCATGTAGCTCGCAAAATCATGTTGAGTAAAAATCCAATTCCAAAAAACAAAATAAAGAATAACATCATTGAAATAAGTAGTACCGGTATACTCACTCTTTCTCCCTCTCCTTCACATGCGCCGTAAATACATGATAAGCTGTATAACCAAATTGCTCTCCTGGATTTAATGTTTTGTCCATTTCAAGATGTAGTTCTGATTTTCTTTCTAACAAATATTTAATAAGTACAGACGTATTTGGATCATCCGCAATATTCTCTGGATGTAAGAACGCTACTTCAGACAATTCCTTCTCCTGTACAATAATATTTTCCCCTTCAGGCTCCAAAAGGAAAATAATCATATTATCACTAATCTCATTACGAATAACGCCCGATCGAATACCAATAATCCCCTTCACATGAGCGACAATACCTGTCTCTTCTAGTACTTCACGTTTCACAGCTTCATCAATCGTCTCACCTTCATTTACAAAACCAGCTGGTAAAGACCATTTCCCCTTTAATCCACTGTATTTTTTCTTAACGAATAGCCACCTGCCATCTGTTGTAGCCACTAAACCACTAACAGCTAACCATACTTTCCCTCGCTTTCCCATGCTGTAACCACCTCCACTGAAAACAACGGAATATTCTTTCTTTTCTATATATTATACTATATTTTTAAATACACTGTGACTTTTCCTTTCAAATGAGATATGATAAATTCCATATTTTTGATATACTGTTAATAAAAAATGTGTATGATACGAAAAAAGCAGAAACAGCTCTTAGCCGTTTCTGCTTTTTCTACTATATATTAGAAGAACTTTAATTTACCTTTTTTAAGAACTAATAAAGGTCCACCTAGTAAGAATAGGTAACGGTTATCGATCACTTTCTTCATGAAGGAAGCTTTCCAACCTGTTAACTTTTTACCCATAACAACGCCCATTGCATCGTCATGACCTAATGAACATACAGATCCTTTATTATCGAATGCGAATTTTTTCATTTCGCCTTTACCACGAACTAACACAGTTAAGTTGTGTGCAATGTTGTAACCTTGTTGAATCGCAATTTGTGCTGTTGGTGGGTATGGACGGTTAATCTCTTCATTAATGATTAACGCTGCGTCACCAACCATGAATACATCTTCGTATCCTGGAGCGTGCATGTACTCATCAACTTTTACACGTCCGCGCATTGCCTCAAAGCCAGACTCTTCCACAATACCGTTACCACGAACACCTGCAGCCCAAACTACTGTTTCAGACTTAAGTAATTCAGTATCGTCACCGTTTGCAACGATAATTCCTTCTTCAGTCGCTTCTTTAATTGCTGTACCGATGCGGAATTCTACGCCTTTTTTCTCAAGTTGTTTTACAGCGTACTCTACTAGTTCTGGATCGAAACCAGGAAGTGCTGTTGGAGCAGCTTCTACACAGATAATGCGTGCTTTTTCACGTGGTACATTGTACTCTTTGCAAAGTTCAGGAACACGGTTTGCAAGCTCACCTACATACTCGATACCAGTAAATCCAGCACCACCAACAACGATTGTAACTAACTCATCACGTTGTTCAGTTGCATATTGAGCGAATTTAGCTTCCATATGCTCACGAATTTGACGAGTTGCATTAATGTTAGCGATTGAGAATGCATGCTCTTTTAATCCTGTAATTCCGAATGTTTCTGATTCGAACCCAAGACCGATTACTAAGTAATCATACTCTAATTCGCCATCTTTTAAGATAATACGTTTTTCAGCAGCTTTAATTTCTACTACTGTATCTTGTACAAAGTTCACTTTATTTGTATCGATAACGTCTTGAATATCTAGACAGATTTTTTCATCTTGTAATGTACCAGCTGCGCTCTCATGTAACCAAGTCGCTTGGTAGTGATAGCTGTTGTTGTTTACTAACGTAATTTCAGCTTCATTTACAGATAATGCTTTTTGCAGACGAACAGTCGTAATCATCCCACCATAACCTGCACCTAAAACTACGATTTTTGGAGTCTTCACCAAATCACAACCCTTTTCTTTATATAATAGTAATAAAAAATAATACCAAGTACTAAAAACTCTATTTGTCAAGAATGTGGAATTTATCACATTCTATATCGTAACAAAACGTATTCAAAAAATCGTACGAATTTTGTCATAGAAATTTAACATAATACTTCCCTATATTAGTCGGTTTTATTCTAGAATTCAAGCACCTAGAGAATTATCAATATTTTAAAATAACATAGCGTTTTCAAGGGTTTTTCAGCCTTTTTTTCATGTATTTTCCTTTCTGTATATTTTATACAATTAAAAAACCAGCTATGCGAAAACTTACATATAATTCAGTCGTTTTCAGAAGTATTATAAACTCAAGTATGCTATCATTTATTTGAAAGTGTCATCATTTGCAGGATTTTCGTGTACATATGAACAATATATGAAATCAATATCAAAATTCCATCTATAGGGGGAATGAAAGTGACAGAAAATCAAAAAGTTTACGACATAACGATTATTGGTGGTGGTCCAACAGGACTATTCACAGCATTTTATGGTGGTATGAGACAAGCAAGTGTAAAGATCATTGAAAGCTTACCTCAACTTGGGGGACAATTATCCGCACTCTACCCTGAAAAATACATTTATGATGTAGCTGGATTCCCAAAAGTGCGTGCGCAAGAGTTAGTTGATAACTTAAAAGAGCAAATGAAGAAATTTGATCCAACCGTTTGCTTAGAAGAAGCTGTTGATACGCTTGAAAAACAAGCTGACGGTATATTTAAACTTGTTACGAATAAACAAACTCACTATTCTAAATCAGTCATTATTACTGCTGGCAATGGTGCTTTCCAACCACGCCGCTTAGAATTAGAAGATACAGCAAAATATGAAAAGAAAAACTTACATTATTTCGTTGATGATATGAATAAATTTGCTGGCAAGCGTGTCGTAGTATTTGGTGGCGGCGATTCTGCGGTAGACTGGACAATGATGTTAGAACCGATTGCTGACAAAGTTACAATCGTTCATCGCCGTGATAAATTCCGTGCACATGAACATAGCGTCGAGAACTTGATGAATTCTCGTGCAGAAGTAAGTACACCGTACGTTCCAGTTGAACTCATTGGTGATGACAAAATTGAACAAGTCGTTCTTCAGCACGTAAAAACTGAAGAAAAAGTTATCATCGATGTCGATGACGTAATTGTAAACTACGGCTTCGTTTCATCTCTTGGCCCAATTAAAAACTGGGGCTTAGATATCCAAAAAAACAGCATTCTCGTGAACTCGAAAATGGAAACAAATATTCCTGGCATTTATGCTGCTGGTGACATTTGTACATATGAAGGAAAAGTAAAACTCATTGCTTGCGGCTTTGGTGAAGCACCAACAGCAGTAAACAATGCCAAAGCTTACTTTGATCCAAACGCAAAACTTCAACCGATGCATAGCTCTAGTATGTTTTAATATAGAAACGAAAGAACTCCTTTTACATGAAAGGAGTTCTTTCGTTATAGAGATCCCTAATCCAAATTATCTCTCTTTCTTCACAGCTATCTACTTTAGCGAAAAATACCACATCCTCCCAAAATATGTTACAATTAAATAGAACATACGTTTCGTTTAATGGAGGGAGATTTTATAATGAAAGAACCTATTATCGTAAAAAAAGAAGCTTTCCAAGCAATCGGCATTTCTATTACGACAACAAATAAAAAAGAGGCATCTACTGAAGGAAAAATCCCACAACTTTGGAAGCAATACTTCCAAGAACAAATCATGCATCACATCCCAAATCAACAAACAAAGGAAACATTCGCTTTCTACTCAAATTACGAATCAGATGAAACTGGTACATATACATTTACGATTGGCATGCTCGTTTCTTCATTAGAAGACATTCCTGAAAATATGACAACTTTAACAATACCTGCCGCTACATATGCGGTATTTACAACGAGAAAAGGTCCAGTTTCTGAGGTCGTTTGCGAGGCTTGGGAATACATTTGGCAATGGTCGAAAGAAAATAAACGTGCCTTTACAACAGATTTCGAGCTTTATGATGAAAGAGTGTTAGATCCAAATAACGCGCAAGTAGATATTTATATCGCATTAGCTTAAAGAAGATACCCTTTGGTATCTTCTTTTTTGTCGTTAAATAGCCACTGGGCAAATTCATTATTATTGTCTACAATGAGAAAGTGCAGTATAGAAATATTAGAAACTGTATAAAGTGAAACTATAATCAGTGGGGGTTTCATCCATCCCCCACTGATTATTAGTTGAACTAATCGGGCGTTTACTGCCCGTTAATGCGGGGTAAAACGATTGTTAATAGTTTTTTTTAGTCTAAAAATGATACATAGAAAGGAAGCAATATGGAGGAACTACAACAAAATAAATCTGCTGTAGAGGGCAGTGGAAAACCGTTATTAAAAAATACGAATTTCCTTTTCCTTTGGGCAGCTACTCTCTTTTCAAGCTTTGCTTTAGCCTTTTTTACTTTTTCACAAACGTGGTACATAGCAAAAACATTAAACCTTGAGGCTTCACTCGGTGTTGTTTTCGTAGCCCTTAGTGTTCCAAGGCTTATTTTTATGATTGTCGGCGGCGCTGTAGCTGATAAATTCCCGAAAAAAAATATTATGTTTTACTCCAATATTATTCGTGCTATTCTTGTCGCAACCATTCTCACATGGTTTATCGTCGGTGATGTAACACTATATACATTTGCTTTATTCGCTTTATTCTTTGGACTTGCTGATGCTTTTTTCTGGTCAGCTGATGGATCTATCTTACCGGAACTTGTAGAAAAAAGCCGTTTAACACAAGCAAACTCACTTACACAAATGACAAACCAAGCATCGGTCATCTTGGGACCTGTACTTGGCGGAATTCTTATCAAATTTACGAACTATGAAACAATCTTTTCGATTACGATTTTATTACTGATCGTCGCGGCCATACTCGTTCAAAAAATACAATTTACGATGGCAAAACAAAAAGATACAGACAAAGGCATGTTCACTTCTATTAAAGAAGGAATCTTATATGTAAAGGAATCACCATTCCTTTCAACTTTTCTCATTTGTAGCGCCTTTTTAAACTTATTTTTAATCGGTCCGATGCAAGTCGGTTTCCCGCTTTTTGTTAAAAACGTGCTGCACGGTGATTCCCTCCAGTTCAGTTACTTAGAAGCAGCTGTTGGTGGTGGGATGGCAATAGGCGCTGTCATTGTCGGATTAAAAAACATTAACCGCAGACGTGGTCTATTTTGCATTATCATGATGCTACTTTCTGGTGTATTCTTCTTATCCATCAACTTTAGCACTGTACTTTGGCAAGCATTATTAGCCGGCATGTTTTACGGTATTACAATCGCAATGGCGATTGTTCCGCTTATGGCAATGATTCAATCGACAGTAAAAGAAGAAATGATGGGACGCGTAATGAGTTTACTTATGCTATCGTCAATGGGCTTTATCCCGCTTTCTTATGCATTCACATCAATTGCGCTTGCAATAGGAATTCCAATCGTAACAGTTATGAAAAGCGGTGCAATCGCTGTTATCGTCTTCGTACTATTTGTCGCAATTCGTGTTCCAGTTGTAAGGAAGTTCGATTAGCTACGTAGAGTCATGCATTATACGCATGACTCTTTTTTAAATGGATCAAATAGTCGTATCCCCTTACTTCTTCTCAACGCTGCTCCCCACTGTTTTTTGTTTCTCATTCACCGCATACTTTCCTAAAAAATAAATAATGATAGAATCAGTTTTATTCAATTGAAATCGATAGTACTTCAAAACTTGTTTTTGGTATGTATTAAACTCTTCTTTACTTCGAAATTCACTATATGGTTTCATTAAATTATATAAGCTTCCCATTTTTATCACCTCATTTATAGGTAAGAAGCAGGAAGCGAAATTGGCGTGATATTTAATATTTTTTATTGGAGATGAAAATATGATCGTAATTAGTGCTTGTTTAGGTGGTATCGCTTGTCGGTATGACGGCAACGATAATCTTGTTTCCAAAATAGAGGAGTTATTACAAAGAGAAGATACTATCCTCGTTTGTCCTGAAGTATTAGGAGGATTGCCAACGCCTCGTCCTTCAGCTGAAATTATTGATGGGAATGGCGATGACGTTTTGGACGGAAAAGCGAGAGTGATGACAAAAGATGGTGAAGATGTCACAGAAGCTTTCGTGCGTGGTGCTTATAAAGCATTAGAACAAATAAAAGATTTAAATCCAGAATATATTATTTTAAAAGAGCGTAGTCCATCTTGTGGTAGTTCTACTATTTACACAGGAGAATTTAACGGCAATAAACAAACTGGTTACGGGGTAACAACAGCTTTATTTAAAAGAAATGGATTTAAAGTCATTTCAGAAGAAGATTTTGAGAATGAAAAAAGGAATTGACCCTGTTCGTCAATTCCTTTTTCTTTCTTATTTCGCACCTAGTTTTTCTTTCACTTTCGCAGGAAGCTCGTCCTTCTTCACTTCTTCCCAAGCTGATACACCTTTTTTATCTGAGTGATATACACGTAGGAATGCTTCTTTACGAAGATTTTTTTGAGCTATGAATTCTAACTCTTTCTCTTTACCGTCTTTATCAAAACCAGTTAGTTTATATCGGTAATTTTTATATGGCTCACCATCATTAGATTTACCATTATACTCTTTTCCATCTACTGTAATTTGAACGTAATATTCATCTTTACCCATACGGTTTAAATCACAACCAACTAAAAGACTTGCAAAAACAACTAAAATACTAAAAAGTGCAATGTATCTTTTCATTTCTTTCACCTCATGTGTTTTTTCTTATATCCTTATCTTAAAGCCCAAGCTTTAAAGAAGAAATTCAAAAACATGACATGAACATTACACTTTTGTAAGATAATAATTATTTCTTCACTCTAGAAATCGTCATCCCATCACCAATTGGAATTAGTACAGATTCTAAATTTGGATGAGCTGCTGCCATTTCATTAAATTTCTTCATAACTTCTGTATAGCGTTTTTGTTTCGCACTTTCATCTACTACACTGCCACCAGCTAGTACATTATCTGTAACAATTACAGCACCTGGCTTAGCCAGCTTAATACAATATGTTAAATAGTTCTCGTAATTTTCTTTATCCGCATCAATAAAAAAGAAATCAAATTGCTTATTATCTGCGACTAACTTTTCAAGACTTTGTAAAGCAGCACCAGTCATATACGACACTTGTTTTCCGAATCCCGCTTTATGTAGATTATTATGTGCTACCTCTGCATATTTCTTTTCTAGTTCAAGAGAAGTTAACGTACCCTCTTCTCCAAAACCTTTCGCAAGGCAAATGCCGCTATAACCACCTAATGCACCTATTTCTAAAATATCTTTCGCTCCAGAAATAGAAACTAGCATCGTTAAAAGTTTTCCCGAAGAAGGTGATACGGATATCGGCGGCATTTCATTTTCTTGTATTGAAACGATTACTTCATCCAGAAAAGCATCTTGACCACAGAAAACTGAATCGATATAACGATTAATTTGTTTCATCAGATGCAGTCCCTTGCTCTAGTTTTGCCTTCTCATCTAACGTAGGCGCTTCTTCTGTTTCACTCTCATGTATTTCAAATAGTTGTGTAAATTCATTAATAACCATATCAATTGCCTTTAATTCCCCGATTAAAATTTGCTGAATAGACTGGAATTCTGGCTCACTTAACTGTTGTTTAATTGTCGCTCGTTTCAAATTCATCATTTCTAAAAAGGCAATTGCTCTCCCTCGGCGAAATGTTTTCGGCCCGCGATGATGAGATCCATCTCTCCCTTTATGACGCTCACCACGGTGGTGTCCTTCTTTCATAAACTTATCTTTTCTCATTTCAAATCCCTCTTTGTATACAAATGTATACATTTATTTTATATCTAGAAGTGTATACGTTTGTATACAAAATGTCAAAACAAAAGAAAAACCCTTATGAAAAAGGAATCATTTCACTCCTTTCTCATAAAGATTTTTCTCATGTAATTCTTTATTCACACCACTCATCTTCCACACCAGTTTTTCCACTTGCTATGAATTTTATTACATAATCTCCTTATACCACTTATTACACCCTCTATTACGGATTCAATTATAATCTCTATCAAAAAATATTTTACCGATCTAATAAAAGGTTTAATAACGTATCTCCCTACGAACTCAAAAATATTTCCAATCATGCATCCCTCCTTCTTACACAAGGAAAATACTACTTTTTGCGTAACCTGCGTTCCGTCACAACAGCTGCCCCTACTGCAGTAGATACCAACAAGAATAGTACAGCGATAACATCCACGATGATGCTATTAAATTTGGACGAGACTCCGACAAACACTAAAGCGATTGTTATCACTGCTAATAAAATTAGCGTTACCTGATTTTCATTCATCCTTGTACTCTCCAATCACTCACGTTTCTCTCTCCAAGACTTTATAAAACTACCTACCATATCAGTAATAACTGCTGCTATTAAGGCCAACGCAAATAGTACTGCCCCTGCACTTAAATATAAGTTTCCGATCATGTCAGTAACGAATAACCCAATTAGTGCTATTAAGGCCAGAATTCTGGTGCTTTTCTTCGCTTTTTTTATTTTCACTTTTATCCTCATACCATTCATTCCTTTTATGTAATCTCTTTTCATTTTTTTGTACAACTCTTTAAACCTTCTTAAACTATGTAACCTTACCATATTATACCAAATAATAATCCTACTATAACTTTACACATCTTCTTCATACACATAAACCAATTTCTAATTATGCAAAAGACAAAAGTTAGAAGAAAAATAATCATTCCTTATCCAACTAGCGGTTTCGTTTTCAATATATGAAAAGGGATTTCCAAATGATGAAGTGAATATATATTTATTGTTTTCTAACTTTTGAGCGAAAGTTTTTTACATAAGTTTCATTCTGTCCTAATTTAAAGTTTTCGAGAGGAGAAATAATATGAATCCTATTTTATTAGATGTTCCGTTACAAATAGAAACAGACAGACTCATTCTTCGAGCACCACTTCAAGCTGGTGAAGGGAATGTAGTACATGAAGCTATTAAAGATTCAATTAGTGAATTAAAGCAATGGTTGTTTTTATTCCAGTCAACTCCTACTGTTGAAGAAACGGAAATTCTCCTGAGAAATGCGCATATAGATTTTTTGAAAAGAGAAAGCTTTCGCTATCTTATCTATCATAAGGAGACGAATGATTTTGTTGGAACAGCTAGCCTTCACGGAATTAATTGGAAAGTTTCTAAATGCGAAATTGGATACTGGATTAACACGCAATTTAGTGGCAGTGGATATATGACAGAAACAGTAAGTACGTTAACAACCCTTGGATTTCAGTTATTCAAATTTAGAAGGATTGAAATACGATGTGAATCTAATAACACGAAAAGTCGTGCGATCCCTGAAAAACTAGGCTTTGAGCTTGAAGGGATACTACGTAATGAAGATCTTTCAGCTGACGGCAAACAACTAACTAATACCTGCATCTATGCAAAGGTAAAGTGAAACTTTAATCAGTGGGGGTTTTGTTCATCCCCACTGATTATTAGCCCTCACCAATCGGGCTTTTACGGGCAGTTGATCCCCCACCTAACTTCTTTGCTTTCGCTGAATTTTGAGGTGGTGGTCTTACTGCCCGGCAAATAGCGGGATAAATTAGATTAAGAGTTTAACATTCGTTGCACAAATATCTTAAGACCGATTTCTAAATTTGGAAGGCGGCTTTTTTGATTTTTTACGACAAAAGAAAAGACCTTTTTAACGATTTTATTTCACCGCTAAAAAGGTCTTTCTCTACTTCTGCTAAAAACTTAGCACTCTTCCGGCTTACCAGCATTCGTCGCTGTACGGAAAGATGATCCACATCCGCATGATGCGATTGCGTTTGGATTGTCGATTGTGAATCCACCGCCAAGCATAGATTGTTTATAATCAATTTTTACTCCTTTAACAATTGGAGCACTTTCTTTATCGATAACAAATTCAACACCGAAAAACTCAAGAACTGTGTCGTCTTCTTTTGGTTCTACTTCAAATCCTAAGCCGTAAGAAAGACCACTACATCCGCCGCCGTGTACAGCAAGGCGCACGTACTTCTCTCCATCTTCAGCATCTTTTAACATATCTTTAATTTGAAAAGCTGCTTGTTCTGTTACTTCAATCATGAAATACACCATCCTTTCTGTTCTCATTCTATTATACATCTTTACGCTTCTATCTTGTACTCATACACTCCGCGGCAAATTACTTCCGCAGGTCCCTTCATTAACACATTTCCTTCTTCTGTCCATGCAATCATTAAATCGCCGCCAGCTAAATGAACTGTAATTTCCTTACCACGTTCCATCTTTCCATTTAAAATAGCAGCTACAACCGCAGCGCATGCCCCTGTCCCGCAAGCTTGTGTTACACCAGATCCACGTTCCCAAACGCGGAAGTTCATCTCTTCATCATTCAAAATCTCAATGAATTCAACATTTACTCGCTCTGGGAACATTTCATGTGTCTCAAGGACTGGGCCAAGTGTTGTAAGAGGTGCTTCCTCTACATCATCAACAAAAATAACTGCATGCGGATTCCCCATTGAAACAGCTGTAAATGCATAACGATGATTATTGTATAAGAAGTTTTCACGAATAAATGGTGTTTCACCTTCACCAAGCATCGGTATTTCCGCACGTGTTAAACGCGGTGCTCCCATATCGATTTTTGCTAATGTCACTACACCATCTTCTACCGTTACCTCTGCCGTTACAATCCCAGCTAACGTTTCAATTGTGAAAACTGTTTCTTCTACTAGTTTATGCTCATACGCATATTTCGCTACGCAGCGTAAACCGTTGCCGCAGCTCTTTCCTTCTGAACCATCATTATTAAACATGCGCATTTTCACCGGTGCTACATCAGAAGGACAAATTAAAATCATCCCATCTGCTCCAATACCAGTATTAATATTTGAAACCTTTTCCGCCACAAGAGCTAAATCTTCTTCAGGAATTTGTTCTTCAAACATATTTACATATATATAACTATTGCCAAGACCATGCATTTTTGTAAAAGAAAATTGGCTCATTTGTATTCACTCCAAAAATAATTTGTTATTTTAAGTATAAAATGCATGCTTTTAGAACACAATATGAATGTCCCCCGTTTCTCATATTTGATAACGTTTTGGCGATAAGTCAATCTTGCACAAACAGTGTAAGAAAAAAGCCCTTCTAAAAGGGCCTTTTTTTATTTATCCCGCTATTTGTGGGCAGTAAGACTCCCGATTGGTTCAACTAATAATCAGTATTATCCTGCCCTCCGAAATAACGTTTTATCTCATGTAAAAAGAAAAAGGCGCTGCCCATTCGCAACACCTTAAAACATTGGATTTTCATCCAAATACTCATATACATTATTTACAAGTTCTTCTACTGTTGCACCTTGTACTACTTCACCATTCACAAGGGCAAATGGTCCTTCAAAACAAATACCACAATATCCTAAACAACCATACTCCATTACATCTAAATTCGGATCTTTTTCTAATTTCTCTAAAGCTGCTTGTGAACCACTCGCAAGGTTACCTACACAAAATTCAATTAATGGTTTAATCAAAATTCTCCCCCCTGTACTACAAAACAAATTACCCATTACTATAATAGGCTTTCTGACTTCATCTATAAGAAGAAAACTAAGCTGTTTCTTGTTGTTTTCGTTACACATTCTAAACTATTTAGTTACTTCATTACTTTACTTCAAAGTAGATGACTTCTTCTATATAACATGCTACTTGCAATACAATAGTAACTAAAAGGTAAAAACAGTTTACTTTACTTTTCTTCTTATTGTACAACAGAGTATTCATTCATGCATTGTTATTTGTTCACAAATTCGATATAATTTGATTGAGTAAAGTCAAAATATTTTATTAATATAAAATTTTATGATTAGGGGATATTTCAACAGAAAAGGGGTAATCCATCATGAAACACCTCGTAATACTAGGTGGCGGCTACGGTGGAATGAGAATTCTGCAGCGGCTACTTCCAAGCAACCAACTTCCAGATGATGTACAAGTGACATTAATCGACAAAGTACCATATCATTGCTTCAAAACTGAATATTATGCATTAGTTGCGGGTACAATTTCAGAAACGCATATTCGTATACCGTTTCCTGAGCACCCACGTCTCAATATTCAATACGGCACAGTAACAAATATTGATCTCGAAGAAAAAGCTGTTCATCTCGATGGCGGCGAAGCTATCAAATATGACGATTTAATTATCGGACTTGGCTGTGAAGATAAATATCATAACGTTCCTGGGGCGAAAGAATATACACATAGCCTACAATCGATTGAACAAACACGTAAGACATATGAACAATTAAATAGTCTAGAACCAAACGCAACAGTTGCTGTCGTTGGTGCTGGCCTAAGCGGCGTTGAAGTAGCAAGTGAACTTCGCGAAAGTCGTTCGGATTTAAAGATTTATTTATTTGATCGAAAAGATAGAATTTTATTCCCGTATCCAGAGAAGTTAAGTAGATACGTAGAAGAATGGTTCGTAAAACATAAAGTTGCCATTATACGAAACTCTAACATTACAAAAGTAGAACCAAATATTGTGTACAACCACGATGAACCACTTGAATGTGATGCAATCGTCTGGACAGCTGGTATTCAAGCAAATGAAGTTGTTCGAAACCTTCCAGTTGAACAAGATGGTAGCGGACGGGTTGTCTTAACGAAATATCACAATATTCCGAATAATGAGCACGTTTATGTTGTAGGAGATTGCGCAGCACTTCCACACGCACCATCTGCTCAACTTGCTGAAGGTCAAGGAGAACAAATTGTTCAAATATTGTTAAAACGTTGGAATAATGAACCACTTCCTGATGAACTACCTGTTATTAAATTAAAAGGCGTTCTCGGCTCTCTTGGTAAGAAGCATGGCTTTGGTTTACTCGCAAACCAGCCATTAATGGGACGTGTACCTAGGTTATTAAAATCCGGTATCCTCTGGATGTACAAATATCATAACGGTTGATACTTTACAGGCTGTCTACTATGTAGGCAGCCTCTTTTCATCAATTAAAAAATATTTTTTCATAAACGGAAATTGCCAGAAATATTTTTCCCAATATTGATTCACAAAATTTTCTATTTTTATATTAAAAACTATTGATAAAAAGTATATGCTATTTGTAAGTTGTTTTTATTATTTCCTTTAGGACCGAATTCATTCGGTCTTATTTTTCATGTGATAAATACTTTTATTAGGAGGCATTACATTTCACTTATGAACTTAACGAAACTAAACGATCGAATAGAAGCGAAGAAAAAAGAATTGATCTATCTCGTTGAAATGTACGGATTCACTCATGATAAAGTGATCTCTTTCAGCCAAGAATTAGATCGTTTACTTAACTTGTTAATAGAACTCAAAACGAAGAAAAAACGTTGCTCTTTATAACCTTATTTTTCTATTTTCCTCTCTTTTTTGATACGATATAAATAGAATCAGAAAGGAGCAATTTATGTTTATATTAAAAGACGTTACATATAAAGATATACTACACATTCCTTATTTGCAGATTCAAAAAGAAAAAATCACTTGTATTATCGGTGAGAGCGGGAGCGGAAAAAGTACATTGCTTCACATGTTAAACGATTTACAATCTCCAACATCCGGTACAATTGAATATAACGGAAAACCAATTTCTGATTATCCTCCTGTTCAATTACGACGTGACGTAGTCATGCTTGGGCAAACGCCACCCATTTTTGACGGGACTGTTAAAGACAATTTATTAATGGGATTGCGTCTTTCTGAAAAGCTATTTCCAAATGATGATGCTTTGCGGCATGCATTAACGACTGTTAGCTTAGAAAAAAATTTAGAAGACACCGCCTCCTCTTTATCCGGCGGTGAAAAACAAAGGCTTTCTTTTGCTCGCATCATACTCATGGATCCCCCCGTCTATTTATTAGATGAACCAACTTCGGCATTAGATAGTGATACAGAACGCCGCGTTATGAAGCAATTCACTATACTCGCAAGAGTAAAGAAAAAAACAGTTATTTTCATCACGCACTCGCAACAACTTCCAGAAGAAATTGCAGACGATATTATTGAAATTAGTAAAACAAACGGTGCAACTAGAAAGGAAGTGCTCTCAGTTGAAGGGCGTTATTGAACTCCAAATTTGGCAACTTGCTGCTGCATATATTTTCATTCTTATTTTAATCGGGCTTGTGAAATTAAAAGGAATCCCGCGCGAGAAACAAATTGCGATCGCAACATTCCGTATGACCATTCAGCTCGTACTTGTTGCATATGTTCTTACATACGTATTTGAAAACAGTAATCCATTTTATACAATCGCTCTTATTACTTCTATTACTACCTTTGCAATTTTTAACATTTATAAACGAGTCAATATCCCGATGTCAAAAGACTTAAAACGAGTAGCTGCTCTTTCTATGGTTGCGGGATCAATTGGACCACTTCTACTATTTATCTTTGTTATTATCGGACACGACCCTTGGTATGCGCCGCAATATATCGTTCCAATTACAGGGATGTTAGTTGGAAATGCGATGACAGGTGTTTCTCTTGGTGCAAATACATTCTTAAACAATATGAAATCACAAAGAGGTCAAATTGAAGGTGCACTTATGCTCGGCGCAACACCGAAAGAAGCAACCGCTCCGCTCATTCGAGACGCTTTTGATTCTGCTATTTTACCAACAATCAATTCCATGGTCGGAATGGGAATTATAAGCCTTCCCGGCATGATGACTGGTCAAATATTATCTGGCGTATCACCGTTTACAGCGATTCAATATCAAATCGCCATTATACTCGGTATTTCAGGGAGTACTGCTTTCGCTGTTATTATCTTCTTACAACTTGGATATAAAACGTTCTTTAATAAGCGGTGTCAGTTAAAAGAAATGGACTATGCTGCGCGGTAAATGATGCACCGTTTGTTCACAGTGAATGAAATTATATCGACTTACCGACAAAAAATAACACAATAAAAAGAGGAGGCTATTCGCCTCCTCCTTTTATTTACTTACGCCTTCTTAACGAACTGTGATTTTAACTTCATAGCTCCGAAACCGTCGATTTTGCAATCAATATCGTGATCTCCTTCAACTAGACGGATACTCTTTACTTTCGTACCAATCTTCACAACTGAAGAAGTTCCTTTTACTTTTAAATCTTTAATTACAGTAACAGCATCGCCATCTTGAAGAACGTTTCCGTTCGCATCTTTTACAACTTTTGCACCATCATTATTTTCAGCTTCCGCTTCTTGTCCCCACTCATGTGCACATTCTGGACATACGAAAAGAACGCCATCCTCATACGTATATTCTGAATTACATTTTGGACAATTTGGTAAAGTAGCCATAAATTCATTTCCTCCGTTCATTATTTATACGTAAAAATCAAATTAGATTTTTACATGTCGATAAAGTTCAACTAATCGGGCATTTACGGGCAGTTGACATCCCATCTACATATTTGCTGGCGCCCTATTCTGAGATAGAAGTCTTACTACCCGTTAATGCGGGATAAATAAAATTTGTATAGCATTTCTTTATACTGCCATAGTCTCACGTTATTGACAAGCCTACCTCAAATTCTCATTTTTTATTGTATTTTACAAAATTTCAATTCGTATGGCGTTTCCAATAAATAAAAGAAGGATCTTCACAAGATTCTTCTTTTCAAAATTAACGAGTTTCTCTCTAGAAAAACCACATATTTTCTTCAACGTAAATTTGATACTCTTCTACTTCTTCTTCACTTAACTTTTTATTATTTAAATAAATTACTTGCCATTCAAAGTAATCATCATTTAAATATACAGCGAATTTAATTTTCACATTTTCCTTTTCTTCATAATCATAGCCAGTAAATTCTACTATGTCATAATCTTTTTCTTTTTTAACGTACTTCCAATTTGGTTTGTCTGTGATAGACTCTAAAGCCTCTCCTTCAAGACTTAAGCGAACAACGTTTTTAATGTTAGGTTCAGTTGGTAAATAAGATAAACCGAAACTAGCACCTGCAAACAATACAAATACTATAACTTGTAAACCAATCATAAGCCCGATATGAGCGCCGCCTTTTGATTGTAAATAATACTCTTTCTTATAATCAGGCACATTTTCTGCCTTATGCAAAATACGGATAACATGCTTATAATACAATCGATTCCCTTGCCATCCCGTAAATAGCATAATTCCAATATATATTATAAAATCTATCCACATTGGTATATCAATAAAAGTAGCTGTAATTAAAGTAGGTACCGCTAATAACGTAAGTATAATAAATAACTTATACATTTTACGATACGCTAACCAAAAGTGCGGGAAGATACATGCTACCCAATTCCACGTATTTTCTTTCTTTGGATTTTTCACTTGTCCCCATTTAAAATCGTAATACGCTGTATTCTTTCTCACAACTTTATGTAATTCTTGCTGGGAGAATGTTTCTTGTAAAACAGTTTCCTTCACGTACATCATCCTTCTCTTATTTCGATATAATTTTATTGTATATGCACAAAACGAAGGAATCTAACAAAAAATAGTTATATTTCATAAAATTGAACGGAAATCGAATATATTCCAACAAATACTCGTTTCTTATTTCATTTTACTTTTAAATATATTAAAATAATCATGTATCATATATTTAATACACTAAGTTAAATATTTTATAATGAAAAATGTTTCACATGAAACTCTCCTTATTTCGTATTACCTTTCCTCCACACCATACTTGTAAAGCCTTTTCTACCTACTACAAAATAGGGAAGACGCCCTTTTCAAAAAGGCGTCTTTTTACAGCTGAAAATTTACTAATATAAAAATACATTGTTTAATAAATGAATTCCCCATGGAACGAGTAAATTATTTGTTTTCTTATAAGTGTAAGCTAAACATACACCGATACCAAAAATATATAACACACTACCTAAAGTAAATATAAAAGCACGTATTACAATACTACTAAGTGTAGAAAAGCGCTGAGATAATTTCGTGAAAAATATACCTCGAAATAAAAGTTCTTCCCAAATCGGTGCAAAAATTGTGAGCACAACTACGTATAGAATTATTTCATTTATAATAGGCTCTATTACTATATTAGACTCATCCATATCCATACTAAACCCCGTTGGTAGAACTAAATTTAATACTGCAAGATATACAAGAAGCAATATCATCGTCATTGCTATTGTGACATAATTCTTAAAATTATTGAACTATAGTGATTTTACTAACTGTAAACAGGAATTTCTTGCTGGTGAATACATTAAAATAATCGTAAAAAACGTGAAGAATGGAATAAGATGATCTACATACCATGGATATAATGAGGAATCATATACAAGGTTCAAAAAACTAATTCCGTGTTCATCATATCTCCTCCAGTATAATTAAACCTTTCAAACCATTATATACCAAATAAAAAACTGAACAGTTTCCACACATAAAAAAGACAATACACCCTACTGTATTGTCCATTTTCTTCCCTACCATTTCTCTCTACACGTCTCAATCAAGTGAAGCAAATACCTCTTTGTCATATCAGCCCTTCTCCACCTTGAGAGCATTCGCTTTTCTTTTGGATCATTTCGTATTCGCTCTACTTCTTTTAATAAAGGCTCCCATTCTTTCGCTGAACGTTCTAACAAGTATTGCAATCCTCTATCTTTTGAGACGATTGTTTTATTCTCTAACGTATATAAAATACGTCCCATCGTAACGACAGCTGATTCCACCCATTCTTCTATAAAAAATAAATACGGACGCTTCGCTTTTTCACTCCAATAATGTTCTACATTATATTTCATCGTATTTACTACATCGTCCCATTGTATTTGAAACGGAAGATCTTCTGCTTCTTTCCCGATAACTGTAATGCCTTGTTTTTTCAATGTCCACCATGTGACCGCATTAATATCCCAATGGCCAATATCCGCCTTACCATCTGCACAATACACGTACTCATTCATTTCATCATTGTATTTCCCTAAATCAGCGAGCGGAATATACATACCGTCCATTCTTTTTCCTAGCGTACTATTACTAAGCTTCTTATGTAGTTCTACGAGTTGTTGTTTTTCAGCTTCATTCACGTAATCATTGATTACTGCAACAAAATCAACATCGCTCGTTTCTATATGAAATGCTCCTAGCGCGATCGAGCCGTAAACGTATACCCCGACTATTTTTTCATCTAAAAAAATTTCTTTTACCCCTACTATGTACTGCTCCATTAACTGCTTTACTTCTTCTGGTAAAGCTTGTTTTATTCCATTCTCCATATCTATCCCTCCATTAAAAAAGCCTTTGCAAATTCGCAAAGGCTTCCTAATTTATAAATATTTCTCGATTTCTTCGTAAACATCCTTCAAACGAGGATTTCCTTCTCCAACAATTTCTCCATTTACAAGAACGACTGGATAAAATAAATCTTCCTCCACTACTCGCTCTGCGAATGCTTTTTTATCCTCATCTTCTTGTTCTTCTTGAAAATCAATATACTCAAACTTAAATTTATTTTCTTGTCCTTCATACTTACGACCAATCGCCGCTTGTAACCATTCAAACGTTTCTGTTGAAGATGGCATTCCGACGCAGCTCGCACAAATTACTTTCGTCCCATACACTTGCACATTAACCATTTCTTCTCCCCCACTTCTTGTTCTAACAGTATATTCAGATGTCTTATTACATAAGCACATCATTTTACAAACGTATTTCATACCCCTATACTGAAAAAACACGTTGTACACATGATACAATATTTCGACAATAAAACAAGAAGAGAAAAAATAGATTTTCCCCTCTATCTTGATTATAATAAAACTGATGAAAGGAGTCGATAAAAATGGAAAACCCAAATATGCAAGAACAAGTACTAGAAGTATTAGATAAATTACGCCCGTTCTTACTTCGTGATGGCGGTGACGTTGAATTAGTAGACATTGAAGAAGGTATCGTAAAACTACGCCTTATGGGTGCATGCGGAAGCTGCCCAAGTTCTACAATCACACTAAAAGCTGGTATCGAGCGCGCGTTACTTGAAGAAGTACCAGGCGTTATCGAGGTAGAGCAAGTATTCTAATTAAAAGCGGAAGCGGCTCGTTCAAAATGTGAGGGGGATGGAGCCTCTGACATAGAGGCGCTTTTTGCCTCGGTGGAAGAAGCGAAGCCACCGAACATTTTAGCCGCTGGAGCTAGATATTAATCTAAAAGCGGAAGCGGCTCGTTCAGAATCGCTTGCTAAAAGAGACCAAAATTGGTCTCTTTTTTTTATTCAAATAACACTTATCCTTTAACATCATAAAACAAAATTGGAAATCCTTCTCAAAAAATGCGATAATTAATACTATATAGTGAATCGTTCACACATATAAAGTAAAACACATAGGGGGACGACACATGCCAAGAATGGGAAGTACTTTTTCAACAATTCAAGAACTAGAACAGAAAAAAGAGTATTTATTAAACCTTTCATCCGTTATACCAACATGGAATACAAGCTATCAATTTTTATTTAAAGAAATTCAGCAAGAATTATTGAGTAAAGTAAATGAAAAAATCGAAAGACATCAATTCATTTTAAATATATGTGCAGATCAAAAGGTAGGAGCATAATGTATTACATATAATTGTGGTATAAAAAAGAGACCTCAATCGGTCTCTTTTTTATACTTTTAAGATAGCCAATCTAATTTTCTAATCCCGAGCTTATCGACTGGTAAACGAAGCGAGCCATAAAAATGCTTCATAAATTGCTCTGAGCGGTTCACATCGTGTAAAATGGCTTCTAAGCGATCTCTATATATGCTTTTTTGTTCTTCGTTCCCAGTTTGGTAATATCGTTCGACCGTTTCAAAATAGTGGAGCGGGAACAGGAGCCTTGCAAATAATAAGCGCCAACCAAATGAGGATAGCGAATAATTACGTTCATAATCTGTAACAAATTGAACGATTGTTTGCTCCCAGTCTTTCTTTTTTTCTATCGTCATATGGCGAATCCATTCTGCTATATCTCTAGTTGGGTGATCGTACACCCAATCAAAAGGAAGTTTGAGACGCTTCGTTTGATGCCATAATAAAGGTGTAAATCGTTCCTGGCAAATTGTTGCTGCATCGGTTATTTGCGGCGTATCATCCATTTCTGTATCGACAACATATTGAATTGCATTTTCTGCAACTCCTAAGTAATACGGGAAGGATTCAATAAACAATTGATCGAATACGTCTGAAGGGTGGTTCATCACTTGTGATTGCCAAAACTTTTCTAACTGATCGAGCCTTTTTTCCCATAACGCTTTCCATTCACCAATGCGGCTTAATTGTTCAATTTCTTCCGGAAAGAATGCACCTCGTTTATGGAATATAGAAAGCTCGCTTCCTAATGACATAGCATGTCGTTCTAACGTACGCATACCTTTTAATAAGCAGTAATTTTTTTCTTCTATCTCACTTACATAGTAGCCGTGTATAGTCGGAACGAAAGTCGCTACAGTTATATCCCCTTGCTGGTTCATATAATCACTGAGCTTTTTCATCTCTACAAGTACTTCTTCCTCCATTTCTCCAATTGGAACAAGTACATAAATTTTGTTGCGAATCCAAAAGCTTTTATAGGGGCCAAGGGGGATTAATTCTTTAGCATGCATATGATAATGCTCATAAATATGATGAATCATCGCAGTCGCCACCTATGGTTTTTCTTTATATATATGAGCTTGTGCTCGCCTTTCATTCCTATGCACATGATAAAGCAATGAAACGTATACAAATACTAAAAAGAAAAAAAGGTGATAAACATGAAAGAATCCAATCAACTACAAGAAAGAGCATTACAACTATTACAAGAGCGCGGTGTAACAATTGACGACATTGCTGAACTCGTTCATTTCCTTCAAAAAAAATACCATCCAAATTTAGAGATGGCAGAATGTCGTTACAATGTAGAACGTGTACTATCAAAACGCGAAGTACAAAATGCACTTATTACTGGTATCGAACTCGATGTCCTCGCTGAAAAAGGAATGTTAAGTGAGCCGTTACAAGATATCGTAAAACGTGATGAAGGCCTATATGGAATTGATGAAGTTATCGCACTTTCTATCGTGAACGTGTACGGCTCTATCGGTTTCACGAACTTTGGATATATTGATAAATTAAAACCAGGTATTTTAGAATACTTAAATGATAAATCAACTGGAAAAGTGCATACGTTCCTTGACGATATCGTTGGGGGAATCGCTGCCGCTGCTTCAAGCCGTTTAGCACACCGAGCTGACCACTCGGAATAATACTTTCTAGGCCGTCAGTTTCATACTGACGGTCTTTCATATTCCATCAGCATGAATTCTCTTCCTCGGCTCAAAAAAATAGGCCCCTGTTGAAAACCTATATTTTTATATAGTGTAATCGCTCTTTTATTAAATGTTGCTACACTGAGTCGGAATATTTTCGAATTGAATTCTTTAGTTGCAAACGCTACTCCCGCTTGAAAAAATATTTTTCCCGTCCCTTTACCTGTTAACACTGGCTTCATTCCAAGACCAATGTCTACTACATCTTCCCCCACATATAAATTAGCATCTCTTCCCCCCGGAACTTGTGCATTTTTCCCAAAGCAAAAATACCCGATAAACTCTCCCTCCTCATCACAACAGCCATAATATGTCCCGTCTAACAGCTCTTCTATTACTTCAGCATCTCCTGAAAAACTATATAAATTATACGGCTCCTCGTACGTCCACGTATTTATCTCAATCGCTTCTTCTTCTGTTAACGTATGTATATCCATATCTCTCGCTCCTTATCAAATATTCTATATATCTACTCATTCATTTTTCACATTCGATTTCCCTCTAATTGCATTATGCATAATTGCATGCACACATCCATAAAAAAAGTGCTACAATTTACTCGAATCGCTGTTGCTACACTTCTTGATTAGAGAAAAGGCGTTAAAACGGAAATTAGCGTCTTATCAACCTCAAGCAATTGGCACATTTTGTCATCTGAAAAGACACTCGAAAGGGTGTCTTTTTTGTATATCGCACAAGGACTTACTCATTCCCCAAATTACACGCATAACATAATATAACTCTTTAAACGCATGAATCCCTCTCTAAAAGTTGTGAAGTACGTTACGAGAGATTCAAAATAAAAAAGCACTCCAGTCAGAGTGCTTTTTACTTTCAAATAAGGAGGTTTCATATATGGATAGTACTCTCGTATTTAACTTCGGCATTGGTATTGTCATTATTTTATTTGTCTTCTTTGTTCTTTGTATGAGCGGGGTATAGCAATCTTTTATGCCGATAACTCCTTTAAAGTATCACTTAATTTGAACTTTCTTAATTGTAATGAAGCAATCATTGCTGCCCCTGCTCCAAGCACCACACTAGCTAGAGTTAATATAAAAACTTGATTATACGGAATGATAATAACCGTTAACTCTAAGCTTGATAACACAATATAACTAAACAAAATTCCGCCAAAAATGCCAATACAACCAGCTATCGCTCCAAGTAAAGTTCCCTCTAATAAAACAATCCGTCTCATTTGTTTCAGAATAGCTCCTACCACACGAATCATACTAATTTCAGCACGTCTTTCATGTAAACTTGCGACAATCGCATTCGTTAATCCTATACCAGAAATAATGAAGATAATTACAACTAACACAGCTTTATTCCGATAACGAATTACACTTCGGCTACTAATCATCTTTTCAATACTTAGTATCATTTGAAACGGTTTTACAATCATTAGTGCTATTATACGAATAAATAATGGAATCGAAAATATGATAGATTAATTCATTGATTAGAGAGTTAAAGTCTTTTTCACCACCAAAAAGTCTGGATATTCAATGAAAATTTTATCACTCCATCCAACAAAGGGAAGTATATGCAATTAATAGAAGTATGTTAATATTTAGTAAATTTAGAATCAAGCAGCAGGAGGAAGAGCAATTGAATACAAGTGTTTTTACAAATCAAAATACGTACAAGTTGTTAAATGATTGGTATCATCTCATAATTTCTCAAAAATATAAAGAAGCTGCAACTATGAAAAAGGAAATTGATGAACGAAAAGAAGAATTGAAAGATGATAAAAATTTATTACTGTATTATTCCCTATTAGATTTTCGATACAAGGTGTTAACAAACGGATTAGGGATTACAAAAGATAGTTTTGAAGAAATTGAAGCGGTATATACGCCTTCAGACAATCTCCTTATGTTTTATTACCATTTCTTCAAGGGAATTCACCGAACATCAATTTCAAGCTTCGTAAAAGCACGAGAAGAGTATGAAAAAGCGGAACAATTATTAAACTCCATTTCTGATGAAATTGAACTTGGGGAATTTTATTATAGAGTTGCTGCGTTCAATAACTATACGTACAAACCCCTCAAAGTAATTAAATTTGGAAATATGGCTCTAGATATTTTTGAAAAACATCCAGGTCACGAAATCAACGTGGGGCTGTGTAAAAATTTATTAGGTGGTATTTGTGTACATTTGGATCAATACGAAGAATCAGAAGAATATTTCACAGCGGCGATCGATATTCTTCAAAAGAAAAATGCATCAGAATTAATTTTACGTGTTCGAAATAACCTCGGTTGGCTGTATGCAAGTCAAAATCTATCTACATTAGCAATTAGACACCTTTCAGCAGTTATAGAGGGCATGCCGAATAACTATAAGGCTATTTTATTGTTATCACGCGAATATCATAAACTAGGGGAAAAAGAGCAAGTTTCCGAACTCGTTAACAAAGGATTGGAGATTTGTGGGGAAAATGATGAATTATACAAACATCATTTTAATATTTTAAAAGAAATGAACTTAAATGTTTCTACAAAAAACATTGAAAAAGCAATTTTAGAAGGAATTGCTTATTTCGATAAAGAAGAGTTGTATGAGTACACAAGAGAATATACAGAGAAACTGGCACTTTGTTTCTATAAAGAAGGAGATCCAGTCAAGGCAAGCGAGTATTTCCACATGCAACATCAAGCGAAAGAAAAAAAGAATGAAAAAGGAGCGTTAAAGTAATGAAGAAAAAATTAAGTTTAATCGCATTAGGCTTAGGACTTATCGGTTTTTTGGCAATCGGAGCAAATACAAATGATAAGGCAGTTGCTTATGGAGATTATCCAGCTCCGGCGTTAATGCATAGCAACGATTACGATGGCGCCCATGGGGAGACAATCTAATATAAGCAAAAAAAAGAGACTCCATAACGGAAGTCTCTTTTTTTGTAATGAGGTTAATGATTTGGTTTCCTTTTATTTTGGAGCACCACATTCCCATCAAGCTAAGACTTTAAATTACCCTCTAAATGGAAATTTTCTGTTTTTTATAGCACTGAAGTTCATTTTTATCGCTTTAGGGAAGAATGTGTTTCTTAACTTGATAGTGATGTGGCAACCTGTTCTGTTAGGTTGATGGGCATGCGGCAGGCCCCCTTAATGCTCACTACGTTCCGCTTACCGTTGACAAACCATTAAACTAAGTTATTTTATTCAAAATAAATATGACAATGATATAGCTAGTTTTTATACAAATAAATAATTAAGATATAAGATGTTATAATAAAAATGAAATAAACACTCCTACTTATTTTTAAGGCAAGTAAGTAGATTTTATTTCATTAGTTTAAAGCTATGTACAAAAAAAATAACCCCTAGGGGTTATTTTTTTGTACATAGCTTTATTTTTCAACTTCTTTAAAAGTATCTTTTAAATCTTTATCTGTTATTTTTATATCTGCTTTCTTGAATAAATCTTTAAAGAATTGTTGTTGCCATTGTTGATCTTGTGAACGCTTCTGTTCCAATTCCTTACGAATATTATCTTTTTCTTGATCAAAAGGTTTTAACTCTTTTTTCTCTGTTAATTTAATAATATGGTAACCATAAGAAGATTTTATTGGATCACTTACTTGTCCAGCTTCTAATTTATAAGCAGCTTCTTCAAATTTAGAATCCATTTCACCTGGACCAAACTCAGGTAATTCTCCACCTTTTTCTTTTGAACCAGGATCTTCTGAATATTGTTTTGCTAATGCTGCGAAATCTTCTCCATTATTTAATTTTTCTTTTATTTCTTTCGCCGTTTTTTCATCTTTTACTAAAATATGACTTGCCTTTAATTTTGGTTTATAGTAATCTTTTATTTCTTTTTCCGTAACTGAAGCTTTAACAGCTTTTTCAAAAGCTATTTGCGTTTTTATTTTCGTTTTAAGATCATCTTCATCTTTAGCACCAACTTGTGCTAAATAGGCTTTAAAATTATCACCCATTTGTTTTTTTAATTCTTCAACTTTTTTCTTTGCCTCATCATCTGAAACTTTATATTTATCTAGTAAAATCTTGTCTAACATTACTTGTTGTAAAACAGGTTTTCCTGCGGTCTCTTTTAACTTTTTATTAAATTCTTCTTGTGTCAAATTTCCTGATTTCGATGTAACAAGATTATCTGAATTACCACATGCAGATAATAATAAAATGCCACTCATTGCAGCACCAATAAACATACGTCGTTTAATCAATGTTTTATACCTCTCTCTATAAATTAATTTATAGTTCAGTATATCAAATAATATAAAATACATTTGCTATTTTATTAATAAAATAAGTTCTTTATAAGAAATAAGTTATATCTCTTTTCAGTGTAAATGTAATATATGGTTTCTTTACCCATCAAAAAAAAGAATAGCAACCACATCTAATTTTAAACAAAACCGAAAAAGCCTTTCTGATTTTGCTTCTGCATATTTCTAATGTTTTCAAGCAATAATTGATCTCGTTTCTCTAACTTCTTCTCTAAGGGGTCCTGCCATATCCCCATCAAGCTAAGATTTTGAAATAAACCCAAAACGAAAATTTTATCTTTTCATAGGTGTCCATGAGAATTCAGTTCATTTTTTTCGTTTTGGGGAACATTTAATTTCTTAAGTTGATGGCAATGTGATGTGCCCCCTATCCAGAATGAAAACCCTTTAATTTTTTGTGTTTTTTGTCACATACTAACATTTATCCCGCATTAACTGGTTCAACTAATAATCAGTAGAGGATGGACAAAACCCCCACTGATTACAGTTTCACTTTATTTCTCACGTCAGAAAAGTTGACTCTCGCAACAAAAGTAACCATAATAGTTACACGAATACATAAAAACTATTCACATATCCACAAATGGGAGGAAGAACAATGAAACATGTAATCGTTTATGCACACCCGAATACAGAAAGCTTCAACCATGCTATTTTAGAAACTGTAAAAAGTGAATTAGAAGGAAAAGGTCATGAAGTACGCGTTCGTGATTTATACGAATTAAACTTCAATCCCGTATTAGGCGCTTCCGATTTCATCTCATTTTCTCAAGGAAATACACCAGAAGATATTAAAGAAGAGCAAGAACATATTTCTTGGGCTGATAACATTACATTCATTTACCCAGTTTGGTGGGCAGGACTTCCTGCTATTTTAAAAGGATACGTTGACCGTGTATTTAGCCACGGCTTCGCTTATGCTTACGGTGAAAATGGCATTGAAAAGTTATTAAGCGATAAAAAAGGCTTATTATTATCTACAATGGGAAATACGAAAGAAGTATACACAGCAAACGGTATGTTTGATGCCATGAAGAAAACAACTGATGCTGGTATTTTTGAATTTACAGGAATTGAAACACTTGAGCATACATTTTATACAAGCGTTCCTTCTGTGGATGACAGTGTGCGTAAACAATATCTTGAAGAAGTTAAAGACGTTGTGAATCGTGTATTTTAATAAAAACTCCGGTTATAACAACCGGAGTTTTTTATTTCATCATCAATTTAGGAATATATCTTTGAAGTATACTTTCTAATTCATTCATATCTTCCTGTCTAATAAGTAAATTTACATTGTCATTCATTTTTTCTCGCCCGCGATATAAAAATATATTTTTTTTTGGATTTTCCCATGTTGATGTTTTATAGCCTTTTAATTCTTCGTATGAATAAAAGTTCAATCCGTCTATTACACCTTTTTCATATATTTGTACACTTTTAATAAGATGGATAGCTATTAAAGTCATAAAACAACTTGCTACAGCATGAATACCTAACTGAATGAGAAACTGTTCAACTGTATCAATATCACCACTTATATACTGAACATATATATACATACATTGTCCGATGAAGTACGCTGGTCCAAGTAATGCAATCCAACGTCGTTTCACCCGAGGATACATTGCAATAAATTTTCCCGCGCTTTTTTTCATTTCACTTATTTTATATATCTTCCATAGAACAAAGAACAAAACACATACTGCCAAAACAAACATAATGCACGACATCCAATACACTCTTATTTCCTCCCTCCTATATCATTACATAAAAATTTTACATTTTATATAACTACAGTACATATGCAATTCTGCATAAAAAAAACAGGTAACCTCTTCCGGTTACCTGCCTTTCATTACATCTTCCCAATCCAATCCGTCAAGTTATGCACAACTTGCGTCGGTTGTACTTCATATTCTGTTAACTTCTCCACAGTTGTGACTCCAGTGTGGACAAGAAGGGTATGCATGCCAGCATTTATTCCTGCTAAAATGTCTGTATCGTAGTTATCCCCAACCATTAACGCCTCATCTTTTTCTACGCCAAGCACTTTTAGCGCTTGTTCCATAATGATTGATTCTGGTTTTCCGATAAAGATTGGATTTACACCTGTTGATACTGCTACAACTGATGTTAATGAACCGTTACCTGGTAATAATCCGCGCTCAGTTGGAATAGCAATGTCCCCATTTGTAGAAATAAACGTTGCGCCGTTACGCACAGCAAGACAAGCTTTTGCTAATTTTTCATACGTGATATCACGATCTAAACCAACAACAACGAAATCAGGATTTTCATCCACAAGTTCAAACCCTTTTTCCACAAGTGCATCGTGTAAACCCTCTTCCCCAATCATGTACACAGTTGCATCTTGTTTACGCTCATAAATGAAGTTCGCTGTCGCCATACTCGTTGTGAATACTTGCTCTGCTTTCGCTGGAATATCGAAACGAACAAGTTTTTCTGCTACTTGTTCTGGTTTACGAGTCGAGTTATTTGTAACGAATAAATACGGAATGCCGTGCTCTCCTAATGCTTTTACGAAGTCGCTTGCTTCTTCAATTTGTTCTTCACCACGATACATCGTACCGTCTAAGTCAATTAAATAACCTTTATACATCTATTATGTCTCTCCTTCTATGCTAGCGTTCTCCTCTATCATACCACTCTTATATTACCCCCTTTTCCCAAAGAAAAAAACGCTTTACCTTAAAGCGCCCCATAACGTTCATTTTTTCTCTTTTACTTGATAAGAACAACTACAATCGCCCTCGCACATGTTTGCTAGCGTCTTTACATTTGCATCTGCGAATAAACGCTTATACATCTCTTTTTCATCTTCACATACTTGCGGGAATCTCTCTGCAATTTCCTTTAACGGACAGTTTTGTTTTTCAATTACGAAAGAATTCTCTCCATCTCTCTTTATTTGCACCATATAACCATTTCTCTCTTGCATAGCTGCTATCTCTTGCACTTTATACGCCAAATTCTTTTGATTACTCACTCTCTTTTGCAATGTTTCTTCCATTCGCTTCGTTCTCTCTTTTAAAACGTAACGAAGTATTTTTTCATCGCCCATTCGAGCTAAATCTTCTAGCATATCAATCGCAAATTGCTTGTACTCCTTCGGGAATGTATCTTCTCCCTTTTCACTTAATCCATACAAATAAGTTGGTCTTCCGACATGTTGCCTTACCATCTTGGAATAAATTAAGCCATCTTTCTCAAGATTACTTAAATGTCTTCGAATCGCCATTTCTGTAATCTCTAAAACGTCAGCTAATTCCGCCACCGTATGCTCTCCCTTTACCTTCAATAATTGGACAATCTCGTCTTTCGTAGTGCGCGCTTCCCCCATGCTTCACCCTTCTCCCTTTTCTTTCTCACATACAATATAAAATCCCCAAAAGGTATTTTGGGGATTTTATAAGCATAATTATTCTGGTACAAATGCAGATACAGGTCCTAATTCCTTTTCTAAATAACCGCGAATATTCGCTGGGTATTTCTCTACCACTGCAATATGTTTTTGAATCGTCTTATATAATTCCTCATGATTCATTTGAATATAGTCTTGCGTAAGCATTTTTCGAAGAAGGATAACTTCTTTCATTCCTTGTCCTTCTTCTGTACTTATCACTCGCTCATCCATTAAAATATCGATAATATCTTCATAACTTCCTGGATCGCGCATAATAAATCCATCAATCATCGCATTCCCTACATCTAATACACAATCAATCATAAGATGGGCTATGCGCTCTAATGCATAAAATTCAAACTCGGTTTCATATATCTTCTTCTCTTGAAATGTATTTGTTGCTCGCTCTAAACATACTAGCATTTGTTCTATTTTTTTTCTGTCTACGAAGTACATTAATGTCACCTACCTGGAAATTAAAGCATTTACATTTTAATTGTAACGCTTTCTTCTGAAAAAATCGACAATTTTTCGAATTCACCTTTTCTCTGTTATTTGTTATAGTTATATTTGTATGATTTTTGAAATTGGAGGAATGCAATCTTGGAACGTGAACTCGCACTAGAAATTGTCCGTGTAACAGAAGCAGCAGCCTTAGCATCCGCACAGTGGATGGGCCGCGGAAAGAAAAATGAAGCAGATGATGCAGCAACTACAGCTATGCGTGATATGTTCGATTCAGTAAACATGGCAGGTACAGTTGTAATTGGTGAAGGAGAACTTGATGAAGCGCCGATGTTATATATTGGTGAAGAACTAGGAACAGGTAACGGTCCAGAAGTAGATATCGCCGTTGACCCATTAGAAGGTACAAACATCGTTGCAAAAGGTCTTGCAAATGCAATGGCAGTTATTGCAATCGCGGATAAAGGGAACCTTCTTCATGCTCCTGATATGTACATGGAAAAAATCGCGGTTGGTCCAAAAGCAGCTGGTAAAATTAGCTTAGATGATCCAATTGAAAAAACAATTGAAATTGTAGCAGAAGCTAACAATAAAAAGATTCGTGATCTAACAGTTATCGTTCAAGAACGTGAACGTCATCAAGATATTATTGACCGTGTTCGTGCAAAAGGTGCACGCGTTAAATTATTTGGTGATGGTGATGTTGGTGCCTCAATCGCAACAGCACTACCTGGAACAGGTATCGACTTATTCGTCGGTGTTGGCGGAGCTCCAGAAGGCGTTATTTCTGCAGCAGCATTAAAATGCCTTGAAGGTGAAATGCAAGCTCGCTTAGTTCCAATGAACGAAGAAGAAGAAGCTCGTTGTCGTGAAATGGGATTAGAAGATCCTCGTCAACTTCTTATGTTAGATGACTTAGTATCTGGTGATGATGCAATCTTCTCAGCAACAGGTGTTTCTGCTGGTGAGTTATTAGACGGCGTTAAATTCCTTGGCGGAGATTTAGCTGAAACATATTCTATCGTAATGCGTTACAAAACTAGAACGGTACGATTCATTAAAACGCATCACCATTTAGATCATAAACCACACTTAAACTTAGATATTTAATAAAGGAGCCATGTATATGGAAGAACGTTTCTTTCTGTACGACGACACAGTCGCTACAAAAACTCGTTTCGTTAGCTTTATGGGGGAAAATGAGCGTCATGATTTAGCGCTTTTATACTCCGATCGTCATTACGGTAAAACAATTGTCCTTGATATGCAGCGTAATAAATTTGCAATCATCGGCGCTGACGATTTAAACGAACCAGGCTACTTAGAGCATGCATTTTCTATGTCTGAAGAAATTGCAGAAGAATTACGCTCATTTTTATTTGAACTTATATAATTTATCTTATGCACCAGCTATTTTAGCTGGTGTTTTTTCACAGTGATAATTTTGAATTTTCAATCTTTCGTGGTATACTTATGAACAAATCTATTTGGATAGAAAGGACGTTATCTACGTATGCCAACATTTACTTTGTAATGGACCAGCAATTGGATAGCATTACTCTCAAAAAAGCATCGTGCTTTTTCAAGGGAGTAGTCTGCCCATTCCCATTACAAAGGAACGTGATGCATCTGTAGTATGATGCTTACGGAGGTTCCTCTTAGGGGGGCCTCCTTTTATTTTTGTCTCTTTCTTTATCTTCATACTGCAAGACATCCAAATAGCTGTATTACGTTCCTTTACCCACTAATATATGAGGTGAAGGAAAATGCAGAAAGTACAACTTTCTTGGAGTTTATATGAAAATCAGCAAAACACAATCGAAAAATATTGTAAAAATTGCGGACGCACTACCCTATTTACTGATACGAATATTCGCAGGCATAACGCCAATGGAAAAAACATATACCGCTTTGCCATTTATAAATGTCCGAACGATCATACGTGGAATCAAAAACTTCGCATTTATAAATCATTTACTGATCACGTTGAAACAGTCGATATGACTCAACAAGACCAAACAGAAACAAGTACTACCATTTCCATTACGCAACATAAAGAAAGTGGCATAACCGAAATCACAATCGTATTAGACATCATTTTTGGTTCCCACCGCATCGATAAAGCATTATCCACATATATTTCCGATTGGAGCCGTACACTCATTGTGGATAAAATTAAAAATGGGGATATTCAATTGAATGGGCAACAAATGAAACCAAATACAATACTTTCTGAAGGCGATTATATTTCGATTTGTTTGTGAGGGGGAATCTCATGTTAAAAGTAAGAAAAGGTACGATGGATTTACTAGACGAATTAGATGAAATGTATACAGAATGTAAAAAAGCGCTCTTACAAAATCAAATTTACCAATGGGATGATTCTTATCCCGCACGAGAACATATTTCCTATCACTTAGAACAAGGTGAACTCTATTGCCTGTTTGAGGGTGATTCACTCGTTGGCGCTGTCGTATTAAACGAGTCGCAGTCTCCAGAATATGAGCGAATTGATTGGTCAGAAACAGACGGGAGCTTTCTTATCGTCCACTCTTTTGTCATCCATCCGCTCGCGCAAGGAAAAGGATATAGTAAATTACTTTTATCCTTTTGGGAAAATGAAGCGAAACAGAAAAACTATACCGGCATACGATTAGATGCTTTCACTGGTAATCCTGTTTCATTGCGTTTGTATGAAAAGAATCATTATATTTGCCGAGGCGCTGTTTATTTTGCCAGTAAACAGCCTCCTCACAATTGGTATAATTGCTATGAAAAAATCCTCTTACAATCGTAAGAGGATTTTTTATTTCTTCACTTTTCGTAATACAAAGTATGCGCAACCGAAGTTACAGTACTCGTATAAGTACTCTGATAATGTACTAATTTTCGTATCATATGTCGCACGTTGGTTACTATCATCAAAGAATCCGCGCAACCGAAGTTGCTCATATCCCCAGTCTCCAACGATATAATCATATTTATTTAAAATTTCTGCATAGCGCTCTTTAAATGCTTCTTCACGAAAACCGTCACGATAGTTTGTAATTACTTCGTACTGAACATTATTAATGCTCACCGTAGCATGAATCTCTTGCTTTTGCTCCATCATTAACTTCCTCTCTAAGCATTCTTCTTTTTATCCTATCACAAAGCATAACAACCAACAATTTCAAATACAAAAAATTGCAAATTAGTACATGCTATGGAGAAGGAGGTGATACATCGTGAAAAAACAAATTTTACTTTCCCTTCTCACTCTTTCCTTATTCGCAGGCTGCCAATCAACGAACAAAGCTGAAATGGAACGTGAAGAAGGAAGCCGTGTTCTTGTTTCTAATAAAAACGACATGTATCATACAGAAAATACAAACACAAGGCTCACGAGAGTCGGCTATTCATCCAAACAAAAGCATGAAGTATCTAACAAACAAGTAGGAGCCATTAACCGTGAGAAAGTTGCTGAAATGATTACAAGCATGACAGTCCAACTTCCCGACGTTACAAATGCCGCTACACTCGTTACCGACGATGAAGTGTTCGTTGTATATCGTGCCAACACAACTGATCCGAAACTCGTAGCCGATCAAGTATATAAAACTGCTTTATCCATCGTCCCTCGCTATTATAAGGCATATGTATCAACAAACCAAAAGTTGATTTCTCAAATTCAAGGTCTTCAATCTGGTGCATTAAACGATACGGAATATACACAAAGCCTTGATATGTTGAAACGAGAAATGAGTAAAAATCCTCATTTGAACAATACAGAGAATCAGACTTTGAATAATATGATTAAAAAATAAAGATTTGAATAACATACTTATTCATAGATCATTACAAAAAATAAAAGCATGAAAACTCATGCTTTTATTTTTTATCACTGTTATTTTTTATTACGATCCGCATAAACCTCCATCGCATCACACATAAACTGCGCTAACCCTTCACCAAACTTATCGATATTTTTCGTAAAGCGCTCATCCGCGACGTACATTTGACCTAATCCTTTAAAAGCATCTAATGAATATTCTCCAAAGTTTTGCAAGTAATCGTACCATACTTTAATAGCTTCCTGTGCTTCTTTGGAATCAGATGCGCCGTGTCTAAGTGCCGCTAAATTTCTATAAATATTATTAAACTCTTCTTGATTCTCTTTTGACATACCTTTTGCATATTCATTCGCTTTATCTACAGCCGCATCTCCCCATCTTTCACGTGCTTCTTCTTCATATGGGTTATGGCTGAAATCGAATCCTTCAAATTTCTCTTTGTTCGTCATTTCAATCTCTCCTTTTGTATGCTGAATTGTTTTATTAATCGTCGTAATCACCTTATCTAATCTGGCACGCTTTTCAAGAAGCATTTTCTTATGAAGCATAAGTGCCTCTTCGCGATCAAATGATGGACTCATGATAATTTCTTTGATCTTCTTCAAAGGGAAGCCGAGCTCTTTAAAAAACAAGATTTGCTGCAGTGTCTCTAAATTTTCGTCAGAATACAGACGATAGCCCGACTCTGTCGTCTCGTCTGGGGTTAACAACCCAATTTCATCGTAATGATGCAGTGTGCGCACACTAATTCCAACTAAATCCGCTACTTCTTTTACTTTCATTGTCATTTGTATCTCCCCCTTAGTACATACGATAAAGTATGACGCAACGTTAGAGTCAATAAGTAAATGCATTTTCTTGCTAAAAGTTTCATCTCTCCTATATTTCATGCATAATAGATATGTACATATATTAGAAAGCGGTGAAAGTATGGTTTCAAATACTGTAATTGCCAGCATCATCATTCAACTCATTGTCTCGGTTCTGGTCCCAATTATTGTACTCGTTTATTTCCGTAAAAAATATCATATTAGTTGGAAAGTGGTCGGAGTTGGTGTTCTTATTTTTATCGGATTTACTCAAATTCTTGAAACGCCATTCCACCTATTTATGCGCGGAAATCCAGCAATCGCTCCATTTTTAGAAAATCCATTTGTCTTCGCACTTTATGGCGGGCTAACTGCTGGTCTTTTTGAAGAATTAGGACGCTTCGTTGCCTTCTTCTTCCTACTAAAAAAATATCAAGAATATAAAGATGGCTTTGCCTACGGAATTGGACATGGCGGAATAGAGTCCATTTTAATTGGTGGATTCTCTGCATTGCAAGCACTTATATTTGCGAATTCAATTAACAACGGTAGCTTCGCGCAAATGGTTGAAAAAATGCCAGAGCTCAGCCGCCTACAGGATATGTTAATTCAGCAGCCTGCCTATTTATATTTCCTTGGTAGCTTAGAAAGAATTATGGCACTCGTGTTGCAAATTGCCTTTACAATGCTTGTTTTATACGCTGTAAAACAGAAGAAATACATCTACCTTGTGTACGCTATATTATTCCACGCATTCGTAGACTTTTTCGCGGCACTGTACCAAACAAAAACAATCAATATCTTTGCTGCAGAAGGAATTACCCTTCTCTTCACAATTGGCGCTGTCGTTCTTATTCGTAAAATGAAAGAGAAATTAATGAGTGTGCCAGAGTAAAAAATACCCCACCAATTGGTGGGTTATTTTTTGTACAGATTTTCGTAATGATGCTAACTCTTGCCCCCTTACTTCTACATATGTTGTGGACAATTGCATCAGAAAACAAATACTGAATACAATAAATATCATTTTTTTCATACTGGCATCTCAAATTTTCATCCCGCATTAACGGGCAGTAAGACTCCCACCTCAAAATTCGGCGAATGCGAGGGAGTTAAATGGGAGATTAACTGCCCGTAAAAACCCGATTGGTTCAACTAATAATCAGTGGACAAATCCCCCACTGATTAAAGTTTCACTTTATTATCCACATTACTTTTCCACATACTTAGATCACTATGCCCTTTCCAAGAAAAAGGAATTATTTCCACATTTGTCGAAGTATATAGCGTCAACTTGAAAGATGGGGATGAATTATGAAGAAAATTATTGTAATGCGACATTGTTCAGCAACTGGACAAAAATATGATGCCGAATTAACGACTGCCGGAAAAAATCAAGCAAACAATCTTACTACATTCCTCTTAGAAAATCATTTACAAATAGATCATATTATTTCAAGCCCATTTGTCCGAGCTATCGATTCCATTCGGCCCTATGCGCTCCAAGCTAACTTATCTATCCAAGAAGATGAACGATTAGCCGAGCGGGTATTAAGCGATGCTCCAATGGACGATTGGATGCAAAAACTAGAATACACTTTCACAAACATAGATATAGCCTATTCAGGCGGAGAGTCAACAAAACAAGCGATGCATCGTGCCATATCACTCATTAAGGAAGTTTTAGAGCAAAGCCATGAAACAATATTACTCGTTACACACGGAAACTTACTTACACTTATTTTAAAACACTTTAATAACTCTATCGGTTTTAACGAGTGGAAAACTTTAACAAATCCTGATGTTTACGAAATTACAATTGATGAGCAATGTATCATAAAACGATTATGGAACGAATCATCTAAGTAAGATCCCTTTCCAAAACATTCAGTTGACGCCACGAGAAGAGACTGTACTAACAATAGAGAGGGGTATCATTTCATATGTACGAAGACGTACTTTCTTTACTACATAAAACAAATGTTTCTTATGAAAAATTTGAACACGAGCCAGTACTCGATTATGAAACAGATCGTATCGTGCGCGAAAGACTTGGTTTACAAGGTACTCCAAGTAAAAGTTTATTTTTAAAATCAAAATCTGGAGATTACTTCGTATTTTTTACGTTAGAGGGAACTCGGCTTAACCGAGGAGAAATGAAAGAAATAACAGGAGAACGCTTATCGCTCTGTTCTCCAGATGAATTGCGAGAGAAAACTGGCTGCACTCCAGGATGTGTAGCTCCTTTCGGTTATTCACAAGATGTGACGATTATTGTGGACAGTTCCATTTATACTTACAATAAAATTTTAATTACACCTGGTGTACCTGAATTTACAATTGAACTATCCACAGAGGAGTTAAAAAAGATTGTATCAACATGCCCAAATACCGTTTTAGAATATAAACAAAAAGAGAGCTAATGGTTAGCTCTCTTTTTTCATTATTTTGCTTCTGCTGTTTTTTCTTTTGCAGAACGTACTTGCTCGTCCGCATGATAAGAAGAACGTACAAGTGGGCCAGCTTCACAGTGGCTAAATCCTTTGCTAAGTGCAATTTCTTTAAGCTCTGCAAACTCTGCTGGTGGGTAATATTTAAGAACTGGTAAATGCTTCTTAGATGGTTGTAGGTATTGTCCAAGAGTTAAAATATCCACATTGTTTGCACGTAAGTCATCCATTGCTTCAATTAAATCTTCTCTTGTTTCACCTAATCCCACCATAATGCTCGATTTAGTTGGAATATCAGGCTGCATTTCTTTTGCTCGACGTAAAAACTCTAATGAACGGTCATACTTTGCTCTAGCGCGAACTCGGTTAGATAATCGACGTACTGTTTCAATGTTATGGTTTAAAATATCTGGTTTTGCATCCATTAACATTTTTAAGTTTTCTTCTACCCCAGCCATATCAGATGGTAATACTTCAATAGACGTGAATGGGTTTTTACGACGTACAGCTCGTACTGTTTCAGCAAAAACAGCTGCTCCGCCATCCTTTAAATCATCACGTGCAACCGCTGTTATAACAACGTGCTTTAAGCCCATTTGTACTACTGAATCTGCTACGCGTTCTGGTTCTTGTAAATCAAGCTCAGTTGGTAAGCCTGTTTTAACCGCACAAAAACGACAAGCACGTGTACAAACCGCACCTAAAATCATAAATGTTGCTGTTTTTCTTACAGCCCAGCATTCATGAATATTCGGACATTTCGCCTCTTCACAAACGGTATGAAGATTTTTAGAACGCATCATTTTCTTTAAGCCTGTATAGTTTTCATTCGTGTTTAACTTAATTTTCAACCATTCGGGCTTGCGCTTATATTCTGTTTGTTTTGTCATGGTTATCAACTCCGCACAATATGAAATAGTTTACCGTGTTCGCTTCTTTCAATGTAACATATCTATTCTAACGTATGAAAGCGATTTGCTCAAATGAAGATTCTAAGATTTTTTCCAATCGTTCCCTATAATGAAATACTCCGTATATCCCACACTAAAAAGAGTGATGTTGTGAAAGGAGTCTATTTCATGCTTCGAAAAATTTCTCTTTTGCTTTCGATTTGTTTTCTTCTCCACCAAGGCATCGCTTACGGTGAAGACAATCAGCAAAGCATATACGAAAAGCGCATGGCACTATATAAAGAAACCGAGCAATCTTCAGGCATTCCGTGGTATTACTTAGCTGCAATGGATCAATATGAAAGAAATATACGGAGCGTAAGAAAAGATATTCCGAAAAAACCTGATGCCATCATTTCCCTTTATTTCAAACCAGAAATATGGGCTGGACCTGTTAATAGTAACGATACTCTCCCTCATACGATTTCTCTATTTGGCGGAATAGGTTTAGACGGTGACAAAGATGGATTTGCAAATGCAAATAACGACCGTGATCTTCTGCATACAGCAGCGACTATTTTAAAGAAACAAGGAACGTCAGAAGATCGTATTAAAATTATGCTTTGGGAATATTATAGACGCGCAAAAACAGTTGATTTAATTACCGAATACGCCCAAATTTATAAACATTATGGACGTATTAATTTAGAAGGAAATGCTTTCCCTCTCCCGATTCGCAGTGACCATAGCTACCGTAGTACTTTTGGTGCTGGAAGAAGTTTTGGTGGAAGACGAATTCATGAAGGAACCGATATTTTTGCAAGATATGGCGTGCCAGTAAGGTCCACTTGCTATGGCATTATTGAAACGAAAGGCTGGAACCGTCTTGGTGGATGGCGCATCGGCATTCGCGATCTTCATAATAATTACCATTATTACGCTCATTTAGGCGGGTTCTCAAAAGAAATACAGCTTGGACAAATTGTCGAGCCAGGAAAAGTAATTGGATTTGTTGGTAGCACCGGTTACGGCCCTCCCGGCACAGCTGGAAAATTCCCGCCCCACTTACATTTTGGTATCTATAAAGACAATGGTTATACAGAGTGGGCTTTTGATCCATACATGCATTTAAGTCTGTGGGAACGAAAAGAACGAGCGAATACAAAAAAATAACCGTAGCGCATTGCTACGGTTATTTTTTATATGCAGCTAACTATCTATTTTCTTTTTACCTGGTACAACAACACTTCCGCTTCCATAATAGGTAGGCACTTCCCCCTGAACGATACGCGTTGCAATCGGGACATCTTGCTTCACTGTTATTTCTTTCGTATGAAATGGAACAATGATTTGCAATGTTACTTCCATCTCCATAATAATTTGAATCGCTGTAGTATTAATCCCATGCGGCTCAATTTTTTGTTTAATATCCGTATTCACATGACCAATTGTGGTGAAATCAATCGGAATATCTGGTCCTATATTTCCAAGAAGCGCATTATCCGTTACACGACCAAAAGGAACTGCCATCGTTGCTCCGTTTTTTTCAGAAATACCTAGCTCTTTCAAATTCCCTTTTTCTACTTGCTGTAAATATTTTTCTATGTATGTGGTCGTTGATGTTACGATTTCATTTACTTGCTTTGTGTTTAGATTAATTGTGGATACTTTCCCGTTTTTATCATTTTGTACTTTCATTAATGAATCGACATCGAATCCTTCATTAATTCTATCTTTTACCGCCTTCGTCATAACCGCTGTCGCCATTTTATGCGTCTCTACTTCCCCATATTTCATTAATGTTGGCTGAATGCTGTTATTTACAATCCATAATCCTTGCATGAGTAATATCACAAAAAGAATAAACGACATAAGCAGTATGTATCGAAAGGAAATAGGTCCCCTTCGAAACCGCGAATTTCTCGAACGAAATATACTCATAAAAAAAACCTCCTTCTTATATCATTTCTATGCAAGAAGGAGGGACGATATATGCTTATCTCATTTTTAATAGTGCATCTTTTCCAATCGTTCCTACTGGAATGCCTAACGCTTCAGCCCCAGTCGTTACCGATTCTAACGGTGCTTCAAGAAGTTGTTCAATCGTTCTTACCCCAACCGCACGGCCAGCAATAATTCCTCGATCACCTAACTTCTCATTTAAAAGACCTACATCTAATGCACCACACATAATATATCCTTTATCGCTCATTACAGCTAGCAAATTTGTCTTTGGAAGTTTTACGCTAACCGCAATAAACGTATAATTATCAATTATAATTGGCTCTACATTAACCATAGTTCACACTCCTCTCTTTCTTATCTGTATGACAAGAGAAAAATGAGTGTTACAAGGTAACTAGCCTATAGTTTGACGGAAGATGTATGAGTTATCAACATGTCTGTTAACACATCTCTAAGTAGTTCTGGCATATAATATTGTTTATCAGAAAGTGTGGATAGCTCTGGGTATAAGTATCCAAATGTAAACATATCAATCGTTCCTACCGTATATATACGATCTAATTCCAGCGATTCTCCGTTAATCAATACATCTTCCAGTAAAATTTTATTACCAGGAATCATATCTGGAATAACTTCTACACCAGCGTAAATCATTTTCCCCATCACTTTTCCACGAAATCCGAATCCTTTCACCTCAAGATTCTCCATATTCGGGCGACGCGCTTTCAAAATAACTTCCCTTAATGTCTTTCCTGACACTTTCAACGCGCACGGATTAATTGGATGTGGACAAATTCTGTGAATATCTCCGCGCGTCACAACACCTTCTTCTAATCCTTCAAGAAGTACACCAGCATTCACCATTCCAATCTCTGCATCACACCATTTTTTCAGCGCATCTGCTAACATGTGCGAAAATGTCGTCTCATGAAACCAATCAACCGGTAATGGTTCTTTTAAATGAACGACAGGCTCTGCCATTATATGCTTACTTTCCTCTTTTAACATTTCAATTGTGGATAACGGTTCGCTATAAGCACCTAAACGTTCTGTCTTAATCGCTCTACCATCCTTTTTCAAAAGCTGCTTCGTCTCCTTATCCACAGTAAGCTGAACATGCCCAACATAATGTCCCCACTTTTCACAACAGCAAAGTAAAGTATTATTCATAAGAACACCACGCTCAAATAAATGATGCGTATGCGCTCCTAAAATAACATCTATATCATAATGCTCCGCCATATACTCATCCATACTTTTTCCGAGATGAGAAAGGACAACAGTGATATGCGCCTCATCTTTCACTTCTTCTAAAATAGATTCTAAATGCACGATTGGATCTTCAATATGCCAGTCTAACATATGATAAAATTCTGGATACGCTACCGTTAATCCGATAAAAGCAATTGTAATTCCCTCTGTCGTTGTGTGCAATTTATAAGGCTTCGCCCATGCTGGACGCACCCCTTCTTTTTCAAATAAATTCGCTACGAGTACTTCAAATCCAGCATCATCATATAGACGATTTAAATGCTCCTTCGCTAACGTAATTCCTTCGTTATTTCCAATCGTTACATAATCATATAACGCCTCATTTAAAAGCTTTGTATTCCCAAGTCCATTCGTTGCTTCCGAAATACTATGAAAACGATCCACATGATCGCCGATATCAACCGTCAAAACGGTCTCTCCCGCTTCCTGTCTTCGCTTTTTCTCCCTTAGAACAAACCGAGAAATTTGCGGCCAATTTTCAAAATGACTATGTATATCGTTTGTATGATAAAGGTGGATGATTGTTTCTTTATTTGTATTCAGAGAAAAAACCTCCTCTCAGTTCCTTACTGCCATTTACGCTATACGTACGCAATAATCCTGTAAATACTTTTCGTCTTTTCTTGCTATTTTACATTGTACTCGCATTGTGAGAAAAAGCAAAAGATTGCCCTTTTTAATATGAAAAACTTTATATTACTTTTTCTAGTCTATTGATTAGTTTGAGGGGGATTTTCTGTGAAATGATTTAGTTAGTGGGTGAGAGGGGATTTGTCGGGTGGTTTTTTCTGCGGACTTGTCAGTATCTTAACCTTACTTCTAGTTGATCCCTTTATGTATAGGTGCTCCTCTCCTATTTGAATGTTGAGGGGTATATATCCGTCTCCGTTATGTCATAATTTGTCGATAAGTCGATATTCCTTGTCGAACCGTCGATATATTGCAATAATCGCCGATATATTCCGAGTTGTGGTCGATATATTTGAATAATCGCTGATATATTTCACTTGAAACCCACCTGGGTATCCCCCTCCAATCCCAGACACACAACATAAAAAAAGCGCCCTGCACAGCAGGGCGCTTTCTTCATACATATATTAACCAATAGAACCTTCCATCTCAAACTTGATTAGACGGTTCATTTCAACTGCGTATTCCATTGGAAGTTCGCGAGTGAATGGCTCGATGAAGCCCATTACGATCATTTCTGTAGCTTCTTGCTCAGAAATACCGCGGCTCATTAGGTAGAATAATTGTTCTTCTGATACTTTAGATACTTTTGCTTCGTGCTCAAGTGAAACGTAATCGTTTTTGATTTCGTTGTAAGGAATTGTATCAGATGTAGATTGGTTATCCATGATTAACGTGTCACACTCGATGTTAGAGCGAGAGTTTTTCGCTTTTGGTCCGAAGTGTACAATACCACGGTAAGTTACTTTACCACCATGCTTCGCAATCGATTTAGAAACGATTGTTGAAGAAGTGTTTGGTGCTAAGTGAATCATTTTCGCACCAGCATCTTGGTGTTGGCCTTTACCAGCAATCGCGATAGATAATGTTAAACCACGAGCGCCTTCGCCTTTTAAGATAACTGCTGGGTATTTCATCGTTAATTTAGATCCGATGTTACCGTCAATCCATTCCATCGTTGCGTTTTCTTCACAAACCGCACGTTTTGTAACTAGGTTGTATACGTTGTTCGCCCAGTTTTGGATTGTAGTGTAACGGCAATATGCATCTTTCTTAATGATGATTTCTACTACCGCACTGTGAAGTGAGTTAGTTGTGTAAACAGGTGCTGTACAACCTTCTACGTAGTGTACGTGCGCGCCTTCGTCTACGATGATAAGCGTACGCTCGAATTGTCCCATATTTTCAGAGTTAATACGGAAATACGCTTGAAGTGGTGTATCAACTTTAACACCTTTTGGAACGTAGATGAATGATCCACCAGACCAAACTGCAGAGTTTAATGCAGAGAATTTGTTGTCTGTTGGTGGGATTACTTTTCCGAAATGCTCACGGAAAATATCTTCGTTCTCTTTTAATGCGCTATCTGTATCTTTGAAGACGATTCCTAGAGCTTCTAGGTCTTCTTTCATGTTGTGGTATACAACTTCAGATTCGTACTGTGCAGATACACCAGCTAAATATTTTTGCTCAGCCTCTGGAATACCTAATTTATCAAATGTTGCTTTAATTTCATCAGGTACTTCATCCCAAGACTTCTCAGATTTCTCAGATGGTTTTACGTAGTACGTAATTTCATCGAAATCTAAGTCGTTTAAGTCGCCGCCCCATTGTGGCATTGGCATTTCATAGAACTTATCCAGTGATTTTAAACGGAAGTCTAACATCCACTGTGGTTCTTCTTTCATACGTGAAATCTCTTCAACGATCTCTTTTGTTAAACCGCGTCCAGCACGGAAAATCGAAACGTCTTTGTCTTTGAAACCATATTTGTAATCGCCGATATCTGGCAGTTGCTTCGCCATGTTGGTGTGTCCCTCCTTAGATAACCTCGTTTTTAGGAACCTTTAACATTACTTGTCTTCGTTTAAGCCCTTTTCTAACGCTTTCCACGCTAATGTTGCACATTTAATACGTGCAGGGAACTTGCATACGCCTTGTAATGCTTCAATATCTCCTAAATCAATGCTGTCATCGTACTCTTTTCCTAGCATCATGTCAGAGAAAATTTTCGAAAGCTGAAGTGCTTCTTCAATTTTCTTTCCTTTTACTGCTTGTGTCATCATTGAAGCTGAAGACATTGAGATGGAACATCCTTCGCCTTCAAACTTCGCCTCTTGTACAATACCCTCTTCTACTTTCATCGTAAGTTGAATACGATCGCCGCAAGTTGGATTGTTCAAGTTAACGGTAACACTATCTTCTAACACGCCATGGTTACGAGGATTTTTGTAATGATCCATAATAACTTGACGATATAACGTATCTAAATTATTAAATGACATTTGTGAAATACTCCTTTGTCTTGATTAGCGATTCAACAAATGTATCAATTTCTTCTTTTGTATTATATAAATAGAAGCTCGCACGTGCTGTTGAAGAAGCTTTTAGCCACTTCATAAGCGGTTGTGCACAGTGGTGTCCTGCGCGAACCGCGATACCTTCTACATCTAATACAGTTGCTACATCATGAGGATGTACGTCTTCAATATTAAATGTAACAAGACCAGCGCGATGCTTTGGACCATAAATTGTAACGCCATCTACTTCTGATAGTCTTTCTAAAGCGTATTGCGCTAATTCATGCTCATGCTTTTCAATATTATCAAGACCGATTTCTTCTAGGAAATCAATTGCCGCACCAAGTCCGATTGCATTACCGATAATCGGTGTACCTGCTTCAAACTTCCACGGAAGCTCTTTCCAAGTAGATTCTTGTAAATCTACGAAATCAATCATTTCACCGCCAAATTCAATTGGCTCCATATTGTTTAGCAATTCTTTCTTACCATATAATACGCCGATACCTGTAGGTCCGCACATCTTATGAGCAGATAATGCGTAGAAATCACAGTTTAAATCTTGTACATCTACTTTCATATGAGGTGTACTTTGTGCACCATCAACGACCATAATTGCGCCATTTTCGTGTGCGATTGCTCCGATTTCTTTTACAGGGTTAATCGTTCCAAGTACGTTAGACACATACATGATAGAAACGATTTTTGTATTCGGTGTAATTGTTTGACGAGCATCTTCTATTGAAATTGTCCCATCTGGTTGAAGTGGAAGATATTTTAAAGTTGCGCCAGTTTTCTTTGCAACTTGCTGCCACGGAATGATGTTACTATGGTGCTCCATGTAAGAAATAACGATTTCATCGCCTTCTTTTACATTTTCAAGACCATAGCTAGCCGCTACTGTATTTAATGCAGTTGTCGTTCCGCGCGTGAAAATAATCTCTTCCATTGATTTCGCGTTAATAAACTTGCGAACTTTCTCACGTGCACCTTCATACGCGTCGGTAGCTTTCGTACCTAGCGTATGAACACCGCGATGCACGTTAGAATTATATTCTTTATAGTAACGTTCTAACGTTTCAATGACTTGAATTGGTTTTTGAGAAGTTGCTGCACTATCGAAATAAACAAGTTGTTTGCCGTTCACTTTTTGATCAAGAATTGGAAACTGTTTGCGTATTTCATGAATATTCATTAGCGAACTTTCCTTTCAATTACCTCAACAAGCTGTGCTTTTACTCCTTCAATTGGAAGCTCATTTACTACAGGTGCTAAGAATCCATGGATGACTAAACGTTCTGCTTCGCGTTTTGGAATACCACGGCTCATTAAGTAGTATAGTTGAGTTGGATCTACGCGACCTACTGAAGCTGCGTGACCTGCCATTACATCATCTTCATCAATTAAAAGAATTGGGTTTGCATCACCACGAGCTTTCTCATCTAACATAAGAACGCGAGAAGATTGTTGTGCATTTGATTTGGATGCACCGTGTTCAATCTTACCAATTCCGTTAAAGATAGATGTTGCACTATCTTTTTGTACACCGTGTTTTAAGATGAAACCTTCAGAGTGTTTACCGAAGTGAACAACTTTAGTTGTAAAGTTTTGTGTTTGGTTACCACGGCCAATTGTTACTGTTTTTGTATCAGCAAATGAACCGTCTCCCATTAAGTTCGTAACGTTCTCTGAAATTGTATTTCCGTCATTCATAAGGCCTAGAGCCCAATCAATGCGGCCGTCGCGTCCTACTACACCGCGGCGGTTAACGTAAGTTGTTACGTCTTTTGCTAATAGATCAACCGCACCAAATTTCACTTGTGCGCCTTGTTCCACGATTACTTCTGCTACGATATTTGCAATACCTTTTGCATTTTCATTTGCAACGTAGTTTTCTACATAAGTTGAAGTACTGTTCGCATCAGCTACGAATAATACGTGGTTATATACGTTAGCTTCTTCGCCGTCTACTAAGAATACAGCTTGAAGTGGAGTTTCAAGAACAACGTTTTTCGGAACATATACGAATGCACCGCCGTTGATTAATGCAGCATGAAGTGCAGTTAGACGATGTTCGTCTACTTTCACGCCGTCTTTCATTAAGTACTTTTGTACTAGTTCAGCATGCTCAGTTGCTGCTGTTACGATGTCTGTAAAAATAACACCTTTTTCTTTTGCTTCGTCTGCTAAAGAAACAAACGCAGTCGTACCAGTGCGTTGTACTAATACGCTGTTATTTTCATCGATTAAGTTTTTCACTGCTTCTGGAAGTTCAGTTAAAGAACTTACAGGCTCTTGCTTAGCAGCGTCGCCTTTTCCGATAAAGTCCCATTTATCAATTTTCGTTTTATCAGGCGTTGGCATTGGAAGTTCAGTTGCTTGTGCAAGAGCTTGTAAGCGGAACTCAGTCAACCAAGCAGCTTCGTTTACTTCGCTTGCGCGCTGACGGATTGTTTCTTGATCGAAAGGTAATGTACCGATTGTCATGTTTATGCTCCTCTCTTACGCTTCTTGCTCTGCTGTTTCGTCTTCAATACCTAATTCTTTTTTAATCCAGTCGTAACCTTCAGCTTCTAGACGTTGTGCAAGCTCAGGGCCACCAGATTTAACGATACGACCGTTCATCATAACGTGAACGAAGTCTGGAGTGATGTAGTTTAATAAACGTTGGTAATGCGTAATCATTAGGCAACCAAACTCTTCGCCGCGCATTTCGTTAATACCTTTAGATACAACTTTTAATGCATCGATATCAAGACCAGAGTCGATTTCGTCTAAGATTGCGATTTTTGGCTCAATCATCATTAATTGAAGAATTTCGTTACGTTTTTTCTCACCGCCAGAGAAACCTTCATTTAAGTAACGTTGTGCCATTTCTGGATCCATTTCTAGGAATTCCATGTTTTTATCTAACGTACGGATAAATTTCATAAGAGAAATTTCATCGCCTTCTTCACGACGTGCGTTAATTGCAGAACGTAAGAAGTCAGCGTTTGTAACTCCGCTAATTTCACTTGGATATTGCATTGCTAAGAATAGACCTGCTTGTGCGCGCTCGTCTACTTCCATTTCTAATACATCTTCACCGTCGATGATGATGCTACCTTCTGTTACTTCATACTTTGGGTGACCCATAATTGCAGAAGATAAAGTTGATTTACCTGTTCCGTTAGGTCCCATAATTGCGTGGATTTCTCCACCTTTTACTTCAAGGTTTACACCTTTTAAAATTTCTTTGCCGTCAATTGATACGTGTAAGTCTTTAACCGTTAATGTAGAACCAGCCATCTCAATACCTCCATTAATCCTATATATACATTTTAAAAATTCCTAAAACGTTCATATTCTCATTTTATTCTCATTCTAATTTTATATCAAATAAAATGATATCGCAAACGACGAAAAAAAGTAACAATTTTTTCACAAATGTATATAAGTATTTCCTTTGCATCTGTCTATGATACACCTTTCTTCTTATTTATATAAAGAAAAAAGGACTGGGAATTCCCCAGTCCTTTCCTTATATTTATTCACTTACAGGAAGCACAGCACCTTTATATTCTTTATTAATAAAATCTTGAATTTCTTTTGAATGTAGTACTTCCACTAGCTCTTTAATTTCTTTTTTCTTCTCATCGCCTTTACGAACCGCAATAATATTTGCATATGGAGAGTCTGATCCTTCAATTGCAATTGCATCCTTCGTTGGATTTAATTTTGCATCAATTGCGTAGTTTGAATTAATGAATAAAGCGTCTCCCTCATTATTTTCATACAGCTTCGGTGAAAGACCCGGTTCTACATCTGTTTTAAACTTTAAATTTTTGGGGTTTTCCACAACATCTTTTACTGTCGCCTTAACAACATCTACACCATCTTTTAATTTAATAACGCCGCCTTTTTGTAATAAAGCTAGCATACGGCCACGCTCAGCTACGTTATTACTCATAATTACTGTTCCGCCATCTGGTAGATCTTTTAAGCTTTTATATTTCTTAGAATAAATGCCTATTGGCTCTAAATGAATTTTCCCTGCATTTACAATTTTGTACCCTTTTTCTTGAATCTCTTTATCTAGATAAGGGATATGTTGAAAATAATTTGCGTCAATTTCTTTATCCGCTAACGCTTTATTCGGTAACACATAATCTTGGAATTTTTTAATCTCTAATTTAATACCTTTTTTCTCTAATATCGGCTGTGCCTTTTCTAAAATAACAGCGTGCGGCACGTTAGAAGCTCCAACGACCAGCTTATTCTCCTCTTTCCCACCACAAGCGGCTAATGTAAATACGGATATTGCTGTAACAACTGATAGTATAATCTTTTTCATATAATGTCCCCTTCTCCCCTATAGCTATGTAGGTATGAAAAAGAGCTGGCATACACCAGCCCTTCTGCAAACAATTATTCTTTTATAGGAACAACTGCCCCTTTATATTCTTTCTTAATAAAGTCTTCAATCTCTTTAGAATGCAGTACTTCTATAAGAGCTTTAATCTCTTTTTTATCTTTATCGCCTTTACGAACAACTACTACGTTTGCGTATGGAGAATCATTTCCTTCAATTGCAATTGCATCTTTTTCTGGGTTTAATTTCGCATCAATCGCATAGTTAGAGTTAATTAAAACTGCATCGCCCTCTTTATTGTTATACACTTGTGGTAATAAACCAGGCTCGATATCCGTTTTGAATTTTAAGTTTTTCGGATTATCTGCAATATCTTTTGGAGTTGCTTTAACTGGATCTATTCCGTCTTTAATTTTTAAAATGCCTTCTTTTTGTAAAATTGCTAAACCACGTCCATGGTCAGTAACAGAATTACTCATAATAATTGTCGCCCCGTCTGGAAGCTCTTTTAAGCTCTTATATTTTTGAGAGTATACACCAATCGGTTCTAAGTGAATTTTTCCTGCTATTTCAAAATCATATTTCTTATCTTTCATTTCTTTTTCTAAATACGGAATGTGCTGGAAGTAGTTTGCATCTATTTCCTTATCTGCTAACGATTTATTCGGTAACACGTAGTCTTGGAATTTTTTTATTTCTAAATCAATTCCTTTTTTCTCAAGTAACGGTTTTGCCTTTTCTAAAATAACAGCGTGCGGTACGTTAGAAGCCCCAACAACTAGTTTCTTTTCATCTTTATCTTTCCCACCACAAGCAGCTAACCCGAAAATTGAAGTTGAAATAAGTGCTGTAAGTAATAATTTTTTCATTTGAAATACCCTCCCGTTTTCATTATCTTTTATCTATTCGAGTCGTTACACTATCACCAATCCATTGAATTAAAAATACAACGAGTAATACACAAATTGTCGCAACGATTGTTACATCGTTATTCCCGCGCTGGAACCCTTCTAAGTAAGCAAGTGTTCCAAGGCCACCAGCACCAACAACACCTGCCATTGCCGTATAGCCTACTAAAGCAATTGTCGTTACCGTAATCCCCGATACTAATGCTGGTAACGATTCTGGAATTAACACTTTCAAAATAATTGTGCTTGTTTTTGCACCCATCGCTTTTGAAGCTTCAATTACGCCTTTATCAATTTCACGAAGTGCGATTTCAACCATTCTTGCATAAAATGGTGCTGCGCCGATAATTAAAGCTGGCAGTGCTGCACTCGCTCCAAGAATCGTTCCAAGAAGAATCTTTGTGAATGGGATTAATAAAATAATTAAAATGATAAATGGTATAGAACGGAAAATATTGACGAACGCTCCAATCGCCGTGTTAACCGCTTTGTTTTCCCATAAATTATCTTTCGTTGTCATAAATAGTAATAGTCCTAAAATAAGTCCTAAAACAAATGTGGCAAGCGCTGCGATTGCCGTCATATATAGTGTTTCACCTGTTGCTTCTAACATTTGATTCCAATCAACATTTGCAAGTAATTTATCCATGTGCAATCACCTCCAGCTCTACTTGATCTTGATGAATTCCTTCTATTGCTTGCTGGATCGCTGTTTCCTCACCATTTAAATGAACGACTAAACTACCGTAAGAACCGTTATTCGTTTGTGCGATATTTCCTTGCAGAATGCTAACTTCTATATCACTGCGTTGCATTAATCTTTGAAGTACCGGTCTCTCTACAGCTTCACCGATAAACTGCAAGCGAATTACTTTTCCATCTGGGTACTTTTCAATTAAACTTTCAATCGTTTCATTTGTATCTTCAGAATCAGTTAACTGCTGTACAAATCGTTTCGTAATGTCCTGCTGCGGATTACGGAATACATCAAGTACTGGACCCGTTTCTACAATCTTTCCTCTCTCCATTACCGCCACTCGATTACAAATCTTTCGAATCACGTGCATTTCATGTGTAATTAGTACAATTGTTAAACCGAGACGCTTATTAATATCTAATAGTAAATCTAAAATTTGATCCGTCGTTTCTGGATCAAGAGCTGACGTTGCTTCATCACATAAAAGTACTTGTGGATTGTTCGCTAATGCTCTTGCAATTCCGACGCGCTGCTTTTGTCCACCACTTAACTGAGATGGGTACGCGTCTCCTCTTCCTTCTAATCCAACGAGGCGAATTAACTCTTCTACACGCTCTTTTCTCTTCGTCTTATCAACACCCGCAATCTCAAGTGGAAATGCAATGTTTTCACGCACAGTTCGTGACCAAAGTAAGTTAAAGTGCTGAAAAATCATTCCGATTTCTTGTCTCGCTTTACGAAGTTCACTTCCTGTAATTGCTGAAATCACACGATTTGCAATTGTAATTTGGCCAGAAGTTGGTTTCTCTAACTGATTAAACAATCGGATTAAAGAACTTTTCCCAGCGCCACTATATCCAATAACACCAAAGATTTCACCTTTTTCTATCTTTAAATTGGCGTTATCTACAGCAGTGACATCACCGCTTTTTGCCTTATATATTTTCTTTACATTTTCTAATAAGATCATGATGTTCACCCCTTTTTTGTTTGGATAGACTCCGCAATTTTTTTATTTTCGATGCGTGTAGTCCACCGTTATAACTACTTTTATTGTTTGAAGTCCTCCTTCAAACAACAAAAAAACCTTTCCGCTTTAGAGAAGCAGAAAGGTTTATATGCGTATATAACAACATTATCCCTCTCTCTCATCTCTCAAAGCATTTGCTTTGCAGGAATTGGCACCATTTCAACATAAGTTGACGGTTGCCGGGCTTCACAGGGCACAGTCCCTCCACCTCTCTTGATAAGAGAAATCAGATTTAATTTTCGTCTGATTTGTAATTTATGAAATTGTCTATATTTTATGAATTGAATTGTATCAATATCCGCACGGCGTGTCAACAGAAATTTTCGCAAAAAAAGAAACTTCAGAATTTTAAGCACCTACTGACATCGGTTTACATATATGAAACATCGATTCAACTAATAACATCGTTCGATACGTTCCCGCATATTGTACACGCCCATCGTTCATTAACGTCTGCAATCTTACATTTCCGCTTACCAAGCGTTCTACATCCTCTTCATCTACACAAACGATTTGTTCCGTTCCTCTTTCCTCTTTCAACAGCTCTATATAATCCCTTGAAATTTGTAATGAACAACTCTCATCTCCAAAACGAAAATTAACAGTTTTTTCTCCTTGTCTTAAAAGTGGTTCTAAATGATATTGACCATTAGCGTAATTTACAAATGATTGTAGCAAAGAATATAATTTCACCCTAAATCACATCCTTCATATCACTTTCTATTACATACCATTCCCTCTTACTAAAGAGCAATCCTGTTACTTTCGCTCGACAAATACTGTAGCCACCCCGCCTCTCGACATATTTCCCAAGAAATATGTCGAGGCGGCAAAATTTTTGCCGCCTACTTTAATTCCGTATATAAATATTCAACCGAATGAAATGCATATATTTTCTTCATCAGTGTCCCATTTTCAAAAATAAGTAAACAAGGTACACTTTCGATCCCATACTCTTTCGCTAAATGCGGAGCGTAATTTAAATCTAACATCCCAATTTTCAAATCTTCAATCGTCAGCTCAACGACTGTTAACATCTTTTTTGCTAATTGGCATGTTCCGCACATTGGCGTATACACATATAACACTGTTTTTTCTTCGTTTTCTATTAGGGCTGTAGCTTCGGCTCCTGTCCAATCAATCACTTCTATCATTCCTTACCGTAAATATTCTGTATAAACGTCAATGTCAGCTCCCCATAATACATTTGCTAAGTGTGAAGACGGCGCAGTTGCCACTTCTCGGTACGAGCGATCAATATAAATATGCTCTGCCTGCGGAAATTCTTTTCGAAATTGTTTCCTTAACTTTTCTCCAGCATCATCAGCATCCACTAGTACATACACTTCCTTATCAAAAAACTGATCAATGAGCTCATCCATTTTCGACAACCCAATTGTACCATTTGTACAAACAATTTCCACAGGTTCACGAATAATAGATTCAATCTTTCTTCTGTCTGATTTACCTTCTACAATAATGACTTTTTCTACATAAATCATATGTCATCACCCGATCACCATATACTATACAACCTCTAACTTAGTATATATTATATTCGTTATTTTCATGTTGTTTCCTGTTTATTTTTGCAAAAGAAAAGCGGAACCGACTGTTTAGTCCTGTTGGCTAAGGTTCTTTCGCACAGAAGACGCTTTTGGTCTTCTCGTGCGGAAGGTTCTTAGACATGAAGGGCTAGGAGGTGGAGCTTCTGACGTAGAGGCGCTTTTTGCCTCGCGGGAAGAAGCGAAGCCACCTAACAATCTAGCCGCTGGAGCTGGACAATGAAAAACAGAGGCGGCTCGTTTAGATTGTGAGGACACATGAAACCTTACCGAAAAGCAGTCATTCCCATAATAGCTGATTCATTTATATGTGAGTTAAAACGAATTATGTAAAACAAAAAAGGACAGCACAAAGGCTGTCCTTCAGTCGACTAAAATTAGTCTTGGTTTGTCATTTCTGCGTATTTTTCTGCAGTTAATAACTTCTCAACTTGGCTTGCATCAGAAAGTTCAACTTTAACCATCCATGCACCCTCGTATGGAGATTCGTTAACAAGTTCTGGTTGGTCACTTAATTCTTCGTTTACTGCTACAACTTTACCACTTACAGGTGCGTATAATTCAGAAACTGTTTTAACAGATTCTACGCTTCCGAATGGCTCGTTAGCTTCGATTGTTGCACCTACTTCAGGAAGCTCAACGAATACGATATCGCCTAGCTCACCTTGTGCAAAATGAGTAATACCGATAACAACCTCATTACCTTCTGTTTTTACCCATTCGTGTTCTTCAGAGTAACGTAAATTATTTGGAATGCTCATGACTGTACCTCCAGTGAATGTATTAATTATGTAAAAATACCTTATTGGTACTTTTTCCACACACTTTCAAACTGCTCTTCGTTAAAACCAAGTGTTACATTCGTTCCATCTGTTACAATTGGACGTTTAATCAACATGCCATCAGATGCTAAAAGTTCATACATTTCGTCTTCACTTGCATCTTTCAACTTATCTTTCAGACCAAGTTCGCGGTAACGCATTCCACTTGTATTAAAGAATTTTTTTAATGGTAATTCACTTTTTTCATGCAAATTACGTAAATCTTCTTTTGACGGTGGATTTTCAACAATATGAATCATCTCATATGCTACATCGTTTGCCTCAAACCATTTCTTTGCTTTTTGACATGTGCCACACTTTGGATATGAATAAAATGTTACTGTCATAAATTCACCTACTTTTTTACTAACCTTTACCTTTATCATATAGAAAACATTTTATTATTTCAAACGATTATTCGCTAAACTTTTACTTATTTCGTGATAAATTTTAATAATCCTGCGAATTTTTCTTATTTTTCCGCCATTTTTCAAGAAAAAATAAATATATAAATTTTTTTAGATTCTTTTCACCCACTGTACCGAACATATATCTTAAACAAACGTTTGATTAATTTCCTGTTCTTCTATGTTAGCCTTTGAACTACATTGCTTCTTTCCTACCGAACATACACCTTAAACAAGCGTTTGATTAATTTCTTATTCTTCTATGTTAGCCTTTGAACTACATTACTTCTTTCCTACCGAACATACATCTTAAACAAACGTTTATTTAAAAAAATAAGAAGCCTCGTTTATAGGCTCCTTCGTCATCTACTCAAATAATCTGCAATTGTTTGAAATACTACGATATACATATTATGAATACTTTCTTCTGTATTTCCACCATTTGATAAACCCACTCCCCATTGTTGTCCTTCACCGCTTCCAATATTCGCAAAACCTTGCGTATACATAGCATTTACATCTTTTGGTGCGCTTTTATACTCTATATTTTTTGTAATAAAAATTGAATATGATTTATCTTGTAAACCGATAAAAAATACTGGTTTCTTTAAAAATGAAAATAAATCTTTATACTGCTCTTTTGAAGCTTCTTGAAAGTGATCTTTCATTATTAGAAAGCCATCCACTTCCTCAGATTTCTTTTTCATTTCCTCTAACTTCATTGTTTTAAACTTTATATTTCTAAACGTATCTTTCGGCTTTTCTCCAACAACTCCAATTACGAGTGCTCTCCCGTTATATTCTAATTTCTCTCCTTCTTTATCTTTTGCACACCCAGCACCGACTAAGCATAACAATATAAAAACTAAGAAATACGATAAACGCTTCATTTAACACCCGCCCCTTCTTTTAAGTCAAGTGACAAAAACGTAAGGTGAATTCAAGAAAATGTAAGTAAAATCGATAGCCCAATTCGCATTTCTATATTATAATCAATTGAATTTACTTACATTACTAAAAAACATAGGAGATTTTCATGAAGAAATTTAAACTTTCAGCGGTTCTTCCTTTAAGTTATATACTTCTACTCGTACTCGTAAGTCCCCTTTACGACGTATTAAATAAATCAGCTGTTCACGCAGTGAATGTCACAACAGTAGTAGATGATTGGATTCCATTTGTAAAAGCATTTATTGTTCCTTATTTACTTTGGTTCCCATACTTATACGGTGCACTTATTTATTATTGTTTTGCTGATCGAAAGCAATATTACGTTACTTTAAGTAGTGTAATCCTTGGAAAACTTGCTTGTTTTTCTATTTATTATTTTTGGCAGACGACGGTACCACGTCCGACTGTCGTTGGAACAGATGTATTTTCCGAACTAGTCCGCTATATTTATAGTATCGACCAACCGGTAAACTGTTTTCCTAGCATTCATGTTCTTACTACATTTGTAATTATGTTAGCTGCCTTTAAACGTAGAGAACAGCATGCTTTTGAATATTACATCCTTACTTTTTTCGGTACACTTATTATTTTATCAACACTATTTACGAAGCAGCATGCTTTTGTAGATGCCGTTTCTGGTATGACACTTGCAAGCATATTATACTTCGGTGTTCAGTTATTGTTAGCAAAAGAAACTGTGACAGTTCCAGTAAAACAAAATCATAAAATGTAAAAAAGCAGACTGTGCTTCTTCAGTCTGCTTTTCTCTATATAAAAGGAGATTTTCAAATTAAGATTGCGGTACAGTCATATCACCAGAATGAATACGACCTGCTTTTTTAAGAGCGATGTAAAGTATATAAGAAACAGCTACTGGAATGATGATATAAGTGATTACCATCGCTGGGACAACTTCCCATCCTTGGCTGGAAATTAAATTAATTGGTGCGATAAGAGAACTTAATCCAAGACCTGCAATCTCTTTTCCTGCTTCCAGTTGGAAAATCAATGCTGATACTGGGCCAACTATTGCACTGGCGACGACAGTTGGGACGAGAATCATTGGATTTTTAGTAATGTTCGGTAACTGCACTTTTGGAGTACAAAGTGCCTGAGCTAATATGCCACCTAAATTATTTTCTTTCGCTGAAATAACAGAGAATCCGATAAACTGAGCAACACATCCTGCAAGAGCTGCTCCTCCTGCAACGCCATCTAAGCTAAGTGCGATCGCTAAAGCAGCTGATGAAGCTGGAGAAATAAGTAGTAGCCCCCAAACTACTGCAATGACGATAGAAGCGATGAACGGGCTACCAGCTGAGCTATCTTTAATGAATGCTCCAACTGCATTTAAAACTGGGCTTATATTTTGAGCTAACCAAATACCGACTAAACCAGAACCTAATATTGCTGCAAATGGAACGAGCATCATATCTAAAGCAGTTTTCCCGCTTAAACGTTTACCAATATACACCGCTAAAGTTGCTGTTAATAATGCACCAATTGGTTCACCTGTTTTAATGATTAAACCTGCTTCAGTAATGGAAATGGATCCAGCACCAATCGCTCCAGCTACCATCGCCGAAAAGATGACAAGTCCATTTGCACCGAGCATAAAAGCGATCCCGGCTCCAATGGCTGGTGCCATAAGTGATTTTGCAACAACTCCGATTGTAATAAGTAATGGTATATCAACAATTCTTCCTATATTTTCGATCAGTAAACCAATTCCAAGGGATACGAAAATACCTTGTGCAATTCCAGCAGAAGCTTTAAACACACGAGACATTATATATTCCTTCATTTGTTTCACCTTCTTCTATAAGTTAGTAGCCAATTGTTTTCATATAATCGCGTAAAATATCGTTTGATTTTGCGAAGCGCGCTTCTTCATCTTCTGTTAAGTTTAGTTCTACAACTTCTTTCATACCGTCTCTAGTAATAATAGCTGGTACTCCTGTACAAATATCATATTCACCGTATTCACCATCTAAAATAGCCGATACAGCAATCACACGATAGTCATCATTAAAGATTGAGCTCGCAATATATGCTAGAGAATTTCCGATGCCGTAATAAGTAGTACCTTTTCGTTTATAAATTTCCCATCCAGCTTTTGCAGTCTTCTCAACAATTTCATCTAAATCTATTTCACCGAAACGTTCTTTTTGTTCTTCTAAAATTTGTAGGATCGGCTTTCCACCAACAGTTACATGTGACCAAGCAACCATTTGAGAATCCCCATGCTCTCCTAATGAATATCCATGAATACTGCGAGGATCTACATGTAACATTTCAGATAAAATTGTTCTTAAGCGCGAAGAATCTAATGATGTACCTGTACCGATTACGCGATTTCTAGGTAATCCAGATAATTTCCACACTTGATATGTAATAATATCAACTGGATTCGATGCGATTAAGAGAATACCATCAAATCCACTTTCCATTACACCACCAACAACGCTTTCCATAATCTTTGCACTCGCTCCTAAAGTATCTAAGCGACTTTGTCCAGGTTTTGGTGCTGGCCCTGCTGTAATAATAACGATGTCCATATCTTTGCAGTCTTCATAGCTGCCTGCATATACTTTTGTTCTTGTATTTGTAAAGTTAATGCAGTGTGATAAATCCATCGCTTCCCCAACTGCACGTTCATGATTTATATCAATTAATAATAGCTCTTCGCAAATGCCTTGGTTTACAATGGAATACGCACAACTTGATCCAACTAATCCAGTACCGATAATTGCAATTTTTCTTGTATTTCTTTTCATAGCAATCTCTCCTAATTGATCATGTAATCTATTTCTTTTGTTCTTTACACTCTTAATTATAAAGATTCCCACGATAGAAACCATGGATACTTTGTGAAATATTGAACAAACTTTTGTCGTTTTTGTGAATTGTTATATTCCATTTTCGTCATATTTGTTACAACTGGAAAAATATTTATTATATATTTATTGACATATACAAAACAAAAAAAACGAGCGACTTCATTCGCTCGTTTTTTCTGCACACTATTCCGCACTTAATTGACTTTTTAGTTGCTGCACAATCATCGGATTAGCAGCAGCTGCTGGCTTATAATAACTCTTTTGTTTTGCGTACTCATACATATTACGTTGGCGCATCTCATCTTGATTTCGAATTTGAATTAACGTTTGATGTAACTGTTCATTATCCGACTGAGCAATATAATTTGCATAACTTGTTAAACTTGCATTTAATCCTGCTAAATAATCATTTACCATATCTTTTTCATTCATTTCTCTCTTCCTCCTATCCTAAAAAATTCATTAATTGTTGTTTCGTATTTCGTGCATCTTGTGCATCCTTTTGTAGCATTTGTTTCAACTCTGGATCTGTACATGCCTGTGCATACTGTTCTAACTTGTTAATAATTGTTGCGTGTCCACCAATCAAATGACGTAAGTTTTCTACTTCAAGTTCTGTTAAATTTTGCATAGAATACTCCTACCTTTCTTTATTCGTTCAATGTTAGTATTTAGTTCTTTTTGGATTGTATACATGAATTAATTTTTTCACGTATATACAAAATAAAAGATGAATAGCTAGGCCATTCATCTTTTATACTGGTTATGTATTCATTTTCATAGAGATACAATCATGCTTATACTCACAAGTAAGTTCCATACAATGTGTAAAATGATACTAGGTACAATAGATTGCGTCTTTCTGTATAACATAGCAAATACAATACCCATAATTGTCGCCGTAATTGGAAAACCACCATGAAGAATCCCAAAAACGAAGGAAGAAACGATGATACCGACTAGAAAACTATATTTCTTTTCTAAAAATCGATACAAAATACCTCTACATAAAATTTCTTCTTTAATTGGTGTAATGATAGCTATGCTTAAAACATATATAACACTTTGTATCACACTATGCTGAAGCGTTGTTCCACCTAGTTTTTCTCGTTGTTGCTCTGCACTTTCAAAGCTAAATAGCTCTAACATTACATATTGAGCTAATGCAATGACGATAAAACCTATTAATAGATACAAATACGTTTTCCCATTCTTTAAAACAGATACATCCCAAATATTTTTAATAAAATGTAGCACCGGTTTATAGGCCATTATCACAATAGCAACAACCGCTGCATCTAATAAGAGTATATAGTACCCCTCTAAATTATCACGCAATGCTTCTTCCCCATAAATCCCCAAAGCCAGAGCAAGGAATAATCCTCCTAGGAATGAGAATCCTAGAATGCCTGCTATCATTGCAAATAGATTTTTATATGTTATATTCTCTATTTTCCTTTCCGTATCATACGCTTCTAACACTGTTTTACTCATACTATTCCTCCATTTGTTTTCATTTACTTCAATAAAAATCCCTTAATATAAATATAAGGATAATATAACAATATTTTCAAAAAGAATAATATGCAATTTTGCATATCATGAAAGCTTTGTATTCTATAGTTTTAGGAATTAAATTACTATATAATAATTATTAAATGAATTTTCGAACATTTCTTATTTATCCACCATAATCCTCGCATCATATAAAACTTATTAATTAAAGGAGCAATGAACATGAAAACACATGACTTCCTTACAAAAATCCAAAAAGGCTCTGAACCTAATCCATATCAAGATCCTATCGCATTTATTTTCCTTTGTTTTTCCTTAGCCATATACACCTTTTTCAAACCAGCAAAATAATATCATCTAACAAAAAAGAGTCTCAAAATTATTTGAGGCCCTTTTTTGTTAGATTCCGTTCCGCTTCTTCAATCGCCCGTTGCATTTGCAGTAACGGATTCTTAATCATCTTCCCGTGACCTGTCGCCAATATAGTCGGCTTATATTCCAGCAAGTTTTGAGCACTTGTTAATGCAACTTCTGCATCCCAAGTGCCAAACATAGGAAAGGGAAAAAGCCAATTCAATTGTCCTGCAACCGCCACTCCTCCTCTCGTTTGAAATGCATCTCCAACAATGAGTGCATCATTTCTCGTATCTAAAAACGACATGGAACCTGGTGTATGACCTGGAGTTGCAATCGCTATAAGAGAACCAATTTTATCTCCTTCTTGAAGAAGATTATCTGGAATCGTCTTTATCTTTTTTGATACACTCACTTTTACCTGCGTGCCTGGTTCCCCTGGCTGCAGTGACAAATCTCCTTCAAGTAAACGAGCATCTCTCTTAGAAATATAGACCGGAACATCTGGTAGCGCTTGTTTTATAGCATCAAGCGCCCCTATATGGTCATCATGTGCATGTGTAATAACAATATTCGTAATCGGTTTTCCTATTTTTTGAGCCGATTCTAAAATCTTCTTTGCACAAAATGGTAATGCTGCATCAATTAAAGTTAATCCTGTTTCTTCTTCAACAAAGTAACAGTTAATCGGAAATAGACGCGGTAAAAATGCGATTTGATGAACTGTTTCTATTCTTATTAACTTCATCTCCTTTACCTCCATAAAAAAAGCCGTTTACAAATACATATGTAAAACAGCTCTTTTCAAGAATCCAACAACAAAAAACCAGCAGCCAAAAGGCCACTGGTTCCCTCTCTTCTATTAAACTGTATAACGCTCATCTTCTAAAATTTTCGCAGCAATTTCACGTTTCTTCGGAATTACGTTAAGTGGTGTGTGGCGAGTTAGTTTGCGTAATGATGATAACATCATGCGCAGCATGTCGCCATTTTCAACTGCGATAAGTGTTTCTTTCGCATCTGCTTCGATTTCGTTGAATGCTTCTTGGCAGAATACTTCAGTGTATAACACTTTTTGTTTATTCTTTTCAAGACCAGTTGCTTTAATTGCTTTTTCTGTACGAAGAACAGCTGACTCCATTGCATATAAGTTACTTACGATATCAGCGATATTCACAAGAATTTCTTGCTCTTTATCTAATGCTTTACCGTATTTTTGAGCAGCTAATCCCGCTACCATTAAACCGATTTTCTTCGCGTTATTTACTAAATATTTTTGAAGTGCTAATGGCTCATCACCTACTTCTTCTGGCATCATCATCATTAACTCTTCTTGTAATTTTTGCGCTTTTTGAAGAAGCGGTAATTCACCTTTCATCGCCTTACGTAAGAACGTACCTGGTACGATTAGACGGTTAATTTCGTTCGTTCCTTCGAAAATACGGTTAATACGAGAATCGCGGTACATTCTTTCAATCTCGTACTCTGCCATAAATCCGTAACCACCGTGAATTTGAACACCTTCATCTACTGTATAATCTAGTACTTCAGAACCGAATACTTTATTTAAAGAGCACTCAATTGCATATTCAGCGATAGAAGCCGCTACTGCTTTACCGTCTTTTACTTCTTCTTCAGATAATGTGCTCATACGGCTTTCGAATAAACCTACTGTACGATATACAGAGCTTTCAGCTGCATATGTTTTTGCTGCCATATTCGCAAGTTTCTCTTGAATTAATGGGAATCGAGCGATTGGTTGTTTGAACTGTTGACGTTGGTTAGCATATTGTGCTGAAATTTCTACCGCACGTTTTGCAGATCCAACTGTACCAACACCTAATTTATAACGGCCGATATTTAAAATGTTGAACGCGATAATATGACCTTTACCGATTTCACCAAGTAAGTTTTCTTTTGGTACTAGCGCATCTTCTAAAATTAACGTACGAGTTGATGAACATTTAATACCCATTTTCTTCTCTTCTGGGCTTGTAGATACACCAGCGTATTCTTTCTCTACGATAAATGCTGAGAAGTGCTCACCATCTATTTTTGCATATACAACAAATACGTCAGCAAATGCAGAGTTGGTAATCCATTGTTTTTCACCGTTTAATACGTAATGTGTACCTTCTGCATTTAAACGTGCAGTTGTTTTTGCACCTAACGCGTCAGATCCTGAACCTGGCTCAGTTAATGCGTATGCAGCTAATTTTTCACCAGTCGCAAGCAATGGTAAATACTTTTTCTTTTGCTCTTCGTTACCGAATAATACGATTGGTAAAGATCCGATACCTACGTGAGCACCGTGAGTGATTGCAAAACCACCAGCGCGAGAGAATTTCTCTGCGATTAACGCTGAGCTTACTTTATCAAGGCCAATTCCGCCGTACTCTTCTGGTACATCAGCGCCTAATAAACCAAGTTCACCAGCTTCTTTTAAAAGACGAACAGAACGATCAAACTCATGTTGCTCTAAATATTCAAGCTCTGGAAGAACTTCATTTACGATAAAGTCCTCTGTCGTTTTTGCAATCATTTTATGCTCAGATGAAAAGTCTTCTGGCGTAAACACTTGATCAATTGTAATCTCATCTACTAAAAAACTACCGCCTTTAACCGCATTCCCTACTGTTTTTTCCATGAAAATTTCCTCCTTCATATTTTCATGAGCCGCTTCTTTCTTTTGAAAGAAGCTGGCTCTCAATTTTATTTTTATACCCCTTTGTTGCTTCCATTTTTTGCTTTAGCGTCCTCACATTCTGAGCGAGCCGCTTCCACTTTTTTTATAATCCAGTTCCAGCGGCTAGAATGTTCGGTGGCTTCGCTTCTTCCTGCGAGGCAAAAATCGCCTCTACGTCTGAAGCTCCATCCCCCTCACATTCTGAGCGAGCCGCTTCCACTTTTTTTATAGTAATTCAAACACTCCTGCTGCTCCCATTCCGCCGCCGATACACATTGTTACGATACCAAATTGTTCGTTGCGGCGTTTCATTTCGTGAATAAGAGATAGCGTTAATTTTGCTCCTGTACAGCCAAGTGGATGTCCAAGTGCGATTGCACCACCGTTTACGTTTACTTTTTCTTCATCTAAACCAAGTTCACGAATAACTTGGATCGATTGAGAAGCGAACGCTTCATTTAGTTCAAATAAGCCGATATCAGATAGCTCTAATCCCGCTAGTTTTAACGCTTTTGGAATTGCAGCGATTGGACCGATTCCCATTACTTCTGGTGGCACTCCAGCTACTGCAAATGAACGGAATTTCGCAAGTGGCTTCATGCCATCACTCACTGCTTTTTCACGATCCATTAATAGTACAGATGCTGCACCGTCACTCATTTGTGAAGAGTTACCAGCCGTTACAGAACCACGAACGTTAAATGCTGGACGTAATTTACCTAAAATGTCTAGCGTCGTCTCTGCTCTTACACCTTCGTCTTGTGCGAAAATGATTGTTTCTTCTTGCAGTTTGTTATTTGAGCCAACAGTACGTAACGTTACATCTACAGATACTGTTTCATCAGCAAAGTTCCCTGCAGCTAATGCATTCGCAGCACGTTGATGGCTTCTTACTGCAAATGCATCTTGCTCTTCACGAGAAATTCCATATTTCACAGCAACTTGCTCTGCTGTATGTCCCATACCCATATAATATTCTGGAGCAGCTTCTACAAGGCGACTATTTGGACGAACGACGTGTCCCATCATTGGAACTAAACTCATTGATTCCGCTCCGCCTGATAATACAGCTTCAGAGTGACCAAGCATAATGCGCTCTGCTCCATAAGCGATACTTTGTAAACCTGAAGAACAGTAACGGTTAATTGTAATAGCTGGAACATCGTAAGAAAGTCCTGCTAGCCCACCGATATTACGAGCCATATTCAATCCTTGCTCTGCTTCTGGCATCGCACAACCAAAAATTAAATCATCAATTGGTCCTTCATAATTTGCACGCTTTAACGTTTCTTTTACAACTAACGCCCCTAGATCGTCAGGACGAACTGTTTTTAATGAACCCCTCTTTGCTTTTCCAATTGGTGTTCTTGCTCCCGCAACAATGACAGCTTCTCTCATGAACGATATCTCCCCTCGTTATTAGTTACGTAATGGCTTTCCTTTTACAAGCATGTGCTGCATTCTTGCTTGTGATTTCATCTCACTTACTAAGCTAATAAATGCTTCACGTTCTACATCTAATAAATACTGCTCATCAACTTCTGTTCCATACGGTACTTTTCCGCCCGCAATGACATATGCAAGTTTCTTCGCAATGTGAAGATCATATTCAGAAATGTAACCCGATAAATGCATTGCTTCTGCACCAAGTACAAGCGTTGCATAGCCTGTTTCACCAACAACTGGTATCTTTTTACGAATCGGTGCTTTATAACCCGCTTCAAATAAAGCAAGCGCTTTTTGTTTCGCATCGTATAGTAAGTGATCACCATTCACACTAATACCGTCTTTATCGCCTAAGAAGTTGTTCGATACAGCTTCTTGTGCCGACGTAGAAACTTTCGCCATCGCTACAGATTCAAATACTTTATTTGCAACTTTTTGTAGATCAAACTCTACGCCGTTTGCCATTTTATTTAAGTGTTTAATGTATAGCTCTTTATTACCGCCTCCGCCAGGGATTAAGCCAACACCAACTTCTACTAAGCCCATATATGTTTCACTAGAAGCTTGAATGCTCGCCGCTGGTAAACAAACTTCTGTACCGCCACCAAGCGTCATACCATACGGTGCTGCTACAACTGGCTTAGAAGAGTACTTAATTTTCGTCATTGCATCTTGGAAGTTTTTCACAACCAATTCAATTTCAAAGAAGTTGTCGTCTTGTGCTTCCATTAAGATCATTGCTAAGTTCGCACCAACGCAGAAGTTCTTTGATTGGTTTCCGATAACAAGACCTTTATAATTCTTTTCTACTTCGTCAACAGCGTAGTTAATCATTTGCGTAATATCCATGCCGATTGCATTGCTCTTCGAATGGAATTCTAAGCAAAGGATGCCATCGCCTAAATCAATTAAGCTTGCACCGCTATTTTTCTTTAATACACCATTTTTCTCTTTTAACTGTTTAAGAGAAATTGCTTTTTTATTACGTTCAATTCGCTTATACTCACCGTTATCGTAATAGTAGCTATCGCCATTATCCTGTTTATAGAAAGTAGCAAAACCTTTCTCTACCATTTCTTTTACCCAAACAGGAACAACTACGCCGTTTTCTTCCATCTTTTTAACGGACTTTTCAACACCGATTGCATCCCAAATTTCAAATGGTCCTTGCTCCCAACCGAAGCCCCATTTCATCGCTTGGTCAATTGCCACGATATCGTCAGCAATTTCTTTATGAAGCTTTGCAGAGTATAAAAGAGTTGGTGTGATGATGTTCCATAATAACTCTCCTGCGCGGTCTTTCGCGTATACAAGCGCTTTCAATTTATTCGCTAATCCTTTTTCTTGCTTGCTTAACTCTACGGATGCAGCTTTTAATTTTTTGCGCGCTTCGTATTCCATCGTTTCAGGATTTAATTCTAAAATTTCTTTTCCTTGTTTTAAGAAGAAGCCTTGACCCGTTTTACTTCCAAGCCATTTTTTATCCAGCATGTCATGCATGAAAGCTGGTACTTTAAATACATCTCGCTCTTCTTCTTGTACATTTTCATATACGTTATTTGCAACGTGTACAAATGTATCTAAACCGACAACATCTAATGTGCGGAACGTTGCGCTCTTCGGACGACCAATTAATGGACCCGTTACAGAATCAACTTCTCCAATGCTATAACCGCGTTTAATCATTTCTTGAAGCGTTACAAGCAAGCCGTACGTACCGATGCGGTTTCCAATAAAGTTTGGTGTATCTTTTGCGATAACAACGCCTTTTCCAAGAACGTCTTCGCCAAATAATTTCATGAAGCTTAATACTTGTGGATCAGTTTCTTTCGTCGGTATTATCTCTAGAAGTTTCAAATATCGTGGTGGGTTAAAAAAGTGTGTGCCTAAGAAGTGTTTCTGGAAGTCGTCTGAACGACCTTCTGCCATTTTTTCAACGGAAATGCCTGACGTATTTGAGCTAACAATAGAACCCGGTTTACGAACAGCATCTACTTTTTCAAATAATTTCTTTTTAATATCTAAGTTTTCAACTACTACTTCAATAATCCAATCTACATCAGCAAGACGCTCAAGATCATCTTCTAAGTTACCTGCTTCAATCAGTGCTAGATTACCTTTCACTGTCAGAGGAGCTGGTTTTTGCTTCAATAGTTTTTGTACAGCCGTATTACTAAAACGATTTCTCACACTTTTATGTTCTAATGTAAGTCCCTTCGCTTCTTCTTCTTTCGTAAGCGCAGGTGGTACAATATCAAGCAATAATGTCGGAATACCAATATTTGCTAAGTGTGCCGCAATTCCTGAACCCATTACGCCTGAACCTAGAACAGCAGCCTTTTTAATTTGGAACATCCAATTCTCCCCCTATTCTTGAATGAATGCTCATTCAATTTTTCGACATAAGTCGCAATCAATGAGTGAGCCTCTACTAATAAATATATGACAACGTTTGAATTTTCGCAATATATTTATTGATAAAATTTTCTGAAATAAATACTTTTCTTTTATTTGGCCATGCTATTGTATGTGTATTTTCTTCACTCAAATACATTTTTCCTTTTTATAATCTGACGAAACTGGAGGAATATATATGGCAAAACTTAAGAAGAACCCTTCAAAAGCTGGAATTAGTGCAGCAAGCGTGACAGGAAACGCTGGTCCAACTGATCGTGGTGTTGAAAAAGGACGCCAGGGCAATAACCAACAATATAAGAAGCATAATATGGGCGAAAAATAACGCTATATTTTTGGGCAGAGAACGTGGCATAATGATTAATGGCTGCTTTTTCTGCCCAATTTATTTGTACATATGGAAAACAAAAGAGGGAACGACGATGAAACGAACAATAATCATGATTGTAATGATCGCCACATTATTTACAGGGATGATTTTCTTCTCTTATGCACATAGGCAACAAGTTGTAAGAGCAGATCAACCTGACATTACTGGGCAATATGGGATTACAATCGATGCAGACACAGGTGAAATTTTGTATGGAAAACGTGAAGATGAACGGTCTTATCCGGCTAGTATAGCCAAAATGATGACAACTCTTCTCTTACTAGAGAATGTAAAAGAAGATGAAGAAATTACAATTACAGAAAACGCGATTAAAACAGAAAGTCAAAGTGCAAAGATTAAGCTACGCGCAGGTGAAAAATTAAAACGTGATGAAGCATTAAAGCTTATGCTTATCATTAGCGCGGACCCAATCGCTGAGTCAATCGCAGAACATATTGCGGGATCAAAAAAAGAGTTTGTTAAAATGATGAATGCTAGAGCGAAGGAACTTGGTACAAAGCATGCGACTTTCAAAAACGCAAGCGGTGCTGATGCACTTGGAAATAAAGTATCACCTTATGACATTGCTATTATTACGAAAGAAGCATTAAAATATCCAATTGTTTTAGAATATATGAATTCAACGCGCACAACACTACATACTTCAGAGCGCTCTCCAAAAATCGCAAACTATGGCCGTGAAGAACTATATGACGATCCATATGCGATTGGAAGTAAAAGCGGTTTATCTGCACTCGGAAAATATACGGTCGTAACAGTGGATGAAAAAGATGGTAAACGCGTCATTAACGTTGTATTATCTTCTACTCGTACGCAGCTATATCCTGATACGAAGAAAATGGCACACTATGCATTTCAACAATTAAAATAACCAAGGAGTATATTCTCCTTGGTTATTTTTTGATCATACCTTTTAATACGAACGCAACGTTTGCTGGACGCTCTGCTAGACGACGCATGAAATAACCATACCAGTCGTTTCCATACGGCACATAAACTCGCATTTTATAGCCCTCTTTTACTAGCTCAAGTTGACGCTCTGTACGAATACCAAATAACATTTGGAATTCAAATTGATCCCTTGAAATGTTATGTTCTTCGGCAAGTTTTTTTGTATATTCAATAATCGCTTCGTCATGTGAAGCAATTGCAGTATAATTTCCATTTAATAAGTGCATTTTAATAATTTTTTTATAATTGTCATCTACATCTTTCTTGTCCGGGAACGCCACTTCCTCAGGTTCTTTATAAGCCCCTTTTACAAGACGTAAATTAGGATTATAAGCATTTAAGTCTTCAATATCTTTTTCTGTACGATATAGATAGGCTTGAATAACAGTACCAATATTATCGTATTCAGATTTTAATTGTTTAAAGATATCAATTGTTTTCCCACAGCGTGTATAATCTTCCATATCAATTGTAACAAACACACCATTTTCTTTTGCAGCTTCTAAAATACGGCGCATATTGTTCATTACGATTTCATCAGAGATATCTAATCCCATAGAAGTCATTTTTAAAGAAAGCTGCGAATCAAGACCTTCTCTTCCAATTGCACGGATCGCTTCAATCGATTGGTTAGCCATTTCATTTGCTTCTGCTTCATTATCAACGAATTCACCTAAATAATCGATTGTTACACAAAGACCTTGCTTGTTTAATTGTTGAATTGCAGCTGTCGCTAATTCAATCGTCTCCCCTGCGACAAAGCGACCTGCACCAAAGCGCAAACCGTACTTTTTAGCCAGTTTTGTTAGCGCTTTATTTTTTGACAAGAAAAGAAACGAATTTCGCATTAATTGTTCCATGTAATTCACCCCTATGACTGTACTTTATCTGTTTTTTACCCCTCTTCAAAATTATATCATTCTTTAAAATTATTTGATACAAATAATTATTTAGATAATTTGTAAAATACTATAAAAACATTTAAAACCCTATATTCTCGCTTGTAAATATGAAGAAAATATTTTTCGACATTTAGAAAAATCGAGTTTACTAAGAAAAAAATGAGCATGTCGAAAATATTCGACATGCTCATAAAACCCTTTATATTCCATGTAAATTATATGAGGATATTAATAAAGAAAACTTGAAGTAACATCATCTCAAGCTTTTTTACTTCTCATTTCGCTTCTCATCATTTAACTTTTTAATATTCGTAATTAATTGTACCATCTCTTCTTTCGCATCTGGATACGTCTCATTCCAATGCTTCACTAAAGCTGGCATCGTCTTAGCAATGTAAGAATAAAGTGCCCATTTTTGCACCTGCTCTTTTCGTTCTTCATTACTTTCTCCTAGTAATAGTTCCGTGTATTTCTCTAGCAATCCGTCAAATTGCTCATTAAATTTTTCACTCATCTTATTTCCCTCCCATATGAAAAAAGCAGCGAAGATCGCTGCTTTTTCTTATAATTTTGATCGAACAGAGTTTAATTTCTTCTCCATTGTGCTTACTTTATCACGACGATCATCGATACGAATTGTTGTCGCAACGCGCTGTGCACCTTTCGTATATGGAACTTCATGCATTTGTTGAATTACTTCGAGAATGACAGGAAGATCTCCTTCAATAACTGTATTCATCGGTGTTAATTGATACTTCACGCGATCAGCATTTTTCTCTAGCACCTTTTGTACTTCTGCTACATATTCACTAACACTTGGATTACCTGTTCCCACTGGAATAATCGATACATCAACAATTGCCATAGTAGTCTTCCTCCTATAATTACTTCTTATATATCCATTGTCTATTTTACCAAAATCTTTATCATTTTACATACTTGTTATTCTTCTACTTTAAACTGCTCGACTAATCTTTCTAAGTCCCGCATATGCTCTGTCAAGCTTTCCATTGTATGAGCTACCTTTTCTAGATGATTAACCTGTGACTCAGTCGCTGCATTTACCTCCTCAGAAACCGCTGCACTTTCTTGACTCGTACCAGCAATTGTTTGCATTACCTCTGTAATTTCTCCTTGCTCGTGACCTATATTATTTACCTCTTCTATAATTTTTTCAACTGAAGTACTAATCGTATTTACAACTGACATAATTATGCGGAATTCTGTTTCTGCCTCTGTCGTCACTTTATTTTGCACATCCGCTATATCTTTCAATTTGCTTACGACCTCTACAACTCGTTTTACTTCTAATTGTACATCTCCAATCATCGTTGCGATTTCCTCTGTTGCCTCTTTCGATTGTTCTGCTAACTTTCGAACTTCTTCAGCGACAACAGCAAAGCCCTTACCTTGCTCACCTGCACGCGCTGCTTCAATCGAAGCATTTAAAGCAAGTAAATTCGTTTGATCAGAAATACCTTTTATAAGCTCTACAACATTTTGAATCGATCCGACTCTTTGCTCTAACTTACCAGATGCTTCCTCTGTATGAACAACAATCGAAGATGATTCCCCTCTTGTACGAACTAAATTCCGCATTGTATTTAATCCTTGCTTAGATGCCTCTTCTGCTTTGCCGGTCACTCCTTTGATTTCACTAACGGAGCTATTCATTTGTTCCACTGATTGCGTCATATTCTCGAGCTGCGCTGAAACTTCATCTACACTATTAGCAAGAGTAGAAGCTCCCCCGCTCACATCATCCATTGCACCTGACACTTCTCTACTAGCTGCCACAGTTTCATTCGTTAAATAATGTAGATTATTCGTTGATTGTTGCACCGTTGATACACTATTTTTAATTTTACTTACCATTTCATTCATTTGCTCAACCATATGATTAAAATGATTCGTAAGCTCTCCGACCTCATCTTTACTTGTCACTTTCATTTGCAATGTTAAATCGCCTTCTGCTACTTTTTGAACGTGGTTCGTTAATAATTGTAACGGCCTTGCTAATCTTCTTGAGAACAAGTATGAAGCTACGATTCCAACTAATAAGCTAATACATGCCATCACTATAACTGTATTTCTTGTTTCTACGAGTAAGTTATCAATTGACTCTTTCGGATAAACAATCCCAATTTTCCATTTCATCTGATCAAACACTTGACTATAGGCTACTACATCTTTTCCATCTAATGTCGTCACCGCAAATTTCGTTTCATCTTTATTCAAACTTTTTACAAGTGGTTCTTTTGAAACATCTTTTCCTACTTTCTCTGGATATACAATGGCAATATTTTTATCATTTACAATAAACATTTCTCCGCCATTATTATATTGAATATTATGGAGTAACTTTTGAATCGTTCCTAGTGATACATCCATTGCTACTACCCCTAATACGGAGCCATCTTGTCCGACAATGGCTTTTGAAACTCCAATACTTAACTTACCTGTCGCGATTTCATATTGTGGTTGTCCCCAAATAATCGATTTTGTATCTGCTTCTGATGTTTTATACCACGAACGACTTGTTGGATCATATCCTTCAGGTACTTTTCCTCCGTCAGCAAGATTTGCACTCAACGTTTTTTTATCTTTCGTCCCAATGTATACATCTAAAATATCAGGATGATTCTTTTTAAATCTTGAAAATTCTTTTAAAATAAAGCTCTCTTCTTCTGGAGTAACTCCATCTTGTAACATGTTTTGAATATCATCATGACTTCCATAATGGCCCATATCTTCTTCAATTCGCTGCATAAATGCAGTTAACTGCTCTGTCACAAGATCCATCGTATTTTGAGAATACTGATCTAAGGAGTGCGTTTCTTTCTCTTTTTGCAACTGATACACAGCGGCACCTAATATGACAAACATCATAGAAATAAGCACCGAAAATACTACCGCAATTTTTAAACGTAAACTTCTCAACATCTTCCCCCAAGCATCCCCTTCTCATTGTATTACAATCATATTAATCACTATATTAAGTATAATGGATAAAGTTAAAAAATTGAAATTAATTCGCACTTCTATTCACATAGAAAACCTACTACCACTTGTGCAAAAACAAATAGTTCATTATCCTTAAACTATATAATCTCATTCGTTCGGAGGGAACTATGTTACAAAAATTCGGTTTCTCACAATATGAAAGCCAAGCTTATGAAGTTGTCGTATCAAGCAACGAACCATTAGATGCTACAACAATTGTGAAACACTCTGGTGTTCCAAAAGCAAAAATATATGAAGTGTTAGCACGCCTAATCGATAAAGGAATGGTAATGGATTCTGTTTCAGAAAAGAAAAAACTGTATACAGCATTACCACTAAAGCTAGCAATTGAAAAATTAACGACAGAATTCCAATCAAATATTAAAGAACTAGAAACGAATATATCGAAAAAATCATTTACTGATGATCGTGTGTGGAGTTTGAAAATGCAATCTTCTATTAAAGTGCAAAGTAAGGAACTGATAGAAGGTGCTACAAGATCTATCCGAATTTCAGCTTGGAATGATACTCTTTTAGAATATCTTCCTTTATTAGAACAAAAAGCAAAACAAGGCGTCCAAATCGAGTCCCTCATAGTCGGAAAAGTAGAAACGGACTTAGAAAACATGCATTTTCTAATCCCAACTGAAGAACCTAACGCATTAGAGCGCTACTTACTACTCATCGTTGACGACCGAGAAATTTTATTCGCTGGTGTAGAGCAAGAATCATGGCAAGCGATGAAAACAATGTCGCAGCCTTTCGTGAAGTTCTTTACAGAATTCTTCTATCATGACGTTGCACTTGCGAAGATTACAGAGAAGCACCATGATCTCTTTATGCAGGATGAAGAAATTAAGGGTTTGTTGATGAAGTTGAGGTATTAATTGGCTAATAAAAAAGGAGTCTAGTTATTCACCTAGGCTCCTTTTCGTTTTGTTCCTTTATCTCCATCAATAGCTCAATAATCTTCTCATTTTGCTCCACTTGTTTCTCAGAATTTTGATAGATGAAACGAATCCATCTTAAAATAAAAACGACTACAAATATCGGTAGTAGTGTAAGGATTATACCAAATATCGAGAAATTAGACATCATTTTCTATCACCTCGCTATATACACCCTTCTCCATCCCTCTACTAAAACCTGCAATTATTTCACAAATAAAAAAGAACCTATCAAACGATAGATTCTTCTTTTGCAAACTGAGTAGAACGTCCTCTCGTAATCGAGAAAATTGCACAAAGCAGTGCTAATATAATAAAGCCGCCGCCTACCCAAGCGTTATATATAACAGATGATTTTTCAATAACAACTCCGCCTACTGTTGAACCGAGTGCAATTCCTAAATGAAGTGCAGAGTTATTTAAACTTTGCTGAATACCAGCCGACTCTGGTGCAATTTCAATTAAATAGTTTTGTTGTGCTGGTGAAATAGCCCAGCTCAGCATACTCCAAAGTCCCATCATAATAATGAACAGCGGGAATGAGAATGTCATCATTGGCAACATAAAGATTGCACATGCAAATACGATAATAATCGAGATAATACTTTTCTTCGATCCCCATTTATCAGCAAGCCATCCACCGAAGCCACCGCCGATTACTGCTGCGATTCCGAAAATAAAGTAAAACACACTAATCCAGTTTGCTTCAACGTGCATCACATCTTTTAAAAACGGCGTTAAATATGCATATAGTGTTAAATGACCCGTTAAAAATAAGAATGATGTTAACTGTGCACTTACAATTTTTTTATCTTTTAAAGTAGCAATTTGTTCTCTTATTGATAATACTGATGTCGCTGGTACTTTCGTTAAGAATAATGAAATACAAGCAATTGCCATAACTGTTAATATCGAAATTAATACAAATGGCGCACGCCATCCGTATGCATTTCCGAGCACAAGACCGAGCGGTACTCCAAGTACGAGTGATCCGCTAATCCCCATGAAAATGATTCCAATTGCACGCGCACGAAAATGCGGTTCTACTACACTAGAAGCAAGTGTTACCGATAGTGCAATAATAAGCGATCCACTCGCTGCACAAATTACTCTCGAGAACATTAGCATCCCGTAATTCACACTAAATGCTGAAACGATATTTCCGATTAAGAAAATCGATAATGCTCCAATATATAATGTTTTTCTTTCAAACTTTCCTGTTACTGCTAATAAAACTGGACCTGATAAAGCGAATACTACTGAAAATATTGTTATAAGCTGACCAGCTGCGCTAATCGATACACCTAAATCATTGGCAACTAAATCAAGCGTTCCTCCTATAATTAGCTCAACCGTTCCGACTACGAAAGCCGCGATAGCTAAAATATACACACGAAAATTCAAGTCTTTCCCCACGCTTTCTATTTTGGTTACTACGACTATAGTAACCAAAATAGAAATTGAAAACAAGTACAATTTTTTTACAATGAAAAAAGCAGGCGCATTATACGCCTGCCTCCTAATTATTAAACTCCAGTTTCTTTCTTCTTATTTAAATACCAATACACTGGCAGTCCAGTAAAGACAATTCCAATTGATAAGAAACAACTTACCGGATCGTTAATAATCGCACTACCAATTACAAAGAACGAACCTAAAATCGCAACAATTGGTACGATTGGGAATAACGGTACACTATACGCACGCTCTTTATTCTTATTGCGCTTTCTTAAAATGAAGACACCAATAAACGTCATTACATAGAAAATATAAATAATGAATACGGAAATCTCAGATAGCTTATTCGGATCACTAATAATCATTAAAATAATTCCTAAAATGATTTCAACAGTAATCGCATTTGCTGGCGTTTTAAATCTTGGGTTTTCCTTTGCAATAAACTTAGAGAATGGAAGTTGTCCACGCTCTGCCATCGACATCGGAATGCGTGGGAACGTTAAAATCTTTCCATTTAAACAACCGAAAATAGAAACGATAATACCGATACTAATAATTTTCCCGCCGTATTCTCCAAGTAACATACCCGCAGCTGTCGCTGTTGCATTTTCTCCAAGATCTACAATTTTCGCTGCTGGTAATACATTTAATAACGCTAAGTTAATTAATACGTAAGCAGCTGTTACAATTAAAATCCCAACTGTCATTGCTTTCGGTAATAATTTCGTCGGATTCTTCATTTCACCGCCAATAGAAGCAAGTAAAATCCATCCGTCATAAGCAAATAACGTTGCTAAAATTGCCATACCGATACTTTGATTTTCTGATATTGGCACAACTACGTTAAAGATATCACTATTCCCTTTCCAAAAACCTAATACAACAATTAATATAATCGGAATCATCTTCCCAACTGTCGTGATTGTTTGGACGATACCTCCATATTTTGTTCCCATACTATTTACAATGCCTAGAAACACAACTGTTCCAATTGCGATTGGTAAATTCCATACTTTATCTAAATAGAAAAAATTAATCATTAAAGAGCTAAAGTACAAACCTAATGTTCCAATAATAGCTGGTCCATACACAATCGTTTGCATCCAGCCTGATAAATATCCCCAAAAACTTCCGTAAATCTCCTCTAAATACGTATACAATCCACCATTTTTTGGGATTTGCGCTCCGATTTCAGCCACTGTTAAACCACTTGCTAGTGTCAACAGACCACCAATTACCCAAGCAAGAATAGCCATATTAGAACTCCCCGAGTAATCTAATACGCTCCCTGGTTTCATAAACACACCAGATCCAATAATCGTTCCTACTACAATAGAAAGTGCAACTGTTAAGCCAATTTTGTTCTTCTCATCATGATGCATGCTGCGTATCCTCCTTCCAATTCTAGTGTGATGCAAAAATGAAATAAAAAAACACTCCTCCCTAAAAAAGGGACGAGTGTTATATTCGTGGTTCCACCCTTGTTTCAATTCGTAAAGTTATACACTTCACCAATTTCTCAAGTCTAAATAACGGTTTTTGCCGGCAAGCAATTACTAGGTATCCGTTCACTGCTGCAGTTCAGAGGTGGTAATCGATTTCCCCGTATTAGGAAGCTCACAGCCAAAGGCTTCCCTCTCTGAGAATCGTAAAAAATTGATCATGTCCTCATCATCACTTCTTGATGTCGAATTTTGTAGTTATTGTTCATTATATTGAATTGTTAGAAAAAATCAATATATTTTTTTATATAACATAAGAAATATCTCTCTTCTTATATTATAACAGAAGCTACTTATTTTCTCTAATCCCCTTATATCTTTGGAGCAGTGTAATCGTAAAGGAAATTATATCAACGATTTTTCAAATATATCGACCGCATATCAAATTATATCGGCGATTCGACAAGGAATATCGACTTACCAACAAAAAACGACAACAATAAGAAGAGGCTATCTCAAAGATAGCCTCTCGCATATGTACCTTTCGGTTGCCCTTACGAAAGATACAGCATAACTCAATTATTTATCTTCTTTTTCCATAAAAAATTTATGGTGAGGAAGATCCACATTTAATTCCTCTAATTGTTTCTTTTCATTTTCTAAAATTGCTTTCGCTTTTTCTTTCGTCTGATCATCTAATCCCGCAAGGATGTCTTCATGCTTCTTTTTCTCTGGAAGTTTTACACCTAGCTTTGTTAGTTCTTCTTTTGCTTGCTCATGAGTTAGTTTCCCTGACTTTTCTTGCTCAAAAATCGACTTCACTTTTTCTTTTGTTGCTTCATCTAATCCTGCAAGCATGTCTTTATGCTTACCTTTCTCCGGCAATTTCACGCCTAGTTTTGTTAATTCCTCTTGTGCTTGTTCACGTGTTAATTCCCCTGACTTCTCTTGCTCTAGAATTGACTTCGCTTTTTCTTTCGCCTGATCATCTAATCCTGCAAACATCTCTTTGTGTTTGTCCTTCTCTGGCAATTTCACACCTAACTTGGTTAATTCCTCTTGCGCTTGCTCACGTGTTAGTTTTCCAGATTTCTCTTGCTCGAAAATTGTCTTCGCTTTTTCTTTCACCTGATCATCTAATCCTGCAAACATCTCTTTGTGTTTGCCCTTCTCTGGCAATTTCACGCCTAATTCCTGTAACTGTTTCTTTGTATCGCCCATAATCGTTTTTACTTTTTGTTTTGTAGCGTCATCTAAATCCTTCTTCGCAGTTTTTGTAGGCTGCTCAGCTGCTGGAGTATTCGTTGCCGCAAATGCTGGTACACCCACTCCCCCTATAATTCCAAATGATAAAGCACCTGCAATTGCTAAATACCCAACTGTTTTCTTCTTCATAGGAAATTTCCTCCTTCATATTTCTAAGACATGTACACTTTCGTATACAATCCCTATAGTAATGTTGGTTTCTTAAAATTCCCTTAACGATTTAAATAAAAAAACCGCTCATCACGAGCGGTTTTTTAAGCTTTTTGTAATTGTAATTCTTCACGTTCCATTATTTTTCTTAATACAATTGTTTGCGTCATTGTAAATAAGTTACCTGTAATCCAATACAACACAAGTCCTGACGGTGCCGCAAATCCCATAAATAGAATCATCGCCGGCATCATAATTTGCTGCACTTTTAGCATCTGTACTTGTTCTCCAGGTGTTGTATTCGATTGGAAAACTTTCATCTGAATAAACGTTGTGAACGCTGCAATAATCGGTAATATATGATATGGATCTGCATGTCCTAAGTTCACCCATAAAAATGAAGATGTGCGAATCTCTTCTGTTCGGCTAATCGCATAATACAAAGCAGAGAAAATTGGCATTTGTATAAAGATCGGCCAGCAACCAGCAAGTGGATTCCAACCGCCTGATTTCATTAGTTCTGACATTTCTTTTTGATACTGCTTTTGTTTTTCAAGATCTTTGCTCACATCACCGTATTTTTTCTTTAGCTTCTGCAATTCAGGTTGCATTTTTTTCATTTTCGCTTGGCTACGATATTGTGAAACAGCTAATGGAATCATTGCTGAACGAATAACGAGCGTCATGATAATGATGGCAATCCCGAAGCTAGCTCCAGGTATATGATGAGCAACAAATTGAATCATATACGAGATTGGATATACGAAATAATGGTTCCAAATTCCCGTACTATGTGAATCTATTGTACCTGCATTACTGCAGCCAGATAAAACAAAAACAAGTAATAATGATAAACTAATGAGCCTAGCTCGGTATGATTTTAACATGTTCATTCCTCCAATGTTTCGTAATTATTTAGCGAAACATTGGTGTATACGGACCGACCTCGTCATTCTCTTCACTTGATTCTTGTCTGCGTACAGAACGAATCATTCCATATTTATAAAAAATAGAAAATAGCGGTACATTTCCTGCGCTATCTTCACATGTATCAACTAACGCAAAAGCTCTTTGTCTACCGCTCGATGCTTGCTGACGCACAAAGCGAGAAACATTAGCAAGAAAAAAGACTTCTAATAAACAAAGCGCCGTCGTTACAAACGATATATATAGAATTGCATCCTGCAATAAAAATTCCATCGCTTCACATCCTTAATAAAGTCATTTTAGCACATTCAACAAACATTCTCTATTTCCTTTTATTTTCAAAAAAGAATTTTGCATATTTTCTCAAAAAAACTATGCTAGAAAATCAATGTATTCGCTTTCTTTAGTATATTCACACACATCTTTGAATAGGCTTGATTTATTAGAAATTTATAAAATTTTCGCATTATAATAAAACTATTGCCAGTTTTTGAAAAAAGCTTTATTCTCTTCTTGTAATCAAAAATGAATATGGAGATGAAACATACTATGGGTCAACTAGGAGACGCCGATTACGTTCCCGACACCGCCTTTTTATCCTTCCCAGCAGCTAAAACATTTCACCTAGAATTTATCATACAGTTGGTTGTTATTTTTATAGCTTCTATTTTGTATGCAATTTCGATGAATATGTTCTTTATCCCGCATAATATGATTAGTGGTGGATTCGCTGGTGTAGGGATGATTATCGGTTATTTAATGCACTACAATATCGGTGCACTTATCTTTTTACTAAACATTCCTCTTCTTATTTTAAGTCACTTTTATTTAGGTAAGAAGACAACCTTTTTAACAGCATACTTCGTCGCTGTATCATCTTTAGCGATGAATATTATCCCGGTACATCAAGTTTCAGACGATATTTTATTATCTTCTGTATTCGGTGGTGTAATCTGCGGAGCAGCATCAGGAATTATATTCCGATTTGCTTCTTCAACAGGTGGTTTTGATGTTGTTGGATTAATTGTAGCGAAATATCGTGATGTTTCAATTGGAGCAATCATATTTGGATTCAACTTAATCTTACTTGTTGCAGCAGGTTTTATTTTCGGATGGGATATTACACTTTATACGTTAATTAGCCGGTTTGTAGTCAGCAAAGTCATTGACGCTGTGCATACGAAACATATTAAATTAACGATAATGACAATTACAGAAAAAGGCGAGGAAATAAAAAGCGCACTACTACATCACGGCATACGCGGGGTGACAATGGTAGATGCGGTCGGCGGCTATACAAACCATAAGAAAAAAATGATTTACACTGTCGTAACTCGCTACGAGTTAGGCGAAATGAAACGTATCATTCGCCAAGTAGATAATCGAGCATTTATGAATATTACTGAAACCGTTGAAATTGTTGGACGTTTCAAACGTATATAAAAAAGCGCAAGGAACTACAATTCCTTGCGCTTTTTATTTTTTACACTTATTACAAAATCAGATAATTCTATTATTGTGTCACTAAATATGTTATAATAAAATTAGATTTACAAAAAAAGTATATAGACTTGGAAGTTTCTCTTATTATTATAAGCAAAAAGAAACGAGAAGTCGGGTATATTTCAGACACCATACACGTAACGGTTTTAAAAAAGCCGATCATCTTAGTTATTCTTCACTGATCTTTTTATAAAAAGATACGTACAACTAAAATTCACTTCAATATACTATACCTACCTTTTTGACTTCCAAATCATCTTATTACATAGGGAGATGAACATATGAATCAATATATACGATATACAATAGCTATCTTGTTTGCCATCATCGGCGGCGTAATCTGCTTCTGGACAAACACTCAGCTAGGAGAGAATATCATCTTTAATGGAATCGAAACACTTGTAAGCGCTTCAATTTTAGGTGGATACATTTTCTTCCTTTTCAATCCAGAAGAAAATGCTCAAAAAACAATGTTATTAACAATGATCGGAATCGTTGGCGGATGTATTTCCTACTCAATGACAAACTATACATTACCACTTCAATTAAGCTCAGCTTTCTTCCACGGTCTATGGACTTGGTTTATTGCATTCTGCCTAGCAGACGTATTCAACCTATTACAAGATCACGAAGAAGACAGTGGTCAACAAATTGAAAGTAACTCGTAAGCTGGAAGATATTCTTCCAGCTTTTTTAGATCTGTTTGCATACCCTCATTGGTATTATTTGGAATATATCAGCGATTTTTCAAATATATCGATCGTTTCTTCACTTAGATCGGCAATTATTTCATTATATCCACGTTTCGACATGGGATATCGATTTACCGACAGTCTTCGATACTCAACTCCTACCTATATACCCCACTTGGAATTCGAAACGAAACATGTGCTCCGCCTCGCACCTTGCTATTTTCCACCTGTATTTTGCCGCCATGCTTCTCAACAATTGTCTTTGCAATATATAACCCGAGTCCAAAATGCTCCTTACTTCCTGAACGTGACTGATCTTCCTGATAAAAACGTTGCAATACCTTTTGCAAATCTCCTTCTTGAAAACCAGGTCCTGAATCATATACATGAAATTCTATCGCGTCGGTCCAAGTACATACTTTAGCAAGTATCTTTCCTGACACAGGTGTAAACCGAACCGCATTCATTACGATATTATCCATTACTTGACTAATTCGCTCTTGATCAAATACTAAGCTCTGTATACCCTCATTATTTTCAAAGGTAACGTCCCACTCAATCTCTTTTTTCTTAGCTATACATTCATATTCTTCTAGTTTTTTAAGAAAGAATAGATTTATATGCACTTTATTTAAACGTAATTGAAACGAGAAACTTTCTAACTCATTTACTGTTTGAAACTCCTCAAGAAGTTTTGTCATTCTGTTTGTATTTCGTTCAATCGTTTGTAAATACCGATGTAACAAGTCTTCATTTTTCCATAAGCCACTTTGCAAACCCTCTGTATGGCCTTGCACAATCGTTAACGGTGTTTTTAAATCATGAGAAATAGCTCTAATATACTCTCTTCTTTCTTCTTCTAACTCCCATTGCCGTGACAAACTAGTAGCTAATGCTGCGCGCATATTTTCAAACGAACCGACTAATTCACCAATTTCATTTTGAGCATTGTATTCTAAATGAAAATCTAGATCCTGCTCTTGAATTCTTTTTGAAGCCTGTGATAGTTCAGCTAGCGGTTTCTTTATTCTTTTTCCCATTCGGTTAGAAATAACATAGGACAAAATTGTAATGTACAGAAACGGAGAACTCAAAAATAAAATTATTATAATCTCATTAACAAGAGAAGTCGCCGAACTAGCTAAACGATAGTTTAAACCAACCGCTCCTTGCAAGTTGCCCTCTTTATCAATTAACGGAATATAATTTGTAATAACATCATTTTCCTCATGAGTATTTCTATTAATTACATTTAAAATTGGATTTTGCTCCGTTATAACCCCTTTTGTATATGTACCGTACAGAATTTCACCTTTCTTATTTACAACTTGATATTGAATTCCCTTCAAAGGAATAATCTTTTCTAGCTGCTCCTTTTCACTTTCATTTAATAAAAGATCTTCTTTTCCTTTAATATATTTTTCTATAGCAGGAATTTGATTTTGATAATGATTCGCTGGCAGCACTTTCTCCGAATCACCAGTCATTAACCAATACCATCCACCAATTGCCGTCAAAATCGTGAGTACTATGCTTCCAATTAAAATAATTAAAAAGCCAACAACTAGTTGCTGTTTTATCCGTAGCTTCTCTATCATCTCTGCACACTCCACTTATATCCAATCCCCCACACAGTTTGGATATAAGTATGCTCTTTATCATACATACTAAGCTTTGTTCGAATTTTTTTCATATGCTCAACAATAGTAGAAACATCACTTTCACTATCGTAACCCCAAATCTTTTCAAAAAGCTGTTCTTTCGTTAATATTTGTCCAGAGTGAAGCGCAAGCATTTTTACAACTTCAAATTCCTTCTTTGTAAAATGTACGATTTGATTTCCTACTACCACTTCATAACCTTGCAAATCAATTAAAATATTGCCGTATCTCATCACATGCTTATCGCCTTGCATATTCGACGTACGGCGTAAATTTGCAATGATCCTTGCCTTTAGTTCTTTCAAACTAAATGGTTTATTAATATAATCATCTCCACCGATCATTAACCCTTCAATGCGTGACTGTTCTCGACTATCAGCACTTACGAATAAAATAGGACACGTTTGCCGTTTACGAATTTTTTCACACACTTCAAATCCATTCATATCAGGAAGCATTACATCAAGTAAAACTAAACTAACGTCATCATCTAATTGACATAACGCCTCCCGTCCGTCTAAAGCCTTCCTCACATGATACCCTTCCATAGCAAGACTATCTGTAATAAACGTTAAAATATCTTCCTCATCATCAACAACTAAAATTGTCTCTGCCACGGTCATTCTCCCCTTTATTCATACAAGTCTTTCGTTCTCCACGTTATAAAACTGAATAACATACAAACTACTAAAATTGTACCATTCATAAGGTAGAATATGGAATATTCATTACTCAATATACGAATCACTTCTTGACCTGTCACTATAAAGTACGAAAGCGTATTATCAAAATACAATGCTCCAAATAATATCCCAATTGTCCCAAAGTAAGAAAGAACAACATTCGGCATCCATAAACTAACGAAACTCGCTAATAGTAGAATGGTTGCTGTAATAAAAACAAATGCTGCATAGTACTTCAGTGTATACATAAATGCTTCCACAGCATCATATTTTATCTCTGGATGCAAAAACGTCGTATACTCAGCTGATGGGATATACAACCTCCCATATACATATCCAACGATAAAAGTAAGCAGTAAAAACATCGTTGCAATCAGGAACTGAGTTAGCCATTTCGCAAAAAGTAATTTCATTCTCCTAACTGGCCTTATACAAACAAGACGATAAGCCCCAGAAGAACGTTCACCATTAAAGCTATCAACAAATAAAATCGGAAAGATTAACAAAGCTAAAATAGGATTAACCTCTTTCATCAACATAACTTGAAAATTCAGCTGACTTAATGTTTCCCAAGCACCATCCCTGTTATAAATCGCTAATTCCCCATAATCAAGAAAAATCGCGTCACCTATAAGAGCCAATATAAAAAGAAATAACATAACTTTTGTCTTTTTCCGAGAAAATAACCTTTCAAATTCACTTATCATTAACTGCTTCACTTTACTCACCTCACACAAAATGATCTTTCTTTCCTAATAAGAAAAACGTAATAAAATTAGCAAGCACTGTGTAAATAATTAATATAAGTAGAAAGAAATAAATCATCTCTCCCCGTGCCGCAAGTGACAAAGCAATCCCACGAGCTTGCAAATATATAATTGATGAATACTGTACATACAGTACTTTATTATCTGCTATAAAATTTTGTACGATTTCTGGAACGACAAAAGAAAAGAGAACGAATCCTATTCCAAACGCAATTGCACTTGTTGTAGATTTGCTAAGTACTGTTATTGTCATAAAAACACTAAGCATGCAAATGATCGTAATGTACGCCATTCCATAATATTTCAATGTATATAAAATCACTTCTATTCCACTATTCGTCGGTTTCCCATAATAAAAAAGAAAAACATTGGGATTAAAATCAAAATAGATATAACCAATTACATAGCTACAAATAAAATATAAAAGAAAAAATAAAGCCATCATTATAGACAATACAATCATTTTTCCAAATAGAATTTGCCGATACGTATAACTACGCTGTAATACCATCCTCATTTGTCCGCTATAATACTCATTAGAAACCATAAGGGTCATTGTCACGAGTAAAATAAGATTAACCACACTAATAAGCATTTCCACGAGCCCCATATAAGGAAATGTATTGGTGTACGTGTAATCTGCAGCTGTTTTTGCAATAGATTGATTATGCCCAATATGGTACTTCGCAGCCCCAAGTAACATCACTGGTATCATCAAAAAACAAAGCCATGTTACTTTCTTCGCCCAAAGCCGCTCCCATTCCGAGCGTACTAACATCATCATGAGCTCATCATCTCCACGAAAATGTCTTCTAATTCTTTATTCCTACCTTGCAACTCTTCCGTCGTTCCCCGCCATATCAGTGCCCCTTCTCGAATCATGACCCATGAATCACACATAAGCTCCAATTCACGAATTAAATGACTAGAAATGAAAAAAGTAATGCCCTTCTCACGCTGTAAATCGAGTACAATTTTACGAAGTTGCTTAATTCCAACTGGATCTAATCCATTAGACGGTTCATCCAAAATGATAAAATCTGGATCCCCAAGAAGCGCCTGTGCAATCCCTAGACGTTGCTTCATCCCTAACGAATACGTACCAACTTTATCGTCAGCACGATTTTCTAAACCGACAATTTCTAACACTTGCTGAACTTTTTTTTCAAGAACTTCTCCGCCAGTATGTAACGTAATCCTACCTAAGTTCCGTAAATTTTTTCGCCCTGACATATACGGGAAGAAAATAGGTGCTTCTACAATTGCACCTACATGCTGAAGAGCTTCTTCTCGATCTTTTTGTACGCTAATGTCATTAATTAAGATTTCCCCTTCATTGGGTCGAATTAACCCCATAATCGTTCGAATAAGGGTTGTCTTCCCTGAACCATTCGGCCCAACAAAACCACAAATTTCATTTTTATAAACAGAAAAAGACATATGACTTAGCAACGTTCTTCCCTTCACTCTTTTCGTCACATCTCTTACTTCTAAAACCGCTTTTTTCATTCTTATCGCCTCCTTGCCACTAGAATAGGCATTAAAAATAAACAATTTATAAACAAATAAAAAGAAGTTGCACTTATAGCAACTTCTTTTCCACATACCCCAATTGGTATTTACTAAAATATATCAACGATTTTCCAAATATATCGATCATTTCTCCACTTATATCGGCTGTTTTTTCATTATATCGACGGTTCGACACAACATATCGATTTACCGACATTCTTCGACAACCTAAACGCACAACATACCCTATCCCCCAAGCAACTTACTGCCAAACTCTACGATTAAAAAGATAACTAATAGGATCGCGAGTATTTTTAATGCTACATATGCTACTTTAAAAACAGCATAAATAAGCAGGACTATCAAAATAATCGTTAAAATTTCCATATGTATTCCCTCCTATCCCTTTCATTCTACCTGTACTTCACTTTTTATGAAATCGAATAAGATGACATAGAAAAAAGAGGATACCTCACCCGTCGTAAGATACCCTCTCTTTCAACTGTTCAAACCATTCTCTCTCTAGTTGGAAAAATCCCATTCCACTCTTTTCACTATTCTTCAATTCTTTATCTGCTTTCTTCATATAAACTCGGCAAGTTTCCACATCATTCTCTAAATATTTGAGGATTCCTTGTGTACGGTAATATCCATGTAAGTCCATTTTTATAATTGCCTTTGCATGTTCCTTCGCTTCCTGCAATGAAAGACTTTCCTTCTGATAAAGAACTTTATATAAAAGATACCAACTATGAAAGCTACTAACGAAAAATTTATTTTCTTTCGTTACAGGTAGTTGAACAATTTGTTCTACATAAGGCATCGCTCTTTCCATTCCCTCTTGATCAGCTCGTGCATAAAAGACGAGCATAAGTCCACTCACTATCTCTCTTATCCCTTTATTCTCTTTTATTTTTTCCTCACTAAGTTCTACTAATCTCTCATCCCAATCTTTCGGCCTTTTGTAACTAAAAAGCTCACTCGATACTTGAATCGTATATACATGCTGCTTAGCTTTTTCATCATCTTTAATTAAAATAAGAAATTGCATACCATCGCTCATAAGTGTTCCTTTTATCGGCACGATTGTAGCTGCAAAAATCACAAAGTGGAAAACGGAAAAATATAAAAGGTATTGATAATAACTCACCATATATATGTAACCTGAAGTAATACCAAATAGTAAACTTGTAATCGGTCCACCTAAAGTCATCCACGCCCATTTTTTCGAAAGGTTCGGTGTCACTGTAGAAAGTGGTACTAACATTGCGACGCCACCAAAGTACATCCACAATTTATTTTCTCGAATGCGTACTTTCCCCTTCTCTTTTTGAACAGTGATAGGCCCTACTGTCATAAATTTAAATTTAAAACCGTTTATTAAACCAAATACTACATGTCCTAGCTCATGAATGGCTAACACCAATAACAAAATTCCGACTACTGCCCATATGTTCAACATTATTTCTAATTTCCCAGTTCGGATTACCCCGTATAAAATGGACAGAATTAGCGCCACTGTCAGTGAACCAGCTGGCCTTCTTAAAATATCCACCTTTTTCTCCCCTTAATAAATCATTTTTCTCTGCATTTCGTACATGAATTTTCCAATATGCAATATCCAAATAAACGAGATTAAGCCAAGCAACACGAAATTGATATTACTAGCCGCTGTATATATAACGGCAGCCCACCATGCATATGCCAGTACTGTATTCGTAAATTCATACGCTTTATATCCAGCCTCATGCACGATCTGCTTTAACCCTTCATCTGCGTTCTTCGTCCACATTTTCATCGATTCCATATATGTTACACCTTGCTCAGGGTATAACTTATTATAAAGATTTTTTGTTATATTCCCGATAATTACTACAATAGTTAAACAGGCAATAGAAGCTACTAAATTAAACACTGCAAATGAAACATTTGCATCATGCAACAGTGCACGTCGACATGTAATAATCGCATATACAAACCATGCCCGCGTAACGATATCACCTACACGTAAATACATAATTACAATTCCTAATTTTCTACCTTGTACACTCTCTTCTTCGTCACGCACCGTAGCTAACATACGTGTATTCTTCCAAGCATAATAAATCATTACGATTCCAAATATAGTACACACACCTATTAATATATTGGGTGATAATTTTCTCGGTTCATCCGAAAGTATGTCTAAAGCTATAAAAGATGCAAAAAAGCCACCTATCATACTTAATAAAAACTTCCCCAAAAGATTAAATTGTTTTTTTAGTTTACTCTCCATCTTCCTCTTCCCCCTCTACTAACGTAAATATTTCCTCCACCGGTACATTGAAAATGTGTGCGATTTTTAACGACAATACAATAGATGGCGCATAATCTCCACGCTCAATTAAACTAATGGTTTGCCGTGATGAGCCAATCGCTTTCCCTAAATCCCCCTGTGATAAACGATGCTTTGCTCGCAATTCCCTCACTCGATTTTGAAGCTTCATGTCTTCCCTCTTTTTCATTTATTTAATTAAAATTGTAAATAATATCCTTATTATTGTCAATTATAATTGTCATTATGACGTGGATATATGTCAAAAAACATTATATATATTATGCTAGATATAACATATATAATATTTTTTAAGAACTACATAATTGAGGTGCCTCATGGATAAAAAAATGATTTTTTCTTATGCTCTTATTAAATTTTCAGCGGCCTGTTCTCTCTTTTTTTCTTTTTTATTATTTTTCTTTATTGGAGATATGAATTTCTTTAAAACATCTGAATACGTAATTGGATTTTTGTATAATTTTTGGTTTTACCTTCTGTTCTTCTACGCGATCTTATGCTCGGTTATAATTGATAAATTAAATTCAAAACATAATAGCACGCCAAGAACAATTTTGCTTTATATTTTATGTGGTTACTTATTCTTCCTTCCATTGCATATATACAATGGGGGAGATGTAATCGTAACTTTCATAATGGGATCTGTGGGGGCACTCTGTTCACTTTTCTTTTATTTATGTACCTGCATAGTAAATAAATCAAAATGGTTTCGATATACAACCGCTATTATCATTCCTATTTTACTCATTGCAATATGCTCTATTGATTTTACTCAAAAAGAACAATGGGTTGAGCACCGTACAAAAAATACATTTGAAGCGAATTTCTCATATTTTAACGGCACACATAAAATACCTATTCATGTAAAAAAAGGAGAAACAGTTGAAGTTAACGTAAATTTCCTTATTACCGAAAATAGCGCCTATCAAGGTTATGGCACTTACTTTTCTAGTGAATTTAATAAATATGAAACCCTTTCAGAACTAAGCAACGACACATACGAACTTTCAGCTAATAAAACGGGAACATATTATATAGTAGTGATCGGTTACGGTATCGAAGGAAAGATAAAAACAAACTGGAAAATAAAATAAAAAAGGCAGTGCTTTTGCACTGCCTTCCTAAATTCTGACATAGAATGGATTCCATATTAACTTGCGTTTTGTAAGAAGACTCGTTTTAGCTGCTTACGGAAACGAATGCCTAACGTAATTGCTACGATAACAATAACTCCAAGAATAATTTTACCGATATGATCTTCTAGCACTCCAAAAATATCATGTAAGTTTCCACCTAACCAATAACCACTGATTAAGAAGAATGATACCCAAAATAGAGCACCTGAATAAATTGTAATCGCAAAACGACGGAATGGTAAATTAATGATTCCTGCAAAGTATCCTGTAAAATGGCGTACACCAGGAATAAAGAAACCGATAAAAATCAGGAAGTACCCATACTTATCAAACCACATTCTTGTTAAGTCGATTTTTCTTTGTGTTAAAAAGACGTATTTCCCATATTTTTGAACAAACGGCATACCTAATTTATTTCCTAAAAAGTATTGAATCGTCATTCCTACACTCGTCCCAATAAAGGATAAAATAATTAAAATCGGTAAACTTAAATGATCCTTCTGTGCTAAAAACCCCGCATATGCTAATGTTGGTTCTCCCGGAAACGGAAGCGCAATATATTCTAACAGCAAACCGACAAGTACAACATAGTACCCGTACTGCTGAAATAATTCATGAACCCATTCCATGTCATCTCTCCCTTCAATCACGTACAACTTCTTACTATTATTGTATAAAAAAAATGTCGAAATAACTATCGCAATAGCTTACATTTTTATTACATTTTTGTAAGGCTAACACCAAAGTTTTCTGTTCTCTATTTGCTTATATCTATTATCATTTTAAAACAGACTAACAACTATCTATCGCACAGATAAAATCCATTAATATACAATTTTTATCCAGTTTTTAACACTCAAAAATCGCCTCATTTTGTTCTCTATAAAAAACCACCACAAACTCATACTAACTTCATATTAGCTTCATATACGTATTGTAAGATTATATCGGAATTTGTTGAAAAATTTAACCAATATATTACTACACAATAAATTGAATAAATATAAGTCGCTTTTCGAAATTGAAAAAAAGGGTGAATATGAATGGATGCTTATAAAATGCATGATTTTATTAATACAAATGTTGAATCTCATCAAAATGAAACCGCTTTTAATTTGCATATCTGTGAAACAAATGAATTTGACGTAAGTTTAACAAAATCTACAACACTATCTTTTATCGTTTCAAAAAAGAGCATTAAAATTGTCACGAGAAAATGGGTTAATTCAAATCAAGAAAGCATGATTGGCAAAAGCTACATCATTCCAACGAAAGCTTTTCACTATTTCTTACCAATCATTTCTGAAACTGAAGATGAACTAAATATTCAAATTCAAAGTTTTGGACTACATGGTGAACTTTTATTAAATGAAAGATTACTTATTGATAAAAACAACAAATGTAATACAAAGATTACTACCTTCTTTGAAACATTAGATGAAAATATAAATCAAACATTACGAGGATTACAAATTCATTGTATGTAAGACTATTACAATGAGTAAAAGGAGAATATAATGAAAAAACTATTATTAAGTGCTCTATTATCATTAGGACTTTTAACTATTCCATTCGCAAATGCGGAGGCAGCTACAACGCAAGAACAACTTATCGTAAACACGCAATTAAATAAAATGGATTATTATCAAGATGGGAAATTCATAAAAAGTTTTACTGTCGCTACTGGCAAAGCAGCTACACCTACACCTAAAGGTACTTTTCAAATCGTAAATAAAATTAAAAACCGCCCTTATTATACAAGAAAGATCAAAGGCGGCGATCCACGTAATCCACTTGGTGACCGTTGGCTCGGATTAAATATGGCAGGGACTTATGGAACAACTTACGCGATTCATGGAACTAACAACAATCAAGCAATTGGAAAAGCGACAACACTTGGTTGTATTCGTATGTATAACAATGATATACATTGGTTATTTGAGCGTATTCACGAACAAGCTACTGTCACTGTAAACTAACCTAAGAACAAGATTTACGTGTAGCCAAGAATTTTATGTCTTGGCTTATTTTATTTATTCATTTACAGTAGCAAAACAACTGTATTTACATATATAATGGGAATAGATTGTGTTAAACAATACCAAAACATTGATAAACATGGATATTAAAATTATACAGTTATAACATTTTATAAATTTTACAATACATAATATAATAGAACTACTGTAATTCTGAACTATTCAGTGATACTAAACAATTCCCCTTGCTACTTTCATTATTATTTTATGGCGGGGGCTTATTATATGTATAAACAATCTGAGTCATCCGAAAAATGATGAATTCGAATATTGCAGTAAAAAGCGTTATTTAGGAGGTGTTACTATGACGCATATACTGGTGATTGAAGACAACCCAGATATACAAGAACTTATTCGTGAATTTCTAATGGCACAAAACTTTACCGTTGATGTAGTTGGTGCTGGAACAGAAGGCATTCTTCTTTTCCAAAAAAATTCATACGATCTTGTCCTCCTTGATGTGATGTTACCAGATATAGATGGCTATAGTATTTGTAAAATTATGCGAGGACAATCTGATGTACCAATCATTATGTTAACAGGCTTACATAATGAAGAAAGTGAAATTAGAGGATTTGAATTAGGTATTGATGACTATATTACAAAACCGTTCCATTACACGGTATTTATTAAGCGTGTAGAAGCTGTATTAAGAAGGGCAGCAACGAAGGAAGCAGAAACTGCAACTATACTACAATTCCACGAATTGATGTTAAATTCTACAGCATATGCAGCTTATGTTCATGGTAATCAAATTGAATTGACAACAAAAGAATTTGAAATTATATATACTTTACTGCAAAATCGGGGAAAAGTATTATCAAGAAGTGATTTGTTGAATAAGGTATGGGGCTATGAACATTATGGTGATGTAAGAGTTATAGATACACATATTAAAAACTTACGAAAAAAATTAGGAATTCCTTATATTAAAACGGTGAAAGGCATTGGCTACAAAATCGAAGCGTAGCAAAGACAACATCACCAAAAATATTTTCATCAAAACCTTATTATTTTGTATTCTTTTATCACTTTGTCTTTATCAAATTATTTATTTTCTAGCCTCAAATTACGATAAAGATCGTTATGCGAAAGCATCTGGAACGCAAACTGCAGCACAAGCGGATTCAGACAAAAAAAACGACCAAAGTAAAGCAATGCAAAATAAGGCTGTGTCAGAGAGTAGCATCTCTAATTTTCAATCTTCTCAAATAGACATGAAAGCTCTCTCTACAGCCATCAATCACCTTTTGCAACCTAGCCAAACTGCAAAAGCAAAAGAACATACACAAAATATTTCGGAGGAAAGTAACACAACGACTCCACTTACAGAAGCCGAAAAGCAAGTTACTAACAAAGATGCCTTACATACACAAAATGCAGCAAGTAAAGCAAATGATACACATGATAATCCAAAGTTAACAGATGCATTGCAACAATTAGCTCCACATATTGGCGCGACAATGCTTGCATTATCTCTGCTCGGATCTTTACTTTATGCAAAGCTAATTGCCAAGCCTTTTCAATATATGAGCGATGCTTTAAAAGATATTATGAATCTTGATTTCTCAGATAAAAAAGCACTAAATACAAATACAGATTCAACAGATTTCAATTTACAAGTAGCTGCTTCACAGGTCCCACATATTGTGAAGAATTTACATGAAACAAATCAAGATTTAAGAAATGAGCTCAAGAAGGAACAACAGTTAGAACAATCTCGTAAAGAATTTATGTCTATGGTATCCCATGAATTAAAAACACCAATCGCAGCCGTTATGGGACAACTCGATGGCATGATTCACGGAATTGGAGCTTATAAAGATAGAGATAAGTATTTAAAACGTTCCTACGAGATGATGCAAGATATTAACATATTAACGGAAAAAATGTCAGAATTATCCAAAATACAAAACCCTCAATTTAAACCAAATTTAGAAGTTATTTCATTAACTAATATTATTGAGGATGTTATGAAGAAAGTAGATTATTTTGTATCTGTAAAACAATTAAATGTTCAATCTAACATTAAACAAGATGTACAAATTTTAGCTGATCCTAAATTTATTCAAACTGCTATTTTTAACATTATTTCAAACGCAATTCATTACACAATTGACCACCAGCATGTCTATATAAAGCTCTATGAAAAGCCAAACGGTTACGCATTAGAAGTATTAAATACAGGTTCACAAATCGATGAGGACAAACTTGCTCATTTATTTGAACCATTCTATCGCGCAAACCCTGACAAGCATGGCTTAGTACAAGGTAGTGGTCTTGGGTTATATATTGTAAAACAAATATTAGATAAACATCAGTTTCCTTATGGGATACAAAACACGCCTCAAGGTGTAAAGTGCTCTATTGTATTCCCAAAAGCAATGTAAAACCTACTCTAATTTCATACCCCAAACTCATCCTTCGTATGAGTGGCGGAATTTTGTAGAGTTTCTTACTCTGTTTCGTTCGCCCGTTGTCCTTATTTGGATAGCGGGCGTTTTTTATTACTTATCCCGCTATTTGCGGGCAGTAAGACTCCCACCTCAAAATTCAGTTGGAGCAAAGAAGTTAGGTGGGAGATCAACTGCTCGTAAACGCCTAATTGGTTCAACTAATAATCAGTGGGGAATGAACACCCCCCCCACTGATTAAAGTTTCACTTTATAAGGAGGATCTTTATGGAAAAGTTTAAGTATTCATTACTCGTTTTATTTGGAGCTTGTAGCTACGGCGTACTTTCAACTATTTTCAAACTCGGATTCATTGACGGATTTTCAGCACATCAACTATTAGGAGGACAATATGTCTTCGGATGGATTGGACTACTTCTGCTCGTTCTTTTCTTTTCACGCCATAAAGTAACAAAAAAGCAGTTCTTTTCCTTACTAACAGTCGGTACAACGATGAGTATGACAGGTATTTTCTATGCTATTTCTGTAGAAGAACTACCAGCATCTATCGCTGTCGTCCTACTCTTTCAGTTCACATGGATTGGTGTAGTCATTGAAGCTATTGCAAATCGAACATTCCCAAGCCGCGAGAAAGTTATATCTATTATTATTTTATTTACTGGTACATTGTTTGCAGGCGGTGTCTTTGAAGGTCTCGGACAAAATTTTTCTACGAAGGGTATTATCTTTGGACTATTAGCTGCTGTCTCTTTTTCATTCTATGTTTTTGCAAGTGGGCGCGTTGCTACAGATGTTCCGCCTTATACGAAAAGCTTTCTTATGACAACAAGTGCTACTCTTATCGTATGCCTATTCTTCCCGCCAACCTTTTTAACGGATGGCGCTTTACAAGCAGGTCTATGGAAATATGCTTTCTTCCTCGGACTGTTTGGCGTTGTTGTACCTGTCATTTGTTTTTCCATAGGTGTTCCAAAAGTCGGAATAGGACTTGGCACTATTTTAGGTGCAGCTGAATTACCAACTGCTATTATCGCTTCTATTACACTTGTTAATGAAGTTGTATCACCTATGCAGTGGCTTGGAATCATCTTTATATTGCTTGGTATTTTCACACCTCAGCTGCTTATGGCTAGGAAAGGAAAAAAACATAATCGCGTATACAATGCATAATAAAAGACCTTTCATTTATCCCGCTATTTGCGGGCAGTAAGACCCCCTCCTCAAAATTCAGAGAAAGCAAAGAAATTAGGTGGGGGATCAACTGCCCGTTAATGCCCGATTGGTTCAACTAATAATCAATGGGGATGAACAAACCCCCCACTGATTAAAGTTTCACTTTATTTGAAAGGTCTTTTTCTCTATATCACTTTACCGCTCCATATAGCTTCTCTATTTCATACTCAATTTGTTTTATATCGATTCGTTCAAATAATGGCTGCACGCTATCAACTCGATTTGGCAACGTATTTTGAGGTTTCCAACTTTGTTTAACAATCGATAATGTACTTCTAACTCTTTCACTTGAAAACGGTAAAAATGGTTCAAGGAGATTTGCAAAATTAGCGATAAGATAAACACAATTATAAATTGTTTCTTCACATGAAACTGGATCGTCTTCTCTTTGCTTCCAAGGCTGCTTTTCATCAAAATATTTATTTGCGAAGCGTACTGCATCAAATATTGTCTCTAGCGCCACCTTAAATTTAGTTTGTTCAATCGCCTCTCCTACATTTTTAAATAATCCTTCTACCTTGTCCTTTAGCTCTACATTAATAATTCCCTCCGGCACATTACCATCATAATACTTTTCAATAAACTTTAATGTCCGGTTCACGAAGTTCCCATATGCACCTAACAATTCACTATTATGACTGTAAATAAATTCACGCCATGAAAAATCAGTATCCCGATTTTCTGGTGCATTTACTGTTAAAAAGTAACGAATAGAATCTGAATCATAGCGTTCCAATATGTCAGGTACCCATACTGCCCAGTTTTTACTTGTCGATAACTTTCTTTTTTCAACTGTTAAATATTCATTCGAAACGATATGACGAGGAACTGCTTCCCCTCCTATCCCAAGTAATACCGCTGGCCAGATGATGGAGTGAAATGGAATGTTATCCTTCCCATGCACATAATATGTTTTCGTTTCTCTATCCCAAAACTCTTGATCATCTTTCCCTGTTTTTTCAGCCCAATGTTTACTTGCTGAATAATATCCTGTCACCGCTTCAATCCATACGTAAATTTTCTTATCTTCGTATCCTGCTACTGGAATTGGAACCCCGATTGGTAAGTCTCTTGACACTGCCCTATCTTGTAATCCTTCTCTTACATATCGTTCAGTTAATTGAATGGCATTGTCGCGCCAAGTTCCTTTTTGTTTCGCAGTTTCTACAGCCTCTTTAATTTGCTGCTGAAATGTATGCAATGCGAAATAGAAATGCTCTGTTTCCTGTACGGATGGCGTACTACCGCATAACTTACATTTCTTTTCTAACAAATCGAGTGGATCTAAAATAGCGGAACAAGCATCGCATTGATCCCCCCTCGCCCCTTCATGACAATGCGGACAAATACCTTCCACATAACGATCAGGTAGAAATTGCGTACACGTTTCACAATAAGCTTGTTCGACTATTTTTTTATAAATATGACCTTCTTCTAATAGTCGCAAAAAAACTTTTTGAACAGTTTCACGATGGTGTTCACTATCCGTACGTGTATAGCAATCATAAGTAAAACCAAGGCTACGAAAACATCGCTCAAACTCTTCGTGATACTTATCAGCAATTTCTTTCACCGTCACACCTTCTTGTTTTGCTCTAATTGTAATCGGTGTTCCATTACAATCGCTTCCTGAAACATACAACACATTCTCACCTTTTGCCCTGTAATAACGCGCTAAAATGTCTCCTGGTAACAAACTAGCAATATGCCCAAGATGTAACGAACCATTTGCATACGGCCAAGCGCCTCCAATAAAAATACTCATCTTACATTCCTCCTTTAAAATATAAAAAGCCCCGCCCCTATCTAAAAAAGATAAGGGCGGGGCTGTATAAACAGTCGCGGTACCACCTTATTTCGCCAATTACTCACATAATTGACCTTAACAAGTACGGAGCTATATGCTCTTATACTGTGGTTTTGATAACGAGTACCAACTCTCGTCGCCGCCTACTATTATCATTTAATAAGTTCAGGACGAAGCTCAAAGGCCATTGTTCAAATGAATATTCTTGCTTCTTCTCAGCTACCGAAGCTCTCTGGAAAGAATGATTTCATCCTACTTTTCCTTTTCAACGCTTTTATGTATAACACGTATTTTACGACTAAATAACAGAAAAATCAAACTTTAATTTAAAAAGAAAAGGAAATCCCATCCCTCTGCCGAATAACTATACGTTCACAAAAGGAGTGATAACATTGAATCAAAAGCAACTAAGCACGATGAATAAAAAAAGCTGGAATGCAGCCGCTTATGAAGCTTGGACGAATCGCCACGGGGCGCCAGAGGATTATGCGAAAAAGCTCATGGAAGATCCCATGCGCGAAGTAGCACATTATTTACCTTACATACAATCTCCAAAAGGAAAACGTATTATTAATTTACTCGGCTCAAAAGGAAATAAAGCCGTCGCTCTCGCCCTTTTAGGAGCTGACGTAACAGTTGTTGATATTTCAGCAAGTAATGCAAAATATGCAAATGAGCTTGCTGAAGCAGCAGGTGTCTATATCCATTACATCGTCTCTGATGTATTAGATATAGATTTCTCCGAATCATTTGATATCGTATTACTGGAACTTGGTGTACTTCATTACTTTATAGATTTAAAGCCACTCTTTCAAAAAATTGCTACCTTACTTAAACAAGATGGAATGCTTATCCTTCGTGACTATCATCCCGTTTACACCAAATTATTAGGTGTAGATCATCCATCATTTCGGGCAAATGGAAATTATTTCAATGAAGAACTTATTGAAGATGATGTAGCTTACAGCGCTCTTCTTACGGAAGCACAAAAACAATCATTGCCGAAAACAAATATTCGCCGCTGGACGTTAGGAGAAATTATTACAACACTCGCATCCGCAAGTTTTAAAATTGAAAAGCTTGTGGAAGAACACGGGTCTCATCAAAGATGGGTCTTCCCCTCTACTGCACCGGAAGGAATTGAAGAACGAATACCCGGTCTATATACATTAATTGCGACAGCATGCAAAAAAGGATCCCTTCACGGATAGGATCCTTTTTTGCATGCTCACGCATATAAGTTGAGGTTGGAGATTACCATAATTCTGTAGAATAGGACACAAGATATTTCAACATTTTGTCTCTGACTTACGTCGTCAAAAAGGGGTATGACCAACATAACGAAGAGTAATGTTTTAGTTGATACTGATAATCGTTATCAACTAATTAGAAGTATACATGATGTTATTTCGAATTACAATAGCATTGCTTATTTTTATTTAAGATTTTTTAATAGGTAAATGTATACATTTTAAGAACATTTACTAATATCAATCTGCCTCCTTCCACTATCTGCTATAATTTTCATTGAACTGATTAATAACTTCATAATAATATTTTTATTAATTCCGTTATTAATATTTATAAATTATAATAAATAGTTTCAAGAGGGTAGGGATAACGATGAAATATGTTAGTATTCGAAAAAAAATACTGTTCACACTCTTAAGCATTTCTTCCTTATTTAGCATTGCTCTAATTATTATTCTTACATTCGCGATGAACCAAGCAAATGAGGTCGAAACATTAAAAAACGATGTATCAAAAAGAGCCACTATTTTAAAAGAACGTGGTGATTGGTTCCAAGCACAGGTCGCTGGTTTACAAGAATATTTACTATCTCATGATCAAAAAGGACTGGATAAATTCAACCGCGAAGGAAAAAAGTTGGCTGATACTAGAGAGAAAGTAACAAGTGACAAAAAGCTACCAGAAGGAATGAAAGAGGCCATTTTAATGGGTGCAAAATGGCGAAGCGTCATAGACAATAAGGTCCTTCCTCTTGCACGTGAAGGAAAATGGGATGAAGCCTCCAAAATCGCTCTAGCCCAAACAGATTATGTAAATGATCTTTTAAGCCGTTTTACTAAATATGCGAATGAAGAAAATGAAAAACGTGACGTATTAATTGCTGACGTTCAATATTCTTCATCTCTTATCCAATATATTATTTTCTTCTCACTTATTATATGTACATTAACTTCTATTTTATTAGCATGGTGGTTCTCTGGTAAACTCGTTAAACCAATTCTACAAATTGATGAGAAATTAAAAGAGTTAGCTTCTCAAGAGGGCGATTTAACTGCTAGATTACATGTCACTAGTAAAGATGAAATCGGTGATATTGCAAATTCCTTTAACCAAATGCTTGCCAATTTACAGCATATAATCCAGCAAGTTCAACAAACGTCAACAAGTGTGAAAGAAACATCGGAAAACATGTTTATCGAAACAACTGCATCTATGAATTCTACTGCAAAAATCCAAGAGACTATGAATACTCTTGATTATAATATTCGTTCACAAGTGTCTAGCATCGAAGAAAGTTCAACCGCAATGGATGATATGGCAATGAGTGTTCAGCGTATTGCAGAATCCGCCTCCTCTGTCGCTAGCTTAGCTGTTACAACTTCAGAAAAAGCAGGTGATGGGAATAAAGTAATTGAGAAGTCTATTACACAAATGCATACAATTAATGAAGCCGTTAACGCTACATCACAAGTAGTAGAGCGACTCATTACACATACGAACGATATTGATACGTCTCTTCAAGCTATTTCTAATATCGCAGAGCAAACAAACTTGCTCGCTTTAAATGCTTCCATTGAAGCAGCTCGCGCTGGTGAACATGGTAAAGGGTTCGCAGTTGTCGCCGATGAAGTACGCAAACTTGCTGAACAATCAAAACTAGCCGCAACTGACATTAACCAGTTGCTTCATCAAATTCAAGCCGATACAAAAATAGCGAATGAAATGATGACACAAGGGCAATCAGAAGCTTCTGAAGGAATTGCAGTCATTCGCACTGCTGGGGCATCGTTCTCTGAAATTGTTAACCACATTAACAAAGTCTCTACGCAAATGCAGGAAATGTCTGCCACTGCTGAAGAAATGGCCGCAAGTTCTGAAGAAATGAACGCAGCTTTAAATAATATCGCTTCTATTTCAAATGAAGTCGCTGCTGAAACATCACAAACCGCCCATTCAGCTGGTGATCAAGTAAGTGCAATGAATGCCGTTGCTACAAAATCATCAGAAATGAAAACTGCCGTACAAGAACTTGAAGTTCTCGTTTCTCATTTCAAAACGAACGGATAAAGTGAAACTTTAATCAGTGGGGGTTTTGTTCATCCCCCACTGATTATTAGCCCACACCACTCGGGCTTTTACGGGCAGTTATCTCCCACCTAACTTCCTCGCATTCGCCGAATTTTAAGGTGGGAGGCTTACTGCCCGCAAATAGCGGGATAAATATAAGAAAAAGAGATTTTTTCAATCTCTCTTTTTTGCTTTAAAATATATCTTTCTATCTCTCATTCCGTCTGCTATAATTCCTAAAGGAAAGAAGAAAGCTTTATTCCCACTGGAGTAAAGCTTTCTTTCAACTTTTTAAATCAATTAATTCTAATACTAAGATTTCACAAAGGAGGCTTTTTATTATATGAATTTTATAAGTATCAGAAAAAAACTTCTGTTCATTATGGGAACGATTTGTGCTTTATTTGGCATCGCCTTAGCATTCATTTTATACTTCACTATTGATCAGTCACATAAAGCTGAAGCACTACAAAAAGAGATTTCTCCGCTTGCAACAAACTTAAAAGAGCGCGGAGATGCTTATCAAGTACAACTCTCTGCTTTAAGAGGTTATTTACTACAACATGATCAAGTCGAATTGGACAAGTTTAATGAGATGAGTAAACGTCTTGAGGATTCAAAAGATAAGCTTCTTTCTAATCCAAATCTTTCGCAGTCTGTGAAAAGCACAATGGAATTAGGTTCCACTTGGAGAAAGTTCGTTGAAGAGAAAGTGTTCACTCTTGCAAAAGAACAAAAGTGGGAAGAGGCTTTACAAGTAGCTTCTACAGAAAATGGGACTGTCTATAAAGTAATTGGTGATTTCACAAATTACAGTAATGAACAGGCTAAATTACGTGAACAATCCATCGAAAAAATCGATCAATCTTCACTCCGCATTGAATATGTTGTCTTCTTATCACTTGTTATTTGTATTGTCGCTGCAATTATTCTTGCATGGTGGTTCTCTGGTAAGCTAGTAAAACCAATTCAGCAAATTGATATTAAACTAAAAGAATTATCCTCTCAAGAAGGTGACTTAACAGCTCGCCTACAAGTAAATAGCAATGATGAAATTGGTGCGATTGCAACATCATTTAACAAAATGTTAGAAAACCTGCAGCATATCATTCAGCGCGTTCAAAAAACTTCTATTGAAGTACAACATGCTTCTGAAAATATGCTAGAAAAAACAAATACATCACGCGAGGCAACAATACAAGTTCAGAGCTCGATGTCCAACTTAAATGCAAGTATTCAATCTCAAACTTCTAGTATGGAGGAAAGTTCAACTGCAATGGATGATATGGCAGTAAGTGTTCAACGCATTGCAGAATCTGCTTCATCTGTAGCCGAACTTGCTGTCGCTACGTCTGAACATGCGAATGGCGGAAGTACTGTTATCCAAAAATCCGTTTCACAAATGACAACGATACACGAAGCTGTAAATGCTACATCAGAAGTAGTCGAACGTCTAATCACTCATACGAAATATATTGATACAGCCGTACAATCTATTTCTAATATCGCTGAACAAACAAACTTACTTGCTTTAAACGCTTCTATTGAAGCAGCCCGTGCTGGTGAACAAGGAAAAGGGTTTGCTGTCGTAGCTGATGAAGTTCGTAAGCTTGCGGAACAATCTAAAACTGCTGCAACAGATATTAACCAATTACTACATCAAATTCAAAATGATACAGAAACCGCTAGCTCTATGATGTCTCAAGGTCGTTCTGAAGCATTTGAAGGCATTACTGTCATTCGTGAAGCTGGTACTTCTTTCACAACAATTGTTGAACAAGTAAATAAAGTGTCTACTCAAATTCAAGACATATCAGCAACCGCTGAAGAGATGGCTGCAAGCGCAGAAGAAATGAACGCTTCACTTAATAACATCTCTTCTATTTCAAATGAAGTATCTAGTGAAACAGCCTCAACAGCACAATCTGCTGAGAAAAAGGTTATTGTTATGAATGAGATGACAGTAACTGCAAAACAAATGAAACAAACGGTTGAAGAATTAGACCAACTTGTATCTCATTTTAAAACTGAATAGCTTTCAAAAAACATTCCTCTTCCAAGAGGAATATTTTTTTTGAGCTCATTCCCTGCACATTATACATATATCCGTTATAATGAGAATCGATATCATCGATTTGTAGGAGGTGCTACACATGTCACAACAAGCATTTGAAGAAAAGTTATATGCGAACTTAGAAGCTGTTATTGACCCTGAACTAGGTGTTGATATTATCAACCTTGGATTAGTTTATGATGTTACAGCAGATGAAAATAATAATGCTGTCATTACGATGACGATGACTTCTATCGGGTGTCCGATGGCTGGCCAAATCGTGTCAGACGTAAAAAAAGTATTATCAACGAACGTACCTGAAGTAAATGAAATAGAAGTAAATGTCGTTTGGAATCCACCATGGTCGAAAGAACGTATGTCACGTATGGCGAAAATCGCATTAGGTATTCGCGACTAAATAAAGTGAAACGTTAATCAGTGGGGGTTTTATTCATCCCCCACTGATTATTAGTTAAACCAATCGGGCTTTTACGAGCAGTTGATCTCCCACCTAACTTCTTTGCTCCAGCCGAATTTTGAGGTGGGAGTCTTACTGCCCGCAAATAGCGGGATAAAGAAAAGACCTGACAGCCTAGTCAGGTCTTTTTCTCTTATTATTTTACGCCTACTGCATCATAAGCTTTCGTTACAGCTTGAACAGCTTTAGAATTTTTACCATATAAATCTTCTGCTGATTGAAGTGCTGCTTGACGCATCATTTTAAAGTCAGAGTTTGCAGTTAAATATTTCGTAAGAGCGCGGTAGTAAATTTTTTCTGTCGCTTCACGACCTACTCCCGTTACTTTCACGCCGTAATGATCTCCACCTTCAGATACTAAATATGCAGCTTTATTGTTAATACTACTGTTAATATGAACGCCGCCATTATCAGCTGTTCCAGTATAACGTTTACTATAGTGATCTGGGTAACCTTCACTTGGTTTTAATGGGTTTGGAATAGATGCTGGATCTTTCAGAGAACGAAGTGCATCACCAGGTTTACCAGGTGTATAAATATCAGCACCTAAATCCCAGCTCTTCTTCTCAACCATGACACCCATAATATCAGATAACGATTCATTTAACGCACCCGGTTCATTTTTATAAACAAGGTTTGCTGTATGTTCAGTTACAGCATGCGTTAATTCGTGACCGATAACATCTAGGCCAGCAGACAATGGAATAAACGTCTTACCATCTCCATCACCATACATCATTTGCACACCGTTCCAAGCCGCATTATTCCAAGCTGTACCTACGTGAACAGTAGAAATAAGTTTTGCACCTTTATCATCGAAGGAATTTCGATTAAATGTCTTTTTGTAGTAATCGTATACTTTTCCTGCATTTACATGCGCATCAACTGCCGCTTTATCTTCGAAGAACTTAGATTTACTTTCAACTTCTTCTCCTGTATATCCAAAAATTTGCGAGAATAAATTAAACCAGTTTTCATCCATATTCTCTGCATCAAATGTATGGATACCTTGTCCTCGTTTACCATCAAATAAGTTGAACGCTCCTGTTTTCTCATCTTGAGCAATTTCAAATGATTGTCTACCGCCTAATACTCCGTAGCCAAATCCAGTAATTTGATCTACAGCATTATATTTCTCAATAACATTTCCATTTGTTGCATCAACAAAATAATGCCAATATCCTGGAGTTGGTTTAGAAATCGATGCTTTAACTAAGTATGCAAGATAGTACTTCCCATCTTTTTCATATACAAATAAATCTTTTTTCACACCATCATAATTCTTTACTTGCCCAACTTCTTTTTCAATATCTGCCTTTGCAATCGTTTCTGCTTGTTCTGCACTAATGCTTGCAAATGCAGGAATATTTTTATCATCTAAATTCGGAATTACTTGTCCGAAAAATGCTTTTACATTATTCTCTTTATCAAGTGTGACAGTTTGATCTGAACCGTACACAGGAATGTTATTATGCTTCTCAACTAACTTCACATGTGTCGTACCAGATTCCGCATCTTTTTCTTCCCCAACGACATTAAAATGTTTTTCAATATTTCCTGCTAGTTTAAACATATCTTTCTTACTCTCTAAATATTGAAAGACCGTCTCTTTTTTATCTAGTCCTTCCGGCGCTTTCCATTCTTCACCTATGTATGCAGGTGTTTTAAATTCTTGATGATATTGAATTTTTTGTTCTTCCGCTTTCGTTGTCGTTGCTCCAAATGCTCCAAATCCCCCTGCGATAACAGTTAACGCTAGTGCTGATGAAATGACTTGCTTTTTCACTATAACATTCCCCATTCCCATAAAGATTTTTGACACTTTTATACAATTCTTATTTTTTAATCTGATACCTCTACACAAAATTTGAGAAACATTTTTCAGACAATTCCAATTAAAAAAGAGGACATCCTATCGGGTGCCCTCTTTTCATAAATATGTTATTGTTTTTTCAATTCAATTACTAAATAGTGTGATTGCTCTTTCGCTTGAATGTGAATATCTTCTTCTACCGCTTCTGCCGCATCACGCATAACAAGTGTTTCACCATTTATTACACTACTTCCCTCAATTTGTACAAGATACAATTGACGGCCTTCTTTCACAGGGAAATGAATTTCTTTTCCAGCCTCTAATGATAAAGAATATAAATTCGCATCTTGGTGAATTTGAATTGGTGCATCTCCCTCCATTGGAGATACCATATGGAACCATTCGTTTTCGCGTTTGATCCAATCAAATTTAAACTCACCGTAATTTGGTTTATGGCCAGCGCGGTCTGGTAAAATCCAAATTTGCAATAAACGTAGTGTTTCATTTCCTAAATTATGCTCACTATGAAATACACCCGTACCAGCACTCATATACTGAACATGTCCACGCTCAATCGTTCCGCGGTTTCCCATACTATCTTCATGTGTTAAAGCACCATCTACAACGTAAGAAATAATCTCCATATCACGGTGCGGATGCATATCAAAACCAGTTTGTGCTGCTACTAAATCATCATTAATAACACGTAACGCTCCGAAGCTCATGTTATTTGGATTATAATAATTTGCAAATGAAAAATGAAAATGTGTATTTAACCAACCGTGATTTGCTCTACCCATATTTTTATGATCAACTTTTCTAAACATATCCTTCACCTCATATTATCTCGAATTCAAGATTTATTTCAAAAATTTTTCTTACTGTAATTTTTTTAGTAATTTTAATAATTGATTTTGTTCTTCTATATTTAAGTTATGAAACTGCTCTGCTTGGAACGTTTCTTGAGGCGGGACGATTTCCTCATATAAGGCTCTTCCCTTTTCTGTTAACGAAATATATTTCGTAGTACCTTCTTGTTCACGATGAATCCACTCCAGCTGTTCCATTTTATTTAAAAGCTGCGTGACATTTCCCTTCGTAACAAATAGCTTATTTCCAAGCTCTTGCTGCGTTAAACGATCATGTCCTCCAACTTGAGCTAGCACATCAAACTGAGCGGCAGATACATTCCATTTTTTCAAATGCTGATTCGTCTCACGAATACTCTTGTTATAAAAACGTGATAAACGAAACCATAATAGTAGCCCTAGTCTATCTTCTGTTTTCATTCCATCACCTCACTCGTTTGATATCATTAGTTTAGAACTAAACTTCATAAAAGTCAATTACTTATTTTTAGTAAGCATTAAAAGCACAGTGCTATTTCTTCACTATGCTTTACATCAATTTTCTATTTTTATATTCATCCAATTTCCTCTCCGCAAACTTCCTCGCATCTTTCTCAATCCATCTCTCTTCGTACGCTTTACTTCCAACATACAATTCTTCTCTCTTATGCTGCATCGCATGGCGAAATTCATGCAAAAGTGTTTTGAGCACTTGCTCATACTCTTCCCACATACAAATGAAAATTAATTGTTTTTCTTTATGATAAAAACCACCTATCGGGAATAGAAACTCTTCTTCCTCTTCTCCTAATGATAGAAGTACATTGTTTGCGTCGCATGTATCACAAAAAATAACTGGCGTTTTACATACTTCAATAAGTGAAAACAAATCATCTCTCAGCTTTTTGACATCCCAAGGAAGCTCCGAATCCAACACATACCAATTCTCCGTCTGTTGATATACATTTTGAAACTGGAGTTCCATTTCTTTTTATTCCCCTTTCCAAGCTCTCTTTTTCTATATATATGCCACAATATGGTAAATATTAAACATACTCTTTTACCCTTTAAAAAATGACAATAAAAAAAGAATCTATGTCGGCATAGATTCTTTTTCCGTAATCACTTTTTTTTCATCATTTTTTTTAGTACAAAGTAACCAAGTGCACAAACAATAGCAGCAAGTGCAAAGTATTTCACATAAGGACCAGCTACTTTATTAATACTTTCCCACTCTGTTCCTAATTTAAAGCCTAAATATACAAACACAATTGACCATGGAATAACAGCTAGTGTAGTTAGCGTAATAAACTTAGCATGTGACATTTTTGCAATACCCGCTGGTATGGAAATAGCATGACGCACAACAGGGATAAAACGCGCTGTAAAGATAACACCCGTTCCGTATCGATTAAACCATGCTTCCGCATAATCAATATGTTTCTTCTGAATCAAAATATATTTTCCATATCGCTCAAGAACAGGTCTTCCTCCGTATCGACCGATCCAATAAATAAATAGTTGTGCAATTACACCGCCAATTGTACCAAACGCAACAGCACCCCAAAATGTAATGCTTCCTGTTGATACTAAATAGCCTGCATAAGACAATACGATTTCACTCGGAATAACCTCTAACATCAATCCAAGCATAATTCCCCAATAACCAAGTCCTTCTAGAAAAACTAAAACTGAATGAATCAACTCTCCTAACATCATTTACCTCTCTTTACTGTTTTCATTACCAAAAATAAAAGTACAAGCAGTGAGTATCTTGTACTTTTATTTTTAAAAATTTAGCTAGTTTTCGTATTCCACTTAAAGATCTTATTCAAGAATTTATATATATTATTAGATTCTTTCGTAAGAAGTGGCCCTAAAATGGATAGTATAAGCACGTATAGTGCCGAGAATGGTTTTAACACTGACATTAAACCACCGGCGATACCGATATTGGCCATAATAATGGAGAATTCTCCCCTTGAAACAATTGTTAATCCAATATTCGTTGATGCCTTATGAGATAATCCAGCTTGTCGCCCTGCAATCATCCCTGCTACGAAGTTACCGATTATAGTAAGAAGGACAGCCCCTAACGTTAACCATATTGCCCCGCCTAATGAAAACGGATCAATACTTAATCCGAAACTGAAGAAGAAAATAGCTCCGAAGAAATCTCTAAATGGAACAACAAGATGTTCAATTCGTTCACTATGCTCTGTCTCAGAGAAAACTAATCCTAAAAGAAGTGCTCCGATTGCTTCTGCAACGTGAATTGTTTCTGAAAAACCAGCAATGAAAAATAACGAAGCAAATACTACAATAATAAAGATTTCATCTGAACTAATATTCAACAATTTATTTAATAACGGAGTAGCTTTTCTAGCGACTACAAAGAATAGAAGCATATATCCTAAAGCAATTCCAATTGAAGTGAGAGCACCTAAGAAGGAAGCGTGATCCCCAAGAACTAAGCCAGAAACGACTGATAAATATACAGCTAGGAATATATCTTCAAACATAATAATTCCTAAAATTAGTTCGGTTTCATTATTACCAGTTCTTCTTAAATCCACTAACACTTTAGCAACGATAGCGCTAGAAGAAATCGTAATAATACCCGCAATAATTAAGATTTCTAGTAATGGGAATCCCATTATAAATCCGTATAATAATCCAAGTGAAAAGTTAATTAAAATATAGATTGTTCCACCAATCGCAATAGAACGTCCAGATTTAATTAGTTTCTTCATCGAAAATTCTAGCCCTAGATAGAAGAGAAGGAACAGAACGCCGATTCTTCCAAGGAAGGATATTACACTTGCACTTTCAATAAATTTGAGATCGATAACACCTATGGTCGGCGCGTGCGGCCCTACTAACATGCCAAGAACAATTAGGAAAGGAATTACTGAGAATTTAAACCTTCCAGCAATTACTGCCGCAATTGCCACTAAAACTAAAGCTGTACCAACTTCAAAAATTAAAGTATCCATCTAGTCAGTCCCCCTATTCGAAAGTAATTCATTAATAATTTTTTTAATTTCTTCTCTCTCACCTGAAACTACAAGCATATCGCCTTCTTCAATTACCGTTTCTGGTCCCGGATTAAATAGCTTTTTCATATTCTTCTTCATAACTGCAATTATCGTTACGCTATATGTTTTTCTTATTTCAAGATCGCCAATTGTTTTTCCGATTGCTGGAGCTGTATTCTCCACTTTGAACCACTCAATCGCTAAACCTTCAAAAACCATTTCAACATTTTCTAATGCTCTAGGCTTATATACCATCCCCCCTAATATTGCTGCAATTTGTCTTGCCTCTGAGTCACGTAATGAAATACTTGAGATGCTTTCTTCATGGTCTGAATCAAAATGATACATTTCTCTACGCCCATCATCATGAATGACAATCACCATTTTTTCGTTACCTTTCGTAACAACCTGAAACTTATAACCAATACCTGGAAGTTCACTTTCTCTAATATTCATGTTTAGCTCCTCCTCAACAATTTTTATTTAAATTTTCTGTTTTTCTGTCTTTTATTCATCCAATCAATTTTAGAAATTCTAACCATTCCGTATACCTATGATTTGGAAATCTTTTATTGTAATAATAAGTGGCTCCTAGAAAAATACTTGAAGATGTAATGATAAAAAATACATTACTTCTCATCTTTAGACTCTCAAGGCTTACTTTCAATAAAGTTTCTTCTTTCAAATTATCCCCTCTTTCTCGCTTTACATTTAGTTTTTTAAAATGTAAATAATTCTAAAAATATTACGATGTAACTTAATCATAACATAAAACACATTTAAGTAACATAATTTTTTAGAAAAATTGATTCTGGTATATTTTTTGCATATAATTTTCTTATTACGAAAAAAAGGAAGTGTATTATATGGTTGATATCTTTAGCAGATTCCTTGAGGTAACGAATAATATTTTATGGTCATATATTCTTATTGCAATGTTAATCGGCTTCGGTCTTTATTTCTCTTTTAAATTGAAATTTGTCCAAATTACTCATTTTGGTGAGATGGTCAGTTTAATTAGTAAAGGATTTAATCGAAAAGAAAAGAAGAAAGATAGCATCTCCCCGTTCCAAGCATTTTGCTTAAGTGCAGCGGCACGCATCGGTATCGGGAACTTAGCCGGTGTAGCACTAGCAATTTCAATGGGTGGACCCGGCGCAGTATTTTGGATGTGGTTTATCGCTATCCTTGGAGCAGCTACTAGTTTCGTAGAATGTACGCTCGCACAAATTTATAAAGTAAAAGATGGAAGCAGGTTCCGTGGTGGACCAGCATATTACATGGAAAAAGGATTAAACAAACGCTGGATGGGTGTCTGGTTTTCACTTCTTATTACAGTTGCGTACGGATTAATTTTCAATTCAGTACAAGCAAATACAGTAACAATAGCGTTTGAAAACGCATTTGGACTAGAGCGAACTATCGTAGGAGCTCTATTAGCTTTATTAGTTGCAGTTATTATTTTTGGCGGTATTAAAAGCATTTCACGTATTACAGAAATGATTGTTCCTCCAATGGCAATCGTTTATATCGGCGTGGCTGTTTTCGTTGTTATAAAAAACTTCAATATGTTACCAAGCATTTTCATGGAAATATTTAACGGTGCATTCGGTTTAGATCAAGCCATCGCTGGTGGTATTGGAGCAGCAATCAAGTTCGGAATTCAGCGCGGTTTATTCGCGACAGAAGCAGGTATGGGTAGCTCTCCTAACGCAGCTGCAACATCAGATGTATCTCACCCTGCAAAACAAGGACTTGTTCAAGCATTAGGTGTTTTCGTAGATACATTCTTAGTATGTACATCAACAGCATTTATCGTATTATGTTCTGGACTTTATAAAGGATCAAATTTACAAGGAATTGAATTAACACAACAAGCATTAAGTTCACAAATTGGGCCGTGGGCAAGCACTTTCTTAGCGATTATTATTTTCCTATTCGCTTTCAGTTCCTTACTAGGAAACTACTATTATGGTGAAACAAATATCGCATTCATTAAAGAAAGTAAAACATGGTTAATGATTTATCGCGTTGCAGTTGTCGGAATGGTGTTCTTCGGATCAATCGCTGCCCTTCAAACAGTTTGGAGTTTAGCTGATTTATTTATGGGACTAATGGTATTTACAAACTTAATTGCCATCTCATTCCTTAGCAAATTTGCCTACGCAGCATTAGTAGACTATATAAAGCAAAAGAAACAAGGCAAAGATCCTGTTTTCATTGCAAGTTCTATCCCTAACTTAAAGAATACGGAGTGTTGGGATGGACAGGATGTAGAAGAAAATAAACAAGCTGTATAATAATTAAAAGCTCCAGTGGCTGGAGATGGATATTACTAAAATCCCTATTACTTCACAGTAATAGGGATTTTTATTTACCACAGTTCATAATTTGTTCAAATTAATTCCAGCAAAGGGGTTGTTTTATAAGTATTACTAGATTATAATGATTATAAATTAGTAATTGATACAACATAACAACTCAAAAGGAGATTGATCATAATGAACAAACAAGTAATCGAAGTATTAAACAAACAAGTAGCAGACTGGAGCGTTTTATTCACAAAATTACACAACTTCCATTGGTACGTAAAAGGACCTCAATTCTTCACATTACACGAGAAATTTGAAGAGCTTTACACAGAATCAGCTACTCACATCGATGAAATTGCAGAACGCATTTTAGCAATCGGCGGCAAACCAGTAGCAACAATGAAAGAATACCTAGAAATATCTTCTATTCAAGAAGCAGCATACGGAGAAACTGCAGAAGGGATGGTCGAAGCAATCATGAAAGACTACGAAATGATGCTAGTCGAACTGAAAAAAGGCATGGAAATCGCTCAAGATTCTGATGACGAAATGACATCTGACCTACTACTAGGCATCTACACAGAACTAGAAAAACACGCTTGGATGCTACGTGCGTTCTTGAATCAATAATATATTTAAAAGCGGAAGCGGCTCGGTTAGAACAGGAGGGTGTTGGAACTCCTGATTCCGAGGCGCTCTTTGCCTCGAATGAAGGAGTGAAACAACCGACTGTTCTAGCCGCTGGAGCTGGATAATACCTTAAAGCGGAAGCGGCTCGATTAGAGTCGCTTTTTTTAATGGAGTGATCGTGCATGGCGATACATGAAATTATATCGGCGATTTTTTCATTATATCGGCCGTTTCATCAAATATATCGGCGATTTTTCAATTATATCGACTTACCGACAAATCACGACAATATTAGCAGTCCTTTCCCCCACTTTTATCAATATATTACAATCTCATCTATGTTAAAATATAGAAAATACCCTTTAGTAACTAGATCCAAAAAGCTTTTCCAAATTCATCATTTACTACTTAAATGACGGGAGTGGTTCAGTTGAAAGACTACTTAATTAGAGCATTTTTTGCGTTAATAACAGTTGGGATTCTCTTACTTATAGCTAATATTTTCAATATACGTGTCGAGGTTAAAGACTATGCTTTCCTCGTTGTTGTAGCAATTGGTGGCGGCTGGTGTGGCTGGTACCTGTATAAAAAACAAAGTAATCAAAATGATAAAGGCATTCCAAAGTAATATGGAATGCCTTCCTCGTTATTTCCGTCTATAATAAATTATAAAATTCAAACCACTAATAATAACAATTCCTACAAACATACTAGAAGACTGCACATCTCCGCCTAAGTTATACTCATCAACGATAACCCCAGACATAAAGAGTGTTATCGCAGAAACACCAATACATATAACCGAAATAAACCAAAGCGAAAATTCATTAATCAGCTCTTTCTTCTGTCTTAAAACAATTAACATAACAAAAATAGATGCTGCTACAATACTTTTAAAAACAGGACGTAAATACACAAATTCCTCCATCTATTTCTCTTTTTCCAAAAACCTTATATCTAAAAATTAATATATTTAAGCGAATAAAAAACACATACCTTTTTACAATAAAAAAGACATGTGTTCCTGTAAATCACTATAAAGTGAAACTTTAATCAGTGGGGGTTTTGTCCATCCCCCACTGATTATTAGTTGAACCAATCGGGCGTTTACGGGCAGTTGATCTCCCACCTAACTCCCTCGCATTCGCCGAATTTTGAGGTGGGAGTCTTACTGCCCGCAAATAGCGGGATAAAATGTACTATGATAATTGCTTCCACTTAGTTCCTAAAACAGGACGCTCGTAATTTTGGATTTCATGAATTAGTTTATCTGCCGTCTCAGCTGAAACGATCAACTCTTTATTTGAAGGGTTCATAAACCCTTCTTCTGCTGCACGTTCAACCATTTGCAGAATTGGTCCGTAAAAATCTTTTATGTTTAATAAACCAACCGGTTTATTATGTATACCAATTTGTGACCAACACACAACTTCAAATAGTTCTTCAAACGTTCCATATCCGCCTGGTAATGCAATGAAAGCATCAGCAAGCTCTGCCATTTTTGCCTTACGTTCGTGCATCGTTTCTACTTCAATAAGTTCTGTTAATCCTGTATGAACAATTTCTCCTCGGAATAAACCACGCGGCATAACACCCGTTACACGCCCACCTAAACGAAGAACTTCGTTTGCTACTTCTCCCATTAATCCAACGCATGAGCCGCCGTATACAAGCTCATAATCGTTCTCAACAAACATTTTCCCTAACTGAATCGCCTGCTCTTTAAATTCTGGTCTTTCCCCTAAATTTGAACCTGCAAACACACAAATCTTTCTCATCCCTACACCCCGAAACTATATATTGTTATGATACAATGAATATTGTACAACATATTGAAGGGATGAGGAAGAAATGGATATCGTCGCATTTCAAAGATGGGTGGAGGAATTTTACGAAAAACGGAGCTGGTCACAGTATAATTCCTTTATTCGCTTAAATTTCTTAACTGAGGAAGTTGGGGAAGTTTCACGAGTTGTTCGCGCTATTGAAATCGGTCGTGATCGCCCTGATGAACAAGCCAAAACACAAGAAGAGCTAAAACAAGACCTAAAAGAAGAACTTGGTGATGTACTATCTAACCTTATTATTCTTTCACAAAAATATGATTTAGAGTTACAAGACATTATGGAAGCACACGTCACAAAGCTTTCGAAAAGGTTCGAAACATCCAAATGAGAATATTATCAATTATGATATAATATTCTTGTCCAAATAATAAGGGGGATTTTATGTTATCTAAAAAATTGCACGACGCACTAAATGAACAAATGAACTTTGAATTCTATTCCGCACACGCTTATATGGCAATGGCTGCTTACTGCACAGCCGAAAGCTACGATGGATTCGCCAACTTTTTCCTTGTACAAGCTGAAGAAGAACGTTTCCACGCAATGAAGCTTTACAACTATATTAATGACCGCGGCGAGCGTGCTATTATTACTGGATTTGATAATCCAAATAACGAATATGAATCTGTATTGAACGCTTTTGAAGTTGCACTTGAACACGAGCGTGAAGTAACGAAACGTATTTATAACTTATCTGATATCGCTTGGGATGAGCGTGAACACGCAACAATCACATTCTTAAAATGGTTCGTTGATGAACAAGTAGAAGAAGAAGCTTCATTCGATAGCATCATCCAAAAATTAAAACGTATTACAAGCGATTCAAATGCATTATTTATGCTAGATGCTGAATTAGAGAAACGTACATTTACACCTCCAGCCGAATAATATTTTAATCACCTTAATGAATGTATTAAGGTGATTTTTTTATTTTCTCTCTATCTTAAAATCACCTTAAATTTCCTCGTATTTGACATAGCACTAGTTAAAAAATGGTATTATTTTCAATATAAAACAATATACGAGGAGAGAAAAAATGAATCAACGTGTAGAAGCTGTTGATGCAATTCGTGGTTTCGCTTTATTTGGTATTTTACTCGTCAATATGACATTAATCCAATTCGGGTTCTTCGCTGATGGAACACCGACTTATATTTTCGGAAAACTCGATGAAAGTGCTAATTGGTTTATTCAATTTTTCGGCACACACAATTTTATATCCCTATTCTCTTTTTTGTTTGGTCTTAGCATTATTTTGTTGCAAAAAAGTATTATCGCAAAAGGAAAAAGGTTCCTCCCCACATACATAAGACGTATTATCATTCTTTTACTACTAGGCTATATTCACGGCACCTTTGTTTGGGAGGGAGATATTTTATTTGCCTACGGGATTATTGGGATTTTCTTAATGATGTTTATCAATCGAAAACCGAAAACGTTGCTCATTTGGGCAGCTATTTTATTAGTCCCCATTATGCTAGCATCTTATCAATCTGAATCTGACTCAACATCAAACACATACAATGATTTCGCACCTTATATTGAAAAAGAACATAAAGTTCATGAAACTGGAAGCTATATGGATCATATCAATTTTAGATTGACTGAAAATCCTTTTGATTATATCGGTATTGACGGCTTCTTCGGATTAGTTATCATATCAATTTTCGCATTAATTTTTATGTCTCCACTCTTCTTACTCGGCATGTACGTAGGAAAAAAGGGTTGGCTATTTGAGATCGATAAACATATACCTGCTGCCAAAAAAATATGGCTGATTACTGGTATTTTCTCTTTTACAATCAAAATTTTAACCATGTTCGTAAAACATCCGATTTTAATTATGTTACAAGATGGCCTTACACCAGTAACCATGACCTTCTTTTACGGAAGCACAATTATTTTATTATTCCATTACAAAAAGGGAGCGCGCCTACTAGCATACATGGCGAACATGGCGAACATGGGAAAAATGTCGGTTAGTAATTACTTAGCTCAATCCATTATCACAACAACGATTTTTTACGCATATGGATTTGGCTTATACGGCAAAATTGGCTATTTCTTCGGTATTCTTTTAACCATTGGAATTTATACGCTTCAACTATTTGTTAGTACATATTGGCTGCGGAAATATAGAATGGGGCCTGTTGAATACTTATGGAGACTGGGAACTTATTTGGAGAAACCAAGATTTAAAAGAGATTGGGATAAAGCAAGTTAAACAAAAAAAGCAATGAGCCCGCGCTCATTGCTTTTCTTAATTTATTACAGCATAACCCCAACGATAATCGCTGATAATATACTTACTAACGTTGCACCGTATACAAGTTTTAGTCCGAATGATGAGACAACGTTTGCTTGTTTGCCATCGATACTCTTTGTTGCACCTGCGATAATTCCGATAGATGAGAAGTTCGCAAATGATACAAGGAAGATTGATAAAATACCTACTGTACGAGCTGATAAATCGCCAGCTACTTTTCCAAGGTCAAGCATTGCAACGAATTCGTTCGTTACTAATTTTGTTGCCATAATTTGTCCTGCTTGTAGCATCTCTGATGTTGGAATACCCATTACGAATGCTAATGGTGAGAAGATATATCCTAAAATGCTTTGGAATGTGATTCCGAAAATTGAATCGAACACACCGTTAATTGCTGTAATTAATGCTACGAAACCGATTAACATCGCCGCTACTGTTACAGCGATAGAGAACCCAAGCATAATATATTCGCCTAACATTTCAAAGAATGTTTGTTTCTTATCTTCTTGTAATTCTAAAATATCGTCTTCTTCTTTTACATCATATGGATTAATGATGTGAACGATAATGAATCCACTAAATAAGTTTAGTACAAGTGCTGTTACTACATATTTTGGATCGATCATTTTCATGTAAGAACCGACGATTGACATCGATACTGTTGACATTGAAGATGCACATAGTGTGTATAAACGATTTTTCGGTAATTTGCTTAGTTGGTCTTTTACTGTAATGAATACTTCACCTTGACCAACAATTGCAGCTGCTACTGCATTATATGATTCTAATTTTCCTAAACCGTTAATTTTACTTAATACGAAACCGACTGCACGAATGATAATCGGTAAAATTTTAATATGTTGTAAAATCCCGATTAATACTGCTAAGAAAATAATCGGTAATAATACTGTTAAGAAGAATGGTGCTTGTCCATCGTTCGCTAAACCACCAAATACGAAATTAACCCCAGCTTCTGCAAATTTTAAGATAGCGCCAAATCCATCTGCAATCCCTTTTACTAATACAAATCCGACCTTTGTATTTAGTAAGAAATACGCAAGTACCAATTGAATGACAAGCATAACTGCAATTGGTTTATATTTAATTTTCTTACGATCTGAACTTATAAGGAAACCTAGTACAAACACTACGAGTAAACCGACTAGAAACATTACTAGTTTCATATGTGTATCCTCCACTTCTCCCACGAGTTATTGGTCGTATAACGTATAACGAATGACGTCTGACCATTGATGTTAAAAAATTTTAAACCCCTAAATACTATTCAACTGTTATCTAAAATCAGTAAGCGTTTACATAAATTGCAATTTATAAAAGGTAGCCTCTTCTCTCCTACCGTATTGAAAGTCTGAAATTGATACCACCTACAAATCAAATTGTAAGCGTTATCTAGACGAAATGCAATATAAATTTTAAAAGATTTTTATATGTTAATATATTCCTAATTAATTGGGTTTTTTATGTAAATTTACCACAAAACAATAGTCCTAACTATGAGCTAGGACTATCCTTTTTTTATAACATAACACCAACGATAATCGCTGATAAAAGACTTACTAATGTCGCACCGTATACAAGTCGTAATCCAAATGATGAAACAACGTTTGATTGGTTTTCATCGATTCCTTTCGTTGCACCTGCAATAATTCCGATAGATGAGAAGTTCGCAAATGATACAAGGAATACGGAAAGAATACCAACTGTACGAGCTGATAAATCACCAGCTACTTTTCCTAGATCAAGCATCGCAACAAATTCGTTTGATACTAATTTTGTTGCCATAATTTGTCCCGCTGTTACCATTTCCGCTTGCGGGATGCCCATTACGAACGCTAATGGTGAGAAGATATATCCTAAAATAGCTTGGAATGTAATGCCGAACACTGAATCAAACAAGCTATTGATTGCTGTAATTAATGCTACGAAACCAAGTAACATCGCTGCTACTGTTATCGCAATTGTGAAACCAAGCATAATGTATTCGCTCAGCATTTCAAAGAATGATTGTTTTTTCTTATTTTCTAACTTCAGTGTATCTTCTTCTTCTGTAATATCGTACGGGTTAATAATATGAATAATAATGAAACCACTAAATAAATTTAATACAAGTGCTGTTACTACATATTTCGGTTCAATCATTTTCATATAAGAACCAACAATTGACATGGATACTGTCGACATGGAAGATGCACATAATGTATATAAACGATGTTTTGGGATTTTACTTAATTGATCTTTTACTGTAATAAATACTTCTGCTTGCCCAACAATTGCAGCTGCTACTGCGTTATATGATTCTAGTTTCCCTAGACCATTTACTTTACTTAACAAAGTACCAATAGCACGAATAAATATCGGTAAAATTTTAAAGTGTTGCAGAATTCCAATTAAAACGGCAAAGAATACGATTGGTAACAGTGCTGTTAAGAAGAATGAAACCTCTCCTTTATTAACAAGACCACCAAATACGAAAACGATTCCAGATTCCGCATATCCAAGAAGCGCACCAAATCCATCTGAAATTCCTTTTACTAAAATATAACCAACTTGCGTATTTAATAAGAAATAAGTTAATGCTAGCTGAATAACAAGCATGATTGCGATTGGTTTATATTTAATCTTCTTTCGATCGGCACTTATAAGAAAACCGAGTACAAATACAACGAGTAATCCTACAAGAAACATAACAAACTTCATTAATAAAATCCTCCATTTAACTCTTCATTAACGTTGAACGTCTGACCACTTAAAATAAGAAATAATCCGAACTTTCCATTTCTCCGCCAAAACCTTCAATCGGATATGAAAGATCATAAAATCTCTTGTTTTAAAGGCATTTTCCATTCTAACATAAATTACAACTCATATCCGCACTTTTCTAAAAAAAATACATTTTATTATAAAATCCTCATTAATGTTCGTCTTTTTCATTATAAAATAAAAAAAATGAGCATCAAGTTTTACTTGACGCTCACCTTATTATACCGCTTTTTCTTTCTCCGCTACTTGCTCATCCCAGCACTCTGTATTTTGTAGACCTGGAATAGAATTCGCATAGAAGACTGGATCTTTCCCTTGTTTCTTTTGCTTCACATAATCTGATAACGCTGCGAAAGCAAACTTTGAAAGGAATACAATCGCTACTAAGTTAATAACAGCCATAATTCCCATAAATAAATCTGCTAAATCCCAAACGATTTGAATTGTTGCTACAGATCCTAGCATAACCATACCAAGTACAGCAATGCGGTATGCTGTTAATAACAATTTACTTCCATTTAAGAATTCAATATTTGTTTCACCATAGTAGTAGTTACCTACTAATGAACTGAATGCAAACAAGAAGATTGCAACTGCCACAAATATAGATGCCCACGGTCCGATATGCTGACTTAACGCTTGCTGCGTTAATTGAATTCCATTTAAATCAGCTGCATTATGCACATCTGATAAAAGAATGATAAATGCTGTACAACTACAAATTAATAATGTATCTGTAAATACCCCTAAAGTTTGAATGAAACCTTGTTTAACTGGATGCGTTACGTTTGCAGTCGCAGCTGCGTTCGGCGCACTACCCATACCTGCTTCATTTGAGAATAATCCACGTTTTACCCCTAATAAAATCGCAGCTCCTAATCCTCCGCCAACTACTTCTTTAATTCCGAAAGCATGTAAGAAAATCTCTTTAAATACATACGGAATCGCCGTAATGTTTGTTACAACAACAAATAATGCAACACCTACATATATAATTGCCATTACCGGAACAATCATTTCAACCGCGCGAGCAATTCGTTTTACTCCGCCAAAAATAATGATTGCAAGTAAACCAGCCATAACAAGACCTACTAATCTACTATCTGTTTTAAATGCCCCATCAAAAGCAGCTGCTACAGTATTAGACTGTACAGCGTTAAAAATTAATCCGAAACTTACTGTTATTAAAACAGAGAAAATAGCTCCAAGCCAGCGCTTATTTAATCCCTTTTCCATATAATACGCTGGACCACCACGGAACGCATTCCCATCTTTCACTTTATAAATTTGCGCTAATGTGCTCTCTACAAACGCAGAAGCACCCCCAATTACCGCGATTAACCACATCCAAAATACAGCTCCCGGACCCCCTGCTGAGATTGCAATAGCTACACCAGCTAAGTTACCAGTACCTACACGAGAAGCTGTACTCATACAAAATGCTTGGAACGATGATACACCGCTCTTCTCCTTTTGCGCTTTCCTCGTTTTCGAACTTGCCCCATCCCCAAGCAATCGAATCATTTCACCGAAGTAACGAACTTGGACAAATTTCACACGAAATGAAAAGTAGAGTCCTAACCCAATTAACATCGCAATAATGACATATGACCAAAGGACATTATTTATATCCCCAATTACCTTAGCTAAAAAATCCATAATTGCATTGCCCCCTCTTCCTAACAATAAGAAGATTATATTCTAAAAACTTTTAGTAATCAAGAATTTTCGACAAAAATATGTAAGGTTTTATGACATGAAGGAGTTACTTTTTATAACATATGTGTTTTTTTTATAAAGGGTCACTATACATAGCCAGCATTTTGAAAAAAAACAACGCTAAGAGCATGCAAGATTTTATACATTTTTTTGACTAATCTAATAACAAACGAGAACCCTAAAACCCACGCCAGTATAGAAATGTATGAAAAAACGAATAGAGTCATAGAAAAAGAAAAAGGCGGATTCCTTGTGAGAGTAGGGATCCACCTTTTCCTTGCTACCGATAATGAGACGTTATGTTAACTTCACATGTATACAGTATACGTCTTCCTTATTTAAATACAGGGCAGTTGAAACAGGGGTTCTCCAACTTTTAAAGAATTATTAATAATAAACTTAAAAAGATATCAAGAGTGGTGAAATGTATGGGAAAGCAATTCGATTTTTATATAGACGCGAAAACAGAAAAATGTATAATAACCAGGCTTCGGACTGCCGGTTGTGTTTTTGCAGAAGATGAGGCACAATTGCTTATCTCAGAGGCACAAACACCGGAAATACTCGCCGACATGGTGAAACAACGAGTATCCGGTTTTCCCTTGGAACACATCATTGGTTGGGCAGATTTCTGTGGTATCCGGATAGCAGTGGAACCAGGAGTTTTCATACCTCGCCGCCGTACTGAGTTTCTTGTCCAACAGGCAGCTTACCTTGCTATGCCAGGGGCCATTATAGTTGATTTATGCTGCGGTACGGGTGCGGTAGGTGTCGCGCTGGCCCGAGTTTTGGGATGGATCGAATTGTATGCGGTCGACATAGACCCAGTCTCAGTACGATGTGCCCGTCACAATATTAATTGGGTCAGTGGGAACGTGTATGAAGGTGATCTCTACCATCCACTTCCAACAAAACTGTGTGGGTGCGTCCACATCTTGGTTGCAAACGCACCCTACGTACCTACCGAGGCAATTAAGCTGTTACCTCAGGAAGCCCGCAAACATGAGGCAAGGATGGCACTTGACGGTGGGATAGAAGGATTAGACATCCAGCGACGGATAGCTACTGAGGCATTACTCTGGCTGGCACCTGGCGGTCATCTACTTGTCGAGACTAGTCAACGACAGGCGTTGCAAACCGTTGAGATATTTGCTCAAAACGGGCTAATCCCACAGGTGACAAATTGCGATGAACTGGACGCTACTGTCGTAATCGGAACCAGACCATCTCTTTAGAATGAATACGGAGAGCTAGACGTTACCACAAATAAAAGCCCAAGAATCTATGAATTCCTGGGCTTTTATTTGTACTTCCTATAACGAAAATTATGTAAATACGAACTCCCTTTAGCAAATAAACTGAAGGGGTTTTTTCTAGATAGATTAACTACTGATAAGTGGGGTTATGTTAACTGATGTAGATACCCTCATTTAAATTCCACAATATGGTATAATTTAGTTATGAAGTTAAAAGGGGTGTGGGTATGGAAGACGTATATGGAGGTCTAAGATATTTTGGTCTTTCACTTGTATTAGTATTTTGTGTGGGATTTATTATACGTTGGATCTTTCGTGATGTAATTTCGTTAGATCAATTACTTGGTTTAAGCATAGGAATTATTACGTTAATAATAGCGTTCTTTGTAAAGAAATATAGTAAAGAGCTCAATACTAATAGTTAATTTATGCTTTCTTTGGATGAGTATCTCAGTAATGATGAGATACTCATTTTTTGCTTGCGAGGGTTTTAATCCTTTTATTTATAACATTTTGAATGTATACTTTCGTTATTTATCTTGATGATATCAAAGTGATTGGGATAAAGTTAATGTTTAAGGGAAAATGAATATAAACTAATAATGAAAAGTTTACTTTCAAAAATACAAAAAGAATCCCGGGATTCCAGTATTCTTTCTGATAAAGTTATAAAAAATCTTAAATCCCTTGATATTACTGACTTTTTTCTACTTTTGTATGCTTGTCCCTTCTCACTCTCTATATAAGGAACATCTCCCACTTAAAATTGTTGTTTCACACTTTCACATTTTTGATGAAGGAGTCTTCTGTCGGAAAAAGATAAAAAACAGAAGTCTTAAACCAGACTTCTGTTTTTCGCATACTTACTTACAACTTAAACTAACTAAAGTGGCAATAGATTGTGCTGCCTGTTCCCAGCTTCCATCTATCATTCTTCCAAGCTGTTGACCAAGTGTATTTAAATCATTTGGATTAACGGGAATCCCATTATACGCAGCAATAATTGACAAAATTGGAGCCGCAACTGGTGTCAAACCACCTCTATCAATACTATATTTAGGCCCATCTATTACCTTTCCATCCTGTACTGTAAACTCATAATAAAATTGATCATCTGGACGATAACTTATATGATGAGAAATTTTCCCCTTAACATATATCTTCCCTGCACCTAGATTTACTGCTTCTACTTCTTTTATATTAAATTCATGATCAAATATTTTTAGTTTTTTTACTTCAGGACCATGTAACGCAGCATTAACAGCTGTCTCCAAATTATTTTGTCCAAAAGGTTGAATATGAATAGTCTTTGATTCCACTTGCTGAATAGAATCTTCTTTTTCTGCAGCAAACACTGATGTAGATGGTATTACTCCTGTAGCTAACGTTGCTACAAGAGCGGTTGACATTACTAATTTACATTTCATTTTCATAGTTTTCTTTCTCCCCTTTAATATATGGTATATAACCTTTGGTGAATCCCATTTCTTGTATAACCGAATTGTAGTCAACTACATTGACTACAATATGCAGAGTACAATGTGTTTCAAGCAAAGTCAATTAAATTTACTTTGTTTGAAGAGGTTTTTGAAACTTTTTATTAAAAATTGTATAAAATAGTGTGAAATCAAAAATGAAATGAAAATAGTATCTCTTTTACATGCAAAAAGCCTAGTAATTACTAGGCTTTTTGTGTTAGCTTGTCTTTATATATTAATCTTCTTTTAATACTTTAATTCCTTTTACTATATTCCAAATGAAATAGTAAATACTTGCGATAGAAGCAATAACAAAAGTTCCGATTACTGCTATTCCAAGTACATTATCATTTAATGTACTAAATCCAATGATCAACCATTCATTCCATTCATTCCGTTATCCCTTTGAGACAGTACGTTTCTTACAAATAACGAGAGAACTAAGCAAATAAAAAACGAGCATCGAATTCATCTCGATGCTCGTTTTTTATTATACTGCTTTTTCTTTATCTGTTACCGCTTGCTTATCCCAACACTCTGTGTTCGTTAAACCAGGGATAGAATCTGCACTGAAAACCGGATCTTTTCCTTGTTTCTTTTGCCTTACATAGTCGGTCAATGCAGCATACGCAAATCGTCCAAGAAGTGTAATCGCAATTAAGTTTGTGATTACCATTAGACCCATAAATAAATCCGCCATATTCCATACGACTTGAAGCGTCGCAACAGAACCGAATAATACCATTCCAACTACCGCAATACGGTAAATTGTTAACCAAGTTTTACTTTGTTTAATGAATTCAATATTCGTTTCACCATAATAATAGTTTCCTAGAAGTGAACTAAATGCAAATAAGAAGATAATAATCGCTAAGAAGCTACTTGCCCATGGGCCAATTTGTGAACTTAATGCATTTTGTGTTAATTCAATACCTTCTAAATTTGTTGCTTTATATGCACCAGAACATAATACGATAAATGCCGTTGATGTACATACTAAAAATGTATCTACTAAAACCCCGATTGTTTGAATAAAACCTTGTTTCGCTGGATGCGTTACATCAGCTGTTGCTGCCGCGTTCGGCGCACTACCCATACCTGCTTCGTTCGCAAATAATCCGCGCTGGATACCATACTTCATCGCAGCACCGATACCGCCACCTACAGCTGAATCTAAACCGAATGCACCTTTAAAGATTTCTGTAAACACATCTGGTAGTAAATAGAAGTTTTTAATAACAACGAAAATTGCTACTGCAATATAAAGAATTGCCATTGGCGGAACAATCATTTCCGACATACGTGCAATACTTTTTACACCACCAAAAATAATAACTGCAACTAATACTGCAAGTACAATCCCTACAATATAACGTTCAATACCAAAAGCGTTTTTAAATGCTAATGTAACTGTATTTGCTTGTACTGAGTTAAAAATTAAACCGTAACTAATTGTAATCAGAATAGAGAACCAAATCCCCATCCAACGTTTATTTAAACCTTTTTCCATATAATAAGCAGGACCACCACGGAATCCACTGCCATCTTTTATTTTATAAATTTGCGCAAGCGTACTTTCTACGAAACTTGAAGACGCCCCGATAATCGCAATAACCCACATCCAAAATACAGCTCCAGGTCCTCCCATAGAAATAGCTAACGCTACACCAGCTAAGTTACCGATACCAATACGAGCTGCTGAACTCATACAAAAAGCTTGGAAAGATGAGACACTGCCCTTTTTACGTGTCTTTCCAGTTAGTCCATCACTCATTAACCGAAGCATTTCCCCTAAATGAGTAATTTGTACGAATTTCAATTTAATAGAAAAATAAAGCCCTAAACCAATTAACATTGCAATAAGAATATATGACCAAAGAATTGTATTCGTTGATGAAACGAACTGTTCTAAAATATTCATACAATTAACCCCTCCTTTTCTCCATAAATCGAATTATATTCAAAAAATATTCAAAAATCAACATTTTTCGACATCTTTCAACTTCCAAATATTAGGACATCAATATAAATACATTGTCTTTTTGTGACTTTACTTTCACTAGCTGTGCATACTAAAACAAAAAATAAATTTATAAACAGCACCATTGACAAAAATATATAGTTGTAACTATAATGATTACATCAGGTTGTAACAAACCTAATTACAATACATTCATTCATTTCAGATATACACTTTAACAAAACAATTTGGAGGGATTTATTATGAAAATCGGAATTATCGGAGCAACTGGTAAAGCAGGAAGTCGTATTTTAAAAGAAGCATTAGATCGCGGGCATGAAGTAACTGCAATCGTAAGAAACGCTGCAAAAATTACAGAAGAAAATGTAAAAGTTTTAGAAAAAGATGTATTCGCTCTTACATCTAACGACCTACAAGCATTCGATGTTGTTGTAAATGCATTCGGTGCTCCAGCAGGACAAGAACATCTTCACGTAGATGCAGGAAACGTACTAATCGAAGCAATGAAAGATGCACCTAATACAAAATTACTTGTAGTTGGCGGCGCTGGTAGCTTATTTGTAGATGAAGAGAAAACAACACGTGTATTTGATACACCAGGTTTCCCAAATGAATACCTTGCAACAGCGCAAAATCAAGGTAAAAACTTAGAAATCTTACAACAAACAAACGATATTACTTGGACATTCATCAGCCCTTCTGCGCTATTCGCATTAGGCAAACGTACTGGTTCTTACAAAGCCGGAAAAGACAACCTTCTTGTTAACGCAAAAGGTGATAGCTACGTAAGCTACGAAGACTTCGCAGTAGCAGCACTTGATGAAATCGAAAATCCAAAACACGTAAATGAACGCTTCACAGTAGTTTCTGAAGCTGAATAATAAAAAAGCTCGTAAACATTATGTTTACGAGCTTTTTTATTTCCTGTATATATACCTTCTGCTCTTTCAAAACCCTAATCTGTAACTTCTCTACCTGTATATAACGGTCCTGGATTTACTAAAACATTCTTTTTATATACTTGAAACCTACCATCTTCTCTTTGATACACTTTTACTACATCACCATATTCAAACGACACTCCATTAAATTACATCATGAATTATATTTTTCTAATATAATTCATGATGTGTGTGCATAAGAGAAAGCATTGGCAAATGCCAATACTTTTCCCTTTATCTTTTATGTTGATTCGGTTTATTTGGTTTATGTGGGCCTTCAGCCTTTTTCCAACTTACCGCTAACTCTGGACCTGTTTTCTCTTCACTACGCTCAAGTAATACAACCGCGTTTTGAATTGTCGGTGTTCCTTTATGCGCAATGCCTTGTAATTTCGTTAAATTCCCTATTACTTTAAAACTAAATCCACCAGCTGGTGTTTGTTTCGGAATTAAAATACGGAATTTTTCTCCTACATTAAATTCTGTTTTTGCTTCGCCTTTTTCATTTACAAATTTCGCGCCCGCTGGTGCACCTGTTGCTTGCACCTTATACGTTCCGCTTTTTGCATTTGTTTCTACTGTATATAAACCTGTTTCAAAAAAATCATTTTTCAATACTGCTTCTTGTTCTTCTGTAGGAGTTACACTCATCGTAATCTCTTGTATCTCTTCACTAGCGTCGGCTTTTGCAACGATATTTTTCGTTACTTTCTCCACATTTTTATTACGGAAATCTAAGTCGTTAATATCAATTTGTTTTAATGCATTCCACACTGCAAGCTGCGTTGCATAATGTGCTTCTCTCCAGTCAGAAACACCTAATTCTTGCGGACTCTTTTGTGGATATCCATTTAATAGTACACGGTACACGTTAATATCCACTTTCCCCATTTCCGGTAAATCTTGACCGCTTGGAGATTTCAAATCTACATTTAGGCAAAAGGCAATTTTTCCATCTGCCGTTTTAATAAGCTCTGTTCGAATTGGTTTCTTCTTTGACTTACTATAACTCCAATCCATTTCATACTTTGTATGATCCATAACTTCTGCGAATGCTTTTTGAAGCGGAAATAAAACAAATAAAACACTTAAAAAAACAGCTAAAAGTTTGAACGATTGCTTTATATTCATGTTTACAACCCCTTATGAAATAACAAATTTACTAATAAGTAGTATTTAGTTAGAAATTTTTTTTATACATAAGCACAACAAAAAAAAGAGTGCAAACTGTTTGCACCCTTTTTTCTACTTTAGGCTTAAAAATCGAAGTTATCAGGATCTGGACCAACGCGGTGAGTTTCGTTTAACGCATCGATTTTCTCCATATCTTCTTTTGTTAATTCAAAATTAAATACATCAGCATTTGCAATAATGCGGTGTTCTTTCGTTGATTTTGGAATTGTGATCACTCCATTTTGAAGATCCCAACGTAAAATCACTTGTGCTGTCGTTTTACCGTACTTATCAGCAATTTCTTGTAATGTTTCGTTATCTAATAATTGACCTTGCATAAGTGGTGACCATGCTTCCATTTGAATACCTTGTTCTTTACAGAAAGCTTGTAATTCTTTTTGTGTTAAACGAGGGTGGTATTCTACTTGGTTAATCATCGGTTTAATTTCTGCATCTTTCATCACATCTTGCAGGTGATGGATTTGGAAATTACTTACTCCAATCGCACGTACACGCTCTTCTTTATAAAGTGTTTCTAACGCTCTCCACGTATCTTTATATTTCTCTTGTACAGGCCAGTGAACAAGATATAAATCTAAATAATCTAGTTCTAATTTTTTTAAACTCTCTTCATATGCAGCAAGTGTTGTTTCATATCCTTGATCCGAATTCCACACTTTTGAAGTAATAAATAAATCTTCTCGAGAAATTCCTGCTTCTTTTATACCTGCACGAATTCCTTCACCTACTGCTTTTTCATTTCCATAAATTGCAGCTGTATCAATGCTACGGTATCCTGCTTTAATCGCTGCTTTTACAGCTTCTACAAGTTCTGGCCCATCTTCTACTTTAAATACACCTAAACCGAACCAAGGCATTTCTACACCGTTATGCAATGTTGTTTTACTTTGTAAATTTTTCATTATACTTTTCTCTCCTTTATTTCACTTGATCTCTTTTTTCTAATCTCATACTCCAAGCTGTTAAAATAACAGCACCTACTACCATAATGCCGCCTACCCAGGCTGTATGAATTAAGCCTAATGAATTCGTTACAACTCCACCTAAATAAGCTCCAAGGGCAATCCCTGCGTTAAATGCTGCAATGTTAATTGCTGAAGCAACATCAACCGCACTTGGAACAAAGCGCTCAGCCAATATAACGACATATACTTGTAGCCCCGGAACATTCATAAATGCGAATAGTCCCATGAAAATAATTGTAATTAATCCAGCTACTTTAAATGGTGCTGTAAATGTTAAAACAAATAATATAATCGCTTGAATAAAGAACATGTAAAATAGCGCCCGAATCGGATTATGATTCGATAATTTTCCGCCGACCATATTCCCTATCGCAATGGCGATTCCATACACTAATAAAATGATGGTAACGGTACTTGCTTCAAATCCTGTTACTTCTTGTAACAACGGTGATAAATACGTAAATGTTACAAATGTTCCCCCGTATCCTAATGCAGTAATGACGAAAACAAGTAATAGCCTTCCGTTCGTAATTAGTTTGAATTGATCACGAAATGATACGGATGTACCTTTTTTCAAATTAGACGGAATCAGCATGCTATTAGCGATGAAAGCAACAATTCCAATTGCCACAATTACCATAAATGAAGCTCTCCAGCCAAACTGTTGACCAATAAACGTCCCAATCGGTACACCTGTAATCGTCGCAACCGTTAAACCAGTAAACATAAAAGCTATTGCGCTAGCTCGTTTATTTTCTGGTACAAGTGCAGCCGCAATTGTAGATCCGATCGACATAAAAACGCCATGTGCGAAAGCAGATACAACCCTCGCAACAAGTAGCACTGTAAAACTTGTTGCTACCGCTGCAATTCCATTACCAATAATGAAAATAATCATGATCCACATTAATAACGTCTTTCGCGACATACTAGCTGTTAACGACGTTAATACCGGAGCACCAAACGCTACCCCCAACGCATATAAAGAAACAGTTAAACCCGCTGTTGTAACAGAAACATGTAAATCTTCCGAAATAGATGGTAATAAACCAACGCTTATAAATTCAGTTGTCCCTATTCCGAATGCACTAATCGCTAGCGCTAATAAAGCAAACATACTCCTTCTATTCGTCTGTGTTGCCGAAGAAGCTACTGTATATGAACTCAATTGAATTCCTCCTTATTACAAGAAATCCAATCACAATAGTATGATAAAAAGGCCTTTTTATCTTCTACAAAAATAACTTTATTGCTTATAAAAACTATTATGAATGGTTTCATTCCTTTTTGAAAGAACGCACTTTAAAGTACGATAGGTACCAAAAAGTAACATAGGCACTTTTTGGTACCGTACTACTCATTTGCCTCTTACGTATGCTATTATGAAACATATTCAACATGATAAAAAGTACGTACTTTAAAGTACTATAGGCACTAAAAAGTAACATTTAACTTATTTAGCTTCTTTTGCTGAAGAACTGAAATCTACATTCATCAAAGGAGATTTTTTATATGAAGAAATATAATATTCCTGTCGAGGCGACTTTAGAGGTTATCGGCGGAAAATGGAAGGTTGTTATTCTTTGTCACTTAACGAAAGGTACAAAGAGAACGAGTGAACTAAAACGTTTAATGCCTGGTATTACACAAAAAATGTTAACGCAACAATTACGCGAGTTAGAAGTAGACGGGGTTATTCAAAGAAAAGTATACAATCAAGTACCACCAAAAGTAGAATATTCTCTTACAGACTACGGATGGTCATTAGAATCCATTCTCGATTCTCTTTGCACTTGGGGCGAATGCCATCTTGAAAAAAGCGGTAACACATCAATGCTCATTACAGAAGATGAACAATAAGAAAAAGGAAAAAATGAACAGAGATTTGTTCATTTTTCCCTTTTTTTCTTTGTAAATATGTACATTTCTAACTCAAACAAAATATTTTATGCGCTTTCATGCCTTGTCAGTATTAGGTTATACGCTCAATATCAAATAATTAGGAATCATTTTTATGTTAACATAGGTGTATATAGTATATAATATAAGATATATATTATATACACTTTCCGATAAGGGAACTTTCCATTATGCGGACAAGCCATGTATCGGACAGTTCATAAATAATAGGTAGGACATTATGGTTTTGGATTTATGATTTCAGCTTACTTGCTATCATAAATTTAAAGGCATTTTATTGTGTTTTGTGAAACTTTGTATAAAGTTTCGTAAACGGTAACTATCTTACCTATCAAAAATAAGAGTATTGCTATCGTAAAGGAGAATTGGAGATGCCAGAAACTATGACTCAAACAAAGCCAGAACAAGAAACTGTACAAATTTCTGCTAGCCAAGGACAACTTGATGTACTTGATCAGTTGTTAAAACCTGAGGTACAAGAATCATTAACAACACTAGTAGAACAGCTCCCAAAATTAACTGAGCTTGTTAACATTTTAACTAAGTCTTATGACTTCGCTCAAACTGTTGCTACTGATGAAGTATTAAAAAGCGACACTGTTGGTGCAATCCAAGAGCTTGTAGAACCTGTAAAAGATACAGTGAAAAGCATGGCTGCAACTGCAATCGAAGCGAAAGATCGTGCTGACGAAAGCAACGAAGTTATCGGCCTATTCGGTCTATTAAAATTACTAAAAGACCCACAAGCACAAAAAATGTTCCGCTTTGTGAACGCATATCTTCAAATTAGTGCAGAACGTAACAATAAATAATTTAACTTATAACAACAATTAGTAAAGACGGGGGATATCATACTATGTCAAAACAAATTGTCATCTTAGGCGCTGGTTATGGCGGACTTCTGGCCGCTTTAAACGTACGTAAATATTACAGCAAATCAGAAGCACAAGTTACAGTGATCAACCAATACCCAACACACCAAATCATCACTGAACTACACCGCCTTGCAGCTGGTAACGTTGCTGAGCAAGCAGTTGCAATGCCACTTACAAAGCTTTTCAAAGGTAAAGACATCGATCTTAAAATTGCAACAGTTGAGTCATTCTCAGTTGATAGTAAAGAAATCAAGTTAGCTGGCGGCACTACTTTATCTTACGATGCACTTGTAGTTGCTTTAGGAAGTAAAACTGCTTACTTCGGTATTCCAGGACTAGAAGAAAACAGCATGGTATTAAAATCTGCTGCTGATGCAAACAAAATCTACAAACACGTTGAAGACCGTATTCGTGAATACGCGAAAACGAAAAACGAAGCTGATGCTACAATCTTAATCGGTGGTGGCGGATTAACTGGCGTTGAGCTAGTTGGTGAGCTTGCTGACATTATGCCTAAACTTGCAAAAAGCCACGGCGTAAATCCAAAAGAAATTAAACTTCTTCTTGTAGAAGCAGGTCCAAAAATTCTTCCAGTATTACCAGACCACTTAATCGAACGTGCAACTACTAGCTTAGAAGCACGCGGTGTTACATTCTTAACTGGTCTTCCTGTAACAAACGTTGCTGGCAATGAAATCGACTTAAAAGACGGTCAAAAAATCGTTGCTAACACATTCGTTTGGACGGGCGGCGTACAAGGTAACCCATTAATCGGTGAATCAGGTCTTGAAGTAAACCGTGGTCGTGCAACAGTTGATGCATACCTACAATCTACTTCTCACAAAGACGTATTCGTTGCTGGAGACAGCGCCGTTGTCTTCTCTCCAGACGGTCGTCCATACCCACCAACTGCACAAATCGCTTGGCAAATGGGTGAGTTAATTGGATACAACTTATACGCAGCACTAGAAGGTAAAGCATTCGAAGAGTTCGCACCTGTAAACTCTGGAACACTTGCTAGTCTAGGACGTAAAGATGCTGTTGCTACAATCGGAGCAAGCAATACTCCACTTAAAGGCCTACCAGCATCATTAATGAAAGAAGCAAGTAACGTTCGTTACTTATCACACATTAAAGGTCTATTCAGCTTAGCTTACTAATCTGAATATAAGCCCGAATCATGCCCTGCATGGTTCGGGCTATTTTTATCCGTAATTTTCTCTAACTTATTTATTCGGCAAAAAAATTGTATACCCTTTAAATTTATCTAAATATATTGACTTTTTACAATAGAAGCTGTCCTGTTTTGGAACAGCTTCTATTGTAACTTTTTGTCAGTAAATCGATAGTATTTTAAAAATCGCTGATATATTTTAAAATACTATCGCCCTTCTCCATTATCCTAACTTCACTAAACTGTAGTTCTTCTTCCCTTTACGAATAATAATAAATCTTCCATCAAATGAATTTTCTACAGTAACATCCGTACCCACATCTGTTACCTTCTCGCCATTCATAGAGATAGCTCCATTGTTAATATCCTCACGCGCTTGTCGTCTAGATGGTTCAATGCCTAAATCAACTAGCCACTCTACGATATTTTTCGTCTCTTTGGAAGACTCAAATGTTGGCATCTCTTTAAAGCCTTGTTCAATTTCATCAGCTGTTAATGATTTTATATCTCCACTAAATAATGCCGATGTAATTTTCACAGCTTGCAATAATGCCTCTTCGCCATGAACAAATTTCGTCATTTCTTCCGCTAATACTTTTTGCGCCTCACGTTTATGCGGCTCAGTTTCTACTTTTACCGCTAATTCATCAATGCGCTCTTTCGTTAAGAACGTAAAGTATTTCAAGTATTTAATTACATCACGATCATCTGTATTCACCCAGAACTGGTAAAATTCAAACGGTGTAGTCTTTTCCGAATCAAGCCACACCGCACCACCTGCTGATTTACCAAATTTCGTACCGTCCGATTTTAATAATAAAGGAATTGTTAATCCGAATACTTTCGCCTCATGACCTTCTAACTTACGAATTAAATCTAAACCGCTCGTAATATTTCCCCATTGGTCACTACCGCCAATTTGCAGTTGAACATCTTCTTTCGTGTATAAATGATGGAAATCCATCGCTTGCAAGATTTGGTATGTGAATTCTGTGAAAGAAATGCCTGTATCTAAACGGCTTGCTACAATATCTTTTGCTAACATGCTATTGATGCTAAAGTTTTTCCCGTAATCACGCAAAAACTCGATAATGTTTATTTCATGTGTCCAGTCGTAGTTATTTACCATCTTCACTTCGCTATTTCCGCCAAAATCAAATAATTTTTTCATTTGCGCTGTTAACGCATCTACATTATGCTGAACTACTTCTAAAGTTTGAAGTTGACGTTCTGATTGACGTCCACTTGGATCACCAATTGTTCCTGTTGCCCCGCCAATTAAAATAACCGGATGATGGCCAGCTAATTGGAATCTCTTCATCATCATAAACGGAATCAAATGTCCGATATGCATACTATCACCAGTCGGATCAACTCCGCAGTATAGTGAAATCTTTTTCTCTTCTACTAGCTTACGTAAACCTTCTTCATCCGTCTGTTGATTCACAGCACCGCGCCATTCTAATTCATCAATAATATTCATCTTTTGTCATCCCCTTTATTTTTTAAAAACAAAAAAGCCCCTATGTCTATGACATAGGGACGATTATTCACCGTGTTACCACCCAGTTTGCATAAATAGCATAGCTATTCATACCACTCTTAGCAATAATATCGATTGCTACTCCGCTTAGCATTACCTAAGATACTCCAGAGTGTAATTCACAAGTTTGTTTGTGCTAGGTTCCAGCAACCCCTAGCTCTCTCGTTAACAGTGACAAACTGCTACTGGGCTCTTTCAACGTATGTTATATGTTAAATTATTAGCCATTATATTGAATTGCAAACAAATTGTCAACAATACCCAAATATTATTTTAAAATAATTCACATCTTCATACGTATTTCGTTATTCTTTATCTTCTCCAATAATCCTTACTTCTCTCTCTAACTTCACACCGAATTTCTCTTCAACTGTTTTTTGTACGAAATGAATTAAATCGATGTAATCTTGTGCAGTTCCGTTATCAACATTCACCATAAATCCAGCATGTTTTAGAGAAACTTCCACTCCACCAATTCGCTTACCTTGTAGTCCTGATTCTTGAATCAACTTACCAGCAAAGTTATTTAGTGGGCGCTTAAATACACTACCACATGAAGGATATTCTAGAGGCTGTTTTGACTCACGTTTAAACGTTAAGTCATCCATTTTTTCTTTAATTTCTTCGCGTACACCTTCTTCAAGTTCAAACTTCGCTTCAAGAATAATATAATGATTGTTAGCAAATACACTCTTACGATATCCAAATTCAAATTCATCTTTCGTTAAAGTGCGTAAGTCTCCATCACCTGTCATTACAACAGCTTCTGTTAATACAAACGATACTTCACCACCGTATGCACCAGCGTTCATATATAATGCTCCGCCAACTGAACCTGGAATACCACAAGCAAACTCAAGACCTGTTAAATTGTGGTCTAATGCAATTCGTGATACATCAATAATTGCTGCACCACATTGTGCTACAATCGTCGTTCCTGTTACAGTAACACCTGTAATATGAATTAAACTTACTGTAATCCCGCGAATACCGCCATCTTTAATAATGACATTCGATCCATTCCCTAAAAACGTAACTGGAATATTATATTGATTTGCATATTTGATAACTTCTTGAATTTCATCATAATTCGTAGGCGCAACGAACACATCTGCTTTTCCGCCAACTTTAATATGCGTATGATTCTTTAACATTTCATCTTGCTTCACATGACCTTCAGGCAATACCGTACTTAAATATTTATAAACCTCTTGCATATTCATTTTACGATTCCTCTATTTCTATAATCTTTTTTATCCCGTTATACGGGCCCATAATATCCCCACATACATAAACCTAAAGTGGTGGATACAGTGTACCTAAAATTAATTCGAGACACCTATAAACCTCTTAAATTATAAGAGGTGCCACTCATATTAAAATATATATCGCATAATAAAGCAACCCAAATGGACTACTAAACTTGACATGTAACCATATAGACAACAATTTGTAAAATATATAGGTTCTTCAAAGCACTATCCTTCAGTATCTTACTATACCACACGAAAGGAAAGTGGTATTTTTTTGTAATCTTTACTTTATTTTCATCAATAAAAAAAGAGCACATCCCACAACAGAATGTACTCTTTCTATACTCTTTAAATTATTTTTCGTTCTCTTCTTTTTCCTTATCAAACCATAACAGCTCATTGTCATCAACTTCACCATTATAATTGATTAGAATCTCTTCTCCCGCTTTTATATCTTTATAAGCGAAGAAGTTAAACGTATGATTCTCGAAGACAATATCATACGTTGCATTCGGCGTATATGAATGATTAAATAACATGCCGTATCCTAAAAGGATTGCCGTATGATTTATCCCATACTCAAATGCGTAGTCAGCAAGTAACGTTTTCTCAATGTGTTCATGCTGTTCATTCGGATAAGAGATAACTGGTGCTGCGTGTATTAACTCACCCTTTTTAATATCACGAGTTGCAAATACACCTCTATTAAATTCTCCATCACTAAGTTCAGAAGTCTTAACTTCAATCATATGCGTCACCTATATAATTCTTTCTTTGAAGTATTTTATCCCGCTATCCGCGGGGTTTGACTAATAATCAGTAGAGTATGGCCCCTAATGATTATAGTTTCACTTTATCTCCTTAAGCTTGGCAGAAAATGCGAAGAAAAGCAATTAAATTCCTATCAAGTATTCGTTTAAATGAAAAAAGAGCACATTATTTGTGCTCTTTTAAAGCGATATTATTTTTCTAGAATATCTTCTAACTTGTTGGCTAACCGTATGTAACGTCTTCACTGATATATCATTTCTATCTTTTTCTTCTTCCGTAGCCGCAGACGTTTGTTAAATAACATTAGAAGCATGTGCAGCATCCTTCACGATATTCGTCGTTTTAACTTGGAAATTTTCTTGCTTTCTGCACTTCATTACTTCAACTTAAATACCGCACTCACTGGGTTATGATCACTATTTTCAAACTTTAAATCTTTCCCTTGTACATTTACAATCTCCACATTCGGCGAAACGATAAAACCATCAATAATCGTGACAAAATTTTCGCCTTCTACATATTTCTTCACATCATCTCTCACAGTCATAACAGAAGGATCTACAGCCCACTTAAATCCTCCATCAGTAAAACCTTTCGGCAACTCTACTAACCATTCTGGACGCTCTTTAACAAACTTCGGATCACTTAACTGAGCGTTAGAAACTAATTGATTCCAGTCTCCACCCATTATTACATAATCACCATTTTCATAATGCTTGTTCATATATTTTTTTAAATACTCTACTTGCTGCTTTCTAATTTTTCCACCTTCATCATAAGCAGACAAATGTAAGTTTACGAGCCTAACATTTTTCCCATTATTAACCGGGATTTTATATTCAACAATCGCTCGATCTAAATCAAATAAACGCTTTGGCCAAGGCTCCATTCCTGGTAATTGGAACCTCTTCGCTGTTTGAACTTTATATTTAGAAAATGTACTCAATCCTGCCTCAGCATATCCCATTGGACTTGTAATTGGCACAGGAACCCATTTTGTATCGTAGTTCTTTCCAAATGACGAAGCATAATCAGGTAATCCTTTTTTCAAAAGTTCATGTTCATTTATATCAAATGAGCGAAGCGATTTTATATCTACTTCTTGTAATAAAGAAAAATCACTATTCTCACTTTGTAAAAATGAAAGCATATTCTTTAAGTTAACTTCGGTCTGTTCTTTACTACTTGAACCCGATCCCTTTCCCCCATCCATAAAGAAATCTTGATCCTTATCTAATCCAGCGTAGCCAATATTGAATGTCGTGACTTTAAATTCATTCCCTTGCTCTAATACGCGCTCCTTATTGTTTTCCACCTTCAAACTTATAACATCAGCCGGCTGTTCTTTTGTAAGTGTCATATATCCTAAAAATCCACCTACAATGCCCGCCCCTACTAAAATACATATAAGTACTATTTTTAAAAATTTCTTCAAACAAACGACTCCTTTTTTTAAATACCAGTTTATTTTTCTTTATTTTCAGTCAAATTAAAGTACATTACAAACATACGAAATATTTTACCATAAGAAAAAATTCATATCATTATATTTAATTAAAAAGTAATTGTTGCAACCCTTACTTCAATTATCTTAAAATTCCATCATACATATTTTAAAAAATGCTGGACTGTGAGCAAACTACAATCACTCCTTTACTGTATACATTTGATACAGCCATTATGCTGGCTAACCTTTTTATATCTCGACTAAAAATAGGATATATATATAAAGGAATGCGTAAAAATTCTTTATGAGGACATACACAGATTATTATAAAAGAGAGAGGAAGCGTAACTGTGCAGACAAAAAATATAGATACAAAAATCGAAGTAATCGTTAATTATTTTAATGCCGTAGATGCAAAAGATTTTGAATCTGTCTCATCACTATTTGATCAAAATGTTGAGGTTTTCTTCCCACAATCCGGATTGTTAAAAGGATTAGACTCATTCAATGCACTAAATCGAGAATTAGCAAAGCTCATCGTTTCTCTTGACCATGATATAGAGAATTTTACATATATAATATCAGATACAAAAATCGCGGTGGAAGGTACAGAAAGTGGTACTTTACAAAACAACCAATCATTTAAAGATAATAAATTTTGCAGTGTATTTGAAATAGATTCCACAACACTGTTAATAAAAAGAATGTATGTTTATACCGATCCTAATTTTGGTACTTCTCATTAATAAAAACACATATTTATTGAAAATCCTATATCATATTTAGTACACTATAAATAGAATTTATAGGCGATGGAGTTCGCCATGACCGCTGCTTAGCTAATGACTCCTACCAGTTTAACTACTGGTAGGAGTCTATTTTTTTGAACAAACTATTTAAAGAGGTGAGAAACTTGATTTATATTATCGTTGGTATAGCCGGTATATTAGGAGCCCTTTCCCGCTATTATTTAAGTCTTAATATTCATGTACTTTGGCATCATTCGTTTCCATTAGCTACATTACTTATTAACTTGATCGGCTGCTTCTTATTAGCATGGCTGACAACTTACATTGCTCGTCTAAATATCCTTCCTTCTGCAATGATCACTGGGATCGGAACTGGATTTATTGGCTCGTTTACAACGTTTTCAACATTCAGTGTAGAAACTGTGCAATTAATCAATCATTCCGAATGGAGCATAGCCTTCTTATATGTATCATGTAGCATACTCGGCGGCCTCATTATGTCTGGCCTTGGTTATACACTTGGAGATTTCTTAATTAAGAAAAAGCTTACGGAAGGTGATTACTCATGATGGGAGCCTTATTAGTGGCAACTGGAGGATTCTTCGGTGCGATTACTCGATTTACAATTAGCAATTGGTTTAAAAAGAGAAATAAAACTTCATTTCCAATTGCTACATTTCTCATTAATATAACAGGGGCATTTTTACTCGGATATATAATTGGCAACGGAATCACTACAGACTGGCAATTATTATTAGGTACTGGATTTATGGGGGCATTCACTACATTTTCGACGTTTAAATTAGAAGCCGTTCAGCTTCTCCATCGTAAAAACTTTATCACATTCCTTTTATATTTAAGTACTACTTACATAATAGGTATCCTCTTCGCATTCCTCGGAATGAAGCTCGGTGGAATATAAAAAGCGACTGCTTCATCAGTCGCTTTTTTATAAGAAGTACACTCCACCATATGGGATTGAAAATAAACCTGCAGGATACACATCATAATGGACTATTTGCTTAATAGCTCCATAATAAGGCATGTGCTGCACTTGCATCGATTGTTGTAATTGTTGCTGCGCCTGTACAGTATGATATACCGCATGAATCGTCCCCTGTGCTCCAGCTAACGTAATTGCCGAATCTACATCTCTATTGTAAAAATGGCAGCTCATTATTATTCAGCTCACTTTTTATACGTAATGAATTCCATATATATTATGTCTATGTACAGTACCAATGCTTTAAAATTTCATAAAACATGTTTTTTGCCCATTCCCTAAATAAATCACCTACATAGAGTGTATAAATGCCTACAAATAAATTACAGATAGGAGTGATACTATGAATTTCTATGAGCAACAACCTTTGGCTCAAGATAGCTATTATCGAGATCAACATTGGCACCCGCAGCATCCTCTAAAACAACAAACAATTGCTATCATTAGCCCAGCTGTTTCTCACGGATTACGTGAAGCCGCACACCTCGGCTATCAACATGCATTAACTGAAGCTGTTGCTATCGGTTACTTACTTGGAAGAGGTTATGATTATAATACTGCTTGGAAAACTGTTGAATCTTGGTGGCGACCACCAGGATCTCCACTTCCTACTCCATACTAAAACAAAACATAAAAGACCATAGCACTGGCCATGGTCTTTTTTATTACATATAAAACATTAAAAGCAAATCCACCCTTTTTATACTCTAAAACATCACCTAGTTGATAATTTAACTGCTTTTTCTTTTCCATTTTTTAATATCGGGACGTTTACTTTTACTATTGTAACTCCTAATTTCTCGGATAACTCTGTCACACTCATTTTTCTTTTTTCTTCACAAAATGCCATCCTAAACTAACGCTACTTCTGCTTTTTCAACTTAGAAGTAATAAATCCAAATAGTAATACACCAATACCACTAAAGAACAATACATAACTTATTGGTACTAGGAAAAAGAAAGGTTCTTCAAGAAATCCATTCGCTCCTACTTTACTGTTTGAAGCATGTATAGTTAAAGAAATAATCGCTAAAAGCATGAAAGAAATAGCTACTACATATTTATTTTTCATCATGTATTCTCCTTTAATTCCATCATTAATTTCCAATGATCTCGTTACCATCATATTAAGCCTCACCACATTATAAGTCAACATCTTTTTATCGTTTTTCAATAAATAATTGTTGTTTTTGATGTAAAAAAGGCTATAGACAATGTTTCGTCTATAGCCTTTTCACCCAGTTATTTCTCTCCGAAGTATGTCTTTTGGAACATACACATTCTTATCGCATTATGGTAAGAACCATCAACGAAAAACTCATCTTGCAGTTCACCTTCAACGACAAATCCAACCTTTTTATAAACATGTACAGCTTTTTCATTTTCCTTATCAACCACTAAATAAATCTTATGCATATTTAATACGGAAAAAGCGTAATCCATCGCCAAACGCGTCGCATCAGCTGCATATCCATGCCCTTGATAACTCGGATCAATAATAATTTGGAATTCAGTTCTACGGTGAATATAATCGATTTCTACTAACTCAACTAACCCTACCATCTCATTATCTTTCTCCACAATAAATCGGCGTTCACTTTGATCGTGTATATGTTTATCATATAAATCCTGTAATTCTACATATGCCTCATACGGCTCTTCAAACCAATAAGACATAATATGTGCATTATTATTAAGTTCGTGTACAAACTTTAAATCTTCTCGTTCTAATGGACGTAATTTCAATTCCTGATTCATTTCTATAACCTCCAAGTAAAAGAAACCTCTTCACTTAATTTCTCTATTTTTTTCGATTTCAAACGCCCTACTTACATTGTAAACTTTCAAGCAACTTGAAGGTCAAGACGAAAAAAGTAGTGCAAACTTATGTCTGCACTACTACTCTTTTCTTAAATCTCTCAAATTTGATATGTATAAAGCAATGACTAAAACAAGAATTGACCCTGCGTATAATAACGTTTCAAATGGTTCATCATGTGACACAATAATCAATCGAATTAAAGCCGTAATCCCGATATAAATAAAATAGCGTAACGGAAAATGATAATTCGATTTGAAATATTTAATAATTAATGCGATGAATTCAAAGTATAAGAAATAGACGATAATACTTTCAACCAATTTATACGATGTATATTTCTTCGCTGAAAATATGTATTGAATAAATGTGATTGTCTCATTAATTAAAAAGATAGATAAAACAATGGATAATATGATTAACGCTATATTTAATATCCATTGTAAAACACTAGCTATATAATGATCGATATTAAATTTCATTTCCACACTCCCCTTCGTGTAAATACTTATTTATTATAGCAAAATTATAATTGGAGAGGGGTTAGATCATATTTTCTGTCTTTGTTTTTTCCGGTGTAAGGGAGGTCCAGTTTATGGAGAATTCTTTTCACCATAGAACTGGACTGTAAATTCAGAAACTCCCTTAAGTCACTATTTGTAATTGTCACCCCAAGCAAAAGCACATAATCTCGTAAAGCATCCATATGTGCGATTTTAGACATACTATTACAATTCGAACAATACCATCCTCTTTTTCCTTTAAGCATCGACATAATCAAACACTTCTCACATTGCACCCCCTTTAACAAATCCTCTTTTTTAATTTTATATTGATAAAGGATATTATGCTGCTGTGGAGAATGACCATCTATAATTCGGCAAATCAGTTCATTTACATTACCAATGGACTCCTCCTTATATTTACTCTCAAATTCGTTTATTTTATTAGGTAAATTTGCACTATGAATAATTTTATTACGGGGATTATCATCTGAAGTTTTAATGATTTTTCGAGGTGTACTAATCACAACAAGAGATTCAATCGGGAAACTAGAAAACCCATATAACCCTAACCATTTCCTAAGCTGAGTCTCTTGCCTTTTAATTTGTAAAAGCGGATCTGGAAATCCTTCTGAATTTCCTTCTGCTATTCTAATAAGCTGATTAAACTTGGAATCAAATAGTAATGTACCTGCTATATTTTTTATTTCGAGGAAAAGAAAAAAACACGGGGAAAGAATAATCGTATCAATTTGGAAGTAATGATTTTGATCAAATAACCTTATATCATGTAAAATATCGTACTTTTCTTCTGGAAGAAAACTTAGTGGGTAATCAATCGCCTGTTCGCCCTTGTACCCCGCTTTATACTTCGCCAAATTTTCAGCCACCATTTGCCGTTTCGGATGATGGGCAGGTAATCTTCTGAATAGCGCTTCTAACTGCCGTAAATAAATCGGCATTTGTCGTTCTTTCACAATCATCTTTATCCCACCTCTAAAATTTATCAGCGATTTTTGAAATTTATCGACCGTAACTCCAAATTTATCGGCGATTCGACATAGAATATCGACTTATCAACAAAATACGACAATACTTAACCTCCTCCAACCACCCACAGCATACCCCATAAATCCGCCACCAGCAAAATCTCAAAACCCTATTTCCCCACAACAAAAAAACATAACTCCGCCTTCCGGCAAAGTTATGGTTATTATTTAACTCTAACAAAGGTGTCTTTGTATAGATAGGAGAGCTCTTAACGGTAGCCTTTGTGAATCCCGTAGAATAGTTCTTAAATAAACGGGATGTATACCTGTTATTAAGCAAAATTCTTTTTTATTCCTTTGAAAAAGTTTGATTAAAACTTAGGGACATATCTATTAGGGGTATTGTCACACATCCATCAACCTAAAGAATCTAAATCCCCCATAGCAAAAATATCGCAATTCAAGGCAACAAAATGAAGTAATCTAAACCTGCCCGTTTTCGTTTTTCCAAAAGCCGTGGAGTAGAAGGGCGTATTTTAAATGCAACAATTCGGCGCAACCTAATGTCAGTTTAATGAGCTTAAAAGTCGGTAAACAGTTCGACTTGGAACAAGCAATATAAAAGTAAATAGCCTCTTTGGGCGTTTTTTCTTCACTTAAAATAGTATATTGACTCTCCAATTAGATGAGTATGATATATTTGAAAAAGCGCCCTGTTTACAGGGCGCTTCATTTATACCTAATGACTAATATTAGCAGTTGGGTATAATGTTGTTCCTCCAATTGAAACCTTTATTTCATTTGTTAATGGAACATTTTGCTCATTAATAATTGTTCTCCACCATTCCCAAGCAAGACCTGTGCATTCTCTCGCTACGACTTTTACATTTTTTGAATTCGGTGGAAGGGGTATAACTGTAGAGAAATGCGCAGTTTTGTCTCTGCCGTTTCCTTCCCAAGTTTTATGCGTTAGTACTTCTTTTCCATTTTGATCATATGAGAATTCATCCCAAGATACATCAAATTGAGCAACATATGCACCGTAATGATCAAGCGTCATTTTAGCACTTGAATATTCTGTAGTTGTAGTCTCAATATAATCTGTATTGTTATGAACAGCAGCAGTTGCGTTATCTTTTAAGAAAGTGCTTGTATATGAAATTGGATATGCTGGATTTTTAGGACTTAATTCTGCATTATCTTTAATAATATTTCGTATTTCATTAAAATCTTTTGTAACAACCTTGTTATGCTCTTTCGCATCTCCGCCTAATACTACAGCGGTAAAGGTACTGTCTTCAAAAATATCTTTGTACTGTCCACTCGTTTCGACGCTGTTATTCTTAAGTAAGGCTTTAAAGGCAGCTTGTACATCTTTGCTCTTAGATGTTGTTTCTAATTTTACATAAATGGTTCTGCCGTAAGCTACATTTGATACCATAACTGGCGGAGCCGCATTGCTTACGCCTTTACGAGTTAACTCACCGAAAGTAACACTATTATCAAAAAGATCAGATGGATTATTTGGTAGTTCAGCACTTACGGTATAAAATATTTGCTTATATGCCGCAACCATCACTTTTTTCTCTCCATTTGCAACCGCATTAAAGTCAATATTCAGCCCATTATCAAGATATTTAGCGTTCACATTTAGAGCACTTGCTATTTGTGATTTACTATAAACCATAGATTCTGTATACTGCATTCTTGCAGGTAACGTATGTGTTGTTGCGTACTTTTCATTCCAGATAGATACTAAATCATCTACTGCTCCAGACACATTACCATATGTCGGATTTTGGACAGTTATTGTATTTTCTTTTCTCATGCCAGGTAAGTCTATACTAATATTCAAAGGTTTTCTCTTTGCCACTAATAGACTAGGTTGATTATCTGCAAAAGCTTTATTTGCAAGTTGTACGGCTCCTGGATAAGTACGATTAGCCACAGAATCAATAATCGAAATATCGACAGGTGACGTTGTAAGTGATTTTTTCTCACGCTCAACTACTACAAATTTACCATTTGAATTGATACTTTCTTTCGGAACAAAACTTTCTACTTTATCACCATTTACTGCTAAAATATCTCGACTATCATACTTTAAATTTGCTATACCATTATCAATGCCACTAGCATTTTTGGTTGCATCAGTTACATTACCTGTTTGTGTTTCTGCGAAAGAAATAGATGAATAATTAATAGTGCATAAACTAACTAATAAACATGCTAGGAATTTCATTTTTTTGTTATTTTTCTTAATTTTCAGAAAAATCACCCCGTACTTTTTATATAAAGATATGATAATGATTTATACATGATTGCTAAATAATATACTTACATAAATGCTTTTAAGAGTTCTTGAACTAACGGAATTACTCCACCTAAAAATTTCAAAACTGCCATTGCGATTTCCATATTATTTCCTCCTTTTTTATTGTTACTAAAATTTGATTTATCTTTATGCCCTCATTATAGTGAGCCCTTACATTTTTATCAATACACTCTTATATGCAATATTACATACAAAAAAGAAGCACATGAAAAAACAAGCTGAATTCCCATAAAAAGTTATAAAGAGATAAAACTTTCGTTTGATGGATACTTAAAAATAGTAGCTTGATAGTGATGGGGTAGCACCATCACCATCAACCTAAAGAATCAAAATTTCGTTATGTTAACCTTACATGTATAGAGCATACATTTTTTTAAAAGGTAAAGACATTGGTACAAGAGACAGATTCTTTTTTACATTTAATATACTAAATGCAAAAAAGGAGCTTGATTATTTATGCCATCAAAAAATAGAAATTGTTTCAATCCTTGTGAATTTCCTTATTCATTATTTCCTTGTGCATTTCCTTGTGCACCTCCAGAGCCTGTAAAACCAATAGACCCTACCAAATTTGATTATATTGTGATTGGTGCCGGAACTGCTGGAGGGGTAATTGCCAAAGAATTAACGGATGACAAAAGTACTTCTGTATTAGTGCTGGAAGCAGGAACAAATATGACGAATGAGCTAAGTAACCCTAGCATTCTTACTGCCATTAATACAACCCGCGGTAACAGGTTTAGCTTTAATGTTACTTCTGAACTAGAGTCAACTATTGCACGTACACTTATTGCAACAAATGGTCGCACCATAGGGGGAAGCTCAGAAATTAGTGATATGTACGCCGTACGTGGGAGTAAAGAGTTATATAACCAGTGGGCAAGCCTAGTTGGTGATCAATGGAGTTACGACAAGATTAGCGCCTTATTTATAAAAAATGAAACCTATACAGGATCGACACAAAGCCCTAATGAACGAGGAACACAAGGGCCGATTTTTATTAGGCAGCAGAGCATTCCCCCTAATGGATTGATCAATACGTTAGTTCAAGCAACAAACACAGTATTGGGAACACCGATTGCTGTGGACTATAATACCGGCATAAGGGATTGTACATTTTATAAAACGCAATATATTCAAAAAGAGGTTAGCCCCGGCCAATTTGCCCGATCCTCAACGGCAACAGGCTATTTAAATGACCATATTGTCAGCCAAGGAAACCAGCCCAATCCAGATGAATTTGGAGTTGGTGGAAGAAAGTTGGTTATTTTAGCTAAAACAACCGTTAACAAAATCTTATTTAAGAAAAAAGATGGATTGAACATTGCGGTTGGTGTTGAATTTGTCAAAGATGGCGTTTCACATAGAAGGTTTGCAAGAAAAGGTATTATCGTCTCTGCAGGATTTTTTTCCTCAGTCATTCTACAGCGTTCAGGAATCGGTAAATCGGAGGATTTAGCTAAAGCAGGTATACCAACATTGATAGAGAGTCCAAATGTGGGTCACAATCTTCAAACCCAGAATTATGTTGGATTGGGGGTTGAGATAGATACCTCCCAAATTCTTCCGATATTTTTTACTGATCCCAACTATCCACTTATCCTAGGCGCTTTCCAAGCAGAGAATCCACTGAATCTACTAGAAAGTCGTCGTCTCCAACTGATAGGAGCTCCTATCCCATTTTTTCTCCCTGCTCCAGATGTGATCAGCAATGGTTGGAGTTTAGATTTAACTTTCCAAACCACTCCAAGTATCATGAGTTTTGGTATTGTAGACGTGAAAACAAAAAGCGGGGGTACAGTGCTAGTGGAACATAGCGATCCAGAGGCTTATCCATCTCTTAACTTCAATCCATTGGAAGATCCTAGTGACCTAACGTATATGGTCGATCAATATAAGAGAATTTATAATATTATTGTAGAGGCTAGAGATCCACTGAAATACCCAAATAACGGCATCGGGAAGGTTGTATATCCTCCAGAGAGTATATTACAGCTACCTGACAACGATCCTAACAAACAACAGCAGATTGAGAATTATGTCAAAGCCTCTTACACGAATTTCTCTCTGGGCGGGCAGTGTCGGATGGGACAGACGATTCAAGAAGGGGTTGTCGATGGATTCCTTAATGTGTTTGGTACCAAAAATCTTAAGGTTGCCGATCTGTCCATTTCGCCTATTTTACCGGATGGTCAACCGTCAGCCGCTGCTCAGATGATCGGACTAAATACGGTACGTTTTATAAAAGAGAATCCCTCCTCATATGTAATGACAGATAGGGAACTTGAAGATTATGAAAATGAGATTAAAAGAACATAAATTAAATATTTATTCAATGGTTTTATTCTTATTTTTTGATCTAAAGATTGCGTTTTGGCTAGAATGCTGGGTTTCCTTGTGGGGACGAACCCTATATTATTAAAATTAAAGTGGTTCAAGTCGGAGGAAGGCACCTTAGGGTGTCTTTTCTTTTTCACTTCAAGTCATTATTTCGTAAGCGATGATATTTTTATTTTCAATGGGTACCTTTCGTTTACAAAATATAGATTAATCGTTACAGATAAAAATAAGATGCAGATAAGATAAAAATAGTTTAAAGAAATGATCCCGCCCATCAAAACGCCATAAAACCCACGATTGGATATTTTCGGAAGAAAAAAAAGATTCCCTATATGATAAGGAAATCGGCTACTGGCTTAGTTATTGATTTAAAAATAGAAGTTCAACTTTGTTTTTATTAATAAAAACTACTGTCTTATAGATTATCTTTATATGTTATAGACGCTGATCTTTCTGGAAATTTAGACGAAAATGATCTGCATCATTGTATACACCAAATTCATAACCTTGCTCTTTATAAAATTTAATAATTTCAGGAAGAGCTTGTAATGTTTGTGGCTTTTCATGCATCAAAACAACTTCTACATCTTCTGTTGTTTGTTTTTTTACATTTTCTGTAATCTGATTTGGATTATCTTTTAATTCCCAATCATGAGAATCAATCGTCCAATCCCAAACTTTTATTCCAGCTTCTACAATTTGATTGCGAATTCCTTCACTCTTTAATCCTGGTGCGGAACCATACGGCGGGCGAACTAATTTAGGATTTGTACCAGTAATATCATGTATAAGAGCTAATGTTTCTTTCATCTCTGGTACAAATTGTCCATTTTTATATAACTTATTACTATTATGTGTCATACTATGTGCACCAATATAATGTCCCTCTTTCACTGCTCGTTTTACATTTTCCTGGAAACTTGTATTTTGTAAATTACTTCCTTGCATAAAAAATGTTGCTTTAATATCTTGTTCCTTTAATACTTCCAAAAATTGTCCTGTTAATGTACTTGGACCGTCATCAAATGTTATATAAACAACTTTTCCTACTGGCTTTCCATCCGGCCTTTTTTGCTTTGGCGATGCTGTTTCATTTTTTATTTCTTGTTGCTGCGTGTTAACTTGTTTAATACTTTCTTTAGCTATTCCCTTCGCTGGAGTAGAGTTGAATTTTCCAATTAAAAAGAACATCAAAAAAGCCGTTGCTAGAACAGCTCCTAGCGATATAATTGTCTTAGTTATTACACTTGTTTTATTCTTATTTTTGGATTTTTTCATTATTTATCTATCCTTTCTCTATTGATTTTTATATTAATTATTTATAAATCCGAACCTTTATTTGGCTGACTCAGTATTCCCAACCGGTTCTTACAATAAATAGATTAATAGATAGAGATAAAGATAAAATGCAGATAATGTCGAAATTAGTTAAAGAATACTTTATTGTATTCTTTAGAAAAGTATTTGCCTCTCTAATAAAGTTAAGTTAATTCGCGAACTGGTTATACACCGAATAAATAGCGAACAAACATTCAATTGCTAGTGAATAAATCTATATAATATTACAATTATTAGCTCTATTTACCTATTTTGTTAGATAGTAAAATAATTAATAATACCATCCACAATACCCTTTTTCGATTTTGATTGGAATTCTTCTGTATTCATTCTTTTTTCATCACCCTCATTAGATGTAAACCCTAACTCAATTAAGATAGCCGGGGAAGGATTTTCTCTTAAGACAAGAAAATCACTTCCATGAATGCCTCTATCTCGATTATCTATATTTTGATCAAAAATAGCTTCCTGTACGATCTTAGCTAACTTTTTATCTTCTCTTTTATTAGCTCCATAATGAGTTGTTATTCCTTTTACATTTGTATCATCAAAAGCATCATGATGAATGCTGATATAAAGATCTGCCGAGTGGTCTTTAGCAACTTTAACACGTGCTTTTAATTCTTCCTTTTGCTTCGTTTCTGAAAGTAAGCTAGTGTCTTTTTCGCGTGTCAATATAACTTTTGCATCCGTTCTTTCTTCTAACTCTTCTTTTATATTTTGTGCTACTTTTAAATTAAGATCTTTTTCAATCGTTCCAAAGCTCTTACCTTTCGTCCCTCTATCTCCTCCACCATGTCCCGGATCAATTACAATTGTTTTCCCTCTTAAGCGCAAATCTTCTTTTGATACATTTTTCTGTCCTTTAGCATGTATTAAACTAAAGCCTGTACCTAGTATTAATATAATAAACATAAGCAATATCACTCTTTTTTTCACTTCAACAATCTCCTTATCAGCTTTTAATTCAGTTTCCAATGAAGATATTAATAAATGCTGATAAAGATAAAATGCAGATGAGGTCAATTTTGTTTAAAAATAATAAAAGCATGTAGAATTTGAGTTCTACATGCTTTTATTTAAATAGAAGAAAAATAATACTCCATCTTCTGTATTCGAAACACCATATTCCACACCATGAAGCTCTAATATATTCTTTGAAATAGCGAGACCCAATCCTGTTCCACCTTTGGAACGTTGACGAGACGTATCTCCTCTATAAAAACGATCCCATATTTTCTCTAAATGTTCTGGCGTGATATGAGCTCCTTTATTTTCTATACTTACTTTTACACGTTCATTCTCTTCTATTGTAGAAATAATAATACTCTCATTTTCTGGTGTGTAACGAATCGCATTGGTAATAAAGTTAGTAATCACCTGCTCTATTCGATGATGATTTGCAATTACCTCAATTTTAGAAAGTTGTTTATGGACATGTAATTGCTTAGCCGTTATATCCGAAGCTAATTGTTCGCATATATAATTAATAATCTCATCAATATGGAAAACATCCATTTCCATTTTATACGTACCGGATTCAAACTTTGCTAGTTCTAGCATATCAATAATAAGCATATTCATCTTATCTACTTCTTTTGACATTGCTTTAAAGTAATAATCTTTTTTATTACTAGCAACACCATCTTCCAAAATTGAAATGCAACTCTTCATTATACTTAAAGGTGTCTTTAATTCATGTGAAACGCCAGCAATAAATTCTTTACGTGTATTTTCTAATTGTTTTTCTTTCTCTATGTCTTGTTGCAACTGATTAATATATGAGTGCAAAGTCTTAGAAAGTGTATTAATATTATGTGATAAATCACCTATTTCATCTTTTGTAGTAATAGGTATCGTCTCTGAGAAATCCAAATCAGCAATTTTTTTTGTAGTATCATTTATTTGTAATAGTGGTTTAGCGATTTTTTTTGAGTAGTAGAACGATATCAAAACAATTAGAAGCAATACGAATATAATTAAGTATATATAATAATCCTTTATCATTTGCACAGCTTCATCAACCGGCTGCAATGATGTCATAGCAAAAATATAATTTGTTTTACCATTTGCATCTTTTGTTGGTTTGATTAATATTTTATATTTAATATCATTTTCTTCATCATCCATTATTTCTGTAGAAGCAAAATTATTATTTTGTTCATTTAATATTAAATGAGCTTGAAATTGTTTTATTCTGTCTATAAACACACGATTTCCATAAAGAGAATTAGTTCCTACAGCGCTCTCCGGTAAATGCACTTTCTTAATGATTCCTGCTAAATATAACTGAGAACTTTCTTTTGAAGATTCGGTTTTTTTTCCATATATCCTTTCTGATAGTTGCTTGTTCTCCAGCACAACATTCTCATCTTTCATTGTTAAAATCGCAGGGACTACTGTATCATCTCTCTGTACTCCATCGATAATAATTTGATGCCCCTGTTCTAAACTATATTTTATCCTTTGTATGTCTTCTGAATTGACAAAACTATACAATGGGATTTGAATTAAACGTTCAGAAAAAATCTTGTTTTTATTAGGATCTAATTGAATTTCCAAAGAAAAATCATTTGCATATTTTATATTCCCTACACTGTCTAGCGTTGTAATCCATGTCGCATTCTCTTGATAGAAATTTTGTTCCAATTCTTGAATTACTTTCGCGTCATCTCCAGCTTTTACATATGCTTTTTCAAAGGATTGGATATTCGTTTTAATATCATTAACTTTTCGATTCGCATAGTATTGTTTGAAAAATATAGTTTGTCCAATAAAAATAGTTACTAAAATAAGTGTGCATAATGCAGTTGTTAGTATAAATAATTTTAATACAATTCCTTTTTTCATATCTGACCCTCAAATTTATAACCAACTCGGACAACAGTTACAATACAAGTTGCCCTGTTTCCTAATTTATGGCGCAAATTACGGATATGACTATTGACTGTACGATCATCCCCAGCAAATTCATAACCCCAAATTTTGGTGATAATTTGTTCTCTCGTAATAACAATCCCTTGGTTTTGCATTAAATATGTTAATATTTCAAATTCTGTATGTGTCAAACTTATGTCTTCTCCATCTACAGTTGCTGTATGTGAAGGGAAATGCACATGTATACCACTACTAGTTAATGTGTCTTCAGTAGATACATTAACTGCAGAAGAGTATCGACTGTCAATTAATCGTTTTGCTCTCGCTAACAAAATGGGTGGACTGTATGGCTTTGTAACATAATCGTCTGCACCTAATTCAAAACCAAGTAAAGTATCATCCTCATCCACCCGAGCCGTTAACATGATAATAGGTACATTAGATTTCTTACGAATTCGTCGACAGACCGTCCAACCATCTAATTCTGGTAACATAATGTCTAGAATAATTAAATGTACCTCATGTTCTTCAAATATAGATAACGCTTCTTTCCCGTCAGTCGCCTCTAAAACCTTATACCCTTCGTTTAGTAGGTAGTCCTTCATAATTTCACGTAAAATATCTTCATCTTCCACAATTAAAATTGTTCTTTGCATATTTGATCTTCCCCACGATTACTTTTATTTTTACCGAAAAAAATTCTTTTATATTTTAACCATTAAAAAGTCTTTCACTATTTCCATCACTAATAAATGTAGCAGAATTATATAGAGAGAATAACAAGCTGGTATAAAGATAACATGCAGAAACAACCTTAAATTGAAAATTTATTGTAATTTTGTATTTGTAGTTGATGGAGGTATATAAAACGAAACCATAATTTTATAATGAGACTTTTTGTAGCAAAAATATGCTGCAGATATTGATTTTACAGTAAAAAAAAACCCTCCATTTTGAAAAAGTGTAATCAAAATGAGTAGGGCTATTTTCGATTTAAATTTAATTTTTATAAAAGATTGATTATCATAAATAATATTTTACTTTTTAGTCTACCTTATTATTTTAAACCTATTTTCCTAATAAGTAAGGAAGGAGTTATGATTTTTTATACTCTACTGACATCTTGCTTGACTGTGCTCGAGAGAGTGCCAAAGTTGCTACAATAGCTATTGCAACTCCTAATGCGCCTGTCCAGGTAACTGAAGATAATGATACTTTCTCAACAAAAACACCTCCAATTCCTGCACCAGCCGCCATTGCCAGTTGCATTACTGACTGATTTAAGCCTAATAATATACCTGATGACTCTGGTTCGATTGTAGCCAAGTTATATTGTTGTGTTGGTCCCGATGACCATGCAGCAAATGACCATAGTATTAATATTATTAAAACACTAATATAAGAATTTGTTACAAGAGATAATAATACTAACGTAATGATATGTAGCAACATTCCACCTACCAATGTTTTTTGAACTCCCCAACGATCTGTACTAAATCCACCAAATTTAGAACCAAATAAACTTGCAATACCAAAAATCAGCAATACACCACTTAAAAAGTTTTTCTCTATTCCTGATACATTTAACAAGTAGGGTGAAAGGTAAGTGTAAGCAATTGAATACCCACCAAGCCAGAAAAAAGTAATTGCTAATCCAATTGTCACCCTTCCTTTCTTAAAAAGAGCTAACTGTTTAACTAGTGGTACAGGCTTATCACCCTTAATAAGTGGTATAGATACTCTAATTATTATCATTGCAAGAATTCCTAACAGTGCTATTCCACCAAAAACAGCCTTCCAACCTAATACACTAGAAATAATTCTTCCAAGGGGTACTCCTATGATTAGTGAAGCTGTAAACCCCATAACCACTGTAGCAATCGCGCTACCTTGTTTACCTTCTGGTGCTATCTTTGCAGCGATAGTTAAAGCAGTAACAACAACCATCCCTGCTCCAAGTGCCATAATTACTCGAGCCACTACAAATAATCCGTAACCTGGTAGGGCAAATGCCAAGATATTACCTATTACGAACAAACCTAGCGAAAAAATCATCAATTTACGTCTGTCAATACTAGATGTTATTCCCATAAGAATAGGTGTAAATATTCCATACACAAGTGAGAATATTGTAATTAATTGACCTGCTGCAGCCAAAGTTATTCCAAGTGAATCTGCAATCGTATCTAAAATTCCCGAAATAATATATTCGGAAGTTCCTACTAAAAAACTAACGATAGCCAATATATAAATCTTCAATGTATTAGACAAATGATGCCACTCCTTATAATTCTATTTTCACATAGACATATCGAACATTGTCGATATGTCTGTTCAAAAAAATATATCCCATGAATATTATCTCTTTATTCTAGCTGAAATGAAACTGAACTCTCCCAAAGAATTCGTAAAGAATTCAGTTTCACTCAGTTATTTCTCTTGCTTTAAGAACTCAGCGATTCCATTGATGGCATCTTCATTTCTTTTGTAATAAGTATACTTACCTATGCGGTCGGCCTTTATAAGTCCAACTTGTAAAAGCATCGAGAGATAATGAGATGCCGTCGATTGCGTCATTTTCAATTTTTCTGTAATTTGAGTAACGCATACCCCGGTTTTGTTCATATCAATCCCTTCGTGGGGAGTGAAATGGAGATCTGGTTCCTTAAGCCATTCTAAAATTTGCAGTCTTGCTTCATTAGATAATGCTTTGAAAATGTCAACTTGTTTCATACAAATCATTGTATCGAGAATTATCGAATTGTCAAGTGCGCACTCTTTTTTCAAATCCATATAGGACCAATCCTCAACATAATTAACATTACAAATTTCATTATATCGCGAATTGTCGATTCGTCAAGCGCAAACTTTTTCATAATCTCATTTGCATCTTATATATGATTAATAATTCATATATAAAGGCAACACTCCCTTTTCTTAACCTTCATCGTGCTTAAAAATTGAAGACCAAATTTCATTAGCCAGTTCCTGAATGTGCTAAATAGATTTTGGTGCTAACTTGAATTCCTAGAAAAGAGTGGAGTTGAGCAAAAAAATCTAACGTATTAGATATTATATATTACAAATCTGGAAGCATAAGTTGACCATAACGGCCATCTTATGCTTCTTATTACACACATGTAAGTTAAACCATATTTTGACCTAAACTTAATTTTCAAATCATAAAGTGTCCACTAATACCGATTAAATTTATACCAATACTTCTTTAAAGGGGCGTGTCAAGAAAATGCGAATTTACAACATTTAGGTTATTCCAATACTAAAAGCCCAATTTCTCTGTTTTAAAATAGAGAAATTGGATTCTTTTCGTTATTCTATTAAAGCTACATTTACCTAATTACAGATGACTTCCACCAGTTACATCCATGTTATGCCCAGTAATAAAACTCGCTTTTTTCGTAAATTAAAAAGCTACTTTAGCATCTTTTTTACAAACAAAATAAAAATTAACAGACTAATAAACCCAGATACAGCACAAACAATAAATACCATTTGATATCCCATGAGCTGTGAAACAAATCCTAGAATAATAGCTCCTAAACCCATCCCTAAATCAAAAGCAGTAAAAAATGTAGCGTTTGCTACACCTCTTTTCTCTGGTGGAGCCAATCGTAAAGTTACTATTTGAAGAGCGGGTTGTGCTGATCCGAATCCAATTCCATATAAAATAGCTGTAATAACTAGTCCGACAAGACCTTTTGTCATTGTTAGGATTAATAGTGCGATTATCACTGTAAAAAGTGCAGGAACAATAATGACTCCTTCTCCATATTTATCGGATATCTTCCCTGCAAGTGGTCTAATTACTGTAAGTGTGGCAGCATACACTAAGAAAAAAGTACCAGCATTCACTTGAATGTTTGCCGCAAACAGTGGTAAAAATGTTGTAATACCGCCAAAAGTAATAGTTAGGAAAAATGTAACAATAGCGATTGGTAAAACAGTTTTTTCAAAAAATGATATTGGCTTTTTTGATGTATGTTGAACTGCTGGGATTTTTGTACCAAATGCAAGTATGAATGCCATAAGTGCTAATGCTGTGCATAGAAGAAATAGATAATGGAATGAAAATGATTTTACTACCCAAAGACCTAATATTGGTCCTAAAGCCATACCTAAAGTCATTGCAAGTCCATACCATCCCATTCCTTCTCCGCGACGAGATGGTGGAATCACATCGGTCACAGCCGTGGAAATCGAAGTTGTAGCAATTGCCCAGCCGATTCCCTGGAGGATACGTAACACCACTAAAAATATAACTCCTGCTACCCAATCATAAAAATACATTGTAATTGCAAAAAATAGTAGTCCGCTTATTATAAATACACGCCTGCCATATCGATCCATTAATCCGCCAACAATAGGACGTAAAATTACTGCAGATATTGTAAACACTCCAACAATAAAGCCAACTTGAGATTCACTTCCACCTAATTGTGTAATAAACATAGGCAATGTTGGCATTAATAAATAAAAACCACTAAATAGTAATAATGCTGTAATTGTCAGCATGATATAGTTCCTTGTCCATAAACGTTCCATTGTAATGTAATCCTTCTTTCTATCGTTTGAATAATTTGAGAGTGGAAAGTTTGCATCAATTGGGTTCTTAGCACTCGAAAATAAAGAGATAAGTGAATAAAAAAAGCAGTACCATCGCTATAAAAGTGTTGGTACTGCCATATAGAAGTAACAAATGTTTTGTTAATTAAAACGTACTTGCTACTTTAACAGCTTTTTCAAGCCCTGCAGCAATAATTTCTTCTGCTTTATCAGGGTATTGGTTGTGGCCTTCAATCACGACTTTCTCCATATCTTTTGCACCGAAGAAGCTCATCATACTTGCTACATATTTAACAGCCATCTCCATTTCGGCTTTTGGTCCTTCAGAATATACACCGCCACTCGCGTTTAATAATGCAATTTTCTTATCTCCAATAAGACCTACTGGACCTTCTGGCGTATATTTAAATGTTTTGCCCGCACGGTTTAAGTAATCAATATATGTGTGTAGTACAGCTGGGATTGTCAAATTCCATAACGGGAAACCAAATACAACTTTATCAGCTGCAAGGAATTGATCTAAATATTTATCAGCAACAGATACAGCCTTTGCCTCTTCTGCTGTTATATCAAATCCTCTACTAGCCTTAAATGTACCGTTAATCATATCTACTCCTACATATGGTAATTCTTCCTTGTATAAATCAAGCTCTACCACTGTATCATTTGGATGTGATTCTTTGTAGCTTGCTAAAAAAGCTTCATATAATTTCACACTAACCGCTTGGTCTGCTGGACGATTGTTTGCTTTTACAAATAAAACTGTTGTCATGTTTTTTCCTCCTATTACTTTTATAAAAAATAATAAAGTCAACAAAATTGACTACATTATGCATTCTACAATAGAACTCCAATACAGTCAACTTGGTTGACTTACAAATCTATATTTTACCATTAATTTAATCTAGCCTTAACAATCTCCATCTATACTACATTGCAGTCCATCCAACTCATTCTCTTTATTCTTTTCTATTTCTTGATCAATCGTCTTTGCTAAATTTTCTTTACTAGTAAAACCTTGAATAACTTCATCACCAATAAAGAACGTTGGAACAGCCATAATTTGTGCTTCTCTATGGGCATGTTTTATCGCTTCTTGATGCATTTCTCGGTACTTCCGTGATACTAATGCTTCCTTAAATACATCCTGAGAAAGTCCCACTTCCCCCGCCACTTTTGTTAACACTTCGATGTCTTCAATATTTTGTTCCTCTTGGAAATGTGCAATAAACACTTTATGGTGAAACTCATTTCCTTTTCCATGTTCCTTTGCAAATTGATAACCTTCAAACGCAAGGTGCGTATACGAACGAAAATGTGGAAACTTTATTTCTAATCCTAATTTTTTAGCAGTAGGATAAATAAATGAATTCCAAGCTTCCATTACACGAGGTTGTGTCCGTGGATCAATTTTCGGTGCTGGACTAGGACGTAATTCAAATGGCATCCATTCTACTTCTACATCTTTTTCCTTTACAACCTCATCCAAAGGACCTGTTGCTAAAAAACAAAATGCGCATACAAAATCAGAATAAACTTTAATTTTTACAGTCATATATACGTTTCCTCACTTTTCTTTTATTCACCCACTTGTAACTACATAAGTTACAAGCGGAACAAAAAATATACGTTTGAATTGTATCGGCATACTTACTAAGAAGAATTTATTTACTAGTGATGTAACTAGTTGTTCCATTGTCATACTCTCTAAATACTTGATCCATGATTTATTGTACTTAGATTAAAATAACCTCTAAAACAATTTGTAGATTTGCTTCTATAGGAGAATCTAGATTCGGCCTTTCATAAAAATGAAATAACTCTTTTTCTTCTACAACATCCTCCGCGCAGTATACGTCTACTTAAGCATCTACACTGTTTTTTAGAAAAAGAAAAAAGTTTCTTTTGAAACTGCTCTTTCCTAACCTTAGTTTGATAACACTGGTATACCACCAACAAAATAGAAAAACTCGAATGGTTTTTTCATCATTATTTTGACATCGATTTAAATTGTATTGCCTGAAATTATCCATAGCGGAATAAAACCTATAACATTTCTTGTCTAGATTTATTTCATGTGAGTCTTCCCATTTTGCGAGCGATATACATATCATGAATACAAATTTATCTTGGTTCAATAACAATGTGGTAAAACATCGTCCTTACAATATCTTTTTAAAACTGCGCTCCATGTCTCCACCTAGAGCTTCAGGTGTGTCACCAGTCTCTCTGAAATCATGTGTATGAATTAGTTCAAACGGACCAAAATCTGTTTGTTTATAAAATTCATAGCAAGGGAATCCATCATGTTTACCTTCAATATCAACAATACCATCATTTTTGACATGCACAGTTAAAAGATAGTCAACAGCAGGTGCATTTATATTTAATGGGTTGCTAGCACTTGCACTCATTTGAAACTTGACGTCATTAGAACCCCATTCAATATCAGTGCATACAATACGTTCTGTACTAGCTTTTCCTGATTTCTTATTAACAGAACCATCTGGATTTGTGACTCTTTCTGTTGTTATACCCGTATTCCCATATGTGAAAATTTCTTTTTTGTGAAAATCTACAACTACTTCTTGTTCAACTCTAGAACGCATAGTGTTTACAGCATACGGGGTAAATTCACGTGCGTCACCTTCGAATTCGATTAAGGTTCCCGTTTGATTATCTTTCTTAGATCCAGTCCAACCTATTGGAGTCCAAGACGTTGGAATGAATACACTTGCTCTAATTTTAACGATATTAGTCATGAGAAACACCTCTGTAATTTTAATTTTATTTTGGATAATACATAACCTTTAATTATTGAGCAAAACAGGTTGCAATTTCTTTCGCATAATCAATTGCTTTTCCCTTCATATTCGCTCTTTCTTGTCTAAATAGTAATACGCTTCTGATTCATATTTATATCTAAATTGTCTTTTTAAAACTGTACTCCATTTCTCCAGCTAGCGCTGCTGGAGTGTCACCAGTTTCTCTGTAATCATGTGTATAGATTAATTCAACTCGACCAAAATCCGTTTGCTTATAAAATTCATAGCAAGGGAACCCATCATGAGAACCTTCAATATGCAAAGCTCCACTTTTGTTAACACGTATAGTTAATAAATAATCAGCCGCAGGTGCCGCTGTATCTAAAGGGTTGCTGGCACTTGCACTCATTTTAAAAGAAACTTCATCAGCGCCCCACACAACATTCGTACATACAATATTTTCTGTACCTGTTTTTCCTTCTTTATGCTCAATAGAACCATCTGGATTTGTAATTTTTACAGTTGTAATACAAGCATCTGCAAATGTAAAAATTTCTTTTTTATAAAAATCAATAATCACTTCCTGCTCTAATCTTGAACGCATTGTGTTTACGGCGTACGGTGTAAATTCACGTGCATCACCAGTATATTCTAAGATTCTTCCTGTTGCAGAATCCTTAATAGGTTTTAACCAAGCATAAGGAGCAAATACACTTCCTCTAATTTTAACGATATTAACCATGAGAAACCTCCATAATGTATTCATTTTATTTAGGTGAATCCTATTTTCTTCATACTCTAAATACAGTCAATCAAGTTGACTATATCCTGTATAGTACAACAGATTTTCGATGTAGTCAACTGAATTGACTTTATCGAAGAAGGTTTTACATATGAATCATCCTATACTGAGTGAATTGGATCTTACATCACTTTTCCCATTATTCATTCTCACCTTTCTGTTTTTAATATGATAGATAATAAACCACACATATAAGGATCAATAAAATAACAAAGTTATAAAAAGTAACCTAATTGACTGATTTAAAACAAGGGTTTTTATTGTATTTATATTTTATTTTCTAATAAAAACGTCTATATAGTTTCTTATCTTCTAAGTTATTCCTATTAATTTTTTAATGTAAAAAAACACAAAAACCCTTATTTTATATAGTTTTAATTTATATTTACTTAGAGGGAACTATTTATTTACTGGCCTATAAAAAATAATCCGAGGAAAAAAAAGGAAAAATAAAATTGTTGACTTATTTTATTTACATTGGTTACTATTAGTGTCGTTGGGTGACACAAGTTACTAATAGTAACCTTGATTGATGCAATCAAATACACTAAGGGTTTAAGAAAGAAGGAATAATCACATGAATAAATTTAATATTTCCAATAACGGATCTATTCAAACGAATTTGAAAGGGAAAGCTCTTCTTGCTCAACCTTTCTTAAATAAAGGATTAGCATTTACAAAACAAGAACGTAAAGATCTTGGCTTAGAAGGGATATTACCTCCAACAGTCTTAACGTTAGAAGAACAAGCTAAACGTGCTTATCTACAATTTAAAGAACAACCTAATAACTTACGAAAAAATGTTTGGTTAAACGATTTATCTAATCGTAACACCGTATTATTCTATCGATTACTAACAGATCATCTAAGTGAAATGTTACCTATCATTTACACTCCGACTGTTGGACAAGCCATTCAAGAGTATAGTCATGAATATCATCGTCCAGACGGTGTTTACCTTTCTATTAATGATATGGATGGCATTGAAAAAGCATTTGCAAATAGTGGAGTGAAAGCAGATGATATTGATTTAATTGTAGCTACAGATTCTGAAAGTATTCTGGGCATTGGAGATTGGGGAGCAAATGGAATTAATATTTCTGTTGGTAAGTTGGCTGTTTATACGGCAGCTGCTGGTATCGATCCCAGTCGTGTGTTACCTGTTGTATTAGATGTAGGGACAAACAACGAAGAGTTGTTACAAGATCCTTTTTATATTGGAAATCGACATGAACGTGTTCGAGGCGAAAAATACGACGAATTTATTGATGCATATGTTGAAAAAGCATTAGAAATGTTCCCAAATGCTTTATTACATTGGGAAGACTTCGGTAATGTCAATGCGCGCAACATTATTGAGAAATACGGAGATAAGATTTTAACATTTAATGATGACATTGAAGGTACTGGAGCCATTACATTAGCAGCGATCCTTTCTGCTGTTCAAGTTACTGAAGTTCCATTACGAGAGCATCGAGTAGTGGTATTTGGACCAGGAGCCGCAGGGATTGGTAATGCCGATCAAATTCATAATGCGATGGTGTTTGATGGTCTTTCGACAGAAGAAGCATATAGTAGATTTTGGGCTGTTGATTACCGAGGACTTTTAACAGACGATATGGATGGTATTTTAAACTTCCAAAAACCTTACTTACAAAAGTCGGAAGAAGTAAAAGATTGGGCACGTGATGAGTCCGGTAAAATAACTCTTCTGGAAGTAATTAAACAAGTAAAACCTACTATTCTGATTGGAACATCAGGTGTAACGGGAGCCTTCTCAGAAGAAATCGTAAAAGAAATGGCCAAACATGTGGAACGCCCAGTCATTATGCCAATGTCAAACCCAACGCCATTAGCAGAGGCAACTCCGCAAGATTTACTTACTTGGACAGATGGAAAAGCACTAATTGCAACAGGAAGTCCATTTGAGCCTGTTTCTTATAAAGGTACAGTATACGAAATTGGTCAATCTAACAATGCATTTGTATTCCCTGGTTTAGGACTTGGTTCGATTGTCGTAAAAGCTAAAGTGATTACAAGTGGCATGTTTACTGCTGTTGCAAATGCTGTGACTGATATGACTGATAGTCGTAAAACTGGTGCTTCATTACTTCCAAGTACAAAAGATTTGCGTTCTGTTTCTATAGCAGTAGCAATTCAAGTCGCAAAAGCAGCTATTCAAGATGGCGTGGCTCAACATGTTCCAGAAGATGTGGAACAAGCTGTAAAAGATGCTATGTGGCATCCAACTTATAAATTAATCAAAGATAGTGAAATTTCAGAGATAGAAATGTAGGTTTAAATCAATGCCTATCACCTCGATAGGCATTGGTATTTACCAGAAATTATTTACTTTGAAGTTAAATCGTAATTTAGGGATATATATATTTAGATCAAAGTGAAGTATGGAGGATTTTAAAATGGAAACTAGTCAAATTTTTATCATTCTAACACCTATTTTCTTTACCATTCTATTAGGTTATTTAGCTGGATATTTTAAAAAATTTGATGCGACGACATCAAAAGGATTAAATACATTAGTAACTAAATTTGCATTACCAGCCCATCTGTTTGTTGGGATTACAACAACCCCTAAGCAAACATTAATTGAAAAATGGCCATTTTTACTTGCCTTAGTTATTGGTATTGTAGGTTTTTATATTGTTTTCCTATTAATTGCTAAATACGTATTTAAGTTTTCATTAACAGGAGCATCAATGTTTTCTTTAAACTCAGCCCAACCAACTTTTGCGTTTATGGGAACTCCGGTTTTAGGAAGTTTGTTTGGAGCAAGTGTGGCTGCGCTTCCAATTGCCATTACAGGAATCGTTGTGAATGCCATACTAGATCCATTAGCTACTATTATTGGTGCAGTGGGTCAACGTCAGAATGAAGAGACTGACGAGAAAGAAAGTCTTTGGAAAGTAACTGTTAAATCAATTTTACATGGTCTTTCAGAGCCGCTAGCATGTGTTCCTTTAATTGGGGTCATTCTTGTGCTATGCGGGTTCCAATCACCACATTTATTAGCGAAGAGTTTAGAGCAAATTGGTGGCATTACATCGGGTGCAGCGTTATTTGCTGTTGGGGTCACAATCGGAATTCGTAAAGTTCAATTTAGCCCAACTGCATTTGGGATTGCACTTCTTAAAGTAATCGTTCAACCACTTGTCATGCTTGGAATTGCGCATGCAATCGGATTATCTTCAGATGACATAACAAAGTTAGTTTTATTAGTAGCATTCCCAGGATCTGCAGTAGCTGCTATGATTTCAGTGAAATTTGACAGTCTAGCAGGTGAGACAGCCTCTTCTTTCTTTATTAGTGCGCTTATGTCTCTTGTCACTCTTCCCTTTTTGATTTCTTGGTTGATGTAAATAAGTTACTGTCAATCAATTGAGATTGTAAAGAATTGAACTGTACTTTATAAAAAACCTTGAAAAATCAAGCACGAAAAAAGATGGTTTCAGCATTCTGCCGGAGCCATCTCTTTTCGTGTTCACTGATAACGATTATAATTATATTCCTAAAATGATCTGATTAAACGACTGAAAATTATTTTGGTGGATTAAGTTGATGTACACAATACTATAGAGCGAGATAATATTGTAGGATACATTAGATACAAGGTAAGTGAAGAAAAACCTAGGAGAGTTTTCAGATTGAAATATTTAAAAATTTTTAGCAACTTCTTTAGCTCTAATAATAGCTTTTTCCTTAATTTCTTCAGCCTGTTCTGGAAATTTGTTATGTCCTTCGACAAATATCCCTTCAAAGAAAGAAGTTCCAAAGAATTCCATCATAACCTCTAAATACCGATGTCCCATCTCTTTACGTGCTTCTGGTCCTTCAGAATAAATATCGCCACGTGCTTGAATGTGCAATGCTTTTTTACCTGTTAATAATCCTACCGCCCCTTCTTTTGTATACTTAAATGTTTTTCCTGATACAGCCACAGCGTCAAGATATGTTTTTAAAATGGCTGGAATAGAGAAATTCCACATTGGAGTAACGAATACATACTTGTCAGCTAATACAAATTGTCCGCCTAATTCAGCTAGACGTCCTACTTTTGATATTTCAATAGGTGTTAATTCATGTAAAGGCATGCCAGATCTAAGTTTCTTCCATCCATTAAATACATCAGCATCAAGATATGGAATATCCGCTTTGTATAAATCAAGATGAACAACTTCATCATAAGGGTTTAATTCTTTATAGGATTTAATAAATTCTTTTCCAACTGCCATACTGTATGATTCGGTATCGTCAAATGGATGCGCTGTAATATAAAGAAGATTTGCCATTTGTTTCTTCCTGCCTTTCTAAAATGAGGTCAGTTATTACTTTAATATGAAACAGTGTAATTTTTTTAATATGAATTGTCTACTTATTGAATTGATTGACTATATTTTTTAGGGAATTGCACTTCTTCTTGTCTTAATATGTGTTTGATTTACGTATTTGAAAGGACCTTTTTATTTACTCTTTTATCCAGCTTTCAGCCCATTGACTAATTGGCCCAAGAATTCTTCCTAATTCTGTTCCTTTTTTTGTTAGTAAATACTCTATTCGTACAGGGCGTTCCGCGGTCACATGTCGTACTACCATATCGTTATCCTCAAGTTCTTTCATTCTTTCTGTGAGCATACGTTTACTTAAATCTGGAATCATTGAATGAATCTCACTAAAACGTTTAGGACCACTCATAAGTACATAAATAATTAGTCCTGTCCATCTTTTCCCTATTAATTCAAAGCTTTTTTCTATTTTAGGTCCTATGTCTCGTTGTTCATCCATTTCTCATACCTCCATATAGATGATTTGTAATCTTTTATTCTCCGTACATGTATTGTAATCACATAAATTATATCAAATAAATATAACAATTCCTTTATTTTAGTAGGAATTTATAATTAATTGGATATTTAAAGTAACCTGTATATTTTTGTGATGAGGAAATTTTTTAAAAAAAATCGATATTTTCATCCTGTTATTTCTTAATTAATATGTAATTTTATTGAGTTTTTATGTGAGTAAATATTTCTTGACGTACAATTACCATAAGGGTATCGCGGTTACATAAAGCGAGCCAACTTACTAATGGTTACCTTGTGTAATACTGTTGTTAAGTTTTTGAATATTCGAGTTCTATTACTATTTATCAAAGAAATTTTATAAATAATGCGTTGCTTTAAGTGAGGCATATTTCTTTCATAACCAAAACTACATAGTTAACTTGATTGATTATGCCGTTTGTAGTAAAATTAAAGTCAACTTAATTGACTTTTTTTCAAGGAGGTCCTATGTATGAATCATCAAGGATTTAGTGAATTAGATCTTACATCACTTTTGTCATTATCCTTTAGTACATCGATTAATGAACTACATGACAGATTGAGTGAATTGGGATTTGGAGATATTAGACCTATACATGGTTTTATGTTTAAATACATCACTCCTAATGGAGCAACAGGTATAGAACTAGCTGAATATTTAGGAATTACAAAGCAAGCTGTAAGTAAAATGGTGGATTATCTAGAGAAAAGTGGGTATGTAATGCGTAAAACTCATCCCACTGATAAGAGAGGGAAAATTATCGTTTTGACTGAACGAGGTTGGTTAGTAGTGCAAGCAAAAGAAAAGATACTAACTGAGATTGAGGCGCGCTGGATTGAAAACATAGGTGCGGAACGCATGCAAATGCTAAAGGAAGATTTAACAAAATTAGTTTATGAAGCAAATGAAGGTAATTTACCATTGAAGTTGAGACCTGTCTGGTAAATATAGAGTACCTCAAGATCTTAACTTGATGCATGCCCATCAAGTTAAGATCCTATAATACCCCTATAACAAAAGTTTTGTGCATTTTGCTTGTTTTTATCGTTTTGGAGTAACTCGCTCTTTTTAGCCTCACGGCAATAGGGCAGGATTCCAAAATAAAAATGAATAGGTAATAAAAACGAAATCAATATAAATAAAGATTATAGCTTTAAAATAAAGTATAGTCAGAACTACTTTACAAGCTTATATTTTATGATAAATAAAATGAATATACTTTGAAAAGGATGGATCAAAATTCACTTAAAACTCTTTAATTAAAAGGCTAAAACGTTGCAACTTTTAGCAAGAATATTAAAGAGTTCTGTATTTTTTCAATGCTCGTGTGTTGATTACATACAATAGAAGTGCATATACGACTAACCCAAGTAGATAGCCCCAAATTTGAGGGAAACCATCCCCATAAACCATCACACCTTTAATTGCCGCTACACCATAATAAACTGGCATAATGTAACACAGATTTCCTAGATGATAGGGAATCAAATCTAATGGGATCAACCCTGAAAAGAACACTTGTGGAATAATAGTAAAAGGTATCATCTGGACGACTTGTAGTTCTGAACTAGCAAATACGGAAATCATCGCACCAAACGAAACCGCTGTTACTGCTAATAAAACCATAGCAACCAAAATCCAGCCAATATTCCCTACTGAAGCTAATTTCAGCACATAAACAGAATAGAGAACAATGAGAATAGCTTGAATAACCGCAAACACGCCGTACCCGATTGTATAACCAAGAATGACTTCTCCTCGTTTGATTGGCGTCATCAATAATCTTTCTAAAGTTCCGCCACTACGTTCTCTTACAAGTGCCATTCCAGAAATGATAAATACTAAAAGGAATGAAAATAGACCAAGAAACACATATCCGAGGGAATCAAATGTTGATTCGTCTTGAGCCCCATAAACATAGGACATATTTACTTTTGCTGAAGGATTTAAGGAAGTCATCGCCTTTTGAATCTCAGCTACTGCCTTTGAACCTTTAGAAGAAGGCTCATACATCGTGATACTCATACTCGAACTTTCTGATAGGGTAAAAATCGCATCCACATCTTGATGGTCCTTCAAATATTGTTTCGCATGTTGGGAATCGTTGTTTGAGACTTCTACAACCTTTACATCTTGTTCCTTTAATGCTGTTACTAGAGGTGCTGGCATTGTATTTTTATTAATACCGACTGTTGGTACATAATTTGAATTACCGAGTAAGAAGTAAATTAACGTTAAAGCAAATAGTGGTGCAACTAGAATCATCGCGACACTTCGTTTGTCATTTAACGTTTGAAGGATTACACGTTTGGCTAAATTCATCATTTTGCAACACCGCCTTCCATTTTTCTTGAGGCAATTAAGAACAGTTCTTCAACTCGACCTGTTTCGGTTTTTTCAAGTAGACTTTTCACACTATCATATTCAATCAAGGAACCATTATAAATAAGGGCAGCTTTATCACACTCCGTTACTTCGTCCATAACATGTGTTGAAACAATGATAGTTGTTCCTGATTTTTTGATTGTCTGAAATTGGTCCCAAATCGTACGACGAAGCACAGGATCAATTCCTACTGTCGGTTCATCTAAGAATAATACTTCGGGGTGATGCAAAATAGAAGCCGCAAGTGAAAGACGTTTTTTCATACCACCAGAAAAGTTCTTTACCAATTTCTTTCTATGCTCCGTTAAATCAACTAATCCAAGGACTTCATCAATACGCTTTTCCAATTTGCTTTTATCCAAATGATAAAGTCCTCCAAAAAAACGTAAATTGGCTTCCGCAGATAGGTCATCATACAAAGCATCATTTTGCGGCATAAATCCTATTTTTTTTAACATGTTCATATTAGGCATTTGCACGTCAGCAAAATGAACGTTTCCTTTATCTGCAACAATTGCTCCTATCATCAGTCGAATCATCGTTGTTTTCCCCGAACCAGAAGGTCCAAGCAAACAACATATTTCTCCAGACGGAATCATAAACGTTATATCCTTAATGACCTGCTTTTGATCAAAACTTTTACTGACATTTGAGACTTGAATATCCATCTTATTTTCCCCCCTCTAAATGATGAGCAATAACAACTCATGTTTATTATTAAATAGGTTAATATGAATTCCTTTCAACTTTAACAAAATGAACAACGTGTTGTTTTTTTATTATACTTCCCTATTATAATATAGATAATTCACTTCTCAATAAACAGATATGATGATTGTGTCGTATATCCAACACATTTTTTAAATGTGTTGGAAAAAATAGGAGGGAATATAATGCGAGATGTAAAAATGGATTCACGAGTCATTCGTACAAAAGAATCTATCCGAGATGCGTTAGTGGAATTGATAGAAGAAAAAGGTTTAGAGGTACTTACGGTTAAAGACATTACAACCAGGGCAAAAATCAATCGTGGAACCTTTTATGCTCATTATCAGGATAAATATGACTTAATCGACAAATGCGAGGAAGAATTCATGCAAGAAATGGCTGCGATGATATTAGAGAACGTTCCAAACATCATCACCGAACAGGGGACTAATTTTCCAATGACTATTCCCCTTACTATTCTTGTTTCCATTTTTGAACATATAGACCGAAATAGAAGATTTATGAAAGCCATATTAGGACCAAAAGGAGATTTATCATTTCAAACAAAATTAAAAAAATTCGTATGGAAAACACTGTTTGAAAGTAACAAAAATCCACTCATTAAGCAGGAAAATTTCTTAGTTCCTGCTGAATACTTAATTTCCTATGTTGCTTCGGCACATATAGGTGTCATACAGCAATGGCTGAATAGTGATAGTAAGGAATCTCCACAAGAGATGGCTCATATTTTATCCACCATGACTATAAATGGTCCTTTATTTGCAGCAGGGTTGAAAAAATAAGTGGAAGGAAAAGGACAGTACCTAACTGGGGAGTACTGTCCTTTTGTGTTCATATGTCTATTAAACTACCCTGAAAGGGGGATAAAAACGATTCAATGAATAACCTTACACATCTAAATTTCTTAGTGTTGTTAGCTTAAAACTATGTGCTAAAGCTAACCTTTCAAGATAGCTCATTAAGCATTCCACCATAGGGGTTCCAACATTCATAGGCTCTAGGGAATATAAATAACTAGCTGGGCACTGTCTTGATATATACATATCTTTATCCCTCTAGATATTCTTGTTTTCCTACTGGATCTCGCTTCGACTTACGCCTTCCTACGCCACTTTTTTAGGTTGCATCTTTTTTCTTTTCCCCTGGCCTTTAACCCTATCTTATATAATAAACCCATCCTATCTTTTTCATTCTCTTCAAATAAATCCTCACCTTGCTCAATTTCCTCAATCAACATCTTCAAAGCATTAACAGGCATTGCATATGTATATAGCATTTCTTTAGTTATAGTTTTCTTTCCATAAAAAGCATAAGTTGACCGGAGCGGCCATCTTATGCTTCTTGTTATACACAATGTCACTTTACTCATAAGTTTGCCGCATTTGGAAGCATAAACTTTCCAGAAATCGCTTATTTTAGAAGATATTTATCTAATTGTCCAAAGAAAATGGAAGCATAAGCTTGCTGTGTGTTTTATTAATGCAGCTTTGAAATAATGTTTGGTCAAGTTGGTACTAATAATCTTGATAAACGAGCAAAAAGAAAGAGCGTGTTTTAGATCAAAACACGCTCTGAATTTATTTAATTGAATCATTCTTTTATAAAAAATTCTGTTCATTTCTATGATCCTTCCTCCATTAAAGTACCCTATAATGGAAGACCCAAAATAGAAATCCGAATACAAATTAGCTTATTTTCCTTCAACTAACGCCATCCACCTATAGAACAAAAAGGCAACAGTAAAGTTAACTCTTTTTCCCATAAGGAATAATGACTTTGTTCAGTAATCAGTATCATTTTGCTAATGTAATGAACTTACTTTATTAATTTTCAGCGGAAACCCTCTTCATTAATCGCTTTAATTTATTTTCTGTATCTGTTTCTCCTACTGGCGTATAGATGCTGCACCGTAAATCCATATCACCTTGAACTTGAAGAGAAGTTAAATTAAACAACATTTTGCCTGCTTTAGCATGTCTGAATTCAATTATCATGTCTGGAGCCTTACTCACTTGACTTTCTTGCCATAAATCCTGGAATTCTGAATGTGAATGACTCATTTCTTTAATAAACTGGCTGTACCATTCATCGTCTAAATAGCGTCCATAATAGGTACGGAAAATAGCAAGAAAACCTTTCACAAAATGCTCCCAATTGACGGCCAATGCTTTTAATTCTTTTCTAGTGAACACTAAACGAATCAAATTTCTTTGATCATTCGGTATTTGTTCAAAATCTAAAAAAACATAAGCAGCTGCAGGATTCCAGCCCACAATATGGCAATGTCGATCCGTAATGATAGTCGGACAATATGTTAATTCATCTAGTATTCGTATTAAAGAAGGGCTAAGCTTTGATTGATCCTTTTTTTGACTTGTAATTTCTGAATTTATTTCTAATGCCAGGTCATATAAGTAGTCTGTTTCATCATTATTTAATTGCAAAGCTTTAGAAATACAATCAAGTACGATTGTAGAAACCTTTATATCTCTTCCTTGCTCTAGCCATGTATACCAAGTGGTGCTTACACCTGCTAACTGTGCAACTTCCTCTCTTCGTAACCCAGGTGTTCTTCTCCGGGTTCCGGCAGGCAAACCAATAGACTCTGGACTAATTTGGGCGCGCTTAGCTTTTAAGAATGCCGACAGAGCTTCAAGCCTTGTTTTATTATTCATTTTTAAAACTCCTTATCTTATCAATTTATCCTAGTAGTGGTTATACTAGGATAAATCCCCCCTGGTAATAGGATAAAATGACTGTAAAATACAAGTATATTATTGATTGGAGGGAATGCAAAGTGGAAAGAGTTGTGATTACTGGTATGGGAGTAGTTTCTCCTATAGGAAACGACATCAAAACATTTTGGAACAATCTAATTAAAGGGGAATCTGGTATAGTCAATATCGATACTTTCGATGTTACCAATCATAAAACAAAAATTGCGGGTATCGTCCAAGATTTTGATGCAGATGATGTTTTAGGAAAGAAAGAAGCAAGACGTTTAGATCGTTTTTCCCAATTTGCTTTGGCTGCAGCTGAACAAGCTTGGTCAGATTCTAAGTTAGATCTTGATCGTATAGATGTAGAAAGGTTAGGCGTATACGTAGGTTCAGGTATCGGAGGGATTGAAACCTTGATTGAAAATGTGGATGCGCTTAGGCAGAAGGGGCCAAGAAGAGTCAGCCCAACTCTAGTACCTGCCATAATGTCTAATGCTGCTGCTGCCCAAATTAGTATCAAGTGGAATGCGATGGGACCTTCTATGTCACCTGTTTCTGCTTGTGCAATTGGAAATACAGCTATCGGAGAAGCCTTTAGACTAATTCGTTCTGGAGAAGCTGACGTTATATTTGCGGGTGGAACAGAGTCAGCTATAACAGACTTATCAATAGCAAGCTTTGGTAACGCTACAGCATTATCAACAAGAAACGATAATCCCACTAAAGCTAGTCGTCCATTTGATGAAAATCGAGATGGATTTGTCATGTCAGAAGGAGCTGGAATTCTAATCTTAGAATCTTTATCTCATGCTTTACGTAGAGGGGCAAAGATTTATGCAGAAGTCATTGGATATGGCGCAAGTTCAGACGCACATCATATCGTAGCTACACATCCGGAAGGTAAAGGTGCCTATCTTGCAATGAGATCAGCTTTAAAAAATGCCAATATATCACCTGAAAAAGTTGATGTTATTAGTGCCCATGCAACAAGTACAAAGGTGGGTGACATCTCTGAAACGATGGCTATTAAGCAGTTATTTGGAAAACAAGCTTATCAGATTCCAGTAACAGCTAATAAATCTATGTTTGGTCATATGTTAGGGGCAGCTGGTGGAGTTGAAGCAATTGCTTTAGCAATGAGCCTAAAGGAAGAGATAGTTCCTCCAACAATTAACTTAGAAAATCCTGATCCACTATGTGATCTAGATTACGTACCGTCTGTTGCTCGCCAAGTAAAAATAAATATAGGTCTATCTAACTCATTTGGTTTCGGGGGCCATAATGCAGCTATTGTTTTAAAGAAATACGAGTGAATAAACTTTCTCTCGTCAATCTGACCGTTTGCTTAATAAGAAAAAATCCTACATTATCAAAAGTCCACATATAGATGGTTTAACTTTGTTTTAAATCCTCAATTAAAATCTTTTATGAGCTCATAATAGGTGATTTTTGGTACCAAGGTTGAAGAATTCCTTCTTAACTTTAATTCAAAAACATCAAAATTACCGGAAGCATAAGTTTGCCACAAACAAAAAGAACCATAAACTTGCCGTTCCGGCAAACTTATGGTTCATATCACACAAAATAAAAAAACCACCAAATATGTATTGGTGGAGACGGTGGGAGTCGAACCCACGTCCAAAAATATCGGCACTTAAGCTTCTACGAGTGTAGTCGATATATTAGCATTTCGCGAACTCTTCGGCCTATCGACAGGCTTCCAAGTTGCTAGTCTGGTTGTTCTCTTCCTTTGTCCTCAGACGGCGAACTCCGGCGTAGTCCACTTAGTTTGAGTCCCTTACCCTACCACATGGACGATGGAGGGAGGAACCTTTAGTGCAATTAAGCAGCTAAAGAAAGATTGTTTTGTTTGCCAATTATAGGCTTTGACGTTTTAACGAGGCCGATCCCCTCGACTCGCAACCTAAGCTCGAACTATCCCTGTCGAATCCGTAACGTCCCCATGATAAAAATGGAGCATACGAAGAAATATCGTGATAGCTACTAAGAGCTGTTTTTCAATGTGCAACAATCTTACATAAGTTATTATAACATACGCGCGCCGTTTTACAAATGTAAAAATCTGTATTACATCTTTTGACGATCACGGAACGCGCGTGCAATTTCACGTTTAGCTTCTTTCTCTTTTAAATCGTGACGTTTATCATATTGTTTCTTACCTTTTGCTAAACCAAGAGCCATTTTTGCAAATCCATTTTTTAAATAGATTCTAAGTGGAACTAATGCATATCCTGTTTCTTTTGCAGCTCCCGTTAACTTCTCAATTTCTTTTTTATGAAGAAGTAATTTTCTCGTACGAAGTGGATCATGGTTGAAACGATTCCCTTGTTCGTACGTACTAATATGCATATTATGAACCCATACTTCACCATTATGTACACGTGCAAACGCATCTTTCAAGTTCACGCGTCCAGCGCGAATCGACTTAATTTCCGTTCCTTGAAGGACAAGCCCTGCTTCGTATGTTTCTTCGATGAAATAATCATGAAATGCTTTTTTATTTTGTGCAATAACCTTACCTGTACCTTTTGGCATATAACGTCCCTCCTCTATTTTTACTATTGTAACAAATGTGAACAAAAAGCGGAAGTGGCTCGCTCTTAAACCAACAAAAAAAGAAAAAGGCCCCGCTTTTCATCAAAGCGAAGCCACTCTTTTCTTACTTACGCTTTTTCTTTTTCTTCTTAAATCCTGGTACATTTTCGAAGAATGGCTTTTTCTTTTTGCCGTTTCCATCCTTTTTACCTGTACGTCCGGATGCACCTTTACCTTGGCCGCCACGATCGAATTTTCTTCCTGTGCCTCGTTCACCACCGCGCTCATTACTACGCTCGCTACGTCCACCGCGTTTCTTTCTACCTGTTCTCGGCTGTTCGATAACGACTGGACGATCTTTGAACTTACGACGAGGTGTGCCTTTCATGCCAACGATTTCAAAGTCGATTGCGCGCTCATCTTTGTTTACGTTAATAACGCGAATTGTAATTTCGTCACCAATGCGGAATACGTTACCTGTACGTTCTCCAATCATTGCGAAATGCTGCTCATCATAACGGTAGTAATCATCCGTTAAGTAGCTAACATGTACAAGACCTTCAATTGTATTTGGAAGCTCTACGAATAAACCGAAGTTTGTTACAGAGCTAATCATACCGTCATACTCTTCACCGATCTTATCAAGCATATATTCTGCTTTTTTCAGCTCGTCTGTTTCACGCTCTGCTTCAACAGCACGGCGTTCCATATTAGAAGAGTGCTCTGCAATCTCAGGCAATTTTTCACGCCATTTCGCTTGTGTTTCGTTATCAACTTTACCGTTAATGATGTATTCACGAATCAATCTATGAACAATCGTATCTGGGTAACGACGAATTGGCGATGTGAAATGCGTGTAGAACTCAGTTGATAAACCGAAATGTCCTAGGCTGTCCGCATCGTAACGTGCTTGCTTCATTGAACGAAGCATAACTGTTGAAATGACTACTTCTTCTGGCTGTCCTTGAACCATTTCAAGAATTTGTTGTAACGCACGAGGATGTACTTCATTCGCACGTCCTTTTACTGCGTATCCGAAGTTTGTTACAAACTCGAAGAAACGCTCTAGCTTATCCTCTTTCGGATCTTCATGGACACGGTACATGAATGGTACGTTCATCCAGTGGAAGTGCTCTGCTACTGTTTCGTTCGCAACAAGCATAAATTCTTCAATTAACTTCTCTGATACAGAACGATCACGCATGACAACATCAGTCGGTTTTCCTTCTTCATCTACTAATACTTTTGCTTCTTTAAAGTCAAAGTCGATTGCACCGCGGCGCATACGTTTTTCACGTAAAATTTGTGCTAGTTGCGCCATCTCTTTAAACATCGGCACTAACGGCTCATAACGCTTAATTAGCTCTTCGTCCTCATCTTCTAAAATGCTTCTTACGTCAGCATACGTCATACGCTCTGTCGTTTTAATAACACTTTGGAAAATCTCATGTTTTACAACATCACCTAAATTGTTGATTTCCATTTCACAAGATAGTGTCAGACGGTCTACTTTCGGATTTAATGAACAAATACCGTTAGATAGACGATGCGGAATCATCGGAATTACACGGTCAACAAGGTATACACTCGTCGCTCTTTCCGCTGCTTCAACATCAATCGGAGAACCTTCTTGAACGTAATGACTTACATCCGCAATATGGACCCCAAGCTTGTAGTTACCGTTCTCAAGCTTTGTCACTGTAACAGCGTCATCTAAATCTTTTGCGTCTGCACCGTCAATCGTTACAATCATTTGGTCACGTAAATCGCGGCGATCTTTTAAATCTTCTTCTGAAATCGTTTCTGGTACACTGTTTGCGTGCTCCATCACTTCTTCAGGGAATGCTAAAGGTAAATGATGTTTATGGATAACAGATAAAATATCTACTCCTGGATCATTTTTATGACCTAAAATTTGAATAACTTCACCTTCTGCGCTTAAACGGTTCTCTGGATAGCTCGTAATTTTCACAACTACTTTATGACCTTCTACAGCACCCATTGATGCACTTTTCAATATGAAAATGTCACTTGTCCAGCGTTTATTGTCAGGTATAACAAATCCGAAGTTTTTTGATTCTGTATATGTACCAACTAGTTCTTTCGTCCCGCGCTCTAAAATACGTACAATTGTACCTTCTTGACGTGAACCGCTCGATTGGGAACTAACACGTGCTAGTACGGTATCACCATGAAGTGCACCGTTTAATTCTGTAGGCGGGATAAAAAGATCATCGTCTCCCGTTTTCTTCTCTTCTGGCACGACGAAAGCAAATCCACGCGCATGACCAATTAACTTACCGCGCACTAAGTTCATTTTTTCTGGAAGACCATAGCGATTGCTACGTGTACGAACAACAAGTCCCTTCTCTTCCATCATTACAAGTGCCTTTACAAAATCTTTAAAGCCTTCAGAACCTTCAATTCCAAATGCCTCTTCTAACTCTTGTATCGTTAACGGTTTATACGCTTCTTCTCTCATAAATAATAATAACTTATCAATATGTTCTTGTATGATTTCTTCCAAGCAAAAATACCTCCTTTAAAACCTTATATTATTTAGTGTATCCGAAAGATAAGGGATGTATAAAGCGAAACTTTAATACTCCCCTAATGATTTTTACAGTTTTCACAAAAAATTCCTTATGAAAAAAAGAGGCAACTAGATCTTACCAATCTAGTTGCTCCAAGAAGTTATATACATCCTCATGTAGCTCGTCACGTTGTTTATCAAGTGTAATGACATGCGTAGAGTCTTCATACCATTTAATGTCTTTTAGCGTAGATTCTACACCGTTATAAATAATGTTAGCACTATCTGTATTAATCATTTCGTCATGACGTGCTTGTACAACAAATGTTGGTGCATAAATCATATCAACATTATTACGTACGTCAGCAATTAGCCCTTGTAATGCTTTTAATGTATTCATCGGTGTCTTTTGGAATTCCAACATTTCTTGTTCGATTTGCTCTGGTGATTTTTGCTCACGCTTTTTATATTCGCGGGCATATGCCAATATACCTTGGTACATCGTTTCTTCACTCTTAATATACATCGGTGCACACATTGGTACCACACCTAAAACAGGTATTGTATATGCTAATTTTAAAGAAAATACTCCGCCTAGCGATAAACCAACAACAGCAATTTTCTCAAATCCTTTATCTTTTAAAAGCTGATATGCCTCCGTTACGTCTTGCCACCAATCTTCAGGACCTGTATGAACAAGCTCTTCTGGTGGTACACCGTGTCCTTTATAAATTGGCGCATGACAAGTGTAGCCTTTCTTTTCTAAGAAACGCCCTAACATGCGTACATCAGCTGAGTTTCCTGTGAATCCATGTAGTAATAAAACAGCGCGGTCTCCACCTTCAAATGTAAATGGTTTCGGAGATGCTAATTTCATCATGTACTTCTCCTCTTTCTCTTCTGTAATCTAGTCGTATTCTTTCTATATCTTAGTGTACCATATTTATATTTCCAGAATCTAATTAGAAACTTTTTTCAAATAGCAAAATAAAAAAGAAGAACCATTAGTACCATTCACTAACGCTTCTTCTTTTCAATTCTATAAATTGAAGTACGTAACACCAATTGTTAGTACGAAGAATAATACAGCTAAAACAACTGTAATGCGGTTTAATACCGCTTCAATTCCACGTGCCTTTTGCTTACCAAACAATTGCTCTGCACCACCTGAAATAGCGCCTGAAAGGCCTGAGCTATTACTAGACTGCATAAGTACCATAACAATCATTAAAATCGATACAATAATAAGTAAAACTGATAATAACGTATGCACTTGGCGTACCTCCTACAAAGATTCAGTTAGTTTAAATGTTAGCATAAATCCTATAGAAAAGCGAGAGCTATAGAGTCGCTCTCGCTTTTCTTCTATTACATAAACATCATTGCAAATAACGGTCCAAGCACACATGTTAAAATTGCTGTTAATGTCATTGTTACCGATCCAATAACACCTTCATGCTCGTTATTTTTCATCGCTCTCATAACACCCATAATGTGAGAAGCGCATCCAAATCCAATCCCTTTACCAACCGAGTTTGTAACGCGGCTCCATTTTAACAAAATTGGTCCCGTAATCGTTCCGGTAATACCTGCAATAACAACGAAAGCTGCTGTTAAGGATGGAACTCCACCAACTTGTTCAGAAACGCTCATTGCAACCGGCATTGTCACTGATTTTGGTAATGAAGATAAAATTAAACTTTTATCTGTTCCCATAAGTGAAGCAATAGCGAAATCACTTGCAATCGCAACTGTTGTACCTACTAATACCCCACCAGCAATTGGTACAACATATTTTTGCAGCACATGACGTTGTTTATAAAGTGGGATTGCAAATGCTACAACACCTGGTCCGAGTAACTTCGCAATCCAGCCACCACCACTTTCCATATAATGTTGATATGGTATATCAAGCACGATAAATAAGAAAGCCATTATCCCTGTCGCTACAAGCATTGGAATAGTAAATGGTGTTGGAAATAATTTATAGATTTTTTTAGATAATTGATATAATAGCACCGTAAAAAGAACCCAACCAATTCCGATTAATATTTGGCTCATTGTGTCTCTTTTTCCTTTCTATTCGCAAGATATTGCCCTGTATGTCCTGCGACAATAATAATTAAAAACGTACTCGCTACAACTGTAATGAAAAGAGAAATTCCTTTACTCATAAAAAAAGCACCGTAATTCATTAGGCCAAGCGTTGGCGGAATTAATAAAAACGGCATAATAGCGACGAGTGTTTCTGCTCCTAAATCAAACCATTTCACTGGAAGTACTTTTAGGCTAAGTAAAACAAGTAAAAGAAACATCCCAATCAAGCTTCCTGGAATCGGAATATTTAACATTTCTTGCACCCAAGTTCCAACCATATAAAACACATAAAGAGCTGCAATTTGGACAAGAATCTTTGTAAATTTCATGTTCATCATCCCTCATGTTTATACGATCTTCTGTTAATATCTTTATCATAGTATAAATTGTAAAAAGCTGCAATTTATCGATTTGACAGGGAAAATCGCCTATGTTATACGCTTACAACCTTGATATGACTGCATTTATAAACAAAAAATAAGTCAAAAACCTTGACCTAATATAAAAAGTTTTTATTTTCTGAATTTATATCATTACTATTTTAAGAAAACAAACTTTTTTATTCTGCAATCCTCTAACTTACATATATATAAACAAGATAGGTGGTGAACATATGCCCAAAAAAGTTCTTATTTTTTGCGATCCCGGAATCGATGATACGATAGCACTCCTCCTTGCATTTTTTATTGATGAAATTGAAATCGTTGGGATCGTAGCCGATTACGGCAATGTTCCAAAAGAAATGGCCGTACAAAATGCTCATTTTCTTAAGCACGAAATAAAGAATAGAAATATCAAGATATTCGGCAGTTCAGAACGTCCCCTTACTGGTGCCCATCCTGCTTTCTTTACAGATGTACATGGGAAACAAGGGCTCGGACCAATTATTCCAAAGGAGAATGCGACTAACGGAGAAATGGAGAATTTTTTCGAAGTTATTCCTCTTATTGAACAGTATAAAGATGAATTAATCATCGTAAGTTTAGGAAGACTTACCTCTCTAGCGATTTTATTTATCGTATATAAAGAGTTAATGAAGCAAATTAACTCTTACTACGTAATGGGCGGCGCCTTTTTACATCCCGGTAATGTTACCCCCATTTCAGAAGAAAACTTTTATGGGGATCCTACTGCCGCTAATATAGTCCTTCAATCCGCAGCTAACATGTACATATACCCATTAAACGTCACCCAATATTCCATCATTACACCAGAAATGGCCGAATACATTGAAGCAAAAGGAAAAGCCCCACTTGTCAAACCGTTATTCGATCATTATTACTACGGCTATTATAAAGATGCCTTACCGGATTTAAAGGGAAGCCCCTTTCATGACACAATGCCAATACTCGCTTTATTTGATAACGCTATGTTTACTTATCATAAGTCACCTATTGTTGTCATGACGGAATCCTATGCACAGGGAGCAAGCAGTGGAGAATTTCGATCTTTAGGAGAGCCGAATCCATTTATTGATTGGCCGAGTCATCAAATAGCAATTGATTTTGATTATAACCATTTCTTTAAACATTTCATGACACTTATGACAGGTGAAGAATTTTAGCATAAAGTGAAACTTTAATTAGTGGTTTTTTTTCATCCCCACTAATTATTAGTTGAACCAATCGGGCTTTTACGGGCAGTTGATCTCCCACCTAACTGCCTCTCGTATTTGCGAAAATTTAAGGCGGGAGTCTTACTGCCCGTTAATAGCGGGATAAAAAAACAGACCGTGATTTCTCACGGTCTGTCGTTATTTTCTATAATTATCGTTTGATATTGTAGAAAGATTTTACACCATCGTAAACAGCGATTTCGCCTAGTTCGTCTTCGATGCGTAATAATTGGTTGTACTTAGCAATACGGTCAGTACGGCTCATAGAACCAGTTTTGATTTGGCCAGCGTTAGTTGCAACTGCGATGTCAGCGATTGTAGCATCTTCAGTTTCACCAGAACGGTGAGATACAACTGCTGTGTAACCAGCACGTTTAGCCATTTCGATAGCTTCGAAAGTCTCAGTTAAAGTACCGATTTGGTTAACTTTAATTAAGATTGAGTTAGAGATACCTTTTTCGATACCTTCAGCAAGTTTTTGAGTGTTAGTTACGAATAAGTCGTCACCAACTAATTGTACTTTATCACCGATACGCTCAGTTAATAATTTGTGACCATCCCAGTCGTTTTCGTCTAAACCATCTTCGATAGAGATGATTGGGAAGTCTTTGCAAAGCTCTTCGTAGAAATCAACCATTTCTGCAGAAGTTAAGCCAGTACGGCCTTCGCCTGCAAGGTCATATTTACCAGTTTCTTTGTTGTAGAACTCAGAAGAAGCAACGTCCATTCCTAAGAATACATTCTCGCCAGCTTTGTAACCAGCTTTTTCGATAGCTTCGATGATTACTTCTAATGCTTCACGGTTAGAACCAAGGTTTGGAGCGAATCCACCTTCGTCACCTACCGCAGTGTTAAGACCTTTGTCATGTAATACAGCTTTAAGTGCATGGAATACTTCAGCACCCATACGGATTGATTCTTTGAATGTTGGAGCACCAACTGGTAAGATCATGAACTCTTGGAAGTCTACGTTGTTATCAGCGTGAGAACCACCGTTGATGATGTTCATCATTGGAGTTGGTAATTGTTTTGCATTGAATCCACCAAGGTAACGGTATAATGGAAGACCTACGAAGTCAGCTGCTGCGTGAGCTACTGCCATAGATACACCAAGGATAGCGTTAGCGCCTAGTTTACCTTTGTTTGGAGTGCCATCTAATTCGATCATAGCACGGTCGATACCAGCTTGGTCAGTTACATCGAAACCAGCGATTTCTGGAGCGATAATTTCGTTAACGTTGTTTACTGCGTTAACAACACCTTTACCAAGGTAACGAGATTTGTCACCGTCACGTAATTCTACTGCTTCGTGTTCACCAGTAGATGCACCACTTGGTACGATAGCGCGTCCGAAAGCGCCGCTTTCTGTGTAAACTTCTACTTCTACAGTTGGGTTACCACGAGAGTCAAGGACTTCGCGAGCATAAACATCAATAATTGTTGACATAATAAATTCTCTCCTTTTTATATAAGCAAATTATTTAATAATTGTTTTACCTGTCATTTCTTTCGGTTGTTCCACATTTAAAAGCGTAAGCATTGTTGGGGCGATATCTCCTAAAATACCACCTTCACGAAGCTCTACATCATTTTTTGTAACGATGAAAGGAACCGGATTAGTTGTATGAGCTGTCATTGGTCCACCATCAGCAGTTAACTCCTGATCAGCATTACCATGGTCAGCAGTAATAAGTGCTACACCATCTTTTGCAAGAATCGCTTCTACAACTTTTCCTAAACATTCGTCAGTTGCTTCTACTGCTTTAATTGTTGGTTCCATCATCCCAGAATGGCCAACCATATCACAGTTCGCAAAGTTAAGAATGATAACGTCATGTTTATCATTTTCGATTTCATTTACTAAAGCGTCCGTTACTTCGTAAATGCTCATTTCAGGTTTCAAGTCATACGTTGCAACCTTCGGTGAGTTAATTAAGATACGCTCTTCTCCTGGGAATTCAGCCTCACGACCACCGCTAAAGAAGAATGTAACGTGCGGATACTTTTCAGTTTCCGCGATGCGAAGTTGCTTTAATCCCGCTTGCGCAACAACTTCACCTAAAGTGTTATCAAGGTTCATTGGCTTGAATGCCACATAACCATCTACCGTTTCACTGAAGTGTGTCATACAAACGAATTCAGGAATGTGAGGTACTTTTTCACCACGATCGAACTCACGGAAGTCTTCGTTTGTAAATACACGAGCAATTTGAATTGCACGGTCTGGACGGAAGTTATAGAAGATAACTGCATCATCATCATTGATTGTTGCAACTGGCGTGTCATCTTCGTTAACAATTACAGACGGCAATACGAATTCATCGTAGATACCATTTGCATAAGAGTCTTCTACACACTCTTCTGCTGATTTATAAGTAGGGCCTTCACCATTCACCATAGCACGGTAACATTTTTCTACGCGATCCCAACGCTTGTCACGGTCCATGGAGTAATAACGACCAGAGATAGTCGCGAATTGTCCTACTCCTGTTTCTTTAATTACTTCATTTGTTGCATCGATATAACCTTTTGCTGTTTGTGGTCCAACATCGCGGCCGTCTAAGAACGCATGGATATAAACTTTCTCCACGCCTTCTTTTGCTGCTAAGCGAAGAAGAGCAAACATGTGGTTCATGTGACTGTGCACACCACCATCAGAAAGTAAACCAAATAAATGAAGTGCAGTACCTTTTTCTTTTACGCTTTTAATTGCATTTTGGAAAGTTTCGTTCTTGTCGAACTCACCTTCACGAATTGCAACGTTTACGCGTGTTAAACTTTGATATACTACGCGGCCAGCACCGATATTTAAGTGACCAACCTCAGAGTTACCCATTTGACCTTCTGGAAGACCTACCGCTTCACCACAAGCTGTAAGCGTTGTGTGAGGGAATTTGTTCCAGTAACCATCAAAGTTAGGTTTCTTAGCTTGTGCTACAGCATTCCCGTAAGTTTCTTCACGAAGTCCGAAACCATCAAGAATAATTAAAGCTGTTGGCTTTCTCATTTTACCGCCCCCAGAAGACCTAAGAACGAAGCAGGCTCTAAGCTAGCACCGCCAACTAAAGCGCCGTCGATGTCAGATTGTGCCATGTACTCTTTAATGTTTTCTGGTTTTACGCTACCGCCGTATTGAATACGAACAGCTTCTGCAGCTTCTGGAGAAACAGCTTCTGCAACAACTTTACGGATGTGCGCACATACTTCGTTTGCATCTGCAGAAGAAGAAGATTTACCTGTACCGATAGCCCAGATTGGCTCATAAGCGATAACAGTTGCTTTAACTTGCTCTTCTGTTAAACCTGCAAGTGCTTTTGTCACTTGACCTGCTACTAGATCAAATGTTTTTCCGCTTTCGCGCTCTTCTAAAGTCTCACCACAACATACGATTGGTGTTAAACCATGCTCAAATGCTGCAAGAGTCTTTTTGTTTACTGATTCGTCTGTTTCAGCAAACATTTCACGACGCTCAGAGTGGCCAAGTACTACGTAGCCTACTTTTAAGTCGCTAAGTGCTACTGGGCTAATTTCGCCAGTGAATGCACCATTTTTTTCGAAGTGCATGTTTTGTGCACCTACTTGTAAGTCAGTTCCTTCAGTTGCTGCTACTAAGCGCTCTAAGAATAGAGCTGGAGAGCAAACTACTGCATCAACAGCTGAAGCTGCTGGGATTTGACCTTTAACTTCCTCTACGAAGCTAACTGCTTCAGATAGAGTTTTATTCATTTTCCAGTTACCTGCGATAATTGGTTTACGCATGCTTTGCACCGTCCTTTTTCTTTGGCTGCTACTTATTTGTCGTTAAGACAAACTACACCTGGAAGCTCTTTACCTTCCATGAATTCTAATGACGCACCGCCGCCAGTAGAAATGTGGCTCATTTTATCAGCCATACCGAATTTTTCAACAGCTGCTGCAGAGTCACCACCGCCGATAACAGAGTATGTACCTTCTGCATCTGCTAATGCTTGTCCTACTGCTTTTGTACCTTCTGCGAATGGAGTCATTTCGAATACACCCATTGGTCCATTCCATACAACAAGCTTAGAGTTTTTAATTACATCTGCATAAATTTCACGTGTTTTAGGACCGATGTCCACGCCTTCCCAGTTAGAAGGGATAGAGTCGATACCAACGATTTTAGTTGTTGCAGTTTCAGAGAATTCCTCAGTGATTACAACATCAACTGGCATGTAGAAGTTTACGCCTTTTTCTTTTGCAAGTTGCATAAATTCTTTAGCTAGTTCAATCTTGTCGTCTTCACATAGAGATAGACCAATTTCATGACCTAAAGCTTTAACAAATGTGTAAGCAAGTCCGCCACCGATGATTAAGTTATCTACTTTGTCTAATAGATGACGAATTACACCGATTTTATCTTTTACTTTCGCACCACCGATGATAGCTGTGAATGGACGATCTGGGTTAGAAAGTGCTTTTCCAAGTACGTCTAACTCTTTTTCCATTAATAAACCAGATACTGCTGGTAGGTAGTCTGCGATTCCTGCTGTAGAAGCGTGAGCACGGTGAGCCGCACCGAATGCATCGTTTACGAAGATATCAGCAAGAGCTGCAAATTCTTTCGCAAGTTCTGCATCGTTCTTTTCTTCGCCCGCATAGAAACGTACGTTTTCAAGAACTAATACGTCGCCTTCGTTCATTGCTGCAACCATTTCTTGTACAGCTGGTCCGAATGCTTCGTCTGCTTTTTTAACGTCTTTACCAAGAAGCTCACCTAAACGTGCTGCTACTGGAGTTAAACGCATTTCTTCTACTACTTGACCTTTTGGACGGCCTAAGTGACTTGCTAAAATAACTTTCGCACCTTGCTCTACTAAATATTGAATTGTAGGAAGAGCTGCACGGATACGAGTTTCATCTGTAATTTTGCCTTCTTTCATAGGTACGTTGAAGTCAACGCGGCAAAATACACGCTTACCTTTTAAATCTACGTCACGAATTGATTTTTTGTTCATTGGTTTTCCCTCCGACTACTAGTTAGGATTGACAAAACCCATTCAAAAGCTTAACACATTTGCTTTTAAAACGAAAGAAGAGAGAGAGGGAACAAACCCTCTCCCTCGTTTTGTCATTGATAACTTATATAATTAAGAATTAAAGACCTTTAGAAGTCATGTATGCAGCTAGGTCTACTACGCGGTTAGAGTAACCAGTTTCGTTATCGTACCAAGAAAGTACTTTAACCATGTTACCTTCCATTACCATTGTAGATAATGCATCGATTGTAGAAGAAGCTGTGCATCCGTTATAGTCGATAGATACTAATGGCTCTTCGCTGTATCCAAGGATACCTTTTAATTCGCCTTCAGCTGCTGCTTTGAATGCTGCGTTTACTTCTTCAACTGTTACTTCTTTGTCAAGTTCAACAACTAAGTCAACAAGAGAAACGTTAGCAGTTGGAACACGTACAGCGCCACCGTTTAATTTACCTTTAAGTTCTGGTAATACTAATGCTACAGCTTTAGCAGCACCAGTAGATGTTGGGATCATGTTTTCAGCTGCTGCACGAGCACGACGTAAATCTTTGTGTGGTAAGTCTAAGATTTGTTGGTCGTTAGTGTAAGAGTGAATTGTTGTCATCATTCCGCGTTTTACGCCGAATTTTTCGTTTAATACTTTAGCGAATGGAGCTAGACAGTTTGTAGTACAAGAAGCGTTAGATACTACGTTGTGGTTAGCTGCATCGTATTGTTCGTGGTTAACACCCATAACTACAGTGATATCTTCGTCAGAAGCTGGAGCTGAGATGATAACTTTCTTAACTGATCCACCTAAGTGTTTCTCAGCGTCTGATTTTTTAGTGAAACGGCCAGTAGATTCTACTACTACTTCTACTCCGTAGTCGCTCCATGGTAATTGAGCTGGGTCACGCTCAGCGATAACTTTAATTTCTTTACCGTTAACAACGATGCTGTTTTCGTTAGCAGATACTTCTGCATTTAAAGTTCCGTGAACTGTGTCATATTTTAAAAGGTGAGCTAATGTTTTAGCATCTGTTAAGTCGTTGATTGCTACTACTTCTACCTCAGAGTTGTTAAGAGCTGCGCGGAATACGTTACGTCCGATACGTCCAAATCCATTAATACCAATTTTAGTCATTTGAATTTCCTCCTTGGGGGATTATATTAAAGGGTAATACCCTTTGTTAACTGTTTTGCTGCACCTTCATCTGTAATTAGAATTGAAGTGTGCCCTTGCTTAATTACAGCCTGTATTGCCTTTGCCTTTGAAGAACCTCCAGCGACTGCAACAACGTGAGATACATTTTGTAAATCCTCTAGTTGCATACCAACTGTTCTTACTTTATGAACAACATTACCTTGTTCATTAAAGTAGTAACCGAAAGCTTCGCCAACTGCTTCGCTTGCCTGAATCTTTAACCAATCTGCTTCTGAAGTATTTCTGCGACGTGCCATTGTTAACGCATCACCTATTCCATGAATGACGATATTGGAAGATCGAATCAACTCAAGAACTTCTTTCACGGAAGGCTCTGTCACAATAGACGCATATGCTTCGCTACTAACATGGTCTGGAACATACAATAAGCGATAATTACTCATCGTATTTTGCGCCATTTTGGCACAAATGGTATTGGCTTCTAATTCAACACCTTCTCCAATTCCACCACGTGCTGGGACAAATAGCATATGTAAATCTTTGCAATCAAGCTGCATCATGTCCGCAGCAGCAGCTAGCGTAGTTCCCCCAGCCACAGCAACGATATTATTCGCTGTCAGACGGTCTTTTATACAAGTCACACAAGCACGGCCCATCTCCAGTTTGACCCAAGGTGATTCATCACTATCACCAGGGACAACGAAAACTTCATCCAAGTCTAATGTTTCCTTAAGTTGCTTTTCTAAAACCTTTAACCCGGAAATTTCTTTCATAAAGTCTTCCAAAGCAAGAACTAAAGCTGTTCCTTCTTCTGTCAAAGTCATTCCAGAAGAAGCGACGTGAACTAAGTTTTGTTCTTTCAAAACTTGAACTTCACTTCGCAATACTCGTTCTGTCATACCGAGACTTGCTGATAAGTTTCTTCTTCCAATCGGCTGCATAAGCCTAATGTACTGAAGAATTTGCATTCTCGTTTGCATAACAGGTAGCAGATCAGGTAATAATTTTTTTGTATTCTGAATCCATGAGCGCATATCTTTTCTCCTCACTACATCGGTTCATTTTCCCTCGTGGTCACTTTACGTCCCGTAGTGACATTTTGTGTCCCACATAGATTAAAAAAATAATCCCTGCTACGTGTATTATTGTAACAGGAGATAGAAACTTATTCAACTCTTAACTGCATTGTTTATATAGTTTATTATGACACCTTTGTGAATGTTACCATATTCTACTATTTTTCCACCTATTTCTACAACCGGAATCATTAAATGATATTTTTCTAAAAGGTCATTATCTTCATATATATCTATTTCCTCGATTTGAAAAGAATATTCACATTGTACTTCTTGTAAAACTTGTTTCGCCTTCTCACAAAGGCCACAATCTATTTTTGTATACAGTACAACTTTCATCTTCTTCACCTATCCGATCGTTTTTCTTAATGACGAAGCTGGAATATGCATTTGTTCTCTGTACTTCGCCACTGTTCTTCGAGAAATAACGATTTCATGTTCTTCTTCTAATAATTTTGAAATCTTTTGATCTGAAAGTGGCTTTTTCTTATTCTCCGCCTCAACAAGCGTTTGAATAAGTTGTTTTACACGCTTTGTAGAAACAGCTTCATCTTCTGTCGTCGAAACCGCATTACTAAAGAACGATTTCATCTCAAATAAACCGTGTGGCGTTTGCACGTATTTATTTCGCGTCGCACGACTAATTGTAGATTCATGCACACTTAACTCTTCTGCTACTTCTTTTAAAGCAAGTGGTTTTAAATGCTCTGGACCTTTCCAGAAGAAATCACGTTGCTTTTCCATAATAATAGTCATCACTTGCAGAAGTGTCTGCTTTCTCTGTTTCAAACTACGCATAATCCACTGCACATGCTGATACTTTTCTGATACGTAAGATGCCACTTCACTTTCACTATTATTAAGAAGCGCACTATACTCAGAATGAATTTCAATTCTCGGCATATTTCTCTCATTCATCTGTAAAACGAGACGATCGCCTTCTTTTTTCACCGCCATATCAGGCACAATATAAAGTGGTTTATCAGAAGAAAACGCAAGACCCGGTTTCGGCTGCAATGATGTAATGCAGTCCACCGCCAATTGTAATTCTTCATTACTACACTTCAGCACATGAACGAGCTTTCGCCAATCTTTCTTCACAAAATAAGCAAAGTGCTCCTCTACAACCTCTTCCGCTAATCCATTCCGCCTTTGTAAGCGCTTCAATTGTAAGGTTAGACATTCCTGAATATTACGTGCTCCTACCCCTGCTGGCTCGAGTGATTGGACAAGCTCTACAGAGCGGTCGACTACATGAAGCGATACAGAAAGGAGATCTGCTAACTCTTCATTCGTTTCTTGTAAATACCCGTTTCCATCCATGTTCATAATAATGAAAGAAGCTACTTTTCTCTCTTCTTCTTCTATTTTATAATACTGTATTTGATTTAATAAATGTTGCTGAATCGTTGTAGAATCCACACTGTAGATCTCCATCTGATTCTCGACTTGTTTGCTGGTACTTTTACTTTTGTTAGAGCTCTTTTTCTTCTCCCTCTCAAAACCACCTAACTCAATAAGGGGATTCTCTAACGATTGCTCATATAAAAACTCCGATAATTCTTGTACATTATACTGGAGCATTGTAATCGCTTGCCTTAACTCTTGTGTCATTGCCAAACGTAAGCTTTGTTCTTGTAAAAGACTTGCCTTCAAACTAATCTCCCCCTTGTTTCTATTGTACAATAAGTTTGGTAAAAGGAGAATGCTATCACAGACACCCATTCCAAAATATTATTAATTTATATGTATTAATGAGATTTACAACTTACAACCGAAATTTGAATAATATTGAAAGAAAATAATAAACTTCAACATTATAACCAAGTACTAATAGTAAATCTTATTACTAGATATAACAAGAGAAAAATAAAAAAAGTCCTAACCTACAAAACGTAAGTTAGGACTTTTTGACGCGCCCAGAGGGATTCGAACCCCCGGCAGACGTGGTACCGGAAACCACCGCTCTATCCGACTGAGCTATGGGCGCATGATTATAAAAAACACTTCATTTTCTTCTCATAATAATAGCAATAAAATCCATCTAAATCAATAAAAATATCCCCTCATCCTTTATACACCTTAGCTAGGAGCACACAAAACATCTTCCTCACCTAAATTTTCCAATCATAAATTCACCCCAACTCACAAATTATAATCTTTGAATTGATATTCCAAAGGGGGCTTCATTCAATGACTGTAATTACAAAACTAAAGCAAACTGTTTCTGGATTAAAAAGTGCTCAAGCTAGCTTAGAGGGATTCGCTCTTGATACGGATAACCAACAAGCAAAGCAACTTTTCCAAACAGCTGCACAGCAAACACAAACTATTATCGATTCTTTAAACCCACGTGTTGAAGAAGTCCAACAAGAAGAACCACAATACTCACAGCAATAACAAACCATTTATGCTGTGAAACAGAAAAAGGATGATATGCGGTCATCCTTTTTCTATCACATTACATAATGCAATAGAAATGGAATGATGATTATGCGAAAGATCGGACTTATAACCGCGTTATTTGTACTTCTATTCAGTTCTTTTACCGGCTGTGACCATAGCCCGTTAGATAAAAAAGTAAAGAAAGAAGAAGCAAAGCGAACAGAGAAAGAAAAAGGCCCTAAATTAACGAAAATGAGTACAGAATCCTTTAATCAATCTATATCACAGGGAGCAAAGAAAAAAGCTCTCGCTATGGATGAAATTATAAAAAGCGCAGCAGTTAATTCCAATTTAGACCTCTACATAGCGGTTAAGCCTGAGCATCATGAAAGATTTGGGCTAAAACCTTTGCGCAAGAAACTTCAAAAGCAACTAAGTGATGAATATCCCACTTTCGATGTTCGTGTAAGTACAGATAAAAAAATCTTCATGTTACTCGAAAAGCTTGAAATCAAAATTAAGAGAAAAGAAGTAAATAAAGATGAAATCAAAAAACAGTTAAAGCTTATCGGATCAGAAATGGAATCTAACACTTAACGCTTTCTAATAGAAAAGGAAGGATTGAAATGTCTAGTAAAGATAAAAACTTAACCCCTGTACAACAGGAATATAAAAAATTCGAGCAAGAACGCGAACCGAAGCGCCCTGTCTTAAAAAATTGTATAAAAGCATTTTTCGTCGGTGGTTTTATTTGCTTTATCGGACAACTGATTTCTACGTTTTATATCACATATTTTGATTTTACCGAGCGCTCAGCAGGCAATCCAACAGTCGCAACTCTTATTTTCATCTCAATGTTACTGACTGGATTCGGTGTATACGATCGCCTTGGACAATTTGCTGGCGCAGGCACAGCTGTACCTGTTACTGGATTTGGGAACTCAGTTATTGCCGCATGTATCGAACACCGAACGGAAGGATTCGTCCTTGGTGTTGGCAGTAACATGTTCAAACTAGCCGGCTCCGTTATTTTATTTGGTGTATTTTCCGCTTTCGTCATCGCACTTATTAAAACGATTCTCTTTCAATGGGGAGGGCTATAAATGTTACAAGGACACCGAACATGGGTATTCGAAAACAAACCAGTCATTATCTCAACCGGGGTGGTCGGTGGACCATTTGAAGCAAATGGCAATATCCCCGAAGACTTCGACACCCTCCATGAAGATTTATGGCTCGGACAAGATTCTTACGAAAAGGCACATAAAATTTTATTTGAAGAGGCTTGTAGCCGCGCTACCGAAAAGGCAAAACTTCGTAAAGACGATATTCAATTCGTACTCGCAGGAGATTTAATTAATCAAATAACTCCAACGAGCTTTGCATGTCGTACACTTGGAACACCTTATCTCGGATTATTCGGAGCTTGCTCTACTTCTATGGAAGGCTTAGCACTTGGTGCAAGCATCGTAAATGCAAAAGGTGCAAAATATTTATTAACCGGCGCATCAAGTCATAACGCTGCTGTGGAAAAACAATTCCGCTATCCAACTGAATATGGTGGTCAAAAACCTCCTACTGCCCAGTGGACAGTGACCGGTGCAGGCGCAGCCATTTTAAGTGACACTGGATATGGCCCACAAGTAACATCGGCCACAATCGGGCGGGTTGTTGATATGGGACTAACAGATCCTTTTAACATGGGAGGTGCGATGGCCCCAGCTGCTGTTGATACGATTGAAGCTCATTTACGCGAACGTCAAATTGACGCCTCTTATTACGACTTAATTGTAACAGGTGACCTTGGACATGTAGGACGCGAGATTGCTTACGATCTACTACATAAACATGGAACAAAAGTAACGAGCGAGCAATTCCAAGATTGCGGAATCATCATTTATAGAGACGGACAACCTGTCATAGCTGGTGCAAGTGGACCGGGATGTTCTGCAACAGTCGTGTACGGTCATTTATTAAATCGAATGAAGAGGGGAGAATTTAATAAGATACTTGTCGTTGCAACAGGTGCTTTACTATCTCCACTAACATTCCAGCAAGAAGAAACGATTCCGTGTATCGCTCACGCCGTTTCGATTGAATTTGGAGGTGCAACGCAATGATTTTTTTCTGGGCTTTCGTCATTGGCGGACTCATATGTGTAATTGGGCAACTGATGTTTGATGTCGGCAAACTAACACCCGCTCATACAATGGCAACACTCGTTGTTGTCGGTGCTATACTAGACGGCTTCAACCTTTATGAACCATTAATCGACTTTGCTGGGGCCGGTGCAACTGTACCTATTACGAGCTTCGGTAATGCCCTCGTTCACGGCGCGATGGAAGAAGCAGCCAAACATGGAATCGTTGGCGTCATTACCGGGATGTTTAAAGTAACGAGTGCTGGTATATCAGCAGCTATTATTTTCGGATTCATCGGAGCATTACTATTTAAACCGAAAGGATAAGAGGTGTTTTCATGACTGTTATCGCTAGTGTCAAAACATGTCTCGCTAGTGTAAGGGGCGCTCAAGCAAGTTTAAGCTCCCTTTCATTAAACTCTCAAGATGAAGAAGCAAAACGTGTATTTCATGAATGCATGTTAGAAATGGACAGCGTTATCGCTGACTTACAAGATAGAGTTTCAGTATTAGAACGTGAAGAACCTCAATATAAAGGGTTTTAAGTAGACTGGAGGAATTTACTATGTCTCACCTACCCGAATGGACACTTGTCATTCTCCGCTCTGTATTCATATTAATTATTTTATTCGCTATTACAAAATGGTTAGGAAAAAGACAAATCTCTCAGCTTTCCTTTTTCGAATACATAGCCGGGATGACAATTGGTGATATTGCTGCCCAAGTATCTACAGGGCTCGATTCAAAATTTTTCCACGGCGTCTTTGCGATACTCATTTTCGCTGTGGTACCTTTTTTCACAGGAATCCTCTCCTTAAAGAACAAAACAGCTCGGGACTTCTTTGAAGGGAAATCTACCGTATTAATAAAAGATGGAAAAATACTCGAAGATAACTTAAAGAAAGAAAAATATACAAGTGACGAATTACTTGAACTACTCCGAGGAAAAGATGCGTTCAGCGTAGCTGATGTTGAATTTGCAGTATTAGAACCGAGCGGAGAGTTAAATGTATTACTGAAGAAAGATCGCCAACCACTTACAGCAAAAGACATCGGGTTAAAAGTGCCAAATGAAAAAGAAACACAAACTGTTATTATGGATGGAAATGTACTAGATGAACCTCTTTCTGCTAGCGGGCATAACCGCGCTTGGTTACATGCAGAATTAGAAAAGCTTGGAGTCGTCATCGAAAATGTCTTTCTCGGTCAAGTTGATTCATACGGACAACTTACTATCGACATTTATAATGATAAACTCCAAATGTCTTCTCCTCAAAACAAACCTTTATTATTGGCATCTTTAAAAAAATGTCATGCTGATCTTGAACTATTTTCTTTAGAAACAAAATCGAAATCAGCGAGCGAAATGTATAGTAAAAACGCGAAACAGGTCGAGAATATTTTAAATAAAGTAACCTATCTTTTAAAAGAATAGGTAATGAAAGAACGCCTCTGTATAAAAGGCGTTCTTTTGCCTTTTGTATCGCTTTAATCACGTTTAAATTTATGTAATTCGGTTAAGATGTTGAAGATACATAAGCAGGGAATTTCAAAAACATAGCGAATAATTCATGGTACAACTACATATTTTTTTGATTTAAAGTGGTTTCGTTTGACCTTTATTGACCATAATTGTATTATAAGACTAAGAAAGCTTTAGAAGGAGGAAATAACAGATGAATTTAATTCCTACAGTAATTGAACAAACAAATCGTGGAGAACGCGCTTACGATATTTACTCTCGACTATTAAAAGACCGCATCATTATGCTTGGTAGTGCAATTGATGACAACGTAGCTAACTCAATCGTTTCCCAGCTTTTATTCTTGGAATCTCAAGATCCAGAAAAAGATATTCACATCTATATCAACAGCCCTGGTGGTTCTATCACAGCGGGTATGGCAATCTATGATACAATGCAGTTTATTAAACCACAAGTATCAACAATCTGTATCGGTATGGCTGCATCTATGGGTGCATTCTTACTTGCAGCAGGTGAAAAAGGAAAACGTTATGCACTTCCTAACAGTGAAGTAATGATTCACCAGCCACTTGGTGGAGCACAAGGTCAAGCAACTGAAATCGAAATCGCTGCAAAACGTATCCTATTCTTACGTGAAAAATTAAACCAAATTCTAGCTGACCGCACAGGTCAACCACTTGAAGTACTACAACGCGACACAGACCGCGACAACTTCATGACAGCTGAAAAAGCTCTAGAATACGGTTTAATCGATAAGATCTTTACAAATCGTTAATACTTAAAAGCGAAAGCGCCCTATTACAGGGCGCTTTTTTATGGTTAGGTCCTCGTTCGCATACCCTACTCAGTATCCACCTAAATATATCGAATGTAACTCAAATTATATCAGCGATTTTTTAATTATATCGGCGTTTCGACACAACTTATCGACTTACCAACAATTCTCGACAAGCGCGTGCCCTCTACATACCCCCACCAATCAAACTCACCGCACCCACAAACAGCAAAATAAAAAAGCTATCGCACATGCGCGATAGCCATTTTATTATACATATGCAGCTAGTGCTTCTAAAGCCTCTTCTGCATCTGAGCCTTCTGTCGTAATTGTTATCATGCTGCCAGTTCCGATTGCTAAGCTCATAATCCCCATTATACTCTTTGCATTTACTGTCTTTCCATCTTTCTCGATGAAGATATCCGCATGAAAGCGATTTGCCTCCTGTACAAACAACGCAGCCGGACGTGCTTGTAAGCCGTTTTTTAATGAAACCTTCACTCGTTTTTGAACCACAGCTCCATTTCCCCTTTAACCTCTTATTTTTTTGCTACCGTTTCCCCCGCGCGTAATTTCTCTGCAATTTCATCGATTTTACGCAAACGATGATTAATACCCGATTTACTAATTTTCCCCCCGGATACCATCTCGCCTAATTCTTTCAATGTTACATCTTGATAATCGATTCGTAATTGTGCAATTTCTCGTAGCTTATCTGGCAAAATATCTAGACCAACCGTCTCATCGATATAACGAATGTTTTCAATTTGCCTTAATGCTGCACCAATCGTTTTATTTAAATTGGCTGTTTCACAGTTCACTAGTCGATTCACTGAATTACGCATATCACGAACAATTCGAATGTCTTCAAATCTTAAAAGTGCATTATGAGCACCTATAATATTTAAAAACTCCGTAATTTTCTCTGCTTCTTTCAAATACGTAATGTACCCTTTTCTTCTTTCCAACGTCTTACTATTTAAATCAAATCCGTTCATCAGTTCACATATAGCATCATTATGTTCCTTATATAACGAAAAGATCTCTAAATGATAAGATGATGTTTCTGGGTTATTTACTGAACCACCTGCTAAAAATGCACCGCGTAAGTACGATCGTTTACAACATTTTTTCTCAATCAATTCCTGTGATATATTTCGAATAAATGAAAAGTCATCTCGAACGATATGAAGATCCGCTAATATTTCACGGGACTTCTCAACAAGTCGTACAATATACACATTATTTTTCTTCAATCGCATTTTTTTACGAACAAGCAATTCTACCGTCACATCATATCCCTTTTTCAAAAGCGTATAAATCCTTCTTGCAATTGCCGCATTTTCTGTTTGAATATCGATAGATAGACGACGGTTTGAAAAAGAAAGTGATCCGTTCATTCGAAGCAACGCTGATAATTCTGCTTTCTCACAGCATTCCTTCATTTCAAGATTCGTCAACTCTTTCTTTGTTTCTGATGCAAATGACACAGTCAACACCTCCTTATACGATTATTGCGGAACAAAATTCTTGTCCTATATGAATGAGGAGCGTTACCTCAAACGAGGCAACGCACATTTATAACAGTGAATATAAAATAGAAGCTAACTTCAATGTATCATGCCTTACAACACGATCATCATACTTCGCTAATTTATCCTGAATTACACCAATATGATTTTCAGCAAAACGGTCTTCATCCACTACAACCGGTTCCGACATTTCTTCCTCGTATAACTGACGTAATTCACAAGGAATATCACGGTTATTTACAATTGCGGTATCGATAAATGGTTTACCTAAATGATCATGTAACGCCTGCACATGATCAAACGCAGTATACCCCATCGTTTCACCCGCTTGCGTCATAACATTACATACATATACCTTCTTCGCTTTTGCAGCAAGAACAGCGTCCCCAATTTTGTTAACAACTAAATTCGGCAATATACTCGTATACAAACTTCCTGGACCGAAAACAAGTAAATCAGCTCGTTTAATCTCAGCTAATGTTTCATGTAATGGCTCTACATTTTCTGGAGTTAAAAAGACCCGGTTAATCTTCTTTCCGTAATAAGGAATTTTTGATTCACCTGTTACAATTTCTCCATCTTCTAGTTCCGCATGAAGTACCGCACTTTGATTCGCTGCTGGTAATACACGTCCTCTGACATTTAATACTTTACTCGTTTCCGTAATCGCATGGAAAAAGTCTCCTGTAATCGAGGTCATACCTGCCAATAATAAATTTCCTAACGCATGACCTTTCAGTCCATCTCCATTTGTGAAACGATGCTGAAATAAAGCTTCCACTAGTGGCTCTACATCCGATAACGCAACAAGTACGTTACGAATGTCACCTGGGGGTGGAATTTCTAGCTCATCACGTAATCTACCTGAACTGCCACCATCATCAGCGATTGTAACAACTGCTGTAATATCAACAGGATATTGCTTTAATCCTCGTAATAAAACAGAGAGTCCAGTTCCCCCTCCCATGATGACAATTTTAGGTTTCCTCTCTTTTTTCATCCCTTAATGGCCCTTTCTCTTCTCCACATCACGATGAGATACATGAACGCTGTAGTCTTGTTTCAAATGTTTCCCAAGGTATTCTGTAAGCGTAACAGAACGATGCTGTCCACCTGTACATCCAATTGCAATTACAAGTTGACTCTTGCCTTCTCTTTTATAATGAGGCAGCATGAAAGTAATCAGATCCGTCAGTTTCTCTAAAAACTTATGTGTCTCATTAAATTTTAGTACATACGAAGAAACTTCTTCATCTAATCCTGTTAATGGCTTCATATGTGGAATGTAATATGGATTTGGTAAAAAACGAACATCAAATACTAAATCTGCATCAATTGGAATACCGTACTTAAATCCAAATGACATAACATTTACACGAAATGCTTGCTCAGTTTCCGTTGAAAACAGCTGAACAATTTTTTCACGTAATTCTTTCGGCTTTAATTCCGATGTATCAAGCACAATATTCGCTCGTGCCTTCATATCTGTTAATAAATTACGCTCCGCTTCGATTCCCTTTAACGGCAAACCAGTTGGCGCAAGTGGATGCGAACGTCTTGTTTCCTTATAACGAGTTACAAGCGTGCTATCTTTCGCATCTAAAAATAAAATATGAGGAATAATCCATGTACGTTCTGATAAATCATCCAGTGCTCCCCATAAATGTTCGAAAAACTCTCGGCCACGTAAATCAATGCCAAGTGCTACTTTATTCATTTTCCCTTTTGAATCCGCCATAAGCTCAATAAACTTTGGCAATAACATCGGCGGTAAATTATCTACACAAAAATATCCTAAATCTTCGAAACTTTGTAAAGCTACTGTTTTTCCAGCTCCAGACATTCCTGTAATAATTACCATTTTTATATCATTATTTTCTGTCATCGTATCCCCTCCTTGACGGTTTAACTCGGATCTAATCGATATGAAAGCAACTCAAAATCTGGGGTATATACAAATGTACCGTAGATTATACCATTCCCTTTAATTAAATAATCAATGATGTGATAATCTCCTGGCGCCATTGCTAAATCATCAATCTTATCAAATGTATGCCAACCAATGATGCCTTCTTCGCTCTCTAGTTTGTTTTCTCCTGCAAAATCTGTCGCTAAAAAAGAGAACATCATCCATTCTGAAACAACTTTATCACCTTCTTGGATGACAAAGGTGAAGACCCCCTTTAACGCTGGGTTCTTTAAATAAATGCCTGTTTCTTCACGATACTCGCGAACAACTGATTCTCTTACTGTCTCACCACGCTCCATTTTCCCGCCCGGTGCAACCCACCAATTTCGGCGAGGTTTTTGGAGTAAGAGTACTTCATTATCTCTAATTAACACACAGTTTGTCACTCTTTGCATGTTTCTTCACCTCAGCTACTTGCAGTAAAATTCCTCACTGCATACTTCTTTCATTATACTATCAAAAACAGTTTGCTACAACGAAGGAGCTAGTCCTCTCTCGCTAAACATATAACACGAGACAATTGTAAAAAAGCTTTCTATAACAAGCAATCTAAATGCCTGGCACTTACAATGAATAACACATAAAAATCCCCTTAACGATTTTATCGTCAAGGGGATTAAAGCCCTTATTTCTTACCGAAATAAGTAACAACCGCAAATCCTAAAATAAAGGTAATAATTGAACTTACAATTGAAAATCCACCAGTTGGAATACCAGGGAACACAATTACAACCGAACCGATAACAAGTCCAATAATTGCCGCAAATGTCATACTTTTATATCGATCCAATAAAAAACTAATTCCTTTACTACTTACAACAAATCCAACCATAACACCAGCACCGATAACCGCGATTAACGGTAAATTGAGTGCAGTTAAAGCATTAATTGCTGTTGGGTACACACCAATAATTAATAAAATAAATGACCCACTAATTCCAGGTAGAAGCATAGCCATACTAGCCATCCATCCTGCGAAAAATAAACCGATTGTATTTAAAATTGTTAATGTCGTAATTGGATCTGCCGCCTTATCTGGCTTAAAGAAAGCTGTTATCGCAACAAGAATTGCTGCAATGATTAACAGGGCGATATGACCACCTTTAAACGTCGCCTTTGCATCAGCTTCTCTCATTAACATTGGTAATATACTAATAATTAAACCGAGGAAGAAAAACTGAGTCGGTTCATAATGATTTGCAAGTAAATATTTAATAACGTGACTCAACGTTAAAAACGCTGCCGCTACACCAGCAGCAAGTGGAATTAAAAACCCTAAATGTTTTTTCCATTCACGACTAAAGAACCCGCTAATTGCCGCAAGTAATTGTTCATAAATCCCTAACACAACAGCGATTGTACCGCCGCTTACACCAGGAATTAAATCACTAACGCCCATACAAAACCCACGATATATATTACGCCATTCCATACTGAATAAATTCCTCATTTCTTATAGTGATTTTTCCTGTAAAGTCCAGTATATCAATAAGAAAGCTTATAATCCTTATTATTTTTGACAAAACTTTGACATTTTCACACAAAAAAAGAAGAAAGCTCCTATCGGTAGCTTTCTTCTCAAAAGGTATATTATCTCTTATTTTTCTGTTACAGTTTTTAGTTCCTCTAATAACTCTTCTACGTAATGTTGTGCACTTTGTGCTGCAATACTACCGTCACCTGTTGCAGTTACAATTTGACGAAGCATTTTTTCACGAACATCACCAGCTGCAAAAATACCAGGAACTTTCGTTTCCATACGCTCATTCGTTTCAACATAACCATTTTCATTTGTAATACCAAGCTCAACAAACGGTTTTGATAATGGTAGCATACCGATGTATACGAAAACGCCGTCAGTTTTGACTTCTTGTTCTTCACCGCTGTTTACATCTACAAGTGTTACACTTCCTACTTTACCATTTGCATCGTTAATTTCTTTTATCGTGTGATTCCAAATGAAATCTACTTTCTCATTTTGGAAAGCACGATCTTGTAAAATTTTCTGTGCACGAAGCGTGTCACGACGGTGAACGATTGTTACTTTTGATGCGAAGCGTGTTAAGAACACACCCTCTTCAACAGCAGAATCTCCGCCGCCAATAACAACAAGTTCTTTCCCTTTAAAGAATGCACCATCACATACCGCACAATATGATACACCACGACCGCCAAGTTCTGTTTCACCTGGCACACCAATTTTTTTATATTCTGCACCGCTTGCAACGATAATTGCACGTGCTTTATACTCTTTTTTGCCAGCAATAATTGTTTTGTACTCTTTACCATCGATGATTTCTTTCACATCACCGTATGCATATTCAGCACCAAATTTCTTCGCATGCTCGAACATTTTATTTGATAAATCTGGCCCTAAAATAGACTCATAACCTGGGTAATTTTCTACATCTTCTGTATTTGCCATTTGTCCACCTGGAATACCACGCTCAAGCATTAATGTACTTAAATTCGCACGAGATGTATATACTGCAGCTGTCATACCAGCTGGTCCTGCACCAATAATAATGACATCATAAATTTTTTCTTCTGACACACTATTCACTCCTATCCATTCCTACACAATTAAGTTACCCTCATTATACTGTTAGCATCATTTTTTTCCCAATGATTTGCCTATCCTATGTGTGCGTACGCTTTACAGCCTGCACATACTTTCGTACAGTCGCTACAGATACATTATATACATCTCCAAGCTCCGACTGTGTCATCTTATTTTTTTGTTCACCGCGCACAATGTATTCAATTGCCGCTGACCAACCGTACACGTTTGTAAAAACTGCCCCGGATGTATATAAACGTATAAACGTACAAAACCAAAAGTGTAAACACTCTTCGATTAATTCATCATCTTTTTTCGTATAATTGTATAACGCATCCGCGATTCGCACGCACTGTTCAAATTGCTGTAAATCAGCTGGTATACTCTTATGACTATTAAGTAAGAAGAAATACTTTGCAAGTTGCGATACAATTGGAACACCATTTTTCGCTTGCATTGCATCAAAGAAGAATCCAACCTTCTCAGGTGTAGATAATTCGTTCATTAAATATAAAGCTAGCATTTGTTCCTCCAGCGTCGCGCTTTGCTGAAATGACTTTCGTAATTCTTCAAATAATATATTTTGTCCTTCATCTGCTAAATCCAGTGCATTCCACGGTTCTTTTCCTTTTTTATCAGGGTGCAATTCTATAACGTGTTGCCACATTTTTTCGGCTACTTGTTGATCTTTCACCATATAAGCAGAATACGCAAACCAATAATAAAAACTAACGTCTCCCTCATACCCTTGACGTTTTAACACCTTGAACCATTTATATGCATGCTCAAAATGACCAATTGTTGCAAGTGTCGTTCCAAGTTTCAAACGGTGCTCAAATGAAATTGGATATACCGAGACTAACTGCCCTGCTAATGTCTCTACTTGCTTATGCTCTCCAATTGAATATAGAAAAATAAGCGTATTGCAAAGCGCATGCATATTACCAGGATTTTTCTCTAAAATCATTTCTGTTAACTTAAGCGCCTTATCTACATTACCAGATTGAAAATGTGCAATGGCTAAATTATTATGACCCGACCAAAATTCCGGATAATCTTTCGTAACAATTTCTAACGTAGCAATTGCTTCTTCCAATTGCCCGTTGCGAATATAACGATTCGCTTCTTCCTGCATAACAATTAAATCATCTTCATCCTCAATCTCTTCCGAACCCATCGCTTCTTCTTCCATAATCTCAAGTAGTTCTAATGTATCTTCTACAAATTCCTTCTCTTCTGCAACTTCCAAATAGCGCTCCGCATACTTCTTCGCTTGCTGAAATAGTCCCATATATGCATAATTATTTGCAATAAAATAGTAGCATTGTTCAAGTTCAGGATTAGATCTAACTAACTTTAAGAAGGTTTGATTCGACTCTTGATATTCACCAGCCTCAGATAATGCTATTGCTAATTGACATAAAATAAACGGCTCCTTCTCACTTTGTGCCGCTCTTCGAAAATATTTAATTGCATCTTGCAATTTTTGCCCTTTGTAAGCCCTCATCCCTTTTTTATAAAAGAAGTCCGCTAATTGGTTAAAAGAGATAACTTGTCCGTTCTCCTTATATATCCTTTGATTTTTCCCCATATATCCTCCAGTTTTTTGTTTTCTTCGCTCACACATTCTTTTATCTATAAGTATAAACGATTCCGTAAAAAACAAAACAGTATATTATAATCAATTATTTCCTTTTTATTCATAAAAAAAGAAAAGAAATGTTACATTTTTAGCATGAACCTTCCCTAGCAGCCATTTCCTCTTTCGTATAAATAATACGCATCGGATTTCCACCTACGAAAGCGCCACTCGGTACATCCTTATGGACAAGCGTTCCAGCTGAAACAATAGCACCATCTCCAATTACTACACCCGGTAAGATTGTCGTGTTCGCTCCAATCATCACTTCATTTCCTATGACAATTTCTCCAAGTCGATATTCACGAATTAAATATTCATGTGCTAAAAGCGTTGTATTATAGCCAATAATTGAATTCTCCCCCACAGTAATCTTTTCCGGAAACATAATATCCGGCATAACCATAAGTGCAAATGATGTTTTTCCCCCTACTTTCATCCGTAAAAACGTACGATATAACCAATTTTTCACAGATAGAAATGGCGTGTAACGCGCAATTTGAATGACAATAAAATTTTTCATTACCTTCCAAAAAGACACTGTTTTATACACATTCCATAATGAATTCTCTCCTGAAACAGGATAGCGCGTTGTCCGTCGCACGCAATTCTCTCCTCCACTAAAAAAAGTAAAACTTTATGAGCGGTTAATACCAGACAAAATTGGTAGTAAATCACTCATTTTATCTAACATAAAGTCTGGCTTGTAAGCCTCTAAATACGCTCTACCTTTCAACGTCCATGAAACCGCAGCTGTTTTCGTACCCGCATTTTGCCCACCGACAATATCATGGTGATTATCCCCAACCATCAATGTTTCTTCTGGTTTCGCATCTAGCAATTCGAGCGCTTTTTGAAGTGGTTCTGGATGTGGTTTCACATGTTCCACGTCATCAATTGTCACAACAACATCAAAAAACTGATTAAGTTTTGAAAGCTGTAATCCCATTTCAACCGTCTGTCTCGCTTTCGTTGTAACAATTCCGATTTTATAACCTTGTTTCTTCAACTCTTGAACTGTTTCATATACAGTTTCATATTCTTCCACTAATTCATCATGATGCTCATGGTTAAACTGGCGATAACATGTAATCATCTCTTCAACCTTGCTTTCATCAATCTTGCTGAAAGTATCATGCAAAGATGGACCGATAAATGGCAATACATCTTCACGCTTATATTGATTTGGATAATATGTATGTAACACATGTAAAAAAGAAGAAATAATAAGTTCGTTTGTATTAATTAACGTTCCATCTAAATCAAATAACACTGTATTTATTTGCATCGTCTTAGTCCTTTCGCTTTCCTGAATATGAAAGAAGCAGCATCTTATAATAAGATGCTACTTTTCTCTAATTTTCTAAATATCTTTTATCAGCTTGCCCCATTTTTCGTCTCACAATAATGAAAATGATTGAAATAACAACAAGTCCAATCGACATTACTTGTGCGATACGAAGTGGTCCTAACATTAAACTATCGGTACGTAAGCCTTCTACAAAGAAGCGCCCTACTGAATACCAAATTAAATACGTAAAGAATAATTCACCGCGACGTAAATTCACTTTTCGTAATGATAGTAATAAAATTACACCTGCAAAATTCCATAATGATTCATATAAAAACGTCGGATGATAATACACACCATCAATATACATTTGATTGATGATAAACTGTGGTAAATGAAGTCCTTCTAAAAACTGTCTCGTCACTTCACCACCATGCGCCTCTTGATTCATAAAGTTTCCCCATCGGCCAATTGCTTGTCCTAGTAAAATACTTGGCGCAGCAATATCCGCTAACTTCCAGAATGAAAGCCCACGTCGTTTCGCAAATAAAATTCCGGTAATAACAGCCCCGATTAGACCACCATGAATCGCCAAGCCACCTTGACGAATGTTAATAATTTGACTCGGATTTTGTGCATAATATTCCCATTCAAAAATGACATAGTACATTCTCGCAAAAAGAATAGCGATCGGTACTGCAATTAATACAAGGTCAACAAATGTATCTTTTGGAATACCTAGCCTTTCTCCCTCGCGAGTTGCTAGCCAAAGACCTAATAGCACACCTGTACCGATAATAATCCCGTACCAATAAACAGGAAACGGCCCAAGTTGGATGGCTACACGGTCAAGCTGTGGTACAGAACCTAACAGCATATGTATGACCTCCCTCTCCAAAGTTTACTCCTGATTTCCTAACTCAATCGCACTCATTAATCGTTCAGAAAACTGCTGTGCCGCATTGACTCCCATACGTTTTAAACGGAAGTTCATCGCTGCCACTTCAATAATAACAGCCAAATTTCGACCAGGACGAACTGGAAGTGTAATCTTCGTAAGTTCTGTATCAATAATCTTCATCTTCTCTTCATCAAGACCTAAGCGATCATAATTTTTCTTTTGATCCCAAATTTCAAGATTAATAACAAGTGTAATACGCTTATAATTTCGCACTGCCCCTGCACCGAATAACGTCATAACGTTAATGATACCTAGACCACGAATTTCTAATAAATGCTCAATTAAATCTGGTGAGCTTCCTACTAATGTGTCTTCATCTTCTTGGCGAATTTCTACGCTATCATCCGCAACTAGACGGTGTCCACGCTTTACAAGTTCAAGAGCTGTCTCACTCTTACCAACGCCACTTTGACCTGTAATTAAAACACCAACGCCGTAAATATCTACTAATACACCATGAACAGCAGTTGTCGGCGCTAACTTACCTTCTAAATAGTTTGTTAAACGACTTGATAATCTCGTTGTCGTTTGGGCAGAACGCAATAAAGGCACACCTGATTCACGTGATGCTTGCAGTAACTCATCTGGTACATCTTGATTACGAGTTACAATAATACACGGTGTCTCTTCAGTACAAAGCACTTTCATTCTCTCTTGCTTTTGTTCTGTCGTTAACGTGTCAAAGAACGTAAGCTCCGTTTTCCCAAGAAGCTGCACACGATCTGCTGGATAATATGTAAAGAATCCTGCCATTTCAATTCCAGGTCGTGATAAATCACTTGTATCAATCGGACGATGAATGCCTTCTTCACCACTTATTAACTCCAATTGAAATTGTTCGATTAAATCTTTTGTCCTTACTTTCGGCATATGTATAAACCTCCACTCCGCTGCGGGTTCAGTCTCATTTGATGTAAAATTCCATTCTACCGGATATTGTACCATTTTTTTCTGGAAACAAGAAATGAGGTTTCTAATAAATAGAAAAAAACATTTCATTCAATTGATGAAATGTTTTTCTTTTTGTCATTTTCTCTTTTTTTCATATAATGGTTCAACAATTGCCTTTTCAATGATCATATTAAAAATCGAAATGCAAATTGCCGCAACGATTGCTACACCAAATCCGGATATATTAAATGCATCTCCTAATAATGAATCTGCTATTTTTAGAGTAATCGCATTAATAACAATTAAGAAGAAACCGAACGTTACAACAGTAATTGGTAGCGTAATTAAAATTAAAAAAGGTTTTACAAACACATTTAAAACCGCCAATATAATACTCGCAATAATTGCAGTTTGTATATTTGCTACGTAAAATGCGTCTGGTGCAATCCCTTTTAAAAGTCCCGATACAGCGATTAACACAACGCTATTTACAAGAAGCGATACAATCCATCTCATTTCGTTACACATCCTTTTAACATATATATTTCATCATACGCTAATAGATAATAAACGCAAGTATCCTACAAACACTTATATCAACTTATTCTATTCTTCATGCTTGTATACCTACTAACGTAGCTTACCAGTTTTCCTTCGTAAAATAAAAACCGAGTGTGATTTTCACTCGGTTTTTATCAATAAACTTATTGCGATAACTCTACTTCTTTTATTTTCTCTTTCATTCTTGCTTTATCACGATTTAAAATCTCTTTTAAATACTTACCTGTATACGAACGCTCTTCTTTTACTACTTGCTCCGGCGTTCCTGACGCAACGATTTGTCCACCTTTGTCTCCACCTTCTGGCCCAAGGTCAACGATATAATCAGCTGTTTTAATCACATCTAAATTATGTTCAATTACAAGAACCGTCTCACCGCTCTCCACAAGACGTTGCAACACTTCTAGAAGACGTGCAATATCATGTGCATGTAAACCAGTCGTTGGTTCGTCTAAAATGTATAAGGTACGCCCTGTAGAACGACGGTGTAATTCAGAAGCTAATTTCACGCGCTGTGCTTCACCACCAGATAACGTCGTTGCTGGCTGTCCTAATTTCATATAACCAAGCCCGACATCTACGAGCGTTTGAAGTTTACGCTTAATTTTTGGGATATTAGCGAAGAATTCTACCCCGTCTTCAATGGTCATCTCTAACACTTCAGAGATATTCTTATCTTTATATTTCACTTCTAACGTTTCACGATTATAACGTTTACCGTGACAAACTTCACACGGAACATACACGTCTGGTAAGAAGTGCATTTCAATTTTAATAATTCCATCACCACGGCACGCTTCACAACGCCCACCTTTTACGTTAAAGCTGAAACGTCCTTTTTGATACCCACGTACTTTTGCTTCATTCGTTTGCGCGAACACATCACGAATATCATCGAATACACCTGTATATGTTGCTGGATTTGAACGTGGTGTACGCCCAATTGGTGATTGATCAATATCGATTACTTTATCTAAATGCTCCAGACCTTTAATTTCTTTATGAGCACCAGGCTTCGCTTTCGCTTTATATAGCTTTTGAGCTAATGATTTATATAGTACTTCATTAATCATCGTACTTTTACCAGAACCGGATACACCTGTTACCGCTACAAACGTACCAAGTGGGAATGACATCTTCGCGTTCTTTAAGTTATTCTCTTTCGCGCCGACAATCTCGACTTTGCGTCCGTCACCTTTACGTCTTTCAAGCGGAACTGGAATAAACTCTTTACCACTTAAATACTTCCCTGTTAATGAATTCTCATCTTGCATCACTTCAGCTGGTGTCCCTGCTGATACGACTTGCCCACCGTGAATACCTGCACCAGGTCCAATATCAAGTAAATAGTCCGCCGCCATCATCGTATCTTCATCATGTTCAACGACAATTAACGTATTGCCTAAATCGCGCATTTCTTGCAATGTACGAATAAGACGATCGTTATCGCGCTGATGTAAACCGATAGAAGGCTCATCAAGAATATAAAGTACACCAGTTAAACGAGAACCAATTTGCGTCGCTAAGCGAATACGCTGCGCCTCACCACCTGATAAAGTACCAGCCGCACGACTTAACGTTAAATAATCTAAACCTACGTTTACTAAGAAGCCTACTCGCTCTTGAATCTCTCTTAAAATTAAGTGAGCAATTTTTTGTTGTTTCTCCGTTAGTTCAACATTTGAGAAGAAATCGTGAACTTCTTGAACCGAATACTTCGTTACATCCGCAATCGTTTTTCCGCCAACAAATACAGCTAAACTTTCAGGCTTTAAGCGTCCACCTTTACACTTCGGACAAGCTTGCTCTGCCATATACTTTTCCATTTGCTCACGAATGTAATCCGAACTTGTCTCACGATAGCGACGTTCAATATTCGGAATAACGCCTTCAAATAAAATCTCATTTTCCTTTACTTGACCAAACTCATTTACATAGCGGAAATAAACTTTCTCTTCACCGCTTCCGTACAACACTTTATCAAATAAATCTTTCGGTATATCTTTCACAGGCATATCCATATCAATGCCGTAATGATTACATACAGATTGTAAAAGTTGTGGGTAATATTGTGAACTTGTCGGTTCCCACGGAGCAATCGCATGTTCATTTAATGTTAAATCCCAGTTTGGAATGACAAGCTCTAAATCTACCTCTAACTTTGAGCCAAGTCCATCACAAGAAGGACATGCCCCGAATGGACTGTTGAATGAGAACATACGCGGCTCTAGTTCGCCAATTGAAAAGCCACAATGCGGGCAAGCATGATGTTCACTAAATAGAAGTTCCTCTTCTCCCATAACATCGATTAACACTCGTCCCCCGCCAAGCTTTAATGCACTTTCAAGTGAATCAGCAAGACGGCTCGCAATTCCTTCTTTTACAACAATACGGTCAATTACAACTTCTATGGAATGCTTCTTATTTTTATCTAACGTAATCTCTTCTGATACATCTAGCATTTCACCATCAACACGTACACGAACATAACCTTGCTTCTTAATATCCTCAAGCACTTTCACATGCGCACCTTTACGCCCTGACACGATAGGAGCTAACACTTGTAATTTCGTACGTTCAGGATATTCAAGAACACGGTCTACCATCTGTTCTACTGTTTGTGATGTAATTTCAATCCCGTGATTTGGACAAATTGGTGTACCAATTCGCGCAAATAATAAACGTAAATAATCATAAATCTCCGTTACCGTTCCGACAGTTGAACGTGGATTACGACTCGTCGTTTTTTGATCAATCGAAATCGCTGGTGACAATCCTTCAATCGTATCGACATCAGGCTTATCCATTTGCCCTAAAAACTGACGTGCATACGCAGATAACGATTCTACGTATCTGCGCTGCCCTTCTGCATAAATCGTATCAAACGCTAATGATGATTTCCCTGAACCAGACAATCCCGTTACAACAACAAGCTGATTTCTCGGAATGGTTACATCAATATTTTTCAAGTTATGTGCTCTAGCACCTTTTACAACAATAAAATCCTTGCTCTTACTCACTCTTTTCACCCTTCCGCTTTTAATTCTAATAGTAAATCTCTTAATTCAGCTGCACGCTCGAAGTCTAACGCTTTTGCCGCTTCTTTCATCTCTGCTTCCATCTTCGCAATTGTCTTTTCGCGCTCTTTTTTCGTCATTTTCTTAGCAGGTGTTGCTTCATATGTTTCCGGCTCTTCAGCAGCTGTCGTTGCACGGATTACATCACGCACACCCTTTTGAATCGTTTTCGGCGTAATACCATGCTCTTCATTGTAAGCTTCTTGTATACTACGACGACGCTGCGTTTCTTCAATTGCAATTCCCATCGATCTCGTTATGCGATCTGCGTACATAATAACGCGGCCGTTTTCATTACGTGCTGCACGACCAATCGTTTGAATTAATGAACGCTCTGAACGCAAGAACCCTTCCTTATCAGCATCCAAAATAGCTACAAGTGATACTTCTGGAATATCTAATCCTTCTCGTAATAAGTTAATACCGACAAGTACATCAAACTTACCAAGGCGAAGGTCACGGATAATTTCAATACGTTCTAATGTTTTAATTTCAGAGTGAAGATAGTTCACTTTAATTCCTACATCTTTTAAGTAATCCGTTAAATCCTCTGACATTTTTTTCGTTAAAGTCGTAATCAATACACGCTCATTTTTTGCAATGCGATCTTGAATCTCTCCTAATAAATCATCAATTTGCCCTTCAATTGGTCGTATATCAATCGGTGGATCTAAAAGCCCTGTTGGACGAATAATTTGTTCTATTACCTCCGGTGACTGCTCTAACTCGTACGGTCCTGGCGTTGCTGAAACGTAAATAACTTGATTCGTTTTCTCTTCAAACTCATCAAACATGAGTGGCCTATTATCTAAAGCTGATGGCAAACGAAATCCATGATCCACAAGCACTTGCTTACGTGCTTGGTCCCCGTTATACATCGCTCTTACTTGCGGCACTGATACGTGCGACTCATCCATAACAATTAAGAAATCCTCTGGAAAATAGTCTAATAACGTATACGGAGTTGCACCCGCTGGACGAAGTGTTAAATGACGGGAATAGTTTTCAATACCTGAACAAAAGCCCATCTCGCGCATCATTTCCAAATCATAACGTGTACGTTGCTCTATGCGCTGCGCTTCTAACAACTTACCATTATCATTTAATTCCTTTAAGCGCTCTTCTAATTCTTTTTCGATATTTTCAATAGCGACCTTCATTTTTTCTTCACGTGTAACGAAGTGAGATGCCGGGAAGATTGCTACATGATCACGTTCTGCTAATACTTCACCTGTTAACGCATTTACTTCACGAATACGATCGATTTCATCACCGAAAAATTCAATCCGAATACAATGCTCGTCAAGTGATGCTGGGAAGATTTCAACTACATCTCCGCGCACACGGAATGTACCACGCTTGAAATCAATATCATTACGTCCATACTGTACATCAACAAGTTCACGAAGCAATTGATTGCGGTCCTTTTCCATACCAACTCGAAGTGAAACAACTAACTCGCGGTATTCTTCCGGAGAACCTAAACCATATATACACGAAACACTCGCAACGATAATTACATCGTCCCGTTCAAATAATGCAGACGTTGCTGAGTGACGCAATTTATCAATTTCATCATTAATCTGCGCATCTTTTTCAATAAACGTATCTGTTTGCGGCACATACGCTTCTGGCTGATAATAATCGTAATAACTAACGAAATACTCAACTGCATTATTCGGGAAAAAATCTTTCAGCTCACTATATAATTGTCCTGCTAACGTTTTATTATGAGCCATCACAAGTGTTGGCTTCTGCACTTCTTTAATGACATTTGAAATCGTAAATGTCTTACCCGTTCCTGTCGCTCCAAGCAACACTTGCTTTTTCTTTCCACTATTAATTCCCTCTACAAGCTTCTCTATAGCTACCGGCTGATCACCTTGCGGGGAATACGCTGAGATAATTTCAAATTGATGTTCCAAGTAAAATCCGACCTCCTCATAAAAATCTGTATTATTATTTTACCACGAATGCCCATAAAAAACCTAAAAAAACGAACAGATATTCGGTAAAGTTTTCGACAATATATAAATAGAAAAAGGAAGGAGTAAGAACTTCCTTCCTTTTTCTATTTTATTTTTTAGGTATATATAATAAGTCATATCCATTGTGCCCATTTTCATTTGTACAACCTATTAATCTATAAATAGTTTCTGTTTCGCGTTGCTCTTTAACAATCCTTTTACAACTATCTTCGTGCAATCCTTTATAGTCACCAGCAAATTAATCTTGCCTATTATCTAACACATAAAGTATATCTTTTCCACTATACTCTAAAGTTTGAAAAACCGGGTCACCTTCATGTGTATAATGTACAATTCTCATTTTATTAACTTCCCTGTTTTCAACACTCAAAACAAACTTTTCAAATTTATCTAGATTGGAAATTCCTGCTCTCTTTGTAATAACATCATTCTTCTTATCAATTGTAATGTTGGGTTATGAGCATGCTACTAAGCTAAAGAGAGATATACATATAAAACCGCTTCTTTTTCCTATTGTCATCCTCTCCTATAAAAACTATTTATATACCCAAAAAGGGAACAAAAGCTACTTTCCTCTATGAAAGTAGCTTTTCTTTCCCTTTCTCCTTCTTCGGAAAAATAACATATGAAAATGAAATTGCTGTATCAACTAAAAATATAATCGCCCACACTTGGCTCACGCGACTTGCAGCTTTATTTAAGACGATTCCTGACTCTAACCAATTGCCCCATTGTTCAAATGGAATAAATCCATACGCGAAGAAAAAGAAAGTATGCACACCAACGAATAAAACAAGATGTAATACCCAATTTTTCATTTCCTGCTTCGCATAGGCCATACCTGTTAATTCTACCTGTTCTTCAATGATAGGCGCTGGTTCATTCCGCCATTTCGCAACTAATTTTTGTACAAATATATCAAGCTTCTTCAAATCCTTTTTCCCGTAGAAGACCGCATATAATAAAATAATTACAGTAATAATCTGAAAGTTAGAGAACTTTCCTGTTTGATAATAGTCCACTACTCCTACAGTTAAAATAAACACTTCATTTACGAGTAGCACAATCCCCATGATAAAACTCGCCTTTCTCAAACGGAATCCGTAACGTAGTAAAAAGAAACCGATAGCTGATAACCAAAATACAATTTCTGCCCCAATTAAAAAATACCACCGATATTCTGCGAGTATACTCATTTATCCTTCTCCCTTTCATCATAAATACGAAAAGCTTCATCCATATATATTAAAAGCTCTGCTTCAATTGGATACATGCTCATTTTCTGTGAATCTTCCTTCGATTTTCTAACTTCCCATAGCTTATCTAAAAACGCTTCATCCCCATTAGCCATCTCTAAACACTTCTGCATTAATTTCTTCGTTGCCCCTTGTACCTCATCACTCGCTGCTTCCTTACCGTCTTTCATAAAATTACGTATTTGCTTTAATAAATCTACCCACTCTAATACATTCGGATCTTCCTCACTCATATTTGGCAAATTGTGAAGTAAATCTTGCTCTTCTTTTGAAAACACTTCATTTTGGAATATTTCACGTATACGAGGCGACTGTTTCGAAAGCTGAATAAGTTCAAACATAACTTTCCAATCCAGTTCCCCCTCCACATCGACCGAATAAACAACTGCTTGTAAGATACGCTCCATTCGATTAAATTTCTTTTGTTCTTCTTGTACGAATCGAAGTTGTTTTTCAAGCGAATCCTTTAAGTTAAGTTCACCTTTTACTAACATATTCGCAGCTTCTTTTAATGAAAATCCCATTTCTTTTAAAAATAAAATTTGTTGCAGACGAATGACGTCAGCTTCACTATATAACCGATGTCCACCCTCTGTTTTCCCGCTCGGCTTTAATAAATCTATTTGATCATAATAACGCAGTGTACGTACCGTAACCCCTGTTTCTCTCGTCAGTTCTTGAATTGAAATCACTACCATCACCTCTTCCACTTCATTATAAAAGATGACGTAACGTCACTTTCAATACCTTTGTTAAAAAAATACAAAAAGCTGTTTATACTCTTTGTATAAACAGCTTTTACGAAAATAGCCCTTTCTGTATAGCGCGCCCGCAAAATAAAATAAGCGCTCCAACAACAACACCCGTTGCCGTTTTATGATAATGAGCTGATAGTAATAAATAATACGATAAACCGACAGTACCAATCACAATACAAATACTTGGCACTGGATTAAAAGAAAAATTTTGCATTCCCCAAAGAAGTGCAAATATAGCTGTAGCGACACATAACACAGGTAATCCCATTCCGCTTCCCCTTTATATATCTATTTGCTGGTCTTTGTTACTAATACACTCATTAATGCCATACTAATTAATAAACCAAAACCAACCCTTATATATTTAAACGCTTAATCTAATTGAAATCTCTCAAACTTATCATTTATTTTCTCTTCCCTTACTCCAGTGTAAATATTTCCTCCACCTTCCTCCCAAAATATTTGGCGATTTTTAGGGATAACTCTAGACTCGGATTGTAATGGTGGTTTTCAATCGCCACAATCGTCTGACGCGTCACCTGCATCGCCTTTGCCAGTTCAACTTGTGTTATATGATTTTGCTTTCTTAATTCCTTAATTTTATTTTTTACACCCATAGGCTCCACCTTCAAAAGTAAAGATATCTTTACTTAAATTATAAATATTTTCCAAATACAAGCAAAGACATCTTTACAAAAAAAGGTAAAAAAAGAGACATCTTATAAGATGCCTCTTTGCTACTACATAAATCCTAATGTCCATACAAGAACGTATCCAAGAACCGATAAGCAAACCGAGCCAATCAGACCTGCCACAAATGCTTTGCTTCCTAATTTGCGGAACGTTTTAAACTCCACATTTAAACCGAGACCTGCCATCGCCATTGCGATAAGCATGTACGCAATTATTACAATATATCCGGCAACAGCTTCTGGAATCACTCCAAGTGAATGCACCGCACTCATCGCTAAAAATCCGAAGATGAACCATGGAATTGGGAGGTCACGCCAAGAACCTTTTTCTTTGCTTCCCTCGCTCTTGCCAAACCATAATCCAATTAAAATTGCTACTGGCACAAGCATCGCAACACGTGTTAATTTCACGATAACTGCAATATCTACAGCCGTGCTACCGCCTGGTGCCGCAGCTGCGATGACATGAGCGATTTCATGCAGCGTCGCTCCCGAGAATACACCGTAACCGTACGGAGATAAGCCAAGCACTGGATATAATAGCGTATAAATAAGCGTAAATATCGTACCTAAAATAGCAATGATTGCGGCGCCAACCGCCGTTTCATCGTCCTTCGCTTTTACTTGCGGTGCAATTGCAACGACCGCAGCCGCGCCACAAATCGCCGTTCCGCACGCTGTTAAAATCCCAAGTTTTTTTTCTACTTTAAATACTTTCGTTAATCCGTATACAACGAAAATGGTAAATGTAATAACAATCGCTGCGATGACCAATACTTTTGGCCCCGCCTTCGCAATATCAACAAGATTTAATCGCATTCCAAGTAAGATAATCCCAAAGCGGAGCAACTTCTTACTCGCAAAGTTTGTCCCTGCTATCGCTTCATAAGGAACTCCAATCGCTGCACGCCAAACCATCCCAATTAGAATAGCAATCACTAATTGTCCCATAATATTTAAAAATGGAAGCTCTGCTAAGTATTTCGCGACAATGGCGATTAATAACGTAATCCCAATACCTTGCGAAAATCCAAAGCGCTTCTTCTTTTGTATAACAAGTGTTTGTTCCACCTTGTACCACCCCAATAATCATATTGGAACATGCATGTTCTTTCTACTTACATTATAAGAGAGTTTCTATAATAAGTTTAATACCAATATTAAATCTCTATCATCAGAAATACTTATGATAAGATGAAAGAAAAACGAAAGGATACCGACAAATGAACGTAGATATTTTAAAAATCTTTGTTACTGTCGTTGAGCAAAAACATTTCTCTCGTGCAGCAGAACTATTAAACCTTTCGCAGCCAGGCGTAAGCATGCACATTCGCAACCTGGAAAATGAATTTGGGACTACACTTATTCAGCGCTCCCCAAAGCATGTCCAAGTTACGGAAGCTGGAAACATATTATACATACATGCAAAGCAAATGCTCTCTCTTTACGAAGATGCAAAACAGGAAATTAACGAGTTACATAACGTTGTAACAGGAACACTTCGCATCGGCGCTAGTTTTACAATTGGCGAATACTTGCTTCCGAAAATACTCGCTAACTATGCCAATGAAAATCCGCACGTCGAAGTTCATACCTTTATCTCTAATACGGAAGAAGTTTTGCAAAGCCTTCGCTCTAATCAAATTGATATTGGCTTAGTGGAAGGGCAAGTCGTATATGCTGATGTGGACGTTGAAACGTTTATGCAAGACGAAATGAAGCTCGTCGTCCCGCCAAACCATCCATTGCTCCGTACCAAGGAAATAAATAAAAGTACCCTCCAAGACCAAGTATGGGTACTAAGAGAAAGCGGTTCTGGGACACGCGCCTATAGCGATCGTTTTATTCATCAACACCATTTAAAAATGAGACGATTCTTTACATTCAGTAGTATTCAAAGTGTAAAGGAAGCAGTTAGTGCCGGGCTTGGCATCGCTATACTTTCAGATTGGACTGTAAGAAAGGAATTACTAGCAAAAGAACTATTCCACGTCGAAGTTCCAAATGAAAAACTAATCCGCCCATTCTCCATCGTGCGCGGCAAATACTTCATCCCGTCTAAAGCCATTCAAGTGTTTTTAAATCATGTAAATTCTTTTGCAAAAAAACAGAGTTGACCTTTACATTAATGTGAAGGTTTACAATACATGTACAAGGAGTGAAACACATTGCGAATCGGGGAGTTATCAAAAGAAACTGGCGTTAGCGAAAGATCACTAAGGCATTACGAAGAAAAGGGATTACTTCCTTCGAAGCGCCTCGCAAATGACTATCGTGATTTCGACGAAAGTGCCATTGAAAAAGTAGAACTTATCCAAATGTACTTACAGCTTGGCTTAAATTTAGAAGAGACTGCAAGAATGCTACGTTGCCTCGAAATCGAGCCGCACCTGTATGAAAATCCATGCAGCAGTATCCTTGCACTTTACGAAGATAAACTCAATGAGGTAACGAGACAAATTGCGCTACTTTCCAACATTCAAACGAATCTACAAAAACACGTTTCACTCCTAAAACAAGCAAAAGAAAAGGGATGATTACATGTTTGTTATACATGGAAGTTCAAGACAAAACGGAAATACAGAAGCTTTAACGCACATGATAGTTGACGGAATTGAAACAGAACAAATTTACTTGCGTGATCATATCATCCACCCAATTACAGACCAGCGCCATGATGCAGAAGGATTTCAACCTGTAAATGATGACTATCAACAGTTAATTGAGTGTATGCTAGAGTACGACACGATTATCTTGGCTACACCGCTATACTGGTACGGAATGAGCGGCCACATGAAAAACTTCGTTGATCGCTGGTCACAAAGCTTGCGTGATACATCTCTTCATTTCAAAGAAAAAATGAAAGGTAAAAAAATGTACGTTGTCATCGTTGGTGGAGATAATCCGAAACTGAAGGCATTGCCACTTATCGTCCAGTTCCAATATATCTTTGATTTTGTTGGTTCTTCATTTGAAGGGTATGTTATTGGTGATGCGAACGGATTAAACGAAATCCAAAATGATGCTGAAGCACTCGCAAAAGCACAATTGTATAATAATAAATTCAAAAATAGCAAACAGAAATAAGTTTGACAAATCCATTTGTATGCGCATACAATAAAAATAATCTTATGAAAGGAAGGTACTTTGACTAATGAAGTTCTAATTCTCTTATTTATTTCATCCATCACAAATAGTGAACAAAAATGATGAAAACTAGCAGAGGATTAGTCTGTCCATTTGTCGATACTTTCTTTCGAAACGATCATGTAAAAATATGTGCATCGCTTATTTATGTACGATTTTTACATGCAAGGGCGACGTTTATCCTCTCTAGTGAAACTAGGGAGGTTTTTTTATGACTATTTTATTCGCACGTAATATTGAAAAGAGCTTTGGTAATCGCACCCTATTTACGTTACCATCACTGGAAATTCAAGCAAACGATCGTATAGGAATTGTCGGAGTCAACGGAGCTGGAAAATCTACGTTACTACAAATATTAAGTAAAGAAATAGAAGCTGACAAAGGTACAGTAACTCATCATAGTTCTATCGCCATTATCCCTCAGCTTAGCGAGGAACTACCTGAAACTGCTTCTTCTCTCGCAAAAGGAAAATGGAGTATTTCAAACGTTGCAGATTCAATGAGCGGCGGCGAACGAATGCGCCTAAAGATTGCCCATGCTCTCGAACAAGATGCAGGCATTCTATTCGCTGATGAACCAACAAGCCACTTAGATATGTCCGGTACAGAGCAATTAGAAAAGACACTTTTATCTTATAAAGGGGCCATTGTTTTAATATCACATGATCGCGATTTTTTAGATACTATATGTACAAAAATTATCGAAATCGAAGACGGCACTATTCAAGAGTATAAAGGGAATTATTCAAACTATCGAAAGCAAAAAGAACGTGAGCGAGTACAAAAGCAAGCAGAGTACGAACAATATATACAAGAAAAAAATCGTTTAGAGCAGTCGATTTTACAAAGAACGCAACGCGCTTCTAGTATGACAAAAGTCCCAACGCGGTTCAGTTCATCTGAATCTAAACTTTATAAATTAAGTGGGGCACATGGCCAAGAAAATGTTAGCAAAGCAGCAAAAGCATTAGAGACACGTCTCGAAAAATTAGAAAAGAAAGAAAAGCCAAAGGATCTTTCTCAAGCCCAGTTTGACGTGCAATACCATGCACCCATTCATAGTAAAGTGGTGGTACAGTTTAATAAAGCAACAAAGAAAATAGGTGACCGCACACTATTTAAAAATATGAGTGGGACTATTGCCCCTGGTGCAAAACTTGCTATTTTAGGCGCAAACGGAAGCGGAAAAACAACTTTGTTCAACATGCTTCTCGCAAACGGACGCGGCATTCAGCTTTCGAAAAGTTGTAAAATTGGATACTTTGAACAAACACTATCCATTTTGAAAACAGATAAAACAATTTTAGAAAATGTTCTAGAAGAAACAAACTATACAGAGTCGTTCGTTCGAACAATACTTGCACGGCTTCTATTCCGCCGTGAAGATGTTCATAAACCTGTGCACGTTTTAAGTGGCGGTGAACGAATGAAGGTTGCACTCGCAAAAGTATTTTTAGGAAACTATAATATACTTCTGCTTGATGAACCGACAAACTATTTAGATTTAACAACACAGGAAGAATTAGAAAGCATGTTACAAGAGTATCCTGGTACTATACTTTTCATTAGCCATGACCGTGCCTTTATTCGTTCTGTTGCGGACCACATTCTACAAGTAGACGCGAGCGAACCGAGAATATTCCATGGCAATTACGAGCGATACACAAAAAGAACCACCCAAGCTTCTGTAAACGTTACTGAACAAGAATTATTACGATTACAAACAAAATTAACAGAAATCATCAGCCGGATTTCTATACCAAATCATTACGATGACATCACATTTCTCGAGCAAGAATACGAAAAATTATTAGTCCAAATTCAAAAATGTAAAGAAGCGCTCTAATGTCTTCCCTATATATCGACGGGATTTTCCGCATTTCCCAAGAAATATTGAGGCTTCGACATAGAATATCGGCCTACTTATAATGTTAGACACGATAACAGCATCAATAATAACAAAAAGCCGTGCACCAGCACGGCTTTTCATTTTATCCCGCTATTTGTGGGCAGTAAGACTCCCACCTCAAAATTCAGCTTGGGCAAAGAAGTTAGGTGGGAGTCGGGCTGCCCGTAAACGCCCGATTGGTGAGGGCTGATAATCAGTGGGGGATGAACAAAACCCCCACTGATTAAAGTTTCACTTTATATACGGACAGCAGTTCCACTCACCGCAACCATTAGCATCCCTTCGCGAACGACTTCGTAGTCCACGTCGATACCAACAATAGCGTTCGCGTTTTTTTGTCTTGCGAGAGTTTTCATCTCTTCCATTGCGATGTCGCGCGCTTCTTTTAATTTACTTTCATAAGCACCTGAACGACCACCGACAACGTCACGGACAGAAGCGAAAAGGTCACGAACGATATTCGCACCCATAATTGCTTCTCCATTCACGATATCAACATACTCAATAATTTCTTTTCCTTGAATTGTAGACGTTGTTGTTACAATCATACTCTTTAGCCTCCCATATGAGATTTCCACCTACTTATATGGTGTGCCAATTCAGTAAAAATTATATTTACGAACTAAACTGTGCTTCGTATAATCTACTATATCCTCCGCCTCGCTCAATTAGTTCCTCATGCGAACCTTGTTCTGTAATACCTTCTTTATTAACAACGACGATGCGATCTGCATTTTTAATCGTTGCAAGTCTATGGGCAATTACTAATGTTGTACGACCAACAGATAGTTCTGCAAGCGATTTTTGAATCGCAAGTTCCGTCTCTGTATCTAATGCGGAAGTGGCTTCATCTAAAATTAAAATTGGCGGGTTTTTCAAGAACATACGAGCAATTGCCAGACGCTGCTTCTGTCCACCTGAAAGTTTTACGCCGCGCTCACCGATAACGGTATCTAAACCATCTGGCTGCGAGTAAATTAAATCTTCTAACTGTGCCCTCTTTACCGCCTTCCAAATGTCAGCCTCTGATGCTTTTAAATTCCCGTAAGCGATATTTTCACGAATTGTTCCTGAGAATAAGAACACATCTTGTTGCACAATTCCAATTTGTTTACGAAGTGAAGATAACGTCATCTCTTTCGTATCAATTCCATCAATTTGAATCGATCCAGATGATTGCTCATAAAAGCGTGGTAATAAACTACATAACGTCGTTTTTCCAGCTCCTGATGGTCCAACGAAAGCAACTGTTTCACCAGCATGGATTTTCAAACTAATATCATTTAAAATCGGTTCTTTGTTTTCATATCCAAACGTAATGTTGTTATATTGAATATCACCATGTACATGTTTTACTTCCATTGCATTTTTCGAGTCTACAATATCAGGCTCTGTTTCAAGAAGTTCTACATACCTTTTAAAACCTGCGATTCCTTTCGGATAACTTTCAATCACCGCATTAATCTTCTCAATTGGGCGGAAGAAAATATTCGTTAATAAGACGAATCCGATAAACCCACCATACGTTAACTCACCTTGCAGAACAAACCATGTGCCACATATTAATACGAAGAGCGTTACGAGACGCATGAGCATGTAGCTAATAGATGAGTTGAGTGCCATAATTTTATACGCCATTAATTTCGTTGTACGGAAACGAGCGTTGTTTACAGCGAATTGCTCTTTCTCAAACTTTTCATTTCCGAATGCTTGTACAACGCGAATACCACCGACGTTATTTTCAATACATGCATTGAAATCAGCAACGTCTGAGAATAATCGTCTAAACGTACCCGTCATTTTTTTATTGAAGTAAAGTGCCAACCATAATAAAAATGGAATTACGAAGAATGTTAGTAGCGCTAACTTCCAGTTAATCATCATCATAAATGAGAATGCCCCAACTAAAGTCATAATAGCGATAAATAAATCTTCTGGTCCATGGTGTGCAATTTCCCCAATTTCCATTAAATCGTTTGTAAGACGTGAAATTAAATGACCTGTTTTATTATTATCAAAAAATCTGAATGATAGCTTTTGAATATGATCAAATAATTTTTGCCTCATATCTGTTTCAATGTTAACACCAAGCATATGTCCCCAATATGTAACGACATATTGTAAACCTGCATTTAACATATAAACTGCAAGTAAACCAAAGCAAGCCCATAAAATAAGCGTCCAGTTTTGTCCTGGCAATAGCTTATCGATAAATTGGTTTACGATAAGTGGAAAGCCAAGTTCTAGTAACCCTGCGATAACTGCGCAAGAAAAGTCGAGTATAAATAAACCTTTGTACGGTTTATAGTAAGAAAAAAATTTACGAAGCATATCTTCCCTCCATTTTCTAAAATTAAAAAGACTCTCTAAATGATAACCATTATCAAATAATTATTCAAGTTATTCGTCTATGAAACTAAAAATGAGGTTTGCAGTAGTTGTCGTTTTTGCTAGAAAGTCGATATATTCAAATAATCACCGATATAAATTTCATTTACTACCTATCCCCCCAAAAACTAAAAAGGTGTCACCTAGTGGTGACACCCTCATTTTTATTACATCGCTTCCGAATCCCACTCATGCTCCTGCTGAACGAATACAATACCTAACTCATGATGTCCTCCAGCATATAATGCTGTTTGAGCAAGACGGAGCTCACCATTTGTATCTACTACTTCTAATTTACAAAAAGCTCCTGTTGTCTTCGTTTGAAGTGCATCATAAAATTCCTCAGCACTCCTCGGAACGACACCATTTACTTTTGTAACGATTTCTCCAGGCAGCAACTTCAGCTCTGCTCCAATTGTATTTGGAATTGTATCTAATACAACAAGTCCGTCATTACGTGCGGCAAAATATGCTGGTCTTGTCTCATCAGCGATTTTTTCTTGCATCGAGATCGTGAAACGTCCAAGCATCGCGACTCCCATCGCAATAATAGCAAGTACGTGCCACCAATAACTTACAATTCCTAAAACAAGCACAAGTCCAGCTAATCCATAAACACGTCTTCCTGTAAATAATAAAGCTTCCGTCGGCTCATAACTTCTAATCTTTCTCATAAATCCAATTAAAAATGGAACGAGGAATAGAGAATATGTATTTGAACCTATTGAAACGACAGGCCACCATGAAATAAACTGGGTTACCGCATCACCCGGTACAAGAATAAAAATCGGAATGATCCATAAACGCTTCGATTCATGTAAACCAATCTTTAACCCACGTTTCCCCTTCCTAATCCTCGGTGTAGAATATCCCACCGCGTTTTTAGAAATCAATAAGCCCTCTACAACAAGCATGATGCCCAGTAAAATAGCAAGAGATACAATCGTTCCCTCTTCACCTTCTCCAAGCTGTAAGAAGGAAACTGGCATCTTAGAAGACAATAGAACACATACAATCGCAATACTAAACGTATAAGCTGCTGATAAATATCGATACATAGCAGTTAATCCAAATAATAACGTCCAAAGTAAAATGGCCCATAAGCTCGCTTTAGAAACAACAAGTCCAAGCCCAATCGTAATAATAGATACGACTAATCCGTATCCAATTCCTGCAAATAGAGATGTTCGCAGTTCAAACCAAATATCATAAACTTTAAAAGAAAAATCTTTTCTTTCTCGTAACATACGTAAGTATCCAACGAAAATACTACTTATTAAAAATACATAGACAGCAGGGTGTAAGAAAAAACGTCCAACTGCCCGCATTATTTCAAAAAGCCATGCCTCCACGAGCTCATTCACCACCATTTATATCATTCTTTCTTTTTATCTTATCATAACTGGACAAACGTTTGTTTAACACAAAAAAATACAGGCAATAAAATGCCTGTATTTCTTCTTATTTTGCCATTAATTTTAATGCTGATTGTAATTGTAAATCATTTTCTCCAGAACGGATTTTTTCAATAATTTTAGTCTGGATTGCCTCAGCTGTCTTTTTATCAAGCTGTCCTGTCGCTTCCATCTCATTCGCATTTTGGAATGCTTTCAGTGCTGATTCTGTCTCTTTACTAAAGTAGCCATCTTCACGACCTGGTACATAACCTAAGCTTTTCAGCATCTCTTGTGCATGCTTCACTTGCACATCATTTGAATTGTATGAAAGTGTTTTTTCAATTTGAATTGGCGTCGCATGGTAGTAATCTGGTTGTTTCACTTCTACAGTTGGCTTGATTCCTTTTTTATGAATCCAGTTTCCATCTGGAGTTAACCATTTGAACATCGTTAATTTAATGTTACTGCCATCTTTAAACGGAACGGCTTGCTGAACAGTTCCTTTACCAAACGTTGTTTCACCAATTAAATCGTAACCTTCTCCTTCTTTCAGCGCGCCAGCTAAAATTTCCGAAGCAGAGGCACTTCCTTTATCAATCAATACTGAGATTGGATATGGTTTTCTCTCTTTCAACTCTGTAGAGAATTTCTTTTTCTCACCATTTCGCTGCTCTACTTGCAGCATTGGCTTTTTATTCGTCATAATCTCTCCTAGTATATCTTCTACACTATTTAAGTAGCCACCAGGATTACCACGCACGTCAATAACTAAGCCTTTTATATTTTTCTTCTCTAACTCTTTTAACTGATCCTTAAATTCTTTCGCTGTATTTTCGGCGAAGGAAGTGATTTGCATATAACCAATATCTTTTCCGTTCTCTTTTTTCACAGAACTAAATACCGTGAAGATTGGAATTTTCTCACGCTTAATTTTAAATACAATCGGATCAGTCACTCCTGCACGTTTAATTTCAATTGCGACAGTCGTTCCCTTTTTACCACGAATTTTTAATACTGCTTCTTCACGTGATAAGTCTTTCACACTGTTTCCATCTACAGATAAAATTTGGTCATTCGGTTTAATTCCTATCTTTTCTGCTGGTGAACCTTTAATTGGCGATACGATAATGAGCTTACCGTCCGTCTTATTCACCTCAGCCCCAATCCCCTCTAGCTCAGGATCAAGTGATTCACTAAACTGTTTGGCTGTTTCTTTATCCATATACGTGGAATAAGGGTCCTTCAGCGTAGACAACATGCCTTGTATTGCACCTTCGACTAACTTGTCATCTTTCACGTCTTCCACATAACGTGAATCAATTAGTGCATATGCCTCATTAATTTTTGCCAAATTCCCTTGCGTTGTGCTAGCGTTTCCACTCGAAATTGTTTGCGTTACTTCTGCTGGATTAACCCCAAATAAAGACATTCCTGCAAACATTCCGCCAGCACCAATTAAAAATGCAACAACCATTCCAATAATTGCAACTCTACGTTTCAATGCGGAATTCCCCTTTCCAAAACACACAGGTGGTGTAGCAAAAGGCATCACACAGTGTGTGATGCCTTTAACCTATTTCTACTATATGATAAGCTTGTACGAATTATGTTTGCAACTTTTTATACTTTTAAGAAGCGACGAATTGACATTACACTTCCCCACATACCGATTAACGCACCGATTAACACTAATAAACCAGCTAATTGGAATACGAATGGGCTGTATGGTAGAAGCTCGAAAATTGTTCCGCCAAGTTTTTCATTAAACACACCTTGCAGCGAATTATACGTCACTAAAATTAGACCAATTGGAATAATTGATCCTAATACTCCTAGGAATAATCCTTCTAGCAAGAACGGCCAACGAATAAACCAGTTTGTTGCACCTACAAGTTTCATAATTTCAATCTCAGTACTACGAGCATAAATTGTAATTTTAATTGTATTAGAGATTAAGAACATCGCTGTGAATAAAAGACCTGCAATTAACGCAATCCCGATATTACGTCCTGTTTTTACAGTATCAAATAATTTTTCAACTTGACCTTTACCGTATTGAACGTTACTTACAAACTGCATTTTTTCAATCTTTTTCGCAATTGTTGCTGTATCTGTTGGCTCTTTCGCTTTTACAACAAATACGTTTTTCAGTGGATTATCTTGCTCAAATAATTCGAACGTTTTTCCACTATCGCCTAAGCTCTTAATTAAACGTTTCAACTCTTCTTCTTTAGAAGAATATTTAATAGACTCTACTTTCGAAATCTTATTCATATCTTCTTCTAATTTCTTTTGATCAGCTTCTTTTGCTGCTGGATCAATGTGTACACGAATCTCTACATCTTGCTCTACCTTCGTCGCAAAATGGTTCATATTCATAATGGCTGTCAAAAAGACACCTACAAGTAATAATGTAACTGTTACTGCACTAACAGAAGCAAACGTCATCCATCCGTTACGGGATAGATTTTTTACACCTTCTCGCAAATGTCGACTAAGGGTCTTAGCCTTCATATCCGTATCCTCCCTCAATCTCGTCTCGAACAATTTTTCCGCCTTCAATCGCGATTACACGATGACGAAGCGTATTTACGATATCTGCGTTATGCGTCGCCATAACAATCGTTGTACCGCGTTCATTAATACGCGTGAAAATCTTCATAATATCAAGAGCTGTTTCAATATCTAAGTTACCTGTTGGTTCATCGGCAATTACAACCTTTGGTCTATTAACAATCGCTCTTGCAATAGCCACACGTTGTTGCTCTCCACCTGAAAGTTCGCTTGGAAGTGCGTCTGCACGATCATCTAGACCCACTAGTCCTAACACTTCAGTAACGCGCTCACGGATCGCATCCGGTTCTTCTTCAATTACTTCTAAAGCAAACGCAACATTTTCATATACCGTTAATTTAGGTAGCAATTTAAAATCTTGGAAAATCACGCCTAATTGACGACGGAAATATGGAACATCTCTTTCTGCCAATGTTTCAATAGTAAGTCCATTTACATTAATAGATCCTGTAGATGGCTTTTCTTCACGGTACATCATTTTAATAAATGTAGATTTTCCGGCTCCACTCGGTCCAACTACGTATACGAATTCACCTTGTTTAATGTTAACTGTGAGACCAGCAATGGCTTTCATACCATTCGGGTACTCCTTATAAACATTCGTCATTTTTATCATTATTTATCACCCAATACTTAATGATTTTTTTCGAAATACTTTTTTGTACATGTGAAAATAAAAAGGAATCCCTTATTTTCATCTGACCATTCTTGTTGAAGGCAGCTTACTTACATGCTTTTTATTCGCACTGCTACTCTATGTAATATATTTCAGCAAAATTCTACAAACCTCATTGTAACATCAAACGGTTTCCAATTCGGATACATTTTTGTTACAGTTATGTTACATTCCAGAAAAAGGAAAACGAGTTGTTATAGTTCTTACCCAAAGTCATTTTTGGATAAGATTATATAATCAACTCGTCCATTTTCCCCTTTTTATTTATGTTCAGCTAACCATTCAGCTACTTTTTTCGCGTCCTCACCTTGAATAAGTCCTGGTGACATTGAACCGCGGCCTTTTTTAATAATTTCTTCGATATCTGCAGCTTCGTACTTACCGCCTACTTTTCTTAAATCAGGTCCAGTTGCCCCTGATAAATCTGTCGCGTGACATCCCGCACAACTTCTTTGGAAAATTTGTTCTGCGCTATCTGTGCTTGCAGACTGATTCGAAGACTTACTCTCTTCTTTATTTCCACATGCTCCTAAAGCAAAAACGACTGATGTCCCCAGCGCAATAGCCAACAATTTCTTTTTCAATTCTATCGCTCCCCATTGTTGATATTCTTTTCATTCCTAACACACTCATTTTCATTATAAGCATTATCTTTATATAGAAAAACTAAGGTATATTTCATATTCTTGAAAAATACAGTGAGAACCCTAATAAAATAAAGCTTTCATAAGTTGTTTCAATTCTGTGAACAACGTAGAAACTTCTATAAAGAACCTTTTTTAAAAAGGAAAATTAGAAAAGTTCTACATACAGCCCCACTCTATTACTGCTCTGTTTTACTATTCTCTACTTTTTACAAAACAATATACAGCATTGTATGCTACATATAATCCCATCAAAAAGAGAAGTTGTCGTTTCCAACTTCTCTTCCTCTTTACTTCATCCATATAAATAAAATAAAACTCTTTATATCCTCTATTGTCCTCAGCATGTGCCAACAATTTTGTTGGCCTTTTCTCTTTAGATGCGAGAACGTAAGTAAGCATCAATAAATGGATCAATTTCTCCATCCATAACTGCTTGTACGTTACCAACCTCTGTATTTGTACGGTGGTCTTTCACAAGAGAATACGGGTGGAATACGTAAGAACGGATTTGGCTACCCCATCCGATTTCTTTTTGTTCGCCGCGGATTTCATCTAACTCCGCTTGTTGCTCTTCTAATTTCTTTTGATATAATTTCGCTTTTAACATTTTCATCGCGTGCTCACGGTTTTTAATTTGTGAACGCTCTGACTGACACGTTACAACCGTATTTGTCGGTGTATGCGTAATACGAACTGCTGAATCTGTCGTATTTACGTGCTGTCCACCTGCACCACTTGCGCGGTACGTATCAATTTTCAAGTCTTCTGTACGTACTTCAATTTCAACTTCATCATTGAACTCAGGTACAACTTCACAAGATACGAACGATGTATGACGACGGCCTGAAGAATCGAATGGTGAAATACGTACAAGACGATGTACACCTTTCTCTGCTTTTAAGTAACCGTAAGCGTTATGACCTTTAATTAATAAAGTAACGCTCTTAATACCAGCTTCATCACCTGGTAAGTAGTCAACCGTTTCTACTTTAAATCCACGTTTTTCAGCCCAGCGTGTGTACATACGTAATAACATAGAACCCCAGTCTTGTGACTCTGTTCCACCTGCACCTGGGTGTAATTCTAAAATCGCATTATTTTTATCATAAGGATCACTTAATAATAACTGAAGTTCATACTCATTCATTTCTTGAATTAAGCCTTTTACTTCTGATTCTAATTCCTCATGTAAATCTTCATCGTACTCTTCTTTTAAAAGTTCATGCGTTATTTCTAAGTTTTCAAATGTCTCGTCTAACTGACGGAACTTTCCAACCATATCTTTTAACGCATTTGCTTCGTTAATTACAGCTTGAGCACCTTGTTGGTCATCCCAAAATCCTGCACCCATCATTTTTTCTTCTAATTCTGCAATTTGTTTCTCCTTAGTAGGGAGGTCAAAGAGACCCCCTAAAAGCCGCTAATCTCTTAGCCATTTTCTCTAATTCCTGTCTAATTTCTACTAATTCCATTTCCTTCACCTCTATATAATTGCTGTTACTTTCGTATGAAAACAAGGGAAACTCTCTCCACTTATTACGGAGAGAGTTTAATCCTTTTCATGATATAAAAGTTTGCAAAGCAGTCTAAACTACCGCCCTGTATTACTTTCCAATACCACAGCAGTTTTTATATTTTTTACCACTACCACATTTACATAAATCATTGCGGCCCATTTGGTCACCTTTTACAACCGGTTTTTTCTTCGCTTCTTCGCCATCGCTAGATGGATGAACAGCTTCACCTTGAACAACTTCTTGACGCTCTAAGTTTTGTTCAATTTCAGCTTTCATAATGTAACGAGAGATTTCCTCTTCAATAGAAGCAATCATTGACTCGAACATTGCGAATCCTTCCATTTGATACTCACGAAGTGGATCGATTTGACCGTAAGCACGTAAATGAATACCTTCACGAAGATGATCCATCGCATCAATATGCTCTGTCCATTTCGTATCTACAACACGGAATACAACAACTTTTTCGAACTCACGCATTTGATCTTCAGGCATAAGCTTTTCTTTATCGTTGTAACGCTCTATTAATTTCGCGATAATTGGTTCGCTCATTTCCTCTGGAGCAAGGCGACGTAATTCTTCTTCTTTCACATCTCCTTCTTGCAGAAGGTTTGTATTTAAGTAGTCAACCAGACCTTTAATGTTCCAATCTTCTTCAATTTCCTCTTGTGTATGAAGTGCAACAGCGCGTTCTACTGTAGATTTCATCATACCTTCAATAATGTCACGTAAGTTTTCAGATTCCATTACTTCTTGACGTTGTTTGTAAATAACTTCACGTTGCTGACGAAGTACATCATCGTATTGTAGTAATTGCTTACGTGCATCATAGTTATTTCCTTCTACACGTTTTTGCGCAGATTCTACTGCACGAGAAACCATTTTACTTTCGATTGGCTGAGAATCATCCATACCAAGACGGTCCATCATTGATTTCATATTGTCAGAACCAAATCGGCGCATTAATTCATCTTCCATTGATAAGTAGAACTGCGTAACACCAGGGTCCCCTTGACGACCAGCACGACCACGTAACTGATTATCAATACGACGGCTTTCGTGACGTTCTGTACCGATAACTGCTAGACCAACGTTTTTAATATCGTCTCCAAGCTTAATATCTGTACCACGACCAGCCATGTTCGTCGCAATCGTTACAGCACCCTTAATACCAGCTTCCGCAATGATATCTGCTTCACGCGCATGGTTTTTCGCGTTTAAGATGTTATGGCGCACACCTTTACGTGTTAACATTTTTGAAATAAGCTCTGACGTTTCAATTGCAACTGTACCTACAAGAACGGGTTGCCCTTGTTTGTGACGGTTTACAATATCCTCAACAACGGCATTGAATTTACCTTCCATTGATTTAAAGATTAAATCAGCACGGTCATCACGAATAATCGGTTTGTTTGTCGGAATTACGATAACATTCATATTGTAAATGTTACGGAATTCTTCTTCTTCCGTTTTCGCTGTACCAGTCATACCAGATAACTTTTCGTACATACGGAAGTAGTTCTGGAATGTAATTGTCGCAAGCGTCATACTCTCATTTTGAATCTCTACGCCTTCTTTTGCTTCAATCGCTTGGTGTAAACCTTCGCTATAACGACGGCCCTTCATAAGACGACCAGTGAATTGGTCTACAATTACGATTTCGCCTTCTTGTACAACATAATCTGTATCGCGGTGCATAACAACATGCGCACGAAGCCCCTGATTAATATGGTGAAGAAGTGCTACATGTTTTAAATCGAATAAGTTTTCAATATGGAAAGCTTTCTCTGCTTTCGTAATACCATCTTCTGTTAACATTACATTTTTCGTTTTCACATCAAATGAATAATCTTTTTCATTTTCTAACGTACGAACAAATGCATTTGCAAACATGTATAGCTCTGTTGATTTTTGAGCCTGTCCAGAAATAATAAGCGGCGTACGTGCTTCATCGACTAAAATAGAATCGACTTCATCGATAATAGCAAAATGAAGTGGACGTTGAACGCACTGCTCTTTATATAAAACCATGTTATCACGTAAGTAATCGAATCCAAGTTCATTATTTGTGCTATACGTAATATCAGCAGCATAAGCCTCTTGTTTCTCTTCGCGTGACATACTGTTTAAGTTAATTCCTACCGTTAAGCCAAGGAACTCATGAAGTTGTCCCATTTCGCTCGCATCACGTTGTGCTAAGTATTCATTGACTGTAACAACGTGAACACCTTTTCCTGTTAATGCATTTAAATATACAGGTAATGTCGATGTTAACGTTTTACCTTCACCCGTTTTCATCTCAGAGATATTCCCTTCATGTAAGGCAATACCACCCATTAACTGTACGCCATACGGACGCATTCCAAGAACACGAGTTGCAGCTTCGCGAACAACCGCAAAAGCTTCAGGAAGTAGATCATCTACTGTCTCACCTTTTGTTAGACGTTCTTTAAATTCAAGCGTCTTTCCTTTTAATTGTTCATCAGTTAGCGGCTTAATAGATGGTTCTAGTGCATCAATTTGCTCAACTGTCTTCTGCATACGTTTAATTTGGCGTTGATTTACATCAAACACCTTTTTTAAAATACCGATCATAGGAAATACGCTCCTCTTTTTATTAAAATAAAACTTCCGATTGTTTATCTTTTTTCTCTATTACAATCAGTCGTTATAAAAATCAAATGTATGTTATGCCAATTTTTCTCCTAATTAAAAAAACTAAAATGTATATACCTAATGATAATTGTAACACTTGTCTTATAACTATGACAACAATCGTCCAAATGTCTCGTTCTAAATTAAGAAAAGATTTTTTAAAAATCTATTTTCAGCAAAAAAAAGCGCAGCCTCTTTCGGCTGCGCTTTCGAATTATTATTTTGTTTCGATTAAACCATATTTCCCATCTTTACGGCCGTATACAACATTAGTTTCATTTGTATCAGCATTTGTGAAGACGAAGAAATTATGTCCTAGCATATCCATTTGCAAGATTGCTTCTTCCACGTCCATCGGTTTTAAATCGAATCGTTTTGTACGTACAAGTTCTAATTCATCCTCTTCTACCTCATCCATAACAGCTACTGCTTCTGGAAGGATAAAGTTCGTTTTCACAGAACCCTTCTCACGTAATTTACGATTTACTTTTGTTTTATGTTTACGAATTTGTCGCTCAATTTTATCAACTACTAAATCAATCGCAGCGTACATATCGCTATTAGTTTCTTCTGCGCGAAGTAATAAATCAGGAAACGGAATTGTTACCTCGACACGTTGCTTGTCAGAGTATACTTTTAAATTAACTTTTATCTCTGGGAATGTATCAAAATAACGCTCTAACTTACTTAGCTTTTTCTCTACATATTCCTTTAATGCTGGAGTTACTTCAATATTTTCACCACGAATGTTGAATTTCATAGATGAATTCCTCCTTTCAAGCCTATGTACTATAATTTCGACACTGGCTTAAAAACTCCTTCTAACTTTTTTAAAAAAATTAGTGGAATTGCGATTTTTTTATCGTTTTTTGTTGAAATGAAAAGATGCATCGTTTCTATCTTTATTTTACCCTATTAACATCGTAGATAACGAATATAACTGTGGACAATTCGTTACAGAAAAGAAACAACTTTTTGACAACTCAACATATAACAAAAACCCCTTGTAAAAAACAAGAGGTTCTACTACATATATATAACGTTGCCACAAACGCAGCTCTCTCTTCCCAAAAACAATATCCTTACAACTTTACAACATTAGCCGCTTGTGGTCCACGTGCTCCATCTACAATGTCAAACTCTACTTGTTGCCCTTCTTCTAATGACTTATACCCATCTTGCTGAATGGCAGAAAAATGGACAAACACATCATCACCATCTTCGCGCTCAATAAACCCAAATCCCTTTTCTGCATTGAACCATTTCACTCTTCCTTGCATGTTCATTCCATTCCCTTCACTCTAAAAATCAGGGCATCTGCCCCATATTCTGACTATAACGAATGACAACATATGAAGTCAAAGAAGACTTATCGTCTTTTTATTATCCCTTTCGACATTCACATATCACCCTCTACAAAGTGTCAAACTAGAAACTTCTCTTGCTCCTCTATCGTATAAAAGACTTCCAATTTGCCTAACTGTAATTCCCGTCGTATATACATCATCAACGAGTAAAATATGCTGTCCATGAAACATCTCTTCTCCCCGAAAATAAAACGGATTACTTCCTAAAACTCTTTCTTTGCGCGTCTTCTTACTTTGCTTTTCCGTTTCTATTCTGCTTAATGATGTATTAGACACACTAACAGGTAAACAAGCTGCCAATAACTCCGCTTGATTAAAACCACGTTCGTATTCTCGTTCTCTACTAAGTGGAACAGCAACAACGGTTGAAACATGCGTAAAATATTTTTGAAAAAGACTGCGCAAGGGGCGATGAAACATACGAACTAACTCAGCATCGCCACGAAACTTAAACTGCGCTAGTATTCCTTTCATCTCATCATCGTACATGTATAACGAGCGATTTTTAAAAGATCGATAGCTCGCCTCATTCATCCACCTTACACAATCCATGCAAATGTCATCTTCTTTATATTCGGCAGGCAAAGAGGCTAATGGCCGACCACACTCTCTACAAATCTCTCCTATAATATAGGAAAGATTTTTCTCACATCTATCACATATATACTCTTTGTGAACCTTGACAAAAAAATTGTACCAACTAATCGCACACAAAATTTCCTCATCACAAAGTAAGCAATGCATTAATCTATCAATCCTTGTTCTTTAGCATTTTTGTTCATACTTTGAATATGTTTTTTCGCCCGTACCATCGCCGCTGTCTTACCATAATGAAAATAAATGACCTCTCCATACGGTTCTTCCAAACTCCGACCAGCTCGACCTGCAATTTGTACAAGCGCACTTTCTGAAAATATTTCTTCTTCCGCTCCTAAAACTGCGACTTGTAAATTTTTCACCGTTACGCCTCGCTCCAAAATCGTCGTTGTAACTAGCAAAGGGATTTCTCCCTTCCTGAAAGCAGCCACTTTCTCCTTTCTCATCGGATCTTCTGCATGTACACCGTCAACTCTATCATCTAACGATTTCAATAACAGGATCATTTCTTCTACATATCGCACATGGGGAACAAATAAAAAAATAGGATATTTTTTATTTAAGTATATTTTTAACCATTGTAGTAAAACTCGAGGAATTCTTTTATGAATGAGACTTTTTTTCCAATTTCCGCACCAGTAAAACAGAGGAACTGGCAGAGGATACCGGTGATATCGTCCAGAAACAATGACACCTTTTTCTTTACCCTTTCTGAGATTATGTTTCCACTTTTCATCCGGAGTTGCAGTTAAATAAATACGTGCCGCTCTCTCTTTCATCGCTTGTTTTACCGCGTACTGTAACATTTGATCGGCACAATATGGAAAAGCATCTATCTCATCTACAATCATGACATGAAACGCCCTATAATAACGCAATAGCTGATGGGTAGTTGCAACGACTAACGCTGCATCTTTTTCCTTATCTACACTTCCTCCGTATAAAGCAGCTATATTTGTATACGGAAACACTTCTTGCAATCTTGGTGCTAACTCCAGTACAACATCCGTCCTCGGTGTTGCAATACAAACTCTTTCTCCTTTTTGAAGTGCCTCTTTAATACCGTAAAATAACATTTCTGTTTTTCCGGCCCCGCACACAGCCCAAATGAAAAACGATTCTTTCTGCTTAACAGCTTCCATAACCCCTTGCGCAGCCAACTCCTGACCGGTAGACAAACCCCCCTTCCACTGTAACGGGTTTAAATCCTTTTCTCCTTTCCTTTCAGCGATCCCGCGAACGAGTACAGCACATTCACTGACTCTCCCCATCGTTATGCACTTACGGCAATATGTGCATACTTTGCTACACCTTTTACATAAAAATGATGCAAATAGTCGCTGCTCTATATTTCCACAGCGCTGACACACATATTTAGAAGCTTTCTTTTTGACACCTTGTACACAAACAATCTCTCCCTTCTTTTTCAGATCATTTAATTTCCCCTGTGCATCTGAAGAAAGTTCTTCTAATAATAACTGTTTCCCAGCTAACATCAGCAACCACCTCCAGCACTACTATAAACCTTACTCATAATCTCGTAAAAACTCAAAAAAGCCGATAACCTACTTATAAAATAGTAAGCTATCGACTTTATACACGTTTTTTATTAAATTAAAAAATCTTATAATCTACCGTAACCTGCAAAATGTTGTTGGTTATAAGGGCTACTTAAGCTAGAAATCGCAATTCCTTTATCGCCAGCATGAACCATTGTACCATCACCAACGACGATACCGATGTGAGAAATCCCTTGTTTATAGGTATTTTTGAAGAATACTAAATCTCCTGGTTGTGGGTTATCCACTTTTTGTGCTGAACTATAGAAACCTTCAGCTGTTTGTCTACCTACACCATATACATAGGAAATGAATCCACTGCAATCAAATCCACTTGGAGATGCTCCACCCCATACATAAGGTACGCCTAAATATTGCTTCGCTTTACCAACTACACCAGGAGCTGGTGTAGAATCATTTTTTGGTTGCTCTTTTTTAGGCTCTTCTTTCTTAGGTTGCTCTTTTTTAGGCTCTTCTTTTTGAGCTTGTCCAGCATTGTTTGCTGGTTGAGCTGGTGCAGTTACTTGAACCGGAGCTGCCGCTGGCGTTTCTTGTTTAGCTACTTCTTGTGTAGCCTTTGCTTGTGCTTCTTGCTCAGCTTTCGCTTTTGCTTGTGCCTCTTCTTCAGCAATACGTTGTAATTGTAACGCTTGTTTCTCAAGGTCTTTCAATTGACTTTCCGTACTTGTCATCGTAGTTACAACTGTATCCATTTTACCGCTTAAATCATTTACCGCTGTTGCTTTTTTCTCTTTTTCAGCGTCAAGTTCTTTCTTAGCAGTTTCAATTTGAGCTTGTGCTTCTTTTAATTCTTTTTGTTTTTCTTTTACTGTCTCAACATCTTTTTTCACGTTCGCTTGATCTTCTTGTTGTGTTTTCATGATATCTTCATCAGACTCAAGAATTTTAGAAACAGAAGTTAAACGATCAACTAAATCTGCAATATTTTTAGAGTTTACAAGAACTTCTGTTACAACGTTCGTGTTCGGTTGTTCTTGAAGTGCAACTAAACGTTTTCTTAGTAACTCTTCACGCTTTGCAATTTTTGTTTGTAGTTCTGCAATGTCTTTATTTTTCGTTTCGATTAATTTCTCAGTATCAGCAACTTTTTTCGTTGTTTCATCAAGTTTTGTAGCATTCTCTTGAACAGACTTATCTAAACCTTGAATTGTTTTATTTAAGTCATTCATTTGTTTTTGTAATTCATCACGTTCTTGTTGTTGTTTATGTAAAGTGTCATTTTGTGCGTTAATTTGTGATTTTACATCAGAAATATTTTCTTCTGCAAATGCATTTGGTGTTAGACTTGAAAACATTAACCCTGCAACTAATGCGCAAGACGCCATTTTTAGCTTTTTCATTTTATTTTTTTACACCGCTTTCTTTTTTCTTTTTCCGTATATAACCTATAAAATTTATACCATAATTCGGGATTTTTTTTGCTAATGTTACGCTTTTGTAAAACAAATGTAATATTATATGCGCCTCTAGTGCAAAATACGTATAATTTTGTATGTATGTGTAGAAATTTAAAAGCCCTACCGTTTTTATAAACAAAGAAAAAACGTAAGGTGTCCCTTACGTTTTGTTACATATACCATTACAAATAAAAACGCTATTTCATCCATTTCTCAGCCCAATTTTGGACTTCATCCATAACACTTTCTAACGCTTTCCCTTTTTCAGTTAAGCCATACTCGATTCGAACTGGTACTTCTGGATAAACATTACGAACTACAATACCTTCGCCTTCTAATTCCTTCAAACGCTCTGACAACATACGATCGCTCATATTCGGTATAATATCTGCGATTTCTCTAAAACGTTTCGACTCTTCCAACAAAGATTTAATAATTAAGCCAGTCCATTTTTTACTAAGCAAAGTAAAAGCTGACTCAAACTTTGGACATAAACAAGAATTATGCTCCATATGTTTCACCTCTCTTCTATTATAATATAGTTTCTTGTAAAAAGTAAGTTATAAAACTTTCCTCATTATTTTATTTTACGTATATTTTATCATTTCCAAATATTAACTTGTCAACTAAACGTACAATATCCGTAAAAAAACCCTCTTCAAAAAGAGAGCTCTTATATCTTATTACTTCGTATACCATCCAAGACCTAGTGCACCTTCACCTAAATGCGTACCAATTACAGCACCAAAATAACCTGTGCGAATTGTGACATGAGGATATTTTGCTTCTAATTCTTTCTTCCATTCATTTGCTTCCTCTTCACGTTGCGCATGAATAATAACTGCTTCCATAGGTGCACCTTTACTTGCTTGTTCATCAAAAATTTCAACAATACGTTTTAACGCTTTTTTACGTGTACGAATCTTTTCAAATGGAATAATGACTTTATCCCTAAAATATAAAACCGGCTTCACTTGTAGCAAGCTACCGATGAAAGCTTGCGCACTATTTAATCTTCCACCACGTTGTAAATGGTGTAAATCATCCACTACAAAATAAGCATCAACTGTTTGCTTCATTTCATCAAAACGAGCGATAATTTCTTTTGGCGCCTTGCCTTCACTTGCTAGTTTTGCACCTTCACGCACATAAAATCCTTGTACTTCACAACTAATTTCAGAGTCGTACGTATATACTTCAATACCTTCTACCATCTGTCCAGCTGTCGTTGCTGTTTGGTATGTACCACTGATTCCACTAGAAAGATGAATACTAATAACTGCATCATAATCCTTAGATAATTCCTCATATAGCTCCACAAACTTTCCGATTGCTGGCTGAGACGTTTTCGGAAGTTCTTCTTGCTCACGTACTTTCACATAAAAATCATCTGCTGAAATTTCAGCTTCTTCTTGGTAAGATTCCGTTCCAAACACAACGTTTAATGGAATCATATATATATTGAGTTCTTCACGAATATGCTTCGGTATATACGCTGTACTATCAGTAACAATAGCTGTTTTCATTATCGTACCTGCCTTATAAAAAAGTTTTTATTCCCTAATTTTACACGAAAACTAGAAATGGTGCATCCTACATGAAAATGCCGGTGAAAAATTATACTCACCATCTCGACAAATTACAACAAAAAGATGAAATACTCATCAAAAGTTTCAACATATTTATAAAAAATGTTTGAATATAAAAACGTCCGCTTTTAAAATGTAAAGTACTAGCCATTTTGATAGATAGGGGCGTATATCAGTGCTATTACAATATTTAACAATCAAAGACTATGGCGAACACGAAATTGTCATTCAAAAATCAAGATTTATTTGTTATGTAGGCAGAGCTACAACTGAAGAAGAAGCTCAAGAATTTATACAAAAAATTAAAAAGAAACATTGGAATGCAACACATAATTGTTCCGCATATTTAATCGGTGAACAAGATCACATTCAAAAGGCAAATGATGATGGTGAACCTAGCGGCACAGCTGGCTTACCCATGTTAGAAGTGCTAAAAAAACGCGGTCTAAAAGATACTGTCGTTGTCGTGACACGCTATTTTGGTGGCATAAAACTTGGTGCGGGTGGATTAATTCGTGCATATGGAAAATGTACAAGCGAAGGTATTAATTACGTCGGTGTTGTTGAACGAAAACTAATGCGAGTTATGCAGAACGAAATTGATTACACATTGCTCGGCAAAGTCGAAAACGAATTACGAAATTCAAAATATGCCATTAAAGATATACATTATTTAGAAAATGTCACATTTGATACGTATGTAGAAGAAGATGGAAAGCAAGCATTCACAGATTGGATGATTGAACTAACAAATGGGAAATGTACAATTACAGAGGGAGATATGTTGTACTTAGAACAAGATGTTATCTAAGAATAACTAAATCATCACCTTTAAAGATTAATGTAGTGAATTACTTCTCTACAATGAACTAAGGAGATTATATATGGAAGAACGTTATTATCATCTCCAAAATCGCAGAATAAAAAAGAAACGAAGAAGGAAACTTTTCTACTTCTTTATTTTCGCATTTTTATTTGGCAGTGTAGGACTTTATATATTAAATTCCTACACTTCTCTCATGGGGATGTACAGTGGTTTTACTCGTGAAAAATCGGATTTAAGAGCCGAAGATATAGAAATTACAAAGGAACCTTTTACAATCCTCATTATGGGTATAGAGGATTATGCAACAGACGGGCAAAATGGTCGTACAGACTCATTAATGTTTGCGACAGTCAATCCGAAAACGCAAAAGATTTCACTTATGAGTATTCCTCGTGACAGCCGCGTTCCAATTGTTGGAAAGGACAAAGAAGACAAAATTAACGCTGCGCATGCTTACGGTGGAGAAAAAATGGCAATCAAAACTGTCGAAGGTTTTCTAAAAGTTCCTGTAGACCATTATATTAAAATTGATTTCCAGGGCTTTAAAGGTATCGTTGATGCTGTTGGCGGTGTTACCGTTGATGTCCCCTTCGATTTCTGGGAGCGTTCTGACGTGGATTACTACAAAAAAATCCAATTTAAGCAAGGACAACAAAGCTTAAACGGTGAAGAAGCACTCGCTTACGTCCGTATGCGAAAGCAGGATCCAAACGGCGATTATGGTCGAGCTGCTAGACAAAGACAATTACTAGCCGCTGTTGCTCAAAAACTAAATTCCGCCTCTACTGTATTTAAAATTAAAGATTTAACGGCTGTCGTTGGAAAATATATAAAAACCGACATTCCTATTTCAGACGGACTTGCTCTTTACAATAAACTCTCTGGATTTGATCCTTCTACAATGCAAACGTTAAAGCTTGAAGGAGAAGACCGAAAAATAGGCGGTATTTATTACTTCCTTCCGGATCCAATCAGTGTAGAGACGGTACGTAACGAAATTGAAAAAGAACTAGGGGAAAAAACAAAAACTCCAACAAATCCAGCTACAAAAACCGAACCAAATCCTGATTCAAATTCTAACTCTAACGAAAAAGCAAAGAAAGAAACGAGCCAGAACAAAACACCTACTGAGCCGCCTCCTTCTACAAATGCTCATGCAGAGTGGATTATGAGAAATCAGCAATAACAAAAAGAGCCAAATCATATGCGATTTGGCTCTTTTTTATTTATTTATTAAAGTGTTGTAAAATTGCTTCTACAATTCGCTCTGATGCATGACCATCACCGTAAGGATTAGATGCTTTCGCCATCTTATCATGAGCTTCTTTATTTGATAACAACTCATCAGCAAGACCAAAGATTGTCTCTTCGTCTGTTCCTGCTAATTTCAATGTACCTGCTTCAATGCCTTCTGGACGCTCCGTTGTATCACGAAGAACAAGAACTGGTACGCCAAGTGATGGCGCTTCTTCTTGTACACCGCCAGAATCAGTTAACATTAAGTATGAACGAGCTGCAACATTATGGAAATCAATTACATCTAGTGGCTCAATTAAATGAATACGATTATGTTCGCCTAAAATATCATTTGCTGTTTCACGAACAACAGGGTTCATATGAACAGGGTACACAACTTGAACATCTTCATGTTTATCAACAAGGCGCTTAATTGCACGGAACATATTACGCATCGGCTCACCTAAGTTTTCACGGCGATGCGCTGTCATTAGTACAAGACGATCATTTCCAAGTTTCTCTAGTACAGGATGACTATATGTTTCTTTTACAGTCGTTTTCAATGCGTCAATCGCTGTATTTCCTGTGATGAAAATGCGTGACTCATCTTTATTTTCTTTCTGTAAGTTCGTTGCTGATTTTGCTGTAGGTGAGAAATGAAGATCTGCCATTACACCTGTTAATTGACGATTCATCTCTTCTGGATATGGAGAATACTTATCCCATGTACGAAGTCCAGCTTCAACATGACCTACTGGAATTTGATTATAAAAAGCAGCTAAGCTAGCAATAAATGTTGTTGTTGTATCACCATGTACAAGTACAATGTCAGGCTTCGCTTCTTTCATTACTTTGTCCAAGCCTTCTAAACCACGCGTTGTAATATCAATTAAAGTTTGACGGTCTTTCATAATATTCAAATCGAAATCTGGCGTAATTCCAAAAATACTTAATACTTGATCTAACATTTGACGATGTTGCGCTGTTACAGTCACAATCGACTCGATTTTTTCAGGATGCTTTTGCAACTCTAATACAAGAGGTGCCATTTTAATTGCTTCTGGACGTGTCCCGAAAATTGTCATTACTTTTAAACGTTCAGTCATTTTATTGCCCCTTTTCTTTCACTAGTTACAATCTTTATTATGATATATAAGAATAAACAAGGAACATACTTTTTTTAAAGAATAGTAGAAATATGTTTATTACAAACATTCTTTCGTCCTACTGAGTAGTAATCTATCCCTAGCTTCTTAGCATCCTCATTAGTATAACAATTTCTCCCATCAAATAGAATAGGTTCCCCCATAAGTTGTACATACTTTTCTAACGGATACGTTCGAATAGATTCCCATTCCGTTACGATAAAAACTGCACTCGCCCCCCTAATCGATTCATCTATACATTCAGCATATTGTATTGCCTTCCCAAATATTTTTTGCACATGCTGAATGGCTTTTGGATCGTATACAACTACATCTGCCCCCATATTCATTAATTCCTGTATTATAATAAGAGACGGCGCCTCTCTAATATCGTCCGTATTTGGTTTGAATGCTGCTCCAAGAACTGCAACCCGCTTCTTATTCATATTTATTACTTTTTTCGCTTTTTCAATCAATAACAATTGTTGCTTATTATTCACTTCAATGACCGCTTTTAACAAACGAAAATCATGAGAAACATTTCCTGCAATTTGTACGAGTGCTTTCGTATCTTTCGGAAAGCATGATCCCCCGTATCCAATGCCTGCCTCTAAGAAATAAGCACCGATTCTCTTATCCATCCCCATCCCTTTTGCTACATCTAATACATTTGCGCCTACCTTTTCACATATATTTGAAATCTCATTAATAAAGCTAATTTTTGTAGCCAAGAATGCATTAGACGCATATTTAATCATCTCTGCACTTTTAATATCTGTAATATAGGTTTGTAAGCATAATGCACTGTACAAACTCCCTACTTTTCGTGCAACCTTCTCATCATCCGCTCCAATTACAATACGATCACCATGGAAGAAATCATAAATACCGGAACCTTCTCGTAAAAACTCTGGATTCGATACGATATGTAATGTATGCCTCCCTTGTAACTTCTCTTCAATCCATCCCTTCATAACATCATTTGTACCTACAGGAACCGTACTTTTCGTAACAACAATAATATCATTATTCACGTATGTCCCAATGTCATCACAAGCGCGCTGAATATACGTTAAATCAGCTGTCCCATCTGCTAATGATGGTGTTCCAACCGCAATAAATATAAACTCGGCATTGTTAAATGCCTTTGATTTACTTGTTGTAAAAGTTAAATGTGTATGCTCATATGCATCATGTATTAATTCATGTAAGCCACATTCATAAACGGGCAAATTTCCTTGTTTGATCCGTTCAATTTTTTCATGATTTATATCAAAACATGTGACTGAATGTCCCAATCTCGCCAAACCTACTCCAGTAATTAATCCAACATACCCAGTACCGATTATCGTAATTTTCATTTCTTTTTGCACAGGAACATACAATAGAAAATATACGAATACATAGAATTCCCCTGTGCTTCCCCCTCTCACAAAAATGAGAAACCCCTTTGCCTTCTTTATTATATGAATTACCTTTTCCATTCTTTTTTAAGTTTTTGTAAAGTTAAATGAAATAATATAAATTCCCACATTTTAACACGGAACATACTCATTTCTACGTGCAACACTTATAATACTGAAATAAAAGTACTTACTACAGGAGAAAACAAAAATGCCTTATTATAAATAACAAAACAATCAACCTTCTTAAATGGCCAAACATTCCGTATACAATTGTCATATATTCTACACACTTCCATTTACAGTGGAAAGAAAAAAAGATTGAATTCTAATCTTTTTGTGATACCATATGTTATGAGCCTGTAAACAAACATCATAATTTTCAGATAAATACACAAAAAATTATGTTAGACTATAAAAAGGTGGGGTATTAATGGACTCACAAGTGATTTATGCCATTTTGGCATCTTTCATCACTGTACTCGTCGTTACTCCTTTAGTTATCAAATTAGCTTTTAAAATAGGAGCAACAGATAAGCCAAACGCACGTAAAGTACATCAAAAGATTATGCCTCGTCTGGGCGGGTTAGCAATATTTATCGGTGTAGCTGTAGGATTTGTTGTTGGCGGGTTATATGAACAAAGAATGTTAACGATAACATTAGGTGCGATTATCATTGTAATCATCGGGATTTTAGATGATATGTACGAGTTATCTGCAAAAGTAAAATTCGGTGGACAACTATTAGTTGCCATTCTTATTGTTAAAAGTGGATTATTAGTGCAAGTATTATATATTCCAATTATCGGGGATACTGAACTTGGATGGCTTGCTTATCCAATTACAGTATTTTGGATTGTAGGTATCACAAATGCCATCAACTTGATAGATGGTTTAGATGGATTATCTGCTGGAATTTCCTCTATCGTACTTGCGACACTGGCATATATGGCCTTCACTAGCCCATGGGGCACTGGAGCAGCTATTATCTTACCACTCGCATTAATTACATTAGCAAGTACAATCGGATTTTTATTTTACAACTTCCATCCAGCAAAAATTTTCATGGGAGATACGGGAGCACTATTTTTGGGATACTGTATTTCTGTTATATCGTTACTTGGATTATACAAAAGCGTAACGCTATTCAGCTTTATCGTTCCAATTATCATTTTAGGTGTACCTGTATTTGATACGTTGTTTGCAATTATCCGCCGTATCGTAAATAAAAAGCCTATTTCAGCACCAGATAAATCGCATTTACATCACCGCTTGCTTGCAATGGGATTCTCTCATCGTACAACGGTACTAATTATATACGCATTTGGTATTTTCTTTAGTGTAAATGCTATTATCTTCAGTAATAGTAGAACACTCTGGTTATCAGTTATTCTTCTTTTCGCTTTAATCATCTTTACAGAAATCATTGCTGAAATAATTGGACTTGTACACGAACGTTATAAACCAATTATTTCCTTCTATAAAAAAGTGAAAAGACGAGAAGACTAATTGTAGTATAGCCTTTACAATTATGAAATATTCAAATAGCATCCTCTTTTTTCGAAGAGGATGCTATTTTTTATTTTTTCACTCCTTATTTTACATTTCCAAAATATAGATTGTTTGAGAGTTCCTCTATTGGAGAAAGATATACATAATAAGACAAGTATCAATTTTTCTTTTTTACATCTTGATTGTCAAACTGAGGGTGAATGTTATGATCAAGCGAGTATTTCAATGTATCATTTTATTTTTCACAATTACTATGTACGCGTCATCTAATCCAGAAGCAACTACAGTTAATCCTGCTGAACATCATCCAAATACTGAAACGACCTCTTCTACACAAAAGATTGCGTACTTAACATTTGATGACGGACCAAACAAATATACTACGCAAATTTTAAACATTTTAAAAGAAAAGAACGGAAAAGCAACTTTCTTTGTTATCGGCGGAAAAGTGCCGCATTATCAAAAAACAATGCAACGATTAATTAAAGAAGGACATTATATCGGGCTTCATAGTATGTCACATGATGTGAAACGCCTTTACACTGGTGATCCTTCAACTTTAATTGCAGAAATGGAACAAACGCAAAACATTGTTCAGCAAATTACGAAATTAAATACACATCTCGTTCGCGTCCCATATGGTAGTATGCCTTACTTAAAAAAGAATTACCGCGACGCACTCGTATCGGCCCAATATAAAATGTGGGATTGGACTATTGATACATATGATTGGAAAAGCTTTGAGAATCCTTCTGCTATACTAGAAAGAGTTCGTAATCAAAGCAATGAACAAGTCGAGGTTATTTTAATGCATGATTCAAGTGTCACCGTACAAATGCTTCCAAAAGTAATTGATTATTTGCAGTCACAAGGATACAAACTTCTTCCTTATAATCCATCTTCCCATCTCGAAGTGAATTTTTGGAAAGACACAAGATTGTAACAGCTTTAGTGCCTATGTGCTAAAGCTGTTTTATTTTTCTCTTCCCACACTTCCCATTTTTGTGTAAAATTTTAAATAGTGATGAAGTTTCGAGGTGAATAGAAATGAAACGAATAGATCTCATTTTTAACGCAATACAAGAAGGAAATTATACAGAAGGTGTAACCGCATCAGAACTTGCAACCCTTCTACAACTAGATCGTGCCAATGTAAGTAGCGACTTAAACAAACTTGTAAAAGATAAACGTTTATTAAAAACAAATACGCGACCTGTTCGTTTTTACATAGAAACGAACCCTTCGTTGGAAACGCATTCAAAAGACGTTACTTCATTAGATACATTTGCAGTTGAAAATACAAGCCTTAAAATCGCAATTGAAAAAGCGAAAGCTTCTATCCTCTATCCTCCAAACGGTATGCATACTTTACTACTAGGAGAAACAGGGGTCGGAAAGTCTATGTTTGCTTCCTTAATGCACGAATATGCAATTGAAGTTGAACAACTTCCAAAAAACGCACCATTTATCGTATTTAACTGTGCTGATTATGCGAACAATCCACAGCTACTACTTGGACAGTTATTTGGGATTAAAAAAGGAGCTTACACAGGCGCAAGTGATCAAAAAGGGCTAATTGAAAAAGCAAATGAAGGAATCCTTTTCTTAGATGAGGTACATCGTCTTCCTCCAGAAGGGCAAGAAATGCTTTTCACCTTTATTGACCGCGGAGTATACCGCCGCCTTGGAGAAACAGAGAACGAACGTAAAGCACAAGTATTAATCATTACTGCAACAACAGAAGAACCAAATTCATTTTTATTAAAAACATTTACAAGACGTATACCTATGACTGTCACGCTTCCACCACTTCGTGAGCGTACACATAAAGAACGCTTTGCTTTACTACAACTATTTTTCACAAATGAAGCAATTCGTCTCCGAAAAGAAATTCACGTTAGCCCGAATGCAATGCGTGCTTTCGTCTTCTACAATTGTCCCAATAACATCGGTCAATTAAAAACGGATGTACAAATTGCCTGTGCGAAAGCTTATTCTGATTTTGTGACAAAAAAACGTGATTCTGTCTATGTTTCAAGTACAGATTTACCTTGGTATATGAAAGAAGGACTGTTTATTGAAAGAAAGAGCCGCCACCTGTACCAAATACCAAATGAAACATTTGTATTTACAGGCGACGAAGGTTGGAGTCAGCATAAAACAGAAGATGAAAAACGTTCTTCTATTTACGACTATATTGATTATAAATATGAAGAACTGCAAGCACGCGGTATTGAAGAAGAAGAATTAGAACTACTAATAGAAAATGATATCCAAAGCTTTTTCGTACAATATTTTAACCAAATGTCACAAAAGACAAGTCATGAAAATGTATTTAAAATTGTGGATCGTAATATCGTTTCCGTATGTGAAAAAATTGCGGAACTCGCTGAAAAACATTTATCTAAGACGTTTGATGAAAAAGTATTTCTCGCTTTAAGTCTACATGTACAGACAACTCTACAACGTGTGCAAGGTGGAAAACAAATTCATCACCCACAGTTAAATCAAATTCGTACGAAATATAAAGAAGCTTTTTCTGTAGCTATGCAATGTATTCAGCTATTAGAGGAAGAATTACAAATAACAATGCCTATTGATGAAGCAGGTTTTTTAACAATGTTCTTCGTCGTCGATCCAATTCCTGCCTCACAAACAGAAGTAAAAGTATTAATATTAGCGCACGGTAATGGCATCGCAACAGAAATGGCAAACGTGGCGAATGAACTTCTCGGTATTGATGAAGTAACTGGTATTGATATGCCGTTACACGAATCACCGAAAGACTTTTTAGAACGTGTGAAAGTGTATATGAAAACGCTCCAAAATGTACATGGACTTCTCTTGCTTGTTGATATGGGATCGCTCGCTTATATCGGTGACATATTAGAGACGGAGTTCAAAATTCCTGTACGTGTTCTCTCGATGACGAGCACACCACATGCACTAGAAGCAGCTCGAAAGGCACAGCTCGGTTATTCATTAGACGCACTATATGAAACAGTAAAGAACTTAACACCGTTTTACTTAAACGTACAAGAAGAAAAGAAAAAGCCACTCTCTCCAATGAAATCTGTTATTTTAACAGCTTGTTTAACTGGCGAAGGAAGTGCTTTAGCTATTCAAAAAATGTTAGAGAATTATTTACGTTTTGACAAAGACTTAATTGAGATTATTCCGATTAGTATCGTCCATGAAAAAGATTTAACGAAAATGATTGAGAATATTAAAAAAGAGCGTAATATCATTTGTATCGTCACGAATTTTGATGTGCAAGTACCATGCTTAACATATCATTTCCAAGATATTGTGAACTACACAGCAATTCAGCCAATTCAAGAATTACTTACGTATGAAGAAACATATGCGAAGATGGCTGATATTCTCGAACAACAAATGCAGCGTAATGATGGAGCATTACTCATCAAAACAATTCGTTACGCATTAAATACAATCCAAGAATTAATTTCTTTACAGCTAACCCCTGATAGCTTAATGGGTGTTATTTTGCATATGAGCTGTATGGTTGACCGTCTTCAAAAAGGAGAAAGCCTTCTCCCTCATCCTGAGAAAGAAAAAAGAAGACAAGATGAGTACTGGATGTATATGAAAGTAAAAAAAGCATTGCAACCGATTGAAAATACATTTGAAATACAAATACCCGATGATGAAGTATTTTATGTCATGGACTTCTTTATTAAAAATCAGCCTGTTAAAAATTAAACTAGGCGATATTGTATCTCGTGCGTAATACGTGCAATTATATTATCGATTTACTGACAATAATCGCAAAAAAATAGCACCTTATATAAGGAGAAAAGGCTGTTCCAAAATATGGACAGCCTTTTCCTCTACTTCTTTACTTTTCTAATTCGCCCTCTTATTTCTCCCTTTTTATGTGATTTCGTATGAACATTTACATATACATTTGCTTGAATAATTTCTTGGAGAAGGTGAACAAATGATTTCCCTTGTAACGGCCCTTCGAAATCCTCCACATTCACTACACCAGTAATGCTTCCCTCGTTCAAACTAATTCCTTGTTTTAGTGGACCGTATAAATAGAGAACAACAGGACCAATTTGATTGGACTCCCCTAAATGAATTTGACATGACGTGACCTTTTCTATATTTTTTAGTATTACTCTGTAATGCAATTTCGTTAAATCATCACTAAAAATAAACTCTGCTACCCCAAAAGCTTCTGTATTTACAGGAGGCACTTCCCTCTTCCCCGTTAACCTAGCAAAAAAGTGTGTTGTCATAAGGCATTCTCCTTATATAAATTTCCCAGCACTTCTTCTACTACTTTATGGTTTACACATAATCATTTATGACTTTTTCAACTTTTAATTACGAAGAAAAGATTCACAAAATCTTTACATCGAAATCGTTCCTTTTGATTTACAGTCTCTTGTATAATGCACATAGAAAAAACATTATAGGGGGTTCCTTTGAAAAATAACAAATATACTTTTCGCACATTATTAGAAATTTTTCTCGTCTCATTTAAATTAGGACTTACTTCATTTGGTGGTCCTGTCGCCCATCTCGGCTATTTCCACCACGAATACGTACAGAAAAGAAAATGGATGGATGAAAAAAGTTACGGTGACTTAGTAGCACTATGCCAATTCCTTCCGGGTCCTGCTAGCAGTCAAGTCGGTATGGGGGTTGGATTATTACGCGGTGGACTATTAGGAGCAATCATCTCCTGGATTGGATTCACCCTCCCGTCTGTTCTCGTTTTAGTCTTTTTCGCTTCATTTCTTAATCAATTCGAACTTGGAAGTTCAGGCTGGATTCACGGACTAAAACTCGTCGCAGTCGCAATTGTCGCTCATGCCATTTGGGGAATGGCGCAAAAGTTAACACCAGATCGAAACCGTGCAACAATCGCTATTGTAACTGCTGCGATTGTCTTGTTATGGCCAAGTAGCTGGACACAAATCATTCTCATTGTACTTTCAGGGCTTGTCGGTTGGATTTTATATAAAGTCCCTCAGAGCGCTCAATCATATAAGATACAAATTTCTATTTCTAAAACGATGGCTAGTTCTTGCCTCATTTTATTTTTCGGACTATTACTATTGCTACCAATACTGCGACCGCTCTCTCCTTATATCGCATTATTTGATAGTTTTTACCGCTCTGGTTCTCTCGTATTTGGCGGTGGACACGTCGTACTCCCTCTTCTTGAGGGCGAGTTCGTACAAAATGGAATGATGACAAAAGAACAATTTCTAGCTGGATATGGATTAACACAAGCAGTGCCAGGTCCCCTCTTTACATTCGCCTCTTATATAGGCGCATTGTTAAACGGAACTCTTGGGGCTGTAATCGCAACAATCGCTATCTTCCTTCCTGCCTTTCTTCTCGTTATCGGCGTTTTACCATTTTGGGACAGTCTAAGAAAGGTACCCGCTATACAAGGCGCACTGCTCGGTGTTAACGCAGCTGTTGTCGGTATTTTAATTGCCGCTTTTTACGATCCAATTTGGACGAGTACAATTATGAATGCTTCAGATTTCGTTTTTGCTTCTCTTCTATTTTGCTTACTCGCTTTTTGGAAAACATCACCTTGGGTTATCGTTATACTTGGGGCTGTTGGTGGATATGTTATATCTATTTTATAAATATAAAAAACGACGGCCACTTAGCCGTCGTTTTCCTTTTAAAACTTCACAAGCTCCATTCCTTCTGGCAACTTACTCTCCTTTAAAATACGCAGTTCTTTCACACGATCCATTACGTAAGAAGAGCGTTTCACAAGTTCTGGATCAATATACGCTGGATGTACCATAATTTCTAACGATTGCCCATCTTTCACACAATCTCCTAACTTCGTAAAGTAATCTTCTGTCACACCATCTGCATAAAAATCACTGTAAAACACGTCTGAAAACGGGCGCACCGCTCTCTCTTCCTCACAACGGCGAATTGGAACATTATATTTACCCGCTAATCTCTCAAGAACATCGTGTAAAATTGGTAATCCATGCACGTGATGATGACTATCTAAATGAGTTGGTATTAATCCGTAAGATAAGAACTTCTCAATTTGAGCCGTCCATTCTCTCTCAACTTCTTCTGGATGTATATTTCCTTCCCTTACAACACTTTGTTTATGAAACGCTCCATCTTTTCCTACAAGTGATGGTACATTCTTTAATAGTGGTTCTCCTGCCGTTAATACGAGATGCACTCCTACTCCTAACGTTTTATACTCTTTTGCTAACCGTACCGCATGCTCTGTTCCTGGCATGTTCATCATCATCGTCGTTGAATTTACAAGTCCGTTTCTATGCCCATCAATAATGCCGTAATTTGTTCCTTCTGTAAGACCGAAATCATCTGCATTTACAATTAATTGAATCACTTGCATCCCTCCTACTAATATAAGAAAAAAAGCGGGCTAAATAGCGCCGCTTCTTATTTCCCTACCTTTTTAAAGAATTGTGGAAGATGTTCTTTATGTGCTTCCAACATTTCATCTAAAATTTGTTTTGCAACTTTATCCGATGGTACAAGTGGATTAATTGTCATAGCAAGCAGCGCTTTATGATAATCACCTGTAATAGCAGCTTCAATTGTTGTGCGCTCAAATGATTTAATTTGTTGTACTAAACCGCGAACTGGTACTGGAAGATCTCCAACTGAAATTGGTTTTGGACCTTCTTTCGTAATAATACAGTTCACCTCAACAGCAGAATCATGTGGTAAGCTTGCAATTGCACCGTTGTTTCGTGTATTAACAGGCTGAATATCACCTTTATTATTATAAATAGACGTAATTAAGCTACATGCTGCATCACTATAATAAGCTCCGCCACGTTTTTCTAATTGTGGTGGTTTAATATCTAAATTCGGGTCTTTATATAACTCGAATAAATCATCTTCTAATTGTTTTACTACTTCTGCACGTGTACCTTTTTCAATTGAAGCTTCTTTCTCTTCTTCTAACATTTCACGTGTTTTGTAGTAGTAACGATGGTATGGACATGGAATTGCACGAAGGCCGCGAATAAAGTCTGGCTCCCAGTTAAGCGCTGCGATATTTTCCATCGTAATTTGCTTTTCCGGATCTGTTACAAGCTCTAACACACGATCCATTACACTTACGCCATCTAAATATACATCTAGTCCGTATACCATGTGATTTAAACCTGCGAAATCAACGTGTACACGACTTGCATCTACTTCAAGTAATCTTGCAAGACCCATACGAATTCCGATTGGAACGTTACATAGACCAACTACTCTTTGAATATTCGTATAACGAAGGACAGCTTCTGTTACCATACCAGCTGGGTTTGCAAAGTTAATTAACCATGCATTCGGACAAAGCTCCTCCATATCTTTACAAATATCTAAAATAACCGGAATCGTTCTCAATGCCTTGAATAAACCACCAGGACCATTCGTTTCCTGACCAATTACATCATATTTTAATGGAATCGCTTCATCTTTTGCACGTGCTTCTAATAAACCAACGCGAAGTTGCGTTGTTACGAAGTCAGCATCTTTTAATGCTTCACGACGATCAAGTGTTAAATGCACCTCAATTGGTAAACCTGATTTCTTTACCATACGTTTCGCTAAGTTACCAACGATTTCTAACTTTTCTTTTCCTGCCTCAATATCTACTAACCAAATTTCACGAACAGGAAGCTCATCATAACGTTTAATAAATCCTTCAATTAATTCTGGTGTATAACTAGATCCACCGCCGATTGTAGCAATTTTAATTCCAGTCATGCTTTATTCCCCTTTCGCTTCAAGTTTTTTATAAAGATCGATAAATTCTGCTGCTAACTCTTTCACTGTAATCGCATTCATTAAATGATCTTGCGCGTGAATTAAAAGAACACTAATCTCTGTTTTTTCTCCTCTTGCTTCTGATTGTATGAGCTCTGTTTGGAAATGATGCGCTTCATTAATCGCTTCTTTCGCCTTTACCATCGCCTCATCTGCTTCCGCCATTTTCCCCTGTCTGGCAAATTGAAGTGCCTCCATTGCAAAGCTTCGTGCATTACCACTATTTAAAATTAATTGGAATGGAATTTGTTCTGCTGTAGTCATCATAATTACCGCCCTCTCTATTATGGTTCAACCGATTGAAATACCCCTTCAGTTTGAACATTTCTATTAAATTATTATTTTATGAATGATAGTTTGGTGTTCTTATAGATGGGTCTCATCTTTTTGAACATGATATAAAGGTGATTGTTCTCACAGACAATATTGTCTGTGAGAACAATCTTTATGTTACATAGGTACAGAGTTGTTATTTCCTTGCGCTGCTGCTTTTTCAGTACGAACTACTGAACGGTCACATAACACAACGAATGGATAATAGATTACCATCGCAATCACAAAGTTGAATAACTGTAGAATTGCGCCTGAAAGATGCCCACCTGTTACAAGATAGCCACTAATAATTGGTGGTGTTGCCCATGGAATCATCACAACTGTTTTTGGTACCCAGCCAATAGATATAGCTGTATAAGAAGTAATTACTAATACAATTGGTGTTATGATAAACGGTAAGAATAAAATTGGATTTAAAATAATTGGTGTACCAAAGATTACTGGTTCGTTAATGTTGAATGCACCAGGACCAATTGATAAACGAGATACACCGCGTAATTGTGCACTTTTTGCTACAAGTAATACAACTACTAAGAACGCTAATGTTGCACCAGAACCACCAAGATATACGAAAGTATCAAAGAATGGTTTTGTAACAATGTTTGGAACATCAAATGCAGATGTACCACCTTGGAATAACTTCATGTTTTTCTCTAATGCCGGTAAGTATAATGGCTCAATAATACCACCAACGATATTTGGACCATGTAAGCCGAAGAACCAAAGAAGATGAACAAGGAGTACAATGACAATTGCACTTGGTAATGTCCCTGCTAAACTTTGCAGTGGTGATTGAATCGTATTAAAGATAAATTCATGAACACTTGTACCAGCTAATTTCACTGCTAATTGAATACCTGCAACTACTGTTAAGATAACAAATGCTGGAACTATAGCTGCGAAAGATCTTAAAACTGCTGGTGGTACTCCATCAGGCATTTTTAAAGTAATGTTTCTTTGTACAAAGAAACGGAATACTTCAGTAACAAGGATTGCCACGATAATTGCTACGAATAACCCTTGTGCACCTGTCCAAGCTAAGTTCAATCCGCCTTCTTTCGGTGTTGTTGGCGTAAGAATAATTAACGCACCAAATGAAATAATACCTGCTGACAAACCATCAACGCCGTAAGATTTTGCTAAGTTATAACTTGTTGTAAATGCTATGATTAGTGCTAGAATTGCGAAAGAACCAGTCCACATTCCACCGCCAACTTGTTTCCACGTTTCACCAAACAAACCTTTCATGAAATCTTGGAAAGCTTCAGATGGAAAGCCATTAATTAGTGATGCAAGTGCACCAACTAAAATAAGCGGCATAACTGCAATAAATCCATCACGGATTGCAGCTAAGTGACGTTGCGATCCGATTTTACCAGCGACAGGAACAATATATTTCTCCATAAATGCAATAAACTTTTGCATTTTGCTTCCCCCCTAATTATTTTTTAAGTGTTAACGCGTGATCTAAAACTGCTTCTCCATTCATCATGCCGTAGTGCATTGGATTGATAACATCGATTCCAACATTCTTCTCATCAGCAAGCGTTTTCATTGAAGAAAGCATGTAACGAACTTGTGGTCCTAGTAATAATACATCCGCTTGATCGATATTCGTTTTTACTGCATCCCCAGATACAGCCCAAATCTTTCCTTCTAGGCCGCGAGCTTTTGCAGCCGCTTCCATTTTTGTAACTAGTAAACTTGTAGACATCCCTGCTGAGCAACATAATAAAATATTCATTTGAAAATCCCCCTTGTGTAGTATTAAAAATTTATGTTTATTTATTTTTCTTTACGCTATTTATTAATGCAATTAGCGTGCCAACTTTTTAAAACCACTAAAATCAGCACTTTTTCGAGTATTTTCTTTGTGTGTTAACGCTTTCAATTAGTGTGTCACCAAAAAACACACAGTGTGTTATAAAACAACACGCTTTTAACACATAACTGTATGAAAATAGATTAGTGTTTAGTTGTCTAGTTATGTTTAAAACAAACAACACTGAAAAATAATTTATTATTTTAACCCTCTATTTAATAAAATAAAAAAACCTTGCATACGCAAGGTTCATTCAGTCACTGACATCTTCCTATATAATTCTACAAATTCACTCGCTAATTCCTTCACCGTAATTGCATTCATTAAATGATCTTGCGCATGTACCATTAGAAGAGTAACTTCTGTCTTTTCGCCAGCTGCTTCTTTCTGTATGAGCTCCGTTTGTATACGGTGCGCCTCTTGCAATTCATGTAGAGCTTCTTGTAGCTTTGCCTCAGCTCCATCAAAGTCTCCACGCTTCGCGCAATCAATTGCTTCCATTGAACAACTTCTTGCATTACCTCCATGCAAAATTAAGTGAAACACTTTTGTCTCCATTTTAACTTGCTACTCCCCCTTTTCTTCCGCCAATTTTTGTTTATCCCATATTTTTAAGAACGGTAAGTAAATAAAGAATGCTAATGCAAAGTTAACGATTTGCAACACAACTCCCGAGAATTTACCACCCGATCCTAAATATCCACTAAATAGAATTGGTGTAGTCCATGTTACAGCAGCACCACTTGGTCGAGCCACCCATCCCCATTCCATTGCAAAATAAGAAACAATCGTTAATACAACTGGAACCAATATAAATGGAATAAGTAAAAGCGGGTTCATGACAATTGGCATACCGAAAGTCACCATTTCATTAATATTAAAAATACCAGGTGCAATTGACAATCGCCCTAAACTTTTTAATTGCTGACTTCGTGCAAATAATAACATTCCTACAACTAAAGCAAGTGTTGCACCAGAACCGCCCATATAAATCCATAAATCAAAAAACTGTGCGGTAATTGTATTCGGTACGTCTTGCCCAGCCTGAAAAGCAATTCGATTTTGATCCATTAACGATAACCAAATCGGACTCATAACCCCCCCTACAATTGTAGCTCCATGAATTCCGCACGCCCAAAGGACATGAACAAGAATAACCGCTATGACTGCACCCCAAAGACTAGCACCAAGTACACTAAGTGGTTCTTGCAACAGCTTCCCTACAACATTATGAATACTTCCGAAAGTTGTGTGTTCAAAAATTAATCTAATGATCCAAACAACTGTCACAACAATAAATCCTGGAATAAGGGCTGCAAATGAACGCGTTACTGCTGGGGGAACTGTCTCAGGCATCTTTATAATCATCTTTTTCTGCACAATATATCGGTATATTTCAGTAGATATAATTGCAATAATCATCGCTACAAATAACCCTTGGCTTCCCATTAATGCCGCTGGGATTACTCCATCTACCAGTATACTTTCTTTCGTACCCGGCACGATATATGCAACTTGAAATGGAGTTGCGAGTAAAAACGTTACAAGTGATAATGCACCGGATGCTAAAGCGTCCACTTTATAATACTCGCCAAGTCTGTAAGCGATTCCAAAAACAGCTATTAAAGCCATTATATTAAAAGTTGCACTAACTGGGTACCCTAAAGCTTTCTGCCAATTATCTCCAAACAAACCTGCCATAAATTCATTATACCCTGGGATTGGTAATGTACTAATAATAAGAAAAACTGATCCGATAATTAAGAAAGGCATCGTCAAGACAAGTCCATCACGAATTGCTAGCAAATGCCTCTGCTCTGCAACCTTTCCTGCTACTGGCATCACATATTTCTCTAAAAACCGCATCATCTATCCCACTCTCCTCATGGTTTCATTGACAAAGCTGCTTGCAAGATAGCTTCCCCATTACATAGCCCATAATGGACGGATTGAATGACATCAACAGGTATCCCTTTCTCCTTACATAATTCTTTCATTTTCGGTAATAAATAACGTACTTGCGGTCCAAGTAAAAGTACATCTGCTTTATCAATGTGGCTATTCACTTCAGAACCCGATACTGCCCAAATCTTTACCTCTATCCCTCTTGCCTCTGCTGCTTTCTCCATTTTTGTAACAATCAAACTGGAAGACATTCCCGCTGCACAGCAAAGTAAAATATTCATCCCGCTTCCCTCCCCTTTTTCTAAACCTAAATTATGGTGCACCCCTTGCCACCACTAGGTTACAAATATATATGTCTAGATTTCTAACTGTATGCCGAGCTTAAAAATAAAAATTTCTCGGTTTTCGCGCTATTCTATCTATCAGTATTCTCCTAGCAAATAAGACTCTAACTCGCTATAATGATTCAGTATGATTTTTTATAATCGATAGGAGGGTATATTTATGAAAGCGTATCGCTTTCCACTTATTTTATTATCTTCTATCCTAATTGGTGGTTTCATTGGTTATTTCATGGGTGCCGATGCAGTTGCTTTAAAGCCGCTTGGTGACATTTTTCTAAACTTAATGTTTACGATTGTTGTTCCTCTTGTGTTCTTTAGCATCGCGTCTTCTATTGCTAATATGGATGGATTAAAACGTTTCGGTAAAATTATGTCTAGTATGGCTGGGACTTTCTTATTTACAAGTATTTTAGCTGCTATTTTTATGATTATTGTCGTGAAAGTATTCCCGCCAGCACAAGGCGTTGTACTAGAACTAACACAACCTGACAAAGCTGAAAAAGCTGTTAGCGTTGCGGATCAAATCGTTGGTATTCTAACAGTATCAGACTTCTCGAAGTTACTATCTCGTGAAAATATGTTAGCTCTTATTTTCTTCTCTATCTTAATGGGGATTGCAACTTCAGCAGTTGGTGAGAAAGGAAAACCATTTGCTACATTCCTACAAGCTGGTGCAGAAATTTCAATGAAAGTCGTATCTTTCATTATGTACTACGCTCCAATTGGACTTGCTGCTTACTTCGCAGCGTTAGTTGGTGAATTCGGACCACAGCTTCTTGGAACTTACTTCCGAGCTGCAATGGTATACTATCCAGCGTCTCTTATTTACTTCTTTGTATTCTTCACATTCTATGCGTACCTTGCAGGTCGCAAACAAGGTGTTCAAGTATTTTGGAAGAACATGGTCTCCCCTACAGTTACATCTCTTGCAACTTGTAGTAGTGCCGCAAGTATTCCAGCGAACTTAGAAGCAACGAAGAAAATGGGTATTTCTTCTGACGTTCGTGAAACAGTTGTCCTTCTTGGTTCTACACTTCATAAAGACGGATCTGTTTTAGGCGGGGTATTAAAAATTGCTTTCTTATTCGGTATTTTCAACATGGAATTTGAAGGACCAAAAACATTAGCTATTGCACTTGTTGTTTCTCTATTAGTAGGAACAGTAATGGGTGCTATTCCAGGCGGCGGTATGATTGGTGAAATGTTAATCGTTTCTCTATACGGCTTCCCGCCAGAAGCACTGCCAATTATCGCAGCAATTAGTACAATCATTGACCCTCCTGCAACGATGTTAAACGTAACAGGAGATAACGCTTGTGCCGTAATGACAGCTCGTCTTGTAGAAGGTAAGAACTGGATCAAGAACAAGTTTGCTTAATAGATAAAAAAAGGATGCTCGTTTTGAGCATCCTTTTTTTATCGTTATGAATTGGTAAATTGATATATTGAAAAAATCGTTGTTATTATTTATTTCCTATCGCCACAAATTTGTTAAAATCTTCACAAATATTCCACACCTCTCATCCATTCTCCGTACTATAATCATGTATGGAAAAGGAGATGGAAACAATGACACAAAGCGCACCAGAATTTAAAGTTTTGCAAAGCATTGCATTTCTTGCTGTCGTTTTGCAAAGTTCCTTATTATATACAATGAATCAAGGAAATGTCTTACTTGAACAATCCCTCATTATGGGGATGTTATTTAATCTCGCAAAATTTTCAGCACCTGCATTCATATTTATCGTTGGATTTCATTTAATTCGTCACTATACAAAGCAATTAGTATACAAAGAATATATTTCTGAAAAAGCCACACACTTACTCATTCCTTATTTCTTTTGGTCTATTCTTTACTTATTAACAACAAACGACATGATTACATTACAAGGTGGAATAAAAAGTTTACTACTCGGAACAGCCGCACCTCATCTTTGGTATGTTATTATGATGTTCCAAATTCATTTATTGTTCCCTTTACTATGTACACTATTTTATTGGTTTCAAAAACGAACAGAAAATAAAAAAGACATATATAAATATATGTCCATGTTTGCGTGTCTATATTTCCTTTTAATGTGGTTCTCTTCTCACTATATTTTTAATGGAGAAAAATTAACGAGTTCGACCATTTTACATTATACAGATCGATCATTTCTATTCTACTCATTCTATTTCGTTATGGGAGGAATAGCTGCTGTGGCATTAAAAACTTGGCGTCTATTCGTTATGAAACATATCCCGCTTATCACAATATTATTTTTCATCTTATTTTTATTCATCAATTATGAGTTATTTAGCTTTTACGGAGCAAACTCTATTCATTTAACCGTTTCTACCTATTTAAAACCGTCTATGTTTTTATATATTGTATGCGAAATTATCATACTGTACGTGTTATCTATTACAATTGTACAGCGACGCGGTTTCTTATATAAAGCTTTACGATTTATCGGGAATTACACGTATGGCGCTTATTTAGCACATTTTTTCTTCTTGCAACTGTGTACAAAACTTCTTTCCTTATTCACATTGCAAGAAAATACTATACTATATAGCCTATTACTATTTGTATTAACAGCAGCCATCTCTATTTCAACAATGGTCATTTGTAGCACAATGCCATTTCATACGTGGATTACAGGTTCTTCTCCTACACCAAGTTTGAAATGGGCGAAGATTGCACTTCGAAAAAATCATGAAAAACTATTCAAACCATATATTTGATATAATCATACACATATAAAAAAAGAAAGCAGGAGACATCTATGATTAATCAAGTTGGACAAATTATGCTATATGTAAATAACCAGGACGAAACAGTACAATTTTGGACAGAAAAAGTAGGGTTCCAAATCATTGCTGAAGAAAATAACGGAAAAGGATTCCGTTGGATTGAAATCGCTCCAACAAAAGAAGCAGGAACAAGCATCGTCCTTCACGATAAAGCGTTAATCGCGAAGATGCAACCTGAATTAAACTTACATACACCATCACTTATGTTCTTCTCTAACAACTTAGATCAACTTTATAAAGATCTTTCTGAGAAAAATGTTACAGTTGGACAAGTTGTAGATTTACCTACTGGTAGAGCATTCAACTTTGCAGATAATGAAAATAATTACTTTGCTGTAATGGAACGCAAATAAGGTTCAACTAATCGGGCTTTTACGGGCAGCCCGACTCCCACCTAACTTCTTTGCTTCAGCCTAATTCAAGGCGGAAGTCTTACTGCCCGCAAATAGCGGAATAAAAAGAAGCTATCCGGAAAAATCGGATAGCTTCTTTCATTTTAAGAAACTTGCTCTGCATTCGTTTCTCTATGCTGTATATGGCTCGTAATCCAAGCAATTCCTCCGGCAACAACGAGGTAGCATAACAATATTAAAATTTGCATTTGTAATTGCGACCAATCTCCTAAAGAGATAACATCTTGTAATCCTCTAAGAGAATGAGACATTGGGAGAAACTTTCCAATTTCGCTAAGAACATCTATGTTTAATTCCCCTGGGAAAGTACCACCGCTCGTCGCTAATTGCAGAACGAGAAGCGTTACCGCTGCAAACTTCCCAACAAGACCGAATACCGTTACTAACATAAGAATAAACGTCATGAATGTAAAGGAAATAACAATACTTGATAAAATAAAGAGCGGCACACTTGCAACTTCTAACTTCATAACTCCTAACACAACCACATCTACAAGTAGTGCTTGAATGAGTCCAATTAAGTATACTAATCCTAGTTTATTAACAAAATGTACTGTTCCGCTTACCTTCATATTTTGCCTACGGCCAAGCGGTAAAATATTCGATGCCATAATTCCGCCGACATAAAATGCAAGTGATAAGAAATATGGTGCAATACCTGAACCGTAGTTAGGCACGTCAGAAACTGTTGACTTCACTAATTGAACCGGCTCTGAGAACATCGTATTGCGTGCATCATCATTGCGAACATCCGCTATCGTCTCTGCACCCTCTCCTAATTTCGTAGAAAGTTCTTTCGCACCGCCGTCAAGCTTAACAAGTCCGTTCGTTAACTTCCCAGCACCGTTATTTAACTCCGTTCCACCACTTGCAAGCTGATTTACACCTTCTTGCAGGGAAGTAAATCCATTTCCCCACTTCGTAAATCCATCAGCTAAATTTGCTGCACCATCTGCTACCTTTTTCGTTCCAGCAGTAGCTTCACTTAACTTAACTCCGAACGTATTCATGCCTTCTTCAACCTTATGCTGACCATCAGCAAGCTTCTTTGCACCTTGTGTCAATTGTTGTTGGCTATTATTTAAAGTATTTGTTGCTTTAGCTAGTCCATTAGACGTAGCAACGATTTTTTGAAAAGCAGGATCTTGCTGTGCCTCTGGATGATTCTTCACGTACTCTTCTAATTGTTGTTTTACACTATTGGCTGCATCATCCGCTTTCACTTGCCCCTCAGCAAGTTTCTCACTTCCGCTCACCCATTCATTTGTACCAGCGCTTAATTCACTAACTCCTGATTGTAACGTTTTTTCACCTTGCGCTAGTAACTCCATACCACTATGAAGTGATGTCGCTCCTTGACTTAGCCCATTTGCTCCCCCAGTTAAGGCAGATTGGCTAGATGCAAGCTTGTCACTTCCCTCTTTTACTTTCGATGTCCCGTCACTTAAACGATGAATACCATCTGCAAGCTGATTCGCCCCATTTTTTGCATCCGTCGTTCCTTCATGTAACTTCTCAGCACCATTACTTGCATCACTTAACCCTTGTGCCAAATCTTGAAACTTTGAAAAGACAACTTCTGTATAAGATTTTGTAATACTATTTGAGATTTTTGTTTTCATATTTTCAACAGCTGTCGTTCCAATTTGAGCTGCTACAAAGTTTTTACCTGGGTTTACTTTGTATTGCAGTTGCGCCGGCTCTGGTTTCTCATACATAAGTGTACTTACCTTTTTAGAGAAATCCTCTGGAATCGTAACAACCATATAATACTTATCTTCTTTTAGCCCTTCATTAGCATTCTTTTCTGATACGAAATGAAAAGCCAGTTCCTTATTCTCTTTTAAATTTTTAACAAAATCGTCTCCTGCATGAATTGTTTTTTCATCCATCGCAGCACCCTTATCTAAATTCACAACCGCAACAGGTAATTTATCTAATCGTCCGTACGGATCCCAATATCCAGCTAAAAAGAATCCTGAATAAATTAAAGGAACGATTAATAAAAAAATTAAAGCGATACGTCCATGTTTATGGTGCCACATCGCCTTCCAATCTTTAAATATGAGTTGAATTCCCTTCATGAAACATACTCCTTCTTCTAATTTAACACCCTTCGAATGGTTTAACAGATTTACTATACACGTCACTTTTCATACTGTATAATACATCTTTAATTATAAATTCATTCCTTCTGGTCTATAGAAAGGAGATTGAAAATGGAACTTCTTCAATTAAAATACTTTCAAACAGTCGCACGACTAGAACATATGACAAAAGCAGCTGAAGAATTGCATATCGCGCAGCCTTCACTCAGTAAAACAATCGCTAGACTAGAAAAGGACTTAGGCGTCCCGTTATTTGATCGCCAAGGTCGACAAATTACATTAAACTCTTTCGGAAAAGTATTTTTAAAACGAGTAGAACGTATTTTTCATGAATTAAGTGAAGGGGAACGAGAAATTAAAGATTTATCTGAATTACAACAAGGCTCTATTACACTGGCCGTTTCTATTCCGAGAATATTACCAGAACTACTCGGTTCTTTTTTACTAGAGCATCCTAACGTTCGATTCCAGCAATTTCTCGCGTCTACTCCTTCTATGAAACGACAACTAGATAATATAGAAATTGATTTTTGTATCTCCTCGGTGCCGATTGAAGGCGAGGAAATTGTTTGGGAGCCACTTATTACAGAAGAAATTTTCTTAGTCGTTCCTTCAGGACATCGGTTATCTAGCCGCGAAAGTATACATCTGCATGAAGTAAGGGACGAACCGTTTATTAGTATGAACACTGGTTACGGATTTCGGCACTTAACAGATGAATTTTGTAAAGAAGCTGGTTTCACTCCACATATCGCTTTTGAAGTAGATGAACCAACCGTTATTAGCGATCTCATTAAGCAAGGTCTCGGCGTCGCATTTGTCCCAAGTTTAACTTTATTAAAAAACTCTACTTTAGCATCAAATAAGTTACGTATTATTGAACCTAATTGCGAGCGAACCATCGGCTTAAGTTGGTCGAAGAAACGTTACTTATCAAAAACCGCCCAGCAATTCCGTGAATTTGTGATTGATTACTTCTCCAATATTAGGACGTAAAATTATATCAACGATTTTTTCAATATATCGACGTTTCGACAAGGAATATCGATTTAACACAAATAGAAGGTGCCATCCCTATAAGGTGGCACCTTCTATTTGTTACGCTTCTCTAATTCCATTTCAGCTAAAAGCGGTAGTACGTTATCGAAAATATGCGTATTATTATTTTCGCCTGTCACGTATCCACCATAATATCTACTAAATACATTATCATTTCGGAATGTGGCCATATGATCATACAATTCCTTCGCAAACTTTGTATCACCTGTTTGTAGTACGTACAAAATCGTTAATCCGTAAGCGGCTGGCGATTCATAATTCACAGCTCGTTTTCCCGTTTCTAAATGATAACGACCGTATAATTTTCCATCCTCTTGGAATTTTTTCTTTATGAATTCCAAATATGCATCTGATGAAAGACCGCCTAAACTACGATGATATGCAACATACGATTGATCAATAAGATTCACTTCTTGATCGTACGTAAATGTACCATCTTCTTTATACTCTTTCGGGAATGCCCAGCCACGCCTTGGATAATCAGCTAAAAACTGAACTACTTCTTGATACTGCTGAGCAGAAACTTTTCCGTACTTTTTCATATAAGAAAATGCATGTGGATTTATGTATGATGTTGTTGCAAAATTATTTTGTTTACCTGCATCTGCATCATAATAATCAACGTAATAATTATCTTTCTTATTATAACGAAGTACAGCATCACTCAATTGATCTGCAAGGTTTTTATAGCGATCTTCCTTATACATTTCATAAGCACGATATAATTGTTCTATAATACGAAGATCATCTATAAGTGCATTTGTAGCTGACTGCATTTCTCCCTTTTCAGAAATTTTCCATAAAACGATACAATCCTTATGTACAAAGTTATTTTGAATAACCTTTACTTGCTCATCAAATAACGCTTGGTCATCTTTATCCAGTGTATATTGTAACCATAGTCCTGCCGATTCTGATAAAGCTTCACGGCCTTTCGCTTCCCCCGTACCTGCCTTTGTATCTGCTAAACGATATGTGGCAAGCGTCCCATTTTCATTCACCATATGTCTTAAAATAAAATGTTCCGTACGGTTTCCTTGTAAAGCTGACCAATACACAATTCCACCTAAAGCAAGTAAGAGAATAACTCCAACCCCTATATAGAAACGTTTCCGCAAACTTTTCACCTCCCTAATAAGGCTAACCTTAATTTTACCAGAACATACGTAAATTAAAAAAAGACAATCTAATAGATTGTCTCCCGCGCTTCTATCCCTCACAAGCCTCTTTAGAAGGTCTATATAGCGATTCCACAAGTCGATCATATTCACGACGCGTAATTTCTTTATTGTACAACTTTAATAATAAATCTCTATGCTCTTTTGAAAATGCCATCTTTTTAATGACTTCAGGATACATAAAACACCCTCTCCATTTCACATAAACTTCTTTCTTCCATAAAATAGAACTTATGTTCGCATAAAAGATTATAAAAGATTCCTTACTAAAAAACAAACAAAATATGATCAAATATTAATTTCTACCTATTCTAAATATTCAAACACAATATTACCATATTCACTTTTTAAATACACATATATTTTTGGCAGTTTTTTGAATAAATCTTCCAATTCAATCAGAAAATAATGGCAAAAAAGAAGAGGAGTATACATATGGATACCGTAACATTAGCAAGAGCATTTTTTGGTTCTTCATTAGCATTCCACATTATCTTTGCGACACTTGGAGTCGGGCTTTCATTGATGATTTTTATAAGTGAAATACTGTATCACTGGAAGAAAGATTCCGACTATGCCATTATGGCGAAAAGATGGACAAAGGCGTTTGCCATCCTTCTCGGTGTAGCCATTCCAACTGGAACAATTGTTGGTGTGCAAATCTCACTTCTTTGGCCTGGTTTCGCCAAAATTGTTGGGCAAGTTATTTCTGTTCCCTTTCAAATTGAGATTTTCGCCTTCTTTTTAGAAGCTTTATTCATGTCCATTTACGTATATGCAGCTGATAAACTACCTCCATTTATGAGATTAATCTCTCTCTTTTTCGTTATGATTGGTGCCACGGCATCCGCCGTGCTTATTACATCAGCAAATACGTGGATGAATACACCAGCAGGCTTTTCAATGGGACCAGATGGCTCAGTCTTTAACGTCGATCCGTGGAAAGCTTTCTTTAATCCGAGCTTTGGCACTAGCGCATTCCACGTCGTTATTACAGCCTATGCAACCGGAGCTGCTGTCATTGCTTCTATCGCTGGATTCAAATTATTAAAGAAGAATGTAAGTACACGTGAAATTGCTTACCACAAAAAAGGATTGCTGCTAGGACTTGTCGTGACATTTATTACAGGTGCTACGATGTGGCTTTCGGGACACGAATCGGCGATTGCCTTACATAAGCATTCACCTGAAAAACTTGCATCTGCTGAAGCTTTATTTGAAACGACATCACATGCACCGTTATCACTCGGCGGGGTTGTGGATCCTAACACTCTCGAACTAAACTATGCACTGGAAATTCCGAACATGCTTAGCTTATTAGTGGGACTAGACCCTAGCACTGTCGTAAAAGGGCTAAAGGAATTTCCGCAAGAAACATGGCCACCATTTTATACACATACACTGTTCAACTTAATGGTCGGCACCGCTGCCTTTACCTTTGCAGTTGCAGCAATTGCTCTCTTATATTGGTACTTTATTTACCGAAAAAAAGGCACGGAATTACCGAAATGGCTTCTTTGGGGTGCTGCCGCATGTGGACCAGTTATGATGCTCGGTATTGAATTCGGATGGATTTTCAGCTGTAGCGGTCGTCAACCGTGGACAATTTATGGTATGCAACGTACAGTCGATGCTTCTACACGCGCTGATTTCGTCGGTCCTTTATTTATTCTATTCATCATTTTATATATCGGACTTGCTATTTTAACAGTCTTTGTACTACGGACATTCTTTAAGAGACATCCGTTAAAGAATGATTTACATCACCAAGGAGGCGATTCTCGTGCATGAGGAAAGTATTGCAATTATCATCTTATGGGCTCTTATTTTCGTATACAGTATATTAGGGTCCATTGATTTTGGAGCGGGTTTTTGGGGCATGGTATACGCGAAACATCCAACACTCGCTGCCAAGCTTGCCAATCGATACTTATCACCAACTTGGGAAGTAACAAATACGTTTCTTGTCTTTGTCGTGGTCGCTTTTCTCGGCTTCTTTCCAAAAGCTGCTTTTACTCTCGCCACAGTGATGTTCGTACCAGTTATGTTAATTTTAGTACTTATTGCGATTCGCAGTACATTTATGGTATTTGCTTACTCCCTGCCAAAGTACCAGCACCTCCTGCGGATTATTTCAGGCATTACGGGGCTCTTAATTCCAGCCCTATTAATTACCGTTTTACCTGTTACAGAGGGAGCCTATATTACAATGTCTGAAGGAAAAGAAGTCCTCCTTTACGGAAAGCTTCTTTCTAGCCCTGTTATCTATTGTTATATGCTCTTTGGACTAACCTCGGAACTCTTTCTATCATCTCTCTTCCTTGCTGATTTTGCTAGAGAACAAAGTTCAGAAGATACGTATAAAATTTATAGAAGAAATGCCATTATCCTTGGACCTGCAACGCTCGTTACTGCGATTATCGCCCTCGTTGTAATGGATCCAGAAACACACTGGCTTATGCAAGGGCTAGTAAAGCAATTCCCATGGTTTACAGTTTCTATCGCTTTATTCATTATCGGGTACTCTTCTCTTTGGTGGACAAACAAGAAGTACAGTACACTAGGATATCCTCGTATTGCCGTTTTAGCTGTCATCGCTCAATATGCATTTGCAAGCTACGCTTACGGTGTTGCACATTTACCATATATTATTTATCCTGACGTAACTGTATTTACAAGCTTTACGACGCCCGAAACATTCTATGCACTACTGATTCTATATGCAATTGGAATCGCAATTTTACTTCCTGGATTTATTTTCTTCTGGAATTTATTCTTGAAGGATCGAACTTTTTTGAAGGAAAAATAATAAAGTGGGAAGTCTATTCCAAAAGACATTTTGGGATAGGCTTCTCTTATTATTCTTTGTCATGTTTTGTCGGTAAATCGATATATTTCAAAAATCGCTGATATATTTTGAGTTGCGGTCAATATTCAAATAACCGCTAATATAAATTTCATTTACTATTTTCCCGTTCTCCCAAAAATTTATAGACGCCTCTCACAATAGTTATTCCACTACTAGAGACACTTTTCCCATAGCTTAAAAAACACATATTCACTTTATTCCATTATCCGTCTAGTTCTTCTTATTTTCCGCCGAATATACTAACTTGAGACAAGCTACATTTGTTCAAGAAAAAATAGAAAGGTAGGCAAAATATGAGCATTGAAATATGGATTACTATTATTGTATTCTTCTTAACGATGATTGTTATCTTTTGGCGGCCCCGTGGCTTAAACGAAGCGTGGCCAGCAGCAATCGGCGCTGGTATTATCCTAATTACTGGCCTTGTATCAAAGCCAGACGTCATGGACATTATCAGTAAAATCGGAGGTGCCTCCATAACGATATTAGCGACCATCGTTATGGCAGTTATATTAGAAAGCTTCGGCTTCTTCCATTGGGCTGCAGCAAAACTCGCAAATCTAGCGAAAGGTTCCGGCCACCGCCTATACTGGTACATTCAATTACTATGTTTCCTTATGACTCTTTTATTTAATAATGACGGTAGTATTTTAATTACAACTCCAATTTTAATTCTACTTCTGAAAAACCTTCAATTAAAACCTCATCAACAAATCCCTTATTTATTAAGTGGTGCTTTAATCGCTACTGCATCTAGTGCACCAATTGGTGTAAGTAATATCGTAAACTTAATTGCATTAAACATCGTCCATATGACTCTTTATATGCATACTGCTATGATGTTTGTACCTGCAACATTAGGGTTATTGTTTATGTCATGGCTCATGTATACAGTTTTAAAGAAAAAACTCCCAAAAAAATTACCTGTTTCTTCATATGATATTGAAGAAATTTTCTTCACGAAAAACTTCCATCCGTTAAAAGGAAAAAACTCTGTTGATACGAAACAAAAACGTACAAGATTCATGTTAAAAGTATTAGGTTTCGTCTTCCTTATGCGCTGTCTTCTGTTCGTTGCATCCTTCTTATCTATCCCAATCGAAATTGTTGCAGTACTCGGTTCCCTCGTTCTCCTCATCTGGAGATGGTACTACTTACGAACAAACCCTATCGATATTTTGAAAAAGACACCGTGGCATATTTTAATTTTCGCCTTCTCTATGTACGTCATTATTTACGGACTCCACAACGCAGGGTTAACAGCCGCACTTGTGCAATGGCTCGAGCCAGTTGTAAGTCAGCATTTACTCTATGCTAGCTTTGCAATGGGCGGACTTGTATCCATCCTCTCTAACGTCTTCAATAACCACCCTGCACTTATGATTGGTACAATTACATTAACAGAAATGGGACTAGACCCAGTCACATTAAAAACAATCTACCTCGCAAACATTATTGGTAGTGACATCGGTTCACTATTATTACCAATCGGTACGTTAGCTTCCCTCATCTGGATGTATATTCTGAAACAAAACAAAATTAAAGTAAAATGGAAAGATTATTTAAGTGTATCTCTCATCGTTATTCCTCTCACAACAGTCGTCACATTATTCCTCTTATACTACTGGGTACACCTCTTCTTTGCCTTATAAAGAAAACAGAAGCCCTCTTTGCTACCGTCTTAGCAAAGGGGGCTTCTTCTATATTTAAGTTAGGTACTACAGTGTGATCAATCGAGTAAAGAGGTGTAACGTGTTATTGGTATAAATGACTACCAGTGTCTTTAAATTCTTTCGCTTTCTCTTTCATTCCTTTTTCAATTGCTTCTGTCGTTTCTAAATCATTTTCTTTCGCATATTCACGAATATCGTGTGAAATTCTCATACTACAAAACTTCGGCCCACACATGGAACAGAAATGAGCCGTTTTCGCTCCTTCTGCTGGTAATGTTTCATCATGATACTCCATCGCGCGTTCAGGATCTAAAGATAAATTAAATTGATCGCGCCAGCGGAATTCAAAGCGTGCTTTTGAAAGTGCATCATCACGCTGATGAGCCGTTTTATGACCTTTCGCAAGATCAGCCGCATGCGCTGCAATTTTGTACGTAATAACACCTTCACGAACATCATCTTTATTCGGTAAACCTAAATGTTCTTTCGGTGTTACATAACAAAGCATCGCAGTTCCAAACCAACCAATCATCGCAGCCCCAATTGCAGATGTAATATGGTCATAACCTGGTGCAATATCTGTCGTTAACGGTCCAAGTGTATAGAACGGCGCACCCTGACAAATATCAAGTTCTTTCTCCATATTCTCTTTAATTAAGTGCATCGGTACATGACCGGGTCCTTCAATCATAACTTGCACATCATGTTTCCAAGCAATTTTCGTCAATTCACCAAGTGTCTCAAGCTCAGAGAACTGCGCTTCATCATTTGCATCTGCAATCGAACCTGGACGTAATCCATCTCCAAGAGAGAACGATACATCGTACTGTTTCATAATTTCACAAATCTCTTCAAAATGAGTATATAGGAAGTTTTCTTTATGATGGAATAAACACCACTGCGCCATAATTGACCCCCCGCGCGAAACGATACCTGTCGTCCGCTTTGCAGTAATTGGAATGTAGCGAAGTAATACACCAGCGTGAATGGTAAAATAATCAACACCTTGCTCCGCTTGCTCAATTAACGTATCACGATATACTTCCCACGTTAAATCTTCTGCAATTCCGTTTACTTTTTCAAGCGCTTGATAAATTGGCACTGTTCCAACTGGTACAGGTGCATTACGAATGATCCACTCACGCGTCGTATGAATGTTTTTACCTGTAGATAAATCCATAATCGTATCTGCACCCCAGCGCGTTGCCCACGTCATCTTCTCTACTTCTTCTGCAATCGAAGAAGATACAGCAGAGTTTCCGATATTTGCATTTACCTTCACGTGGAAGTTACGTCCGATAATCATCGGTTCTGCTTCCGGATGATTAATATTCGCTGGTAAAATGGCACGACCTTCCGCAATTTCCTTACGAACAAACTCAGGCTCTACCCCTTCACGAATTGCAACATATTCCATCTCAGACGTAATCATACCGTTACGTGCATAATGCATTTGCGTAACGTTTCCCCCTTGCTTCGCTCTAAGCGGCTTACGATCCATTTGTGGGAAAACAGGTGTATGTTTCGAAGCCACTTTTACACCGTCATCCTCTGGTTTCACTTCACGCCCTTCGTATGCTTCTACATCTCCGCGCTCAACGATCCAAGAGTGACGCGGCGTCGGAATCCCCTTTTCCAGCTCCACTTTATACGCGGGATCCGTATAAGGACCACTCGTATCATATACACGAATCGGCGGATTCGAAACACCATTTGTATCACTTTGTTCAATCTCACGCATCGGCACTTTCATACCTTCACGTGGTCCATCCACATACACTTTCTTACTCCCTGGTAAACTCGATTTCAATTCGATTTGCTCAGCTGAAACAGACTGTTTCATAACCTTTATTGCCCCCCTGTACGTGACAAGGACGAGATATGGCCAGCGCATGCCAAAATAAAAAGAGCCAGGTCCATAAAAAAATAAGGACCTGGCTCATAAAGACATCATTATGTAAAGCCGTTAACTTCCCTACGCTGGTACGAGCCAGATCAGGTCCAAAGGGTTAAGAAGTTCACGCGCTTCTCTCTCAGCCTACGCATACGTTAGGCACCCCTAGTTTATCACTGATTTAATTTTCAATACTTTCCAATCATACACGATAATCTGAAAAATGGAAAGGTTATTTCTTTTTCAATTACGGAATCATCCAAGTTAAATAATAAGCCTGCACATACGTCATAATTCCAACAATTATAACGAAGAATAAACTATGTTTCACCGTAAAGCGGAACAGATCCGATTCTTTTCCCGCAAGTCCAACTGCCGCACAAGCGATCGCAATCGATTGTGGAGAAATCATTTTACCCGTTACACCACCTGTTGTATTTGCCGCAACGAGAAGTACTTCAGATACACCAACTTGCTGTGCTGTAATTGCTTGTAAATTCGAGAACAATGCGTTCGCTGACGTATCAGATCCAGTTAAGAATACGCCAATCCACCCTAAGAATGGTGAGAAGAACGGGAATAGTGCGCCGGTTCCTGCTAACGCTAACGCTAATGTAGAAGATAAACCAGAATAGTTTGCAATAAATGCGAATCCTAATACGAATCCAATTGATAGAATTGGCATTTTTAATTCATTTAACGTTTCTTTAAATGTCACTACTGCGTCTTTTGCACTCATCTTCAAAATAAAGATAGAAATGATACACGCAATTAAAATTGCTGTTCCAGTCGCTGATAAAATATCTAATTTCAGAACTGCCTCATAAGGCGTTGGTTTATTTACAATTGGCTCTGCTTTCATGACTAAATTGTGCAAGCCTGGAATTTCAAACTTAAATACGAGACTCTCTAAAGCGCCTCCTGGAGCGAATAATGCTTTAAAAAAGTTTTGACTCCAAATCACAACCATCACCGTTAAAATAATGAACGGAGACCATGCTTTCACTACTTTTCCTACCGTTAGCTTTGGCATAGATGTCGTTGTTGCTGCTACTTCACTATTTGCTTGTTTAGATTGATAAATCTCTTTCGGCTGCCATACTTTTAAGAACAGTGATAAACTTACTAAACTTACAAGTGCTGATGTAATATCCGGAAGTTCTGGCCCTAAGAATGTCGCTGTAATGAACTGCGTAATTGCAAACGAACTACCCGCTACGAGTAAAGCAGGCCACGTCTGTCTTACCCCTTTAAATCCATCCATTAAAAATACGATAAAGAACGGAACAAATAATGATAGAAACGGTAATTGATGCCCTGCCATTTGTCCAATTTTATGTGGATCAATACCTGTTACTTGTCCAGCAACTGTAATTGGAATTCCCATCGCTCCGAACGCTACCGGTGCAGTATTTGCGATTAAACAAAGACCTGCTGCATATAAAGGATTTAACCCAAGACCTGCAAGAAGCGCTGCCGTGATTGCTACTGGTGCACCAAATCCTGCTGCTCCTTCTAAAAACGCTCCGAATGAAAATCCAATTAAAATAACGAGTAAACGATGATCGTTTGTAATAGATAATACAGACGCACGAATCACATCGAATTGACCTGTTTTTACAGAAATTTTATATAAAAATACCGACATAATGATAATCCAAGCAATTGGCCATAATCCGTATAAGAAACCGTATCCGGTTGCTGCCATTGCCATCGTGAACGGCATTTTATAAGCGAATAATGCTACTAAAATTGTAAGTACAACTGTAATAAGTCCTGCCACATACCCCTTCATACGGAAAACTGCTAAAGCCAAGAAAAAAAAGATGATCGGAATAAGTGCGACTGCTGCCGAAATCCAAATGTTACCGAACGGATCGTAAACTTGTGTCCATGTGTTCATTGTTCTCTCCCCCTAAAGAATCCCCTTTTAAATAAATATCACCTTATCAATAGACTATCAGGTCATCATACCTTTAAGCCTAAAAATAAAAAACGTTTAAGAAAACGTTTTCAATAACTTTCATTTATACTTTATCACAACCATTTCCCTTACAAAAGATTTTTTTGAAAATTTTATTATTTAATATAAAAATCTTACAAAAACGTCACGTTCTTGTAATGTTCATCGATAGTAAGCTTACCAAAATTATTGCATAATAATAAGTATAACAACTGACATTATTCATGAGGTGATATATATGAACGGAAACAAAATACTAGCTGCTTTATCATACTTTAGTGTACTATTTGCCCCTATCTTATTCCCTATTATCGTTTGGATTGTGGGCGATTCTGAAACGAAACCACATGCAAAACGTGCGTTATGGACACACATCATCCCAAGTATCGCTACATTGATTGGCGTAATTATTGTAGGAATCATGGGTATCGGATCTGACCAGCCAGATGTAACACTTGGAATTGGAGCAATGATTGTTTTATGTATTTGCGGAATCATTAGCTTATACTACTTCATTTGGAACATCGTAAAAGGTATTAAAGTACTGAAAGCTTAATTTTAAACAAACGTTTAATTAAAAAAGGACACTTGCAAATTGCAAGTGTCCTTTTTCCCGCTATTTGCGGGCAGTAAGACTCCCACCTCAAAATTCGGCTGGAGCAAAGAAGTTAGGTGGGAGTCGAGCTGCCCGTAAACGCCCGATTGGTGAGGGCTGATAATCAGTGGGGGAAGCCCCCACTGATTAAAGTTTCACTTTATCTTCTACGTTTCTTCTTTTTTCTCATCATTTTCTTTCGGCGCGTATTCACTTTATCCGCTATAATGTGGAGCGTACTCGCCACAACAATTCCCATTACGAACGTTACAATTTCAACCTCATATTCCTTCGTCATTTCTATTAAATTCCCGTCCAGTGCGATTACGTTTAATAGGAATAAAAATGGAGAAAACACGATTAACATGTATGCAATACGAATTACATCACCGATTATAATCGTATGTGTAAAAAAGGAACGATGCGGCATTACCCTCTTATACGGATACCAAAATATGCGTAGGAATCCCCATTTATTATACGCATTACTGTACGTATCTAAATCCGGTGTTAAAAATGAAGTACCTACTAAAAAGCCAATTGCAAAAGTTAATAAAAAATCAAAATTTGTTAATCCATACGAAAAGAGCAGAAACAAAACAACCGGAAGGGATATTAAGTTTATTTTCGTATGCGTTCTTCCTGATGGCATAATGCACTTCCTCGCTTACGTTCGCCCTGTCACTATATGACAGTTCTCACCTATTGATCTAATTTCTGATCGATAAATGATGTGTCAACATCCGAATCAAACCATTCTGCCAACTTCACTCGCGCCTTATCTTTCACATCTGCATTGACGTATAACGACGCTTGTATTAGCGCGGCCGTTAATGCCCCTAAATCATCCGTATAACCAATTCCAGCAATAAAATCTGGGATTGCATCAATCGGTGCAATAAAATAAGCAAGTGCTCCAATTACAATAATTTTCACTCGTTTTGGAACATCAGGTCTTTGCAAAACGTAAAACAGTAATAAACTTGCATAAATGACCGACTGTCCCGCTTGTTTTGCAACATGTTTCACTTTCTTCCAAAACGCTTCAACTGAAAATTTTTGTTTCATGTAAAAGCCTCCCTATTTTTTTAAAGAAATAAGCTACAATATGTTATCAGTAAAAGTTCATCAAAATTACACATAATCTATCAATGAATTTTTATTGTAACAAACAAAGCTTAAAAGAACAAGTGTTCGTTAATTTTTGCACACTTTCTTTCATATAATAGGTTTCTAGACAACCACTTACACATCTTCATTTCTTATTTCTCAACCTTGGGTATTTTCGTTTTCACTTAACATTCCACTCTATCTTTGTTATATTTTCTAGTTGACGGACATATAAACGAATGTTAAAGTTTTCTCTGGTAGTGACAAATCACATACAAAAAATGTAAAATGTTATAGTGTTTCTCAGAAATGAATTTTGTTGTATAATACAGAAATGACGTTATGCTTATGAGCAACACAAGAAACCAAAAGGGTATGCATAGTTATAGTCGTATATGGGTGAATATAGAACCTCTAATTATGGCCAAGAAAACTATGTATTTTTTATTTTATCGCTCCAAAATCGACCAAGCCTGATAGAGAAAGGGTGGAAGTGAATGAAAGAAACCTTGAAATCACAATTTCAAAATGTGCGTTTCACTTTATTCGTAGCTTTGGCCGTGTGGCTGAAAACCTACATTATTACACGCACAAGCTTTGATTTAAAACTTGAATCTTTCATGCAAGAATTCATTTTATTCATTAGTCCATTAGCAGCATCATTACTGTTTGTGGGACTTGCATTATTTGCAAAAGGAAAAAAACGTAACTATATAGCACTTGGAATTAATTTTGTCTTAACGTTCATTCTTGTAGGTAACGTAATGTTCTACGGATTCTACAATGACTTCGTTACTTTACCAGTACTAGGACAAACATCTAACTTCGGAAGTTTAGGTTCAAGTGTGAAAGAATTATTTAACTACAAGGTTATCCTTGCATTTGTGGATATTATTGTATTCTTCGTTCTATTGAAGAAGAAGAAAGAATTTGCACCGACAGAGCGTGTATCACGTCCGATGCGTTCCCTATACTTCGTGTCAACAATTGCTATTTTCTTCGTAAACCTAGGATTTGCAGAAGCTGAGCGTCCAGAACTATTAACACGTTCATTCGACCGCGTTATGCTTGTTAAAAACTTAGGATTATATGTACACCAAGCATACGATCTTGGCTTACAAGCAAAATCAAGTTCACAAAAAGCATTTGCCGACGGTAGTAAATTGCAAGAAACAGAAAACTACGTGAAAGCAACACAAAGCAAACCTGATCCAAATATGTTTGGTACTGCAAAAGGGAAAAACGTAATCGTTGTCTCTCTTGAATCATTACAAACATTCTTAATCGGTGCAACAGTGAACGGACAAGAAGTTACACCGTTCTTAAACCAATTTACGAAAGAAAGTTATTACTTTGATAACTTCTTCCATCAAACTGGACAAGGGAAAACATCTGATGCTGAATTCTTAGTAGATACTTCTTTATATCCACTAGACCGTGGTGCTGTATTCTTCACACACGGTAACAATGAATACACAGCAACTCCAGAAATTTTACGTCAGCAAGGATACTACACTGCAGTATTCCACGCAAACAACGCAACATTCTGGAACCGTAACATTATGTATCCGGCACTTGGTTATGACCGTTACTACAACGAGCTTGACTACAAGATTACGCCAGAAACAAAATTAAACTGGGGATTAAAAGATATCGAATACTTCGATCAGTCTATCGATATGTTAAAACAAGTGAAGCAACCATTCTACACTCGCTTCCTTACTTTAACGAACCATTACCCATTCACTTATGATGACAGTACGAAATTAATCGACGAATACAATTCTGGTGATGGCGTATTTGACCGTTACATGGTAACTGCTCGTTATTTAGACGAAGCAATGAAACACTTTATTGAGCGTCTAAAAGCAGAAGGTATTTATGACAACTCTGTTATCGTATTCTACGGTGACCACTACGGTATTTCTGAAAACCATAACCGTGCAATGGCACAGTTCTTAGGAAAAGAAGAAATCACTACATTTGACCATATGAACTTACAAAAAACACCGATGTTTATTCACGTTCCAGGTCAAAAAGAAGGCAAAACAATTTCAAAACCAACTGGTGAAATTGACATTAAACCAACTATCCTAAACTTACTTGGTGTAGATTCTACGGATGACGTTCGATTCGGTCATGACGTATTCTCACCAGATAATAAAGGATTCGTTGTTCTTCGTGACGGTAGCTTTGTTACAGATAAGTATATGTACACAAACAGTACATTCTACGACCGTAACACTGGTGAAGTTGTACAATTACCGAAAGAAGAATCTCAACCACTCATTGATCGTGCACAAAATGAATTGCACATGTCTGACAAACTCATTGAGGGCGACTTACTTCGTTTTTCTAAAAGTAATAAGATCAAAACTGGTGAAGTAAAAACAGCTATTAAAGAAGAAAAGAAGAGCGCTGAGTAATCTCAGCCTCTTTTTTTTATTTTCCGCTACCCTTCCTCTTCTATTCATTAACTTTAAAATTACATAACCTTTACCAAATATTCACACCACATTAATGAAACATTTCTATAATAAAATATGTAAACAAGGTTCTACATATTTCTTATCTCTCATCTTCAATCAGATCCCTTAAAGAAATATGCGAATCGTTTGTTTTTTACTTTCTTATAATTGTCTTTCAAAACGTTTTGTTTCCATACACAAAACATTCAATAAGACAATATCCCTATGAAAGATAGCTACCCTCCTTGTGCAACATTCCATGCGAATGTTGCTTTTTTTTATTTAAAAGCAGGATTCTTATTTCTTATTTTCGAATTTGTATATACAAAATGCTATAAGTCACTATTACTTCTCTATCATTTACAAATACATATACGTCATATGTATAGAATTGCCTACATAAAAATTACTATAGTGACTTTATCCCTCGTTAACCGGCAATAGGAATCCCGCTTCAAAATTTGGCTGAATCAAAGAAGTTATACGGAAAATCCACTACCCGTAAAAGCTCGATTAATCAAAGTTTCACTTTACTTCAGTACTTACGAAAGGATGGGACGGAAATTGGCATACGAAAGATTTGTACTTTGGAATGATGCAGTTATTGACACAACGAAACAAAAAACGTACATAGAACTTGAAGAAAGGGGTTTGCAATTTGGAGATGGTGTCTATGAAGTGATTCGCCTCTATAATGGAAACTTTCACTTATTAGATCCACACATAACAAGATTATATCGCTCCATGGAAGAAATAGAATTATCGCTCCCTTTCTCAAAGGCAGAACTCATTACCTTACTTTACAAACTCATTGAAAGTAATAGTTTCCACGAAGATGGAACCATTTATTTGCAAGTATCTCGCGGTGTACAAGCTCGTACCCATGCATTTTCATATGACATCCCTCCTACAATCTATGCTTATATTACAAAGAAGGAAAGACCCGCTTTGTGGATTGAATATGGGATACGTGCTATATCAGAACCAGATACTCGCTGGCTTCGCTGTGACATTAAATCATTAAATTTATTACCGAATGTATTAGCCGCTACGAAAGCTGAACGCAAAGGTTGTAAAGAAGCTCTTCTCATACGAAATGGTATTGTAACTGAAGGTAGCCAATCTAACTTCTTTCTAATCAAAAATGGAACACTCTACACCCATCCAGCCAATCACCTTATTTTAAATGGGATTATTCGTCAATATGTCCTTTCTTTAGCTAACACTCTCCAGATTCCTGTACAAGAAGAACTTTTTAGCATTCGTGACGTTTACCAAGCCGATGAATGTTTCTTTACAGGAACAACGATTGAAATCTTACCAATGACTCACCTTGATGGAGCTGCGATTCAAGATGGTCAAGTTGGTCCTATCACGAAAAGACTACAAGGATCCTTTTCTCAAAGCCTTTTAAAATCCAACATATCATCTTCTTAAATACGAATAATCTCTATTTTTCTATAGCCAATATATGTATTTAAATTGAAATCAAGGTATGAATTCATGCCTTGATTTTTTTCTTGTAATCTTTTTGTCACATTCAGTTTCCCGCATAAGTCTTGACAGTAATCGACATGCCTTTTAGAATTTTTAATAGTTGGTAAATATTTCTTCACTACATTACAGACAGAAAGGAATCGACAAATCATGAAAAAATATCTTGCCGGTCTTGCAGCAGTGTCTGTAGCAGGAGGAGCAGCCCCTACACTTGATAGTGTTCAAGCTGCCCCGGAACAGAATACACAAAAAGCTGCTACACAGACTGTACAAGCTTCTGCATCAAACAACTCATCTTATACGGTAAATGCGGACGTATTACACGTTCGTTCAGGATCAAGTACTTCTCACGACATTATCTCTCGCGTTTATAACGGTCAATCATTAGACGTGATTGGCGAAGAAAATGGTTGGTTCAAAATCAATCATAATGGAAAAACTGGCTTTGTCAGTGGCGAATTTGTATCAAAAAATGGAGCAAGTAATTCCAATGTAAGTACAACAGGTGGAAAGAATAAAGTTACTGCCGATGTGTTACGTGTACGTACAGCTCCTAGCACTTCTAGTTCTGTTTCAGGACGTGTATATGAAGGACAAACATTAAACGTAATTGGTCAAGAAAATGGTTGGGTGAAAATCAACCACAACGGACAAACTGGTTATGTTAGTGGCCAATTCGTATCAGGCGTTTCTGCAAATACAGGATCTACAAACGATACGAATCAACAAACTGTACAACCAGCAAGCGGAAACTATACAGTAAATGTATCATCCCTTCGTGTTCGTACAGGCCCTAGCACTTCTCATCCAACTGTAGGTTCAGTGAAACAAGGACAAGTAGTACAAGTTGTTGGTGAAGTTCAAGATTGGTTCAAAATCAATTATGCGGGTCAAACTGCTTACTTAAGTAAAGACTACGTAACAAAGGGCGGCTCTAACGAGAACGTCGTACAAGGCAACAAAGAAGATAACAAGCAAGAACAAAACAATAATGTAACTGTTCAAACTGGTGGTACTTACGTTGTTAATACAACATCTCTACGTGTCCGTACAGGTCCTGCTACTTACCATAGTGTAATTGGTGGCGTGTTAAACGGTACAACATTAAACGTAGTTGGGTCTGAAAACGGCTGGTTCAAAGTGAACTATCAAGGAAAAACCGGCTTTGTTAGTAGCGAATTTGTAAAATTCGTTAAAGGAGGCACGGCTACTCCTGAACAGCCGAAACAACCTGAAAAGCCTAATCAAGGTGCAATTGGTGACTACTACATTAATGCTTCTGCACTAAATGTACGTAGTGGCGAAGGTACAAATTATAGAATCATAGGTGCACTTCCACAAGGACAGAAGGTTCAAGTAATCTCTGAAAACTCTGGATGGAGCAAAATTAACTACAACGGTCAAAATGGTTATATCGGAACACGTTTCCTATCTAAAACACCAGTTGGAGGCGCAGTAGATAATAAGCCTAATAACAACCAAAATAACAATCAAAATAACAATCAAAACAATAATAATACAGGCAACAACAGCGGTGACAGCTCTTCTATACTTGCATACGCGAAATCAATGCAAGGTGTACCGTACGTTTGGGGCGGAACTTCTGCTAACGGTGTGGACTGCAGTGGCTACATCTACCACGTATTTAAGAAATTCGGTCATAATATTAGCCGTCAAAGTGTTGCTGGATATTGGAGTAGCCTACCACAAACTTCAAATCCACAACCAGGTGACTTAATTTATTTCCAAAACACTTATAAATCAGGTCCTTCTCACATGGGTATTTACCTTGGGGGCGGATCGTTTATCCAAGCTGGAGATAACGGTGTAGCAATCGCTTCATTAAGTAATTCTTATTGGAAGAGCCACTTCTTAGGATACACGAAAGCACCTTAATGAATAGTTTCAAAGCCTTCTAGTTTACTAGAAGGCTTTTTTATAACGCGTTCAACACATCACTCCCCCTTTACCTACCTTCCCTCTACGAAAAATAATGCATCCATTCTTCCATTTCATACACTATATTCTATAAAAATAATCCATAACGTTATCACAATGAATAAATTCCCATAAAAAACATAACCTATTGCATGTCCATTCATTTTATATGTGTTTTTTTGAAGAATTTTCTTTTTATTTAAACTTTTCGTTAGACGTTTGACCTCTGATGCCCATTATGATAAGTTACATAAGATGTTATATTCGCAAAAGTATAGACAACTGGTTTATACGCTTTTTTACTATGAGGAAGGAGCATACACTGCATGAATCTTTTATGGGGAATTGGCGGCGTGATTGGAGTATTAGCAATCGCTTTCTTACTATCTTCCAACCGCAAAGCTATTAATTGGCGCACAATTTTAATCGCGCTAGCATTACAAATGTCATTTTCATTTATCGTATTACGATGGGATGCTGGAAAAGCAGGTTTAAAACACGCTGCTGACGGTGTTCAAGGATTAATTAATTTTTCTTACGAGGGAATTAAATTCGTTGCTGGGGATTTAGTCAACGCAAAAGGACCTTGGGGATTTATCTTCGTTATTCAAGCACTACTTCCAATCGTATTTATTAGTTCATTAGTTGCAATCTTATATCATTTCGGTATTATGCAGAAATTCGTTAGTATCATTGGTGGTGCATTAAGTAAACTTCTTGGGACTTCTAAAGCAGAAAGTTTAAACTCAGTAACAACTGTATTTTTAGGACAAACTGAAGCACCAATCTTAATCAAACCTTACTTAGCACGTTTAACGAATAGTGAATTCTTCGCTATTATGGTAAGCGGTATGACAGCTGTTGCTGGATCAGTTCTTGTCGGTTATGCAGCGATGGGCATTCCGTTAGAGCACTTATTAGCAGCTGCAATTATGGCATCTCCATCAAGTTTATTAATTGCTAAATTAATTATGCCAGAAACAGAAAAAGTAGATAATAACGTCGAACTTTCTACAGAACGTGAAGACGCAAACGTTATTGATGCAGCTGCACGTGGTGCATCTGAAGGTATGCAACTTGTTATTAACGTAGCGGCAATGTTAATGGCCTTCATCGCATTAATCGCTTTATTAAATGGATTATTAGGATGGGTTGGTTCTTGGTTCGATATTAAACTTAGCCTTGATTTAATCTTCGGTTACTTACTATCACCATTTGCAATCTTAATCGGGGTATCTCCTGGTGAAGCTATACAAGCAGCAAGCTTTATCGGTCAAAAACTTGCAATCAACGAATTCGTTGCATACGCAAACTTAGGGCCACATATGGCAGATTTCTCTGCAAAAACAAATCTAATTTTAACATTCGCAATCTGTGGATTCGCAAACTTCTCTTCTATCGCAATTCAATTAGGTGTAACAGGAACTTTAGCTCCTAGCCGCCGTAAACAAATTGCACAATTAGGGATTAAAGCAGTTATCGCTGGTACATTAGCGAACTTCTTAAATGCAGCAGTTGCAGGTATGATGTTCCTATAATTTCATGTAAGTCCTCCTCTTTAAAAGAGGAGGGCTTTTTATATAATATACATACAATTTATATATATCCTATATCTGAATGTACAGACAATATGATACAATAATTTGTACGTCTATTTATTTTTTTTGCAGTAGAGGGATAATACTTGTTGTTCTAACTAAAAGAATTTATGGTCTAATTCTTAATAATTGTGCATACTACAAGTGTCCTTACATGAATTACCTTTAAGGAGGAACGTTTTGTGAAAGATAAGTTCTATAAAATCCTATCTATTTGGATTTTACAAATTATATTTTATTTTACTACCGTACATGTAACGAAATATGAGCATGCGCTCACTTTCACAATTATATATGTAGTTGTAAACGTACTATTCTTACTCTTAGCTGATAAAACAGCATTCGTGTTCTTCATACTCGGAACCATCATTTCCGTATTCTACTTATTTTACGAAGCTTGGCTTCACTTATGGAGTACAACAGATCAATGGAAATATATTATTACCCACTTCCTGATGGCAGCAAACTTCTTCATTGTATACATCTCAACTAACTTATTAAAAAAAGTTATTCATGAAAACAAAGAGTTAATTGAGCGCGTGAGAACGTTAGAACAATATATTGGAGAATCAAAATTATTAACAAGACAAGAATTTGAAAGACGCCAAGCGTTATTAGTAACGGCGATGAATCGTCGTAATGAAACAGGCGTTATTATTTACTTTGATTTCACTTCTTTTAGTAAATATACGAAGGAAAGCGTTATGGACCGTGTAGCTTCATTATTAGTTGAAACAGTAAGAAACGAATTCGACCTTACTGCTGAATACGATAACAATACGCTAGTTATTTTATTACAAAACACAAATGAAGCCGGCGCTAACATTGTAATGAACCGCCTAAAGCCCAAAATGGAGCAGTGGCTTGCTGCTGAGGCAATTCAAGATATAAAAATTTCACGAGAACAAATCGGAAACAAAGGACAGACATTATTATGATGACACTCGTTATACTTCTTTTATTCCTTCTGTTTTGCGTACTCGTTTTTTGGATCAGCATCACATTTTCAATTAAATATGTACTTATTTTTACAGCCTTTCTATTCTCTGGCTTACTCGTTTACTATTCTCTCTTAACACTTGCAGGCTTAATTCACCGAAATAGTAAACGAAAAAATCGTACACTAGAACATTATCCAAGCGTCGATATTTTAATACCTGCCCATAATGAAGGGGTTGTTATTAAAGATACTTTAGAAGCGATGGCGAAGATTGAATACCCAGGCAAACTAACCGTTTATTTATTAAACGATAATTCTCAAGATGAAACACCTGAAATCGGGGATGATTTTGACAAAGCTTATGCTCATATTCGTCACATTCGTGTTCCTCCTGGTGAACCAAAAGGAAAATCACGTGTATTAAACTACGGACTTAGCATTTCGGATGGTGAATATTTCTGTGTTTACGATGCGGATAATCAACCTGAACCACAGGCATTACGAATGCTTGTAGAACACGCTGAAACAATTGAAGATGCTGTTGGGGCTGTTGGACACGTTCGTACAGTCAATGAAAAAAGAAACTGGCTTACACGAATGATTTCACTAGAATTCCAAATCTTTCAGCTTCTTATGCAATCAGGACGCTGGTTATTATTCCAAACAGGCTCACTGACAGGAACGAACATGCTTCTTCGTCGCTCCGCATTAGAAGAGCTTGGCGGCTATGATCCTTATGCAATTGCCGAAGATGCTGAATTAACATTACGAATTACACAAAAAGGATATCTCTTACCAATTGTTCCAGAATCGATTACATGGGAACAAGAACCTGAACACTTAAAAATTCTTATTAAACAACGTACACGTTGGCTCCAAGGAAACTTATACATTTTAGAAAAAATGTTTTCTTCATTAAGTTTCTTTAAAGGGAAACTTCTCGTCCATTCCTTGCAGCAAGTTTTAGTGTATATCGTATTTTGGCTATTTCTAATCATTTCAAACGTTTGGTTTGTAATTGGGGTACTTGGGATATTCCAGATTCAATATAGTATTCCGCTACTATTTATGTGGTACGTTTCGTACATTACATACGTTTCACAATTATTTAGTGCCCAAAGTGTTGAACGAACCTTTACACCGACTAATATTTTCATTAGTGTCATTATGTACTTTACATATGCACAACTCTTTACGTATTTATTTATTCGCAGCCTCATCCTTTATTTACGTGCAAAGAGCAAAAAACAAGTCATTGGCTGGGACAAAACAGTTCGATTTAAAAAAGAAAAGTAACACTTTAATCAGTCTGGGGGTTTCATCTCCCACGGATTGTTATTTTGCAGAATAAAAATAAGCACAGAGCGCCGTAAGCTCTGTGCTTATTTATTGCCGTATAAATTATATATCAGACAATACCCCTTAGCTGAAAGTAATTTCACGTCCATCCCCCAACGAACGATCGACCTTCATTTATATACGAAAAAGTGATTGCTATTTTTGTAGAACCAATTGCTTCTCTTGCTGCTCTTTGCGCGTTTCAGTCTTAGGTTCCGTGCTTTCTTGGACACTACGATGTGCCACACGTTTCAAACAAATATGCTTCCACTTTCTTTCGTAACGTTTCATTATTCTAGATGTCCCCCTTGAATACGCTTTAAAACTATTTGAAATCGCTTACAGGAAATAATATAGCACATATAAAGAAAAGTGACAACACATTTCCGACAATTTTTTGTCAAAAATATGAATAGAATTTGTAATATATCGAACATTGTCGAAATCCATCGTTTTTTCTTTATATAAAAGGCATACTACTTATATAATAATATATTTTATTTCCCTTACTTGCATTTCAAATTCCTTCTATATAAAAAAGAGCTGATATGAAATCAGCTCTTTTCCTTCTATTATTAATGACGCTTCATACGTCCCTCTTTTTGTAACTCTTTAAATAATGCTGCCATCATAAAGAAAATAACAAATACGAACGGGAATGCCGCAATAATCGCTGCCGTTTGTAGTGCCTCCAATCCACCAACATATAATAGGATAGAAGCTAATGCAGCTAACACAAGACCCCAAACTAACTTAATACGATTTGGTGGATTTAAACTACCGTGTGTTGTTAACATTCCTAGAACGAATGTCGCAGAATCTGCTGATGTAATAAAGAATGTTGCAATAAGTAGAATACCTAAAACTGATAAAATTGATCCAAAACTACCCATCTGATCAAACATAGCAAATAATCCTACTTCTGTTCCCATCTCTTTCACTTTTTCAAAGAGGTGTGCATCACCAAACAGCTCCATATGAATACCAGTTCCACCGAAAACAGAGAACCAAAGTGCACCAATTACGGTCGGTACGAGTAACACACCAATAACAAACTCACGAATCGTACGCCCTCGTGAAACACGAGCAATAAATGTACCTACAAACGGTGACCATGCAATCCACCATGCCCAATAGAAGATTGTCCATGACTGAATCCATTGATTTCCACCTTCATCTAATGGACTTAATCGGAAACTCATACTTGGCAATTCCTGAATATAAGAACCAATTGTTGAAGTGAAGTAATTCATAATAAAGTTTGTTGGACCTGCAAATAATACAATAATCATAAGTGCAAATGCCAAAATAATGTTCGCATTACTTAAATATTTAATTCCTTTATCAAGACCTGTTTGTGCAGATAACATGAAAAGAACTGTTACGATTGCAATAATAATTAACTGTGTCGTTAATGAATTCGGGATAGATGTTAAATAACTAACACCACCTGCAATTTGTTTCGCACCAAGACCCAATGACGTCGCAACACCAAAAACAGTCGCGAAAACAGCTAACACATCAAATAAATGAGCAACACGCCCATGGTCCCCGCTCTTAAATAACGGACCTACTGTCGCACTAATTGTACTTGCTTTTCCTTTTCTAAAGGTAAAATATGCAATACATAAAGCTACAAACGCATATAGTCCCCAAGGATGTAATCCCCAGTGGAAAAATGAAAAACGCAGTGCAAGACGTGCACTTTCCTCAGTTGCACCATCTCCAAACGGAGGTGCGTATAAATGGTTTAATGGTTCCGCAACGCCCCAGAAAACTAATCCTATACCCATACCAGCACTAAATAACATAGCAAACCATGTCATATAACTATAATCAGGTTCATCATCATCTTTACCTAAACGAATAGAACCGTATTTCGAAACAATTAAAAAGATGGCCACACCTAAAATGATAGAAACAGAAATAATATAAAACCATCCAAACTTGCTAACCAGCGCAGTTTGAATTGCAGTTGTTACATTTCCTAGGCTACCTTTTCCAATTATAGATTCGGGAATAATCCCCCAAATTGTAAATGCAATACAGATTGTTAATGAAACGATAAATGTTTTTGTCAGTTTCCTCATCAAATCCCCCTTCGTAGGTTTCACTTTGTAAATAACACAAATTCCGATATGTTAAATCGGATAGAAAACTATAACTTTGCAGTGATTTTCTTACTTTCACCTTCACCAACTAGAATTCTTATGGACAGCCTTACCTTCCGTATAACCTTTTCACTCTGCAAGAGCTACGAGATAGAAATACTGCTGTCAAATTGTGCGAGAAAAATGCGGATGGGAATGTATTTTCCCAAAAAAGGATGTGTTACATATGTAAAAAAGGGCAAATTCCTTCCTTGCAACCCTTTCTTCTTGTAACAATTATGCGGTTTTTTTACTAGTATATAGCACATGTTTATAGATTCACAAACGAAATGTTTATGTTTATATAACTATATTACCCATAAAACGGTAAAATACTCAAGGAATGTAACTGTATAGTAATCATCATGTAACATTCTCGTAATATTTTTATTTACGCCGAAAAAAATATGTTGTATTAAATATTTTGAATATAAGTAGAAACCTACTAATCATATAGAATGAAAAACGCTTTCCTATATTCTTGGTTATATTACAGGATATTAACGACTTATTACGAATGGTTTGTAATTGTGTGTTTTCCCCAAATCCGAAAAAATCTGTTGCTATAATGAGGACACGAAAACAAACGCAATGGAGGCTATCATGAAAAAATTAATTGGTATAGCAACAGCAGCAGTTTTTGGTCTTGGGATTTTCACATCATCTGCTAGCGCAGAAACTGTTGTTAAAACAGACGTACTAAACGTACGCGAAAACCCTACTACTGAATCAAAAGTTGTCGGTAAATTACTAAACGGTAATACAATAGATGTTCAAAATACAGAAAACGGATGGTCAAAGGTCAATTTAAATGGTAAAGACGCATTCGTAAGTGCAGAATTTACAAAAAGCATCTACTACGTAACAGCTAACGTATTAAACGTACGTGCTGAAGCGAATACAAACTCTGAAATTCTTGGAACGTTGAAGAAAGACGATATGATTGAAACAACGAACCAAGTACAAAATGAGTGGTTACAATTTGAATATAACGGGAAAACAGCTTACGTTCACGTTCCTTTCTTAACAGGTACAGCACCTGTTATTGAGAAACAAGAAACAACTGCTCCTGCTAAAGCTGAAGCACCAGCTAAGGCTCAAACACCTGCAGCACAAGCAAAACCAGTTGCTAAGCCTGCTGTGAAAGCTGCTGAAACTAGCGAACCATCTAATGGTCGTGAGTTAACAGTTGTAGCTACAGCATATACAGCTCACCCGAGCGAAAATGGCGGCACATATGGTGGCCGTGTATTAACTGCAATGGGTCATGACCTAACAGCGAATCCAAACATGAAAATGATCGCTGTTGACCCGAAAGTAATCCCATTAGGATCTAAAGTATGGGTAGAAGGTTACGGAGAAGCTATCGCTGGAGATACTGGTGGTGCAATTAAAGGTAACCGTATCGACGTTCTGCTTGGATCAGATAGCGCTGCTCAAAAATGGGGACGCAAAACTATTAAAGTGAAAATTTTAAAATAACCAATGACTGCTAAATGACAAGCCAGTTCTCTTTGTTGAGAGCTGGCTTTTATTTTTTTATAATAGCTATAAGGAGGCTATGCCGATGAATATACAAGCAAAAGTAGACTGGATTGGTACCCCCAAACCGTACATATACAAAGATGAAGTAACATATGACGCTACTTCCATTGACTTTTCACTCACAAACGATGACAATCGCTATAAATTAATTGTGCTCAACTCTGAAGGAAATACACATTACAAAATTGTACAATACGGGATAAAACCAGGATCCCAAAAGCCATTTCCTATCGACATTCCATTTGAACAAAACATGTTACCAATGATAGAACAAATAATACATGATCCATATGTACAAGCGATATTAAAGGAAACGCGCTTTTAATCGAAAAAAGGCTATCTCTATAATTGAGATAGCCTTTTTTATTAGCGAGTTGGACCAGATATATCCTCTGATTTCAACGTATTATTTGCACCAAGAGAATGATACAGCATCTTGCCATCTCCATTCACAGTTACGATATGTTCATTATTAAAGCTTTTGAACTTCACAGATCCATCACCGTAACGAATGTGGTACTCTTCATATGTCGTCACTTTATATTTCGTTTCACTTTGACGCTCTACATTACGAATTTCCATCGTTAATAAGTCTTCTGTAATTCCTTTTTTGTGTAAATATTGTACGTAATCACGGTCTTCTTTATACGATTTTCCGCTCTTATCATAATTATTTTCAATTAGACTAAAATCATTTAATGCAATCGCGCGCACATTATCATAAATATGATTTCGTACAAATTCACCAACTGCCGAGCTTGATGTTTCTTTCGGGAATTTTAAATAATATGTGCTTTGATCCCCCACTTTAATGCTTTCAGATTTCATTACACCAAAATCAGTAGTTTTCTCTAAATGCACTTCTACTGTTTCATCTGTCGATACAGGACCAAGATTATAACTTCCGTAAGTTAATTTCCCACGTTTTTTACCGTTCACAAATACAGTTGCGTCACTTTCATCAGAAGAAATGGTTACATACTTTCCTTCAAGTGATAAATCCACTTCTACTTTTCCACTCTTTTCATCTGCTAAATCTACTTCTTTCTCTGTTTCTAATTCAGTAAGTTCTGTCTTCGCCGTTGCCTTTACAGCATACGTACCTGGGAAGTATGGCCCTAGTTCTTTCGAAGTTTTATCGCTAGAAAGTGCTGTTTCTTTTTTATCATTCACATATATTTCAGCATTCTTTGCAGTTGTGCTAACGCTCATATAATAAGATTTCATGCTGAACTTATACTTCGGATATAAGAACCACTCTTTTCCCTCTTCTACAATTTGCCCATCTTTAAAGGATGCTTTATCTTGTGTTAACTTTTGATCTACAGTCTCTTTCTGTAAATAAGAGAGTAATTCTTTATTATAAGACGGATTCTCTTTTAAATACTGTATGTACGCCTTAATATCTTCTGTCTTAATCTTTAAACTTGGATCTTCCGCTTTCACAAACATATCAATTGCATCGATATCTTTCTTTTGGAATGCTTCAATCATTACATTCACTTGCTTTTCTTTTGAAAACTTATATGCTCCAAATTTATATGCCCCAAATAATAAAGCCGCAATTATGACGAAACCAATAATCAAAAATAAATTTTTCTTACTTTTCACTGGTTTTGTCTCACTTTGTACTTCCACGTATGAAGCGGCATTGTTATCGGCAATTTCTTCGACTTTATTTCCACACTCAGGACAAAAGTTCAAATGATCTGCAACCTGCCTATTACATGTTCCACAAAACTTCAACATGCTCTCCCCCTATTTTTTAGCTAATTTCATTCCAGCGAATGCCGCTGCATATGTCACTATAAAACTAAACAAAGTTAAATATACAAATGAATTTTGCATAGATAGTACAGTACCGCTTGCTCCAAATAAATTCATAACATTTCCTGAAACATCAATTTGGAATTTAGAAATGATGTTCATTACAATCATCATAATTGTGTAAGAACCACTACATACCGCTAACGAGATATACATATTCGCTGTTGGTAATTTCGCTAATTTTCTTCCCGCTCTAAACATAAGGAACAATGGAATAATAAGCAGTAATAAACCATAATGGAATACGTTATTCACTTCATCAAATGCAGCAAGGCTTTCCTGATTCGCTCCTTTTGAAATCATTATCTCTCTAACTTCTACGTCATTTACAGAGATGCCTGATATAAATGAAAACGATAATGTGTTCTCAGATGATTTCTTACCTATTCCAGTAAGTTCCCTACTAAGTGCTGGACTAGAAACTTCTAACGGAGCAAAATGAGCCATACTCCATAATTGAGGTGTTAACTCTAATGCTAATAATGTACTTTCAGTTTTTGAAGTTGTCATTTCTTTTAATGGTTCAATACTGTCTTCCTTACTTACTAACGCCATAATACAAACCACTACTGCTGTTACGAAAAGTCCTTTTATCATGGCTGAAATACCGTAATAAACAGACGCTCCATATGGCATTAACTCTTGAAATGCTGCTGCCATATTGTTTTTGCTTGTATGAGCAATAAATCCTATTAAAGTAAATAACGTCCCGCATACAAAACCACTCAATAAGCACTTGACCGTTGAATAACCAACTGTAATCTTACCTGCATCTGAGAATGGAATTGCAAAAGATTGTGATGCTACAAAGCTTATAATAAATAAAAAGACGCCATAAATAATACCAACCGTTACTGCTATAAAAATTTGATCTTTAATCGTTTTTGCAACACGCTGTTTTCCTAACCATATTCCTGTTCCAGCGAAAATGATAAATGGAATGATTAATAATAATGTAAATGGAGTATGCCAAGATAAAGATAATATCAATTCACTATCGTCACCGGCTGTAAAACCAAGTAAATGGTAACTTAACAACGTAGAAGTCGCACTTGCATAAAAGCTTGGCAGCATTTCTAACTCTTTCGCAAATTTACTAAACATCTCACTTAATATAGAAGCAAATAATACACTACCAATCCAGCCAGCAATTAGCATGAGAATACTTGCAACAGCACCACCAATAACACCTGTTTTTAAAACAGCTTTATCTGCTGTAAATTCAACTTTAGGAGCACCATCCATCGTAGGTAATTTTACAGTTTGTTCTTTTTTCTTCACAACAAATAAAGAATGCCCACACTTTTGACAATATAAATTTTGCTGAGCATTTTCATTACCACAACCTTTGCAGTATGTAGCAGCATCTTGTTCTAGTGTTATGGCATCTATAGCTCCCGCAATCTCCATACTCCCTTCATTCGGGCAATAATTTACCTCTTCACCATGTTGTTTTCCACATGTGCGACAATACATTCTATTCACTCCCCACTTTGCTTAATTCCACAAACCGGACAGTAAGTAGAGTTTTCATCGATATCCTCATTACATGCAATACAATTTGCCATTTCACCGTCATTTTCTACTGCTAACATCGGATTAGGCTTTCCACATGAACCACAAAACTTATCATTCATTGATAAAAATCCACCACATTCACATGTAGCTTTTTCACCTTGCTGTTTTTGCAACTCAACAATGCGTTTTCTTGCTTGATAAATCGCCACATCAAACTCTTGAACTGGAGCAATCATTTCTTTTAAGCTCTCTTCATTTACTCCATTTCCTCTTAACTGAACGTACACCTGCTGTCCAAGCTCTAATAAAATCTCTGCTTTTTTCTGCATTTGCACTTGCATACCTTTTTTCAATTGAGCAATTTCTTGTGCAACTTGCAACTTCATCTTCCCTTGCTCTATTCCTTCTTGTAACTTATTCATTCCACTGCCTAATTTCGTCTGTAAATCTGACAAATCAATTCTCCTCCTATACGGATATGGTAATATATAAAATTAACATTTTATATATTACCATGATTTTCAAGCAATGTAATCTAAATTTCATTTTTTCTGTTTTGAGCGTTTTTTGTTTATAATGGTAAAGGAAAGAAATATGTGTACGGAGGAATATTATGCTGCAACACTCAATTACGAAAGATGAAATTATGATGATTGCGAATGAGTTCGTTCAAGGACTAGATCCACAGCAAGAAGCTGATCAGGAACATGTCGCTACAGCTCGGCACCTATATCGTAGTGGTGTTGTTTATAACGTTGATTTCGATGGCTATACGCTATCTGGAACTGTAGATGCGGAAGGCAGTGTATATAGCGTTCATATCCCGATTCGTAATGTCGCTGAAAGCTATTGCGATTGTTTCGCACCAACACAGTGTGAGCATATGCTCGCTGTGTTATTATCTGCAGCGTCTAGTTTCGGGCAAGTAGGAGATGTATTAACTTTATTTAAAAATAATACGAAACCTTCCCTTCCTCCTATTCGAACTGCAAGACAAGTATTGCAATCATCAGCTTTTGAAGAAACCGATTATAAAAGTTGGCAATCGTATTTTGAAAACGAATATGAATCATTTAAAAAAGAACAAGCTCGGCTTACTTATAAACAAATGTATTTTCTTATGAGTATCTTTACAGACTTCTATACGAAACTCGAGCGGAAAGCCCCTCGTGTTATTGCGATACATGAATTGTTTAAGCTACACGCGGCACTTTATTGCTTTCAAAAATTATTAGAAGAAATTCAAGCATTCGAAGTAAACAAAACGTATTCTTACCACCAACCGGTTAACGTCGTTCGCCTATTTGTAGATAAAGTTGAAGCAATCGTTCGGGACTTACAATCAGAAGCAATCCCTTCAGAGTCTGAGCAGATTTTACAAGAAACAGCTCGTCTCGTTCACGAAGTATTCTTCTCCACCGACGCCTATACACAAGAGCGATTTTTCATTTATCGTCACATATGGAGTGAACTCTTAAACAATAAAAAGCAACTGCAAGAAGAAGAAAAACGAATCGATTCGAAAATCAATCCACTTTCCAAAGCATTAGCATCTTCTCATCTACTCTTTTTAAATGACGAAGACCTACTAGCAATGGACTTACTAAAAAAACAGCCTGCTTCTGTTGTAAGTCTTTACTTCTATTGGTTAGAAGAACTATTAAATGCAATGCAGTGGGATCGCGGGAAAAACTGGCTTTCCTTTACGTATAAACAAGTAAAGCAAACGATACACGAGCACGAAAATACAATCTTCATAAAAGATATCGTTCGGTTATTTGTAATCATGTACGAAACATATGCAACACATACAAATGAACAAGCTGGATTCGAAATGATTTTGCAAGAACTATTGCCATATAGTTTCGCAAACTATGAACAATACGTACTCGCGAAAAAACAGTATCGCACATGGGCAGAACTTCATCTCTTATATGGATTTGAAGCAATTGAACTGTTGAAAGAACCACTGAAAGATATTGAAAAAGAAGCGCCAGAAGCAGTACTTCCTCTCTATCATCTTGCTGCTGTCCAAGCAATTGAAGAGCGTAATCGCAAATCATATAGACGTGCAGTTCGTTACTTAAAGAAATTACGTACATTATATAAACGATTAAAGCGCACCGATGAATGGGATGCTTTCATTATTCACATCGCCAATCTACATTCACGTCTGCGTGCACTACAAGAGGAATTACGGAAAGGAAAATTAATCGATGATCAATCAAACTGAAGTAACAATTAGGCTCCAGCATGTTAGTCAAGGTTGGTTCCTTTGGGGAGAAGATGACAGCGGTACTCCATTATCCGTAACAAGTTGGAAACGAAATGCATTTACATGGCACTCCACTTCCTTCTACGGCACGTTTCTAAAAGAAGCAACCTTTGAAGGGAAACAAGGTGTTATGCTAACAAACGCACAAGCATTTGAATACATCGCAAACAAACCGATGAACTCCTTTGCACATATTCAAATGAATGGCCCTATTACAGCACTTACGAAAGATGCAAATGAATTATGGGATGCATTTGTAACCGGTAGCTTCGTACCCGATATGGAACGTTGGTCTCAGCAACCATCTTGGAAAGTTCAAAATACACCAATCGAAGATGACACATTAGCATCCCTTTTCTCGACCGCAGTCAATGAAAGTATCTTACAAGATAACCGTTCAAATGACGGATGGGAAGATGCTAAAAGGCTATATGAACATTATGACTTTACGAAAAGACAGTTGGAAGCAGCGCTACATGAAGAAGATTGGCTTCGAAAAATTGGTTACATTGAAGATGACCTTCCGTTTACAATTGGCCTAAGACTGCAAGAACCGCAAGAAGAATTTGAAATGTGGAAGCTTGAGACCATTGTGACACCAAAGCGCGGGGCACATCGCATATATGTATATGAAAACATCGATTCCTTACCGAAAAGATGGCACGATTATGAAGAACGTATTATGGAAACGCAAGAAGGATTTAGTAAGCTCGTACCGTGGTTAAAAGAAGATGATACGTTCCGAAATGAACTCTTTGAAACGGAAGCGTGGAACTTCTTAACAGAAGCAAGCAACGAATTACTCGCAGCAGGTATTACAATTTTATTACCATCATGGTGGCAAAATTTAAAAGCTACAAAACCGAAATTACGTGTACAGCTGAAGCAAAATGCAGCACAAACGCAATCTTTCTTCGGCATGAATACGCTCGTTAATTTTGACTGGCGCATTTCAACGAACGGCATTGATTTATCAGAAAGTGAATTTTTCGAACTCGTTGAACAAAACAAACGTCTATTCAACATAAACGGTCAATGGATGCGACTAGATCCAGCCTTTATTGAGGAAGTAAGAAAACTAATGAATCGTGCCGATAAATACGGACTAGAGATGAAAGATGTCCTTCAGCAACATTTATCAAATACGGCCGAAACAGAGATTGTAGAAGAAGATAGTCCGTTTACTGATATTGAAATTGAACTAGACGGATATTATGAAGAGCTATTCCAAAAGCTATTGCACATTGGAGATATCCCAAAAGTAGATGTCCCTTCTTCACTAAACGCAACACTCCGTCCGTATCAACAACATGGCATAGAGTGGCTATTATATTTACGAAAACTTGGATTTGGAGCATTATTAGCCGACGATATGGGGCTTGGGAAAAGTATTCAAACGATTACTTACTTACTTTATGCAAAAGAAAACAACCTCAAAACAGGCCCTGCATTAATTGTGGCGCCGACATCCGTCCTTGGAAATTGGCAAAAAGAATTTGAGCGTTTCGCACCAAATTTACGTGTCCAATTACATTACGGAGGCAACCGTAGCAAGGGAGAAGCATTTAAAGACTTCCTTCAATCGGCAGATGTTGTATTAACATCTTATGCATTAGCTCAGCTTGATGAGGAAGAACTTACTTCGTTATGCTGGGACGCTGTTATTTTGGATGAGGCACAAAATATTAAGAACCCACATACGAAACAGTCGAAAGCAGTACGAAACTTACAGGCAAATCACAAAATCGCTTTAACCGGGACACCGATGGAAAACCGACTTGCCGAGCTTTGGTCTATTTTCGACTTTATTAATCATGGATATCTCGGCAGCTTAGGGCAATTCCAGCGCCGCTTCGTCACACCGATTGAAAAAGATCGAGATGAAGGAAAAATCCAGCAGGTTCAACGTTTTATCTCACCATTTTTATTGCGTCGAACGAAGAAAGATCAAACAGTCGCATTAAACTTGCCAGATAAGCAAGAACAGAAAGCTTACTGTCCGCTGACTGGTGAACAAGCTTCCTTATACGAACAACTTGTTCAAGATACATTACAAAATGTAGAAGGATTAAGCGGGATTGAACGTCGCGGGTTTATATTACTTATGCTGAATAAACTGAAGCAAATTTGTAATCACCCTGCTCTTTATTTAAAAGAAACAGAACCGAAAAACATCGTCGAACGTTCTATGAAAACAAAAACGTTAATGGAACTCATCGAAAACATAAAGGATCAAAACGAAAGCTGTTTAATCTTTACTCAATATATCGACATGGGGAACATGCTAAAAAGTGTATTAGAAGAGACATTCGGTCAGCGCGTCCTCTTCTTAAATGGTAGTGTACCGAAGAAAGAGCGGGACAAGATGATCGAGCAGTTCCAAAACGGAACGTATGATATTTTCATCCTATCATTAAAAGCTGGCGGAACAGGATTAAACTTAACTGCTGCCAACCATGTCATTCACTACGATCGTTGGTGGAATCCAGCTGTAGAAAATCAAGCAACGGACCGTGCATATCGCATTGGTCAAAAACGATTCGTTCATGTTCATAAACTCATTACAACAGGAACATTGGAAGAGAAAATTGATGAAATGTTAGAACGAAAACAATCACTAAACAACGCTGTCATTACAAGTGATAGTTGGATGACTGAACTTTCAACAGACGAACTAAAAGAATTACTTGGTGTATAATTAATCAGTAGAGGTTTTGTCCCCCCCACTGATGATTAGTTGAACCAATCGGGCTTTTACTGCCCGTTAATGTGGGATAAACAAAAGGAGCAAATCTCGAAATGAGGTTAGCTCCTTTTTCTATTCCAAAACCAATTACTTATTATAATCCCCGTTAATCCGCCGCACGTATCAAGTAATGAATCTTGCCACATTGGTGTACGGTCTCCCGTAAACCATTGATGGATTTCGTCAAATGTTGCATATCCGGCAACGAAAAGGAGGGCGTATATAAAACATCTTTTTCTCGAATAACCCGATCGATGAAAAGCGTAATATATCAATGAACCAAGCATAAAGAACACCATAAAATGAGCACCTTTACGAAGGAAAAACTCAATAAATCCGCCCACACCTTTATTTGCAATACTAACAGGTGTACCTCCACCATAATCGATAGATACCCATGAAAAATGCTCTTTCACAAACTCAACATTTACATATTGTTCAATATCCGAGCGCATATCCTGCTTTTTATATGGCTGTGCTGAAGAATAGAAAATCATCCCCATCCATAGTAATACAGGAATCCAAAATAACCATTTACGATTCATTCTTCCGAAAACTCCTCTCTTAATCTTTTAAGAGTACCAAAAAAAAGAAAAAATTTCACGCCAAAACATGACATCTGCACCCTATTTATAAAGTGAAAGGGGGTGATAAACATGGCAGTTGAAACAATCGTAATGGACTTAACTTTACGTCTTGTATTAAACAACGGATTAGATAAGAACGGAAAAACAATTTTCAAAAACAAACAATTCAAACGCGTTAAAACAAACGCAGATTTAGAGCAAGTACACAAAGTAGCTCGTGCCCTTGCATCCTTACAAGCATCATCACTTCACGCTGTACAACTTGTTAGCACTTCAGATCTTTCTAACCTATAAGTGAAAAGGAGGGAATAACGCATGCAAGTACTAGAATTAATTTTCGCGAAACAAGATGGAAAAACAGTTGTTTTTTCTATCGATAAGCCTATCACACCCGTCGATCCACAAGTCGTAAATCAAGTAATGGATACAATCCTTTCCTCATCTGTATTTTCATCAATTGATGAAAATACCCGAAAAAAAGGAGCGCGTCTCGTAGAAAAAAATGTATCCGAAGTTCCAATTACTCTATAAAGTGAACCTTTAATCAATGGGGTTTTGTTCATCCCCCACTGATTATTAGCCCACACCAATCGGGCATTTACGGGCAGCCCGACTCCCACCTAACTTCTTTTCTCCGGCCGAATTTTGAGGTAGGAGTCTTACTGGCCACGAATAACGGGATAAATAAAAAAGACGAATCTGCATCATTTTGCAGATTCGTCTTTTTTCTTCGGCATTTCAATCGGAATAAATATCTTTGAAAAACCGACGCATACATATTTATAGTTCTCTCCACCTAAATCGAACTCGGTCGTATATGTTGAGAAGAAAATATAATCATTTCGCTTCGTATAATGATCGATTAATAACCCAACTTGTGGCTCAACATACTTTTTCGCCAACTTCTTACCCGCCGATGCTAAGTCACCGAGGAGACCCTCTTCATTTTCTTTTTGAACCTCGTCTAGTTTCTTACTCACATCATTACGCTTCATAAACTGCTTCGCTGCCCAATCCGTATATTCTCCTTTACTCGGATTACTATTTGCTAAATATACTAGAAGAACAACAGCTAGAGCTATAATAATATACTTTTTCTTCATGCTATATCACCGCCTACTCTTTTCTATTTTCATATATATGTACAAGCGATGCAAATTAGAAAAACTATCACATATTGATTGTAAACGAATGACCAAAATTTACAATACGAAACAAAAGATTAACAATTTATTTACTTAATTCGTATATAATTATATTATGAATATAAATTTTATAAGGGAGGATTTAGAATTATGAATCATGAAAGTGATATTTTTATTTCTAGTTCTACAATGATGCTCGAGCCATGTAAACACCCTTATTACCGCACAAAAATTACCGACAGTAGTGGGAATCATCTTTACTCCCACCAAACTGCCCTCCAGCTCATACAGAAATCTTGTCTAACAGATATTTATTCTACTTATCAGGGCAGACGTAATGCAGTCCAAGCAAAATTTAAGTTCAAACAAAATGTCCCGATTCCAATTAATCACAGAGAATATATTTGTGCTTTCCCGACAGAATCTCCTGCTTCTCCAAACTGTATTTGGCTGTTCTATAGCCATATAAATCAACTAGAGTTTTTCAAAAAAACAAAAAAAACTAAAATTTATTTTTCAAACGGCGCTACCGTAACGATACAAATTAGTTCCCATAAATTAAATCAGCAATTTTGGAAAGCTGGATATGTATTATCCCAAATGAATATGCAAGATTCACTGCACCCATAAAACCTCATACCTCATTTACTACCTTAAAACAAATAGAATGGAAGGTAATATTTTCTGTACCTTCCATTCTATTTATTATTTTTATCCCCTTACACTATCTCGCATTTTCTCAAGCGCCTGTCGATATAACCATCTCGTTTGATAGTACGTCATCCCCATTTCATAGGCTATCTCCCCCATCTTTTTCCCTACAAAGAATCGTTCTGAAATAATATGCCTCTCCCTCTCATTTAACACACTCATAAAATCCTGTGCTCTCATTCCCGTATCTTCGGACTCAAATCGTTCATCATACTCTCCAACACATACATACCTCTCTTGCACCACACATTCTTTCTTCAACCTCTCTAATATATAACCACGCACCGTTACAACTGCATAAGCAGGGAAACTCCCTTTCTCTGCATCATACCTTTCATACGCATACCAAAGACCGAGTAAACCACATTGAAAATACTCTTCATAATCTTGATAAATGCTTAGCTTCCTTATTTGATTTACAATCATTCCTTCATACAATACAACCGTCTCTGTAAAAGTCGCTGGCTTCACATCGTACCTATTTCTAAAAGGTATACCTCTTTGTTATTCCGCGGTACCTTTACAATATAAGAAGGAAAGGGAACTTTCATTGTCGGCAAATTCAAATACTACTATCCAAATTTGAAATTACACTAGGCAGTATTTGAAATTCTGTTGGTGGTATTTGAAATAAGGGTAAAAATAAAAAAGGTGACTCCCTTGAAGAGTCACCTTTTTCTAATAGAACAAATTATTCACCAAATTTCGGAGCGAGACCACTTAAACTACTAAATCCAACTGAAAGGATAAAGAAAATAACAATTAAAATGGTTGCTTGTTTTTTGCTTAGTCCTGCTGTAATGTGTAAGCCTAATCCCATTACAACGAGTCCCCAAATATTAAAGATTTCGAATGAAGAAGCGATACCATGAGCAACTGTATGTGGTTCAAATAAAGTTGCTAAACTTGTATAAGACGTTTCAATATCGCCTCCAAGAATCATTCTAATGATAAAGTTCACAATTGCACCTAAAATTGAAATTGTATATGTGTAGACATAAATAGATAATAATTTCATGTATGAAGTATCATTGCTCATAAACATCATAATTACTTTATAAATAGCTGCCGCAACGAAGAACCAAATCGCAGTACCAAATATTCCACCAACAATACCCATTCCTATTGCAAAGTAACCAACCACTTTAGCCGCTTCAGCATCGGTTACCTTACCCATTACATCAGGATGATTCATTGCTTGATACATACCGATTCCTGTAATTACAGCTGTTAGTATTACAAAGAGAAAGAATGCACCCCAAACTGGACTTTTCGCCTTCATCCTTTCAAACTGTAAGCCAGGAGATGTGATCATTCCAAACAATGACGGCTTCTCTCCGCCAACTTTTTGCGTGTTCATATTCGCTTCCATTATAACGCCTCCTTCTATTTATATAACCCGTTCTAACGGGCGGTTCACATCCTCTTCTAAGCTAGAGGCTACGAACCGCCCACTAGAACGGTAATGTGCAGTTCTACTACACTATTAATTACTCATAACGAAGTGCTTCAATTGGATCTAACTTCGCAGCTTTGTTCGCTGGAATTAATCCGAAAATAATACCAAGTGTCATAGAGAATAGTACTCCTCCTACAACAACTTCCCATGAAACGAGCGGTGGCCATTTTGCGAATGTGGAAACAATATATGCCCCGCCATATCCAAGACCAATTCCAATTAAACCACCTAGAAGCGTTAACATAACGGCTTCAATTAAAAACTGTAATAAAATTTTACTACGCGTTGCTCCAAGTGCTTTACGTATCCCAATTTCACGCGTACGCTCCGTTACAGATACGAGCATAATATTCATAACACCAATACCACCAACGACTAGTGAAATACCAGCGATACCGCCAATGATCATCGTCATAATGTTAGTAACTTTAGAAACACCTTCTTGGAATTCTTTTAAGTTTACCAATTCATATTTACCTGGAATATCGCTTGGCTTACGACCATTTAATACATCAATAGCTTTTTTCCCAGCTACTTCTAAATCGTCTACATTTTTAGATTGAATTGCGATACTTTGAATATCATCTGTTCCGTATAAAACAGGCCATAAAGTGAGAGGAATTAACATTTCCTCAGCCTCAAATCCCATAATTTCATTATCTGATTTATAGACACCAATAATTTGCATCGGTTGTCCTTTCATTTCAATAATTTTTCCTACTGGATTTTCATCTTTAAATAACGTCTCTTCTGTTTTCGTACTAATCATCACAACGTTATTTCCTTGTGAAATATCAGATTCGTTTAATGAACGGCCTTTGACCACCTTCACTTTATTTACTTCAAAATACTCACTATCAAGTCCAATAACATTAATCATTGACTTTTTATCATTAATATCCATTGTTTCCATCGTATTATTCGTCGTAATAACATGAGAAACATCTTTAATTTGCTTTACTTCCATAATATCTTCTTCTGTTAATTTCGGGACTTGATGCCCTCCCATACTAAACTCATCATTAATATCTGGTTTAAACTGAATTGGCATAAGGTTATTACCAGAACCAGCGATTTTTGACTTCAACATCGCTTCCCCGCCTTGCCCAATCGCAACGACAGTAATAATAGAACCAACGCCGATAATAATACCGAGCATCGTAAGAGCAGAGCGTAGCTTATGAGCTAAAATAGAAGATAAGGCAATCTTTATACTATCTAGTAAACTCATACTGCACACCTTCTATCTTCTGTAACTTTCCCGTCTCGCAGTACAATGCGGCGGGAAGAATACGCTGCTACTTCCTCTTCATGCGTAACCATAACAATCGTTGTACCTTCTGCATTTAGCTTTGTGAAAATATCCATAACTTGCTCACCAGACTTCGTATCAAGCGCCCCTGTAGGCTCATCCGCCATAATGAACGTTGGATTATTCGCAATCGCCCTTGCAATCGCTACACGTTGCTTCTGTCCACCTGATAACTCATTCGGTAAATGATGCACGCGGTCTGCTAATCCAACTTTACCTAGTGCCTCCAAAGCACGTTTGCGGCGCTCAGCTTTCTTCACGCCACCATATACGAGCGGAAGCTCAACATTTTCCACTGCTGAAAGACGCGGCAGCAAATTAAAATGCTGGAACACAAAGCCGATATATTCATTACGAATTAAAGCAAGCTTTGACTCGTCTGCTGTTAAGATATTCACGTCATTCAGCATATATTCGCCTTCTGTTGGACGATCCAAACAACCGATAATATTCATAAGCGTTGATTTACCAGAACCAGACGGTCCCATAATAGAAACAAACTCACCACTTTGAATCGTTAAACTAATACCATGTAAAATCGGCACTGCCAATTTACCTTGATAATATGTTTTAGCAATATGATTTAACGTAATCATTTCTCTTTCACTTCCATTCCGTCATACACGTTGTCGGAAGGATTTTTAACCACCTTTTGCCCCACTGTTGCGCCTTCAACAATCTCTGTCCAATCTCCATCAGTAGCACCTTTTTTCACATTTTGTTTACGAAGCTTTCCTTTCTCTTCGATATAAACAAATGCATCTTCGCCTTTTTCTACAATGCTCTTACTTGGCACAGCAATCATCGTCTTATTCTCTAAATTTACTTGTAACGAAACGTGATAACCCGGAGATAAACCTTCTTGACTATCAAGGCTTGCTTTATATGTATATTGAGACATATTTTGAGTCGCTTCGCCTAAACCGCCAGCTTGAGCCATCTCTGCACTTGTTGGGAATTCGCTTACTTCTGTAATCTTCCCTGTCCACTTCTTCTTATTATTTGCTTTCGCCGTTACAGTAAACGTTTGATCCTTTTGAATTTGTGACTTCTGAAGCTCTGTTAATGTCCCTTGAATTTGGAACGGATCTTTAGAAGCTACTTGTAAGAAGGCTTTCCCTTGACCACCTAACGCTTGAGATGAACTTTGCGCCGCATCTTTATCTAACTTTTGTACAACACCAGCGAAATTACTATAAATCGTAAGCTCGTTCTGCTTTTTATTTAACTCTTCTTTTTGTAACTTCCCTTTCTCTTTCTCAAGGTCAGTTGTCTTCTGTGTCATTTCTAACTCACTTACTTGCTCTTCCATCGGATCTGTTACTTCTTTCCCAGCTCCGCTATCTTTCGCCTTCTTAATTTCTTTCTTCAACGAATCAATCTTCTTTTTCCCTTGATCATAACGCATATCCGCCATCTTCTGATCAAGCTCAGCTTGCTTCATTTGCAAATTAATTTCTTCATTATCATAAGAGAATAATTTCGTTCCCTTCTCTACCTCTTGCCCTTCTTTCACTTCAATATCTTTCACTTTTCCTTTAGTCGGATCCGCATAGAAACTTTCAATATTCCCAGGCTTCACCTGACCAGAAATTAACTTCGTATTATTCAGCTTACGCTCTGTCACTTTCTCGAAACTTACAGCATCCGTATTCGCTGCGCCCTTCTTCTTACCTTGCATAATAAAAATATTAACCGCTGCTACAATAACAATTAGTGCAATAACCCCGACAATAATCCATTTCTTCTTCTTGTTTGGAGTACGAACCGTATTTGGTAACATATTCTCGCTCCTTTTATAGCTTAATAGTTTAATAAACATTCGAATTGTATAAAACTTTCTGAAAATAAACTGCATATTATTACATTCTTTTTACAAAGTTTTACACATTCAATTATATTGTAACAAAAATTCCAATGATTAGAAATATGACATCCTATCTTTTAAGATAGTTTTAAGGAAAGATTATATTATATAGAAAAAGCCATCCAAAACAATAATTGGATAGCTTTTTCAAATAAAATATTACGCCACTTTAGGAGCTTTTCTCTCATGTCCACGTTGAACGATGAACAAGAAGATTGTTGATAAAATTGCACCTGCTAATAGTAGGATGAAGCAGCCGTCCCAGCCAGAACGATCAACAATAACACCAATCGCCGCATTCGCTACAAGACTTCCTCCTACATAACCGAACAGACCACACATACCAACTGTTGTACCTACTGCAAACTTCGGTACTAATTCCATTGCACTTAAACCAATTAAAAATTGTGGTACATAAATTAAACAACCGATAATAGAAACTGCAATACTTACAACAAGTATGCTAGTCGCTTGCCAATATACAAACGTACCAATAACAACTCCAACCATACTAATAATACATAATGGCATACGTTTTCCTTTAAATAATTTATCACTTAAAAGACCAACGATTAATGAACTTGGAATTGCCATCCCTTCAAAAATAGCATATGCCGCATGCGCTTCTGCTTTTGAAAAACCTTTAACTGTCGTTAAATAAAGTGGAACCCAGTTAATAACACCGAAACGAATTAAATAAACAAATGCATTTGCAATACATAAGAACCATACAAATTTATTTTTCACTACATATTTCATTAAAATTTCTTTTGGCGACATCTTGTTAGCATTATCTGCTTTTTCAAGATTTTCATAGTCATTACGATACTCATCAATTGGAGGAAGGCCTTCAGACTCAGGTGTATCCTTTGCATTAATCCAAACAAGAACTGAAATTACCATTGCGATAATCGCAGGGAAAATAAACACGCCACCTTGCCAATGACTTTCACCGAAAATACCTACACCAATTCCAACAAGTGGTGGCACAAGCATTCCGCCAACGTTATGTGAAATATTCCAAATACCTGTTTTCGTACCACGTTCTTTCTTCGAAAACCATTTCGTCATAACGATACTACAAGGTGGTGCTCCCATACCTTGCACAATACCATTAACAACAAGTAATGTAACAATCATCCCAAATGATGATGCAAAGCCGAAGCAAATATTTACAAGCCCTGATAAGAATAAACCGACTGCGATAAAGCGCTGGGCGAAAGCTTTATCTGATAAATTCCCCATAAAGAACTTACTAAATCCATAAACAATTGCCATTACTGAACCTAGTAGACCAATTTGAGCTGTACTAAAACCATATTCTTGTACTAAATACGTACTTGATAACGTAAAGTTACTACGAACTAAATAATAAGCAGCATACCCAACTGAAATCCCGATTAGCACACGAATACGTAGTAATCGATATACACGGTCGATCATATCCGCTGGCAATCTCTCAATTGCAGGTGCTGGCTTAAGCCATTTAAACATATATTTTCGTCTCCTTTTCTCACTTATGAGAGAGACGTTGTCTATTCCATATCTCGATTATTCCACTATTTGATATATTTTTGTTTGCCCTTCTAACTGGCTGTCCTTCTATTTCTTTCTCATTCTTCGCAAACATCGTTGGTACACCAAACGAAACTTTTTCTAAAATGTGACCCGCTTCTTCTGATAAACAATAATCAATAAATAAATCCGCAATAATACCACTCGGTGCACGTTTTAGTTTCGAAATCGCATTAACAGATAATCCAGTTTGCTCAGGTTCGTGGCTTAAAATAGGAAAGCCTTGTTTTTGAAGCATTCTCTGATCTCCCATAAAATTGATGCCTATCATATATTCACCACTCGCAACAAGTTCTGCTGGTATATAACCATTCACTGTTACTTCCCCCACTTGTCCTGCAAGATGCTTCACATACGCCTTTGCTTCCTCTTCACCTAAAGTATCAATAAGTGATTGAAAAAACGTATATGCTGTACCTGAAACATTTGGATCAGGCATAACAATCTTTCCCTTGTATACTGGATCTAATAAATCTTGCCACCTCGATGGATATGGAAGACCGAGCGGAGCTATTTCTTCATTCCACCGCTCTTTATTAATCGCAATTGCCAGTTTCTCCACTTCATAACCGTACCAATAACCATCTTTATCTTTAACAGTTTTTGAAATACGATTTGCATGCTGACTCGTCACAGGAATAGAAAGATTCTTTTGCTTCATCATTTGATGCGCATCTACTGTACCGCCAATGATAATATCTGCCTTCGGGTTACCAGCTTCTTCTTCCACTCTCCGAAGAAGTTCTTCTGTCGAAAGACGAATAAATTCATACGTACATCCGCGTGGTTTACAAAATGACGAAAGCAAAGCTTCACCAACTTCCTCGCGTGCCGCTACATACGCAACAATATGGCGATCATCTAAAATAGGGAGACCATTTTTACTATATTTAATAGAGGTTGTATCTCGAGAGCAACTAGACATCGCTCCTCCAATTACTAGCAAAAAGAAGAAAAAGGCTATCTTTCTCATGACACATTCTCCTTTACAAAGAAATCTGCTAGAGATCCTTTCATATACATGACATTCCCGTTATTATCACCGAGGTATTGCACAACAAAATACGATGGATACACAGAAATCGTAAGAATATCTTCGCGCTCATTCTTTACACGCTTACCTGTTTTATAAGCGGTAATATAAGCAATCGGTTCATTCTGTGATTGTAATAACTTCTGGATTTCTCCATAATCTGTAATTTGCTTTGCGTACCGAATAGAATCAAGTATGGGCGTAAGATTGATAGTACGTACCACATTACCTTGGCGTACTACAACATCCTTTGCTGAAGCAAAGAAATCACTAATACGCTCTGGCGTGTAATACAGGCTTAACAAATACGTTTGAAGTGCTGAGATCATCGGATCCGTGCCATTCTTTCCGTATACGTTTGCCTCATACTGGAACAAGTCACCTACTGCAAAAGTACGCTTATGTCCATTCAAGTACGTTACTTCTCCAGTAAATACTTGTTCTTGGCTCTTAACATCTCTCGGCTCTATTCGAATTCGGTCAAAGAATGAAACAATCGTATGTAAACGAACTTCATCCGTTACAACAATTTCTCCCCACTTTTCATGCCTTACTTTCACTTCAGTTGGAAGAGATTCGTTCACTCTTTGTAAAACGGCTTGTTTGTCATTCACAATTGTGATTCGATTATATATTTGCTTCTCCATAACATAAAACAAAGTAAGAGAAACGATCATACAAAGGACAAACATAAGAATTTGAAATGATAGCCTTTTCATTTCTGCCTACCTCCAAGATAAAAAAACGTTGTTTCGAAAATACCGCATAATTGTTTCATAAATGTATCATTTAACCGCTTTCAAGTTTTTTATGTCTTCCATCCGTCTCGGAAGTAAAAATGTAATAAATATCGTAGTCCCAATCTCTTCACTACTCGCAATTCGCATACTTCCGCCTTGCTTATTCATAATCTCCTGACAAATATACAAACCATAGCCGTTCCCGTAACTAGAAGGAAGTATTTTACCTTCTGGAGACTCATTCCACTCCGCAAGCACGCCCTCATCTATACCGATACCATCGTCATGAACAAAGACCTTCGCCTCATGCTCATTTACAATTACATTCATTCGAATTTGCGTAGCATCACTATATTTAATCGCATTATCAAGTACATTTAAAAAGATTTGCTTCGTCTTATCAAAATCCGCAACGACATGTACATCCGTTAATTCATTTATAACTTCAATTTCAAACTGCTGCAGGCGGGGTTTCACAATTGAAACTGCTTCTTCTGCCAATTCCTTTATATTTACAACTGTAGGTGACACTTCAAACGTACTCGTTCCATATTTCGAAGACTTAAGTAGCTCCTCTACAAGTGATAATAAACGCTCGCTTTCTACAGTTACATAACGAAGACTCTCCTGTACATCTTCCTTCGATTGTAACTTTGGAATTAGATCAACATAACCGATAATCGCTGTTAGCGGTGTTTTCAGTTCATGCGTAATACGATCTAAGAAATCTTTCTGTTTCTCTTTTTCTTCCTTTAACTGCTTAATATGCAGTTCAATTCCATCAGCCATCACATTAAAGGATGCTGAAAGCTGCGCAATTTCCACGTACTCATTTAGCTCAATCTTACTTTCGTAATCTCCATTCGCAAGCCGCTGCGCCATTTGTCTTAACTGATCAATTGGTTTATGAAGAGACTTCGCCAAACGAATTGCAAAGAAAATACCAGCAGCTACTAGACAAAGAGATGTCATTAAGAACGTCCAGCTCACATTTGTTAAAACTTCTTTCTCACCCGTTAACTCATTTATAAAACGAATACTTCCAATGACATCGTTTCCATAATAAACTGGGCTTGAAAATAAAAGAATTGGAGCTGGGTCCCCCTCCTCAAAAACATAAGATTTTTTCCCCTTCAAGGAACTCTCAATATCGATATTCCGATGAAGCAGTGCTCCTTTTTGTGTATCTGCAACAACATCTCCATTCTTCCCAATCATCTGCACACGGACATCCATCCGCTTCGCTAAGTACGAAGCAATTAAAAGCGAATTCGGACCTAGCGTCTCCACTTCTGCTTCCTTCTCTAAATAATTCATCGTATAAATTTGCGCTTCTACACTTAACTTTTCTAAAGAATCCGCTGCGTTGTGATACATATTCTTTTCTAACGTAATATAAACAACCGCGTATAAAAGAACAAGAATCGGGATTAACAGTCCAACTATTCCAAATACCATATTTCGTTTTAACGACATACCATCACCACTTAACAATCCAGCTTATAGCCAACGCCATAAATTGTCTTAATATATTCTCCGCTCGTACCAAGCTTCTTTCGCAGCCTTTGCACCATAATATCAACCGCTCTCGTATTTCCGATATACTCAAATCCCCATACTTTCTCAAGCAACTCATCCCTCATAAATACTCGCTGTGGATTTGAAACGAACAACTGACATAAATTAAACTCTCGGTACGTTAACTGAATTTCTTGTCCACTAACATGTACCTTTCTTTCTTTAGGACAAATCATTAAGTCACCTGCGCAAATTACTTGATGACTTACAGTTACTTCCTCCTTCTTCACACGCCTACTCATGTTCTTCACACGAAGAATGAGCTCCGCATAATTGAAAGGCTTTGTCACATAATCATCCGCTCCAAGCTGCAAACCAAGCAATTTATCATTCATCTGACTCTTTGCAGTTAACATAAGCACTGGAATATCCCTATCCTTCTCACGGAACAAGCGAAGTAATTCATACCCATCTGTATCCGGAAGCATCACATCTAAAATCAACACATGAGGCCCTTCATTCCACTTCTCTAAAGCTTCTCTCCCATCAGCCGCTACTAATACTTCATATCCTTCCATCTCTAACTGCATCCGAATCAAATTACGAATACTTGATTCATCATCAACTACAAGTATTTTCATCCTTATCCTCCTTCCATCCTGTATTATAGTACAGTTTAGTATAGCAAAAATCATACAAAAAAAGAGAGAGTATTGTCGAACATATTTTGTCGACGATACCCTCTCTTTCACCTATTATATTTATTTAGCATATCCATTCGGTTGTTTTTGATGCCAATTCCAAGCATGCTCAATGATTGTCTTCACATTTACATACTTAGGATCCCATCCTAACTTCTCTTTCGCCTTCTGAGAAGAAGCAACTAAACGTGCTGGATCTCCCGCACGGCGCGGTGCTACCTCAGCAGGAATTTCATGATTTGTAACTTCACGAACTGCATCAACGATCTCTTTTACACTGAAACCATTACCATTTCCTAAGTTATAGAAATCACTTTCTCCGCCGTTTTGTAGGTCCTTAAGACCTAAGAAATGAGCCGCTACTAAATCTTCAACATGAATATAATCACGGATACAAGTACCATCTGGTGTATTATAATCGTCACCAAACATCATAATCTTCTCACGTTGACCTAACGCCACTTGTAAAACAAGAGGAATTAAATGCGTCTCTGGACGATGATCTTCCCCAATAATACCATTTGGAGTTGCACCAGCCACGTTAAAGTATCTGAAAATCTTATATTTTAAGTTAGACGCTTGGCTATACCAATGAAGCATTTTTTCAATTGCTAGTTTTGTCTCGCCATACGTATTCGTTGGATTTGTTACAGTCTCCTCAGTAATAAGATCCACATCTACTTCGCCGTAAGTTGCCGCAGTAGAAGAGAAAATGAACTTATCCACTTTAAACTCGTCCATTACTTCTAATAAGCAAAGTGCGCCGTACACATTGTTGTTATAATATTGAAGAGGTTTCTCCATACTAACACCAACTAAAGAATCAGCCGCAAAATGCATAACCGCGTCAATATTTTCTTGTGTAAAGACGTCTCTTAAAAAACCTTTATCACGAAGGTCTCCTTTATAAAACTTTGCGCCTTCTGTAATCGCATCTTCATGACCTGTTTGTAAATTATCAACCACTACTACAGATAAACCTTCATCTACTAATTTTTTCACAGCGTGAGAACCGATATAACCAGCTCCGCCGCAAACCAAGATTGAACTCATGTTATTCCTCCTACTTCAATAACTATACTCAATACAACAAATATATAGTTTCTCTCTTACATTTTATGCTTATCTATATTTTACCATAAACACTCATTTTAAATAATATAATGTGAACCGTAACGACAACTAACTTCTTAAAGTTGCAAGCTTCTCTTCAACCTTCTCTAAATCTTCGACAGAATCTATTTCAAAACTATCGTTGCTATCAATTTCATATAGGTGAACATTCAGATGACCAATATTATCTTTCACAATAATATCTACTTAAAATACTATAACGGAATAAAATCACTCACATATCTCTCGTTATTTTCTCCGTTTCTTACACCATCATACTATTTGGCACCAAGTTTTTCAAAGGGAAAGTCAGGCTTTTGAAGTGCTGGTGTTATATACATGAAAAAGAAACTACTTATGCTATAATACATAACCATTAGGATTTGATAGTAACACTTCCCGCAGACTAAGATTAACTACTTTCTTATAGTAAAAGATAAAAGGTGTACGATTTCTCGTACACCTTTTATCTTTTACTTATTACTATACCACAAAATAATAGTAACTCTCCCTATACAGTCAGGGTTATTAACGATTACTTATTTAATTCAAGATGCGCTTTTAATTTATTCGTTAAATCTTGTTTTGCTGCATCTGGAACATAGTAGTACCAAATACCATCTGCCGCTTTATGACCGTCGCCTGAGATTTGGATATCCTCACTATTTTTCAAGCAATCTTTATAGTTCTTTTGCATATCAAACATTTGATCTTGCGTTAAGTTTGTTTTTACATTCTTTTGAATTGCTGTCAACACATCTCCATAGCTTGCTAAAGAAGAGAAGCTAGCTCCTTTCTTAATAACACCCTGCATGACTTGACGCTGACGCATCTGACGACCAAAATCACCACGTGGATCTTGCTTACGCATACGTGTATATGCTAAAGCTTCATCACCATTTAGATGGATATTCCCCTTCGCAAAATGATGCCCATCTTGCGTAAATTCTAAATCATTATTTACATCTACTCCACTAACCGCATCAACAATATCTTTGAAACCTTCCATATTCACTTCAATATAGTAGTTAATTGGAACATTCAAGAACTTCTCCACTGTTGCTACAGACATATCAACCCCGCCAAATGCATAAGCATGGTTGATTTTATCGCTCTTTCCTTTACCTACGATCTCTGTATAAGTATCACGAGGAATACTTACTGTTTTCATAGAATTATTTTTAGGATTTAATGTAATTACCATTAAAGAATCTGAACGCCCTTTATCCTCACCACGTTCATCTGCTCCTAATAATAAAATTGAAACTGGTTCACCATTACTAACTTTTTCTCCAACTTTATTGTTGTTTTCATCACGCTTTAAAGGTTTATGAACTTCCTCTAATGTCTTAGATACAGAAGAATATACATTATAAGCATAAACTCCTCCACCTATAATTAGTACCCCAATAATACCGAGTACCCAAAATAAAATTTTCTTTTTCATCATGCAAACCTTCCTTCTTAAACCTATCGTCGACCTAACCTACAATACATATAAATCCTATTATACATAACACAAAACAATTTAATAAAACTAAATTATATCCATCCACAAAAAATAGACAAATAACAATTATCTATCGTTATTTGCCTACTATATATCCTAATATATTTATTCTTTCTTGTCACCAAGTGCAAACGTAATTTCCGTCTCACAAGCAATTTCACCATCTACAGTTGCAATTGCTTTTCCTTTGCCAATTGCTCCACGTACACGCGTCATTTCAACTTCTAAACGAAGCTGATCACCTGGACGGACTTGTCGTTTAAAACGACAATTATCAATGCCGGCAAAGAATGCTAAACGACCACGATTCTCCTCTTTCTTCAGCATAGCAACAGCTCCAACTTGTGCTAAAGCTTCTACAATTAAAACACCCGGCATTACAGGATAGTCTGGAAAATGCCCATTAAAAAACTCTTCATTAGCTGTAACATTCTTTATTCCAATAGCACGCTTTCCTTCTTCTACTTCTAACACTTTATCCACAAGTAAAAATGGATAGCGGTGAGGAATTATTTCTTTAATTTGTTGAATATCTAGCATACACTTCTCTCCTTACAAAAGATTGGTCATACCACCAGAAGTTATACTATCATTATCCCATTTTAACTCTTCTTTGTCATTATAAAAATGATTTCAAAATTCCTCTTCCAAATAAAAAAAATGTATACACTCTTTCCAATATGTATTATAACTGACACGGAGGTTGAAAAGAGTGTATACCCAAATTAGGGAAAGGCAAATTATATCAAATATGATTTGCCTTTAATGTCGTATTCAAGATTTATTATATATGACAAAAATGAGAAATTAAAACCTAATTTTCGACCTTTTTCGCATTAATTCCCTAATTTTACTTATGATTTCTCTATTTTCCTTACATTTTCTTAAATGTTATATTTAGAAATATGAATCTTAATAAAAAATAAAAAAATAAAAATGAAAACATCTTATAACATAAATATTGGATATTATGATAAAATGAATATAAAAATTCCGACCTAACTCTTCAACTTCAAATATATTGGCTTTTTAGAAAGGAGCGAACAAATGGCAAAAGGTGTACATACTATAGAATTAACGGCCTCCCCAGATCAAATTTGGAGCTTTATTAGTAATATAAATAATTGGGCTCCACTAGTTACAGGCTATGTGAAACATAAGATTATTGATGATAAACATTCAACTTGGCGTTTGCACGGTGATTTGGGATTTATTAAACGCGACGTTAGTCTAAATGTTGAAATTATTGAATGGAACATGCCAGATAAAATTAGCTTTACGATGACTTCTCCAACCAAGAAATTAATTGGCAGCGGCTTTTTCCATGCCGAATCAACCTCTTCCTCTACTACAAAAGTAACAAGTCAGTTAGAAATAAAAACAACTGGTACAGGGGCCTTCATTTTTAATGGAGCAATAAAGCCATTTGTTCCCAAAATGACAAAGCAGCTTTCTAAAAAAGTCGCAGATAAATTAATGAAACAATTATAAAAAAACCATCCAGGAAATTGCTTTAACAATACATTTCCTGGATGGTTTTTGTGAAAGTTAATTCGTAACCATTTCTGTTTTTAATAGTTTCTCCATATAACCTAATAGCTCATTCTTTAACTCATCGTGCTGTAATGCCATTTCAATTGTTGTCTGAATGAATCCAAGCTTCTCTCCAACGTCATATCGCTTTCCTTCAAAGTCATAAGCGAACACTCTTTGAATCTCATTTAAACGCTGTATAGCATCCGTCAACTGAATCTCGCCACCAGCTCCTGTTTGTTGGTCTTCTAAGAACATGAAGATTTCAGGTGATAGTACATATCGTCCCATAATCGCTAAGTTGGATGGTGCTGTTCCTTGAGCTGGCTTTTCCACAAACTTACTTACTTGATAACTACGACCCTTTTGTACCAGTGGATCAATAATACCATAGCGATGTGTTTCCGTTTCTGGAACGGTTTGAACACCAATTACCGATGATTGTGTTTCCTCATATTGATCCATTAATTGACGTAAACATGGCGTTTCAGCTTGTACAATGTCATCACCAAGTAAGACAGCGAATGGCTCATTACCAATAAACTTACGAGCACACCATACAGCATGACCTAAGCCTTTCGGCTCTTTTTGACGAATATAGTGAATATTAATTTTAGAAGACTCTTGCACCTTCTTAAGGATTTCATGCTTACCCTTTTCTAGTAAGTTCTGTTCCAACTCAAAAGAATGATCAAAGTGATCTTCGATAGCACGCTTTCCTTTTCCAGTTACAATAATAATATCCTCAATTCCAGATTCAATCGCTTCTTCTACAATATATTGAATTGTTGGTTTATCAACAATCGGTAACATTTCCTTTGGCATTGCTTTAGTTGCTGGTAAAAATCTTGTTCCTAGTCCAGCTGCTGGGATAATGGCTTTTTTTACTGTTTTCAACGATAATCATCCTAACTCATAAGATTTTCTTCTAATTACACAACACATAACATATTTTCCTTTTTAACAAAATAAGAAACATTTTTGGTTATTTTTCACAAACAACTATGACCTCTATATTTTATAAACAATGAGAAGGATAAAATAAATTGTGCTACTCTCATTCTAAAATCAATGTTCCTCAAATTATATCACTTCTTTTTATCACCAAAATCAGATATAATTTCAATTTCTCATGCCACCGTTTACACTTCAATTTTCCTTTTCGAGTTGGTTAGATTAATATGCAAGTCGCATTTCACATTCTCGACAAAGCTAAATATCATAACAAATTTGATATTTAAATAACGAGTATCAATACTGATAACGAATAGCCAACAGCAATGCCCTACAATTAAAATACATAGTATTAATAAATAATCAGTAGACTTCCCGTTAAAATACTCCTCATTTTAATTTCAATTATACACTCTTTTTCTAGTTCTAGAATTTTATTAACATATAAAATTCAGTAGCAACGAGGAATAATTTCTGTAATTTATTGAATATCTAGCATAGTATTTTCTTCCTATATCAAATTAATCATACTACCTAACAGTGTAAATATCACCATTTTTTTCCATAAACCTATAAAAACCTCTTATATAATGTTTATAAAATGCTTCTTTTTATCCATCCCCAATATTACTCTTCGTTGTATATATAGTTTGAACACTGTATACTTAATATAGTTTTTATATATCTTCATTACTAAATTTATATCTTTCTTATCAATTATTTGTCTTTATACATTTATATTTTCAGCAAATATATTTAATAAAATCAATAAAAAATCCGATGCAAGGAGCATATTATGAGTGGCAAAATCGAAGTACATTATAAGGCAAAAAACGGTATTGAACTAACCTATATGGAAGATCCTTATCCAGTGCAAAACTTTAAAGGAGAGCGAAAATTATTAGTTATTTTCCAATCATTAGGGAATGAAAATTCAGATGATGCTAGGCATCGCTATCCTTATACTTTAATTGATGGTTTAAAATTTTATAACTGTAGAAAAATTTATATAAAAGATGATATAGGGCATGTAGGTAGTTATTATTTAGGTTTAAATGGAAAGCTTGATGTTCGTGATGCAGTGCTCGAGTTTTTAAAACTAAAAATCAATGAATATAAAATTCTAAAAGAAGACATTATTTTCTTTGGCCCTTCTAAAGGTGGCTATGCTGCACTAAATTTCGGATATGAATTAGGTATCAAAAATATACTAACTGCAGTTCCACAATATCATCTTTATAATTTTATTGAGCAATACAAAAGCTTTCTCACATATATTCTACCTGAAACTATTACAGAGGAAACAAAAGCATTTTATAATAATTATCTCGGTAATGTAATCAAGAATAGTCGATATAAACCAAATGTTTATTTAGTTACATCACAACATGACAATTTATATGATGATCATATTGTTCCGTTAATAAACGCAATAAATGAAAATGGATCCAATCTATTCGTTTATGAAAATAATGAAACATATGTTACTAGACATAATAATGTTGTTGTAAATACAATGAATGAAATACTTGCTATTTTAAGTATGCTTTTGTGTGATGATAAAATAAAAATGTTCTTCAATACGCGGAAATAAAAAACTAACACTTAAAAGATGAATCCGGTATACAACCGGATTCATCTTTTTTAATATACACTTATAACGAGTATAATGATATTCTTCCATATAGTTTTTTATTGTCAGCCCCATGCATTCCAAGGCTTAATAATCTTTTGATCCAATTCATCTATCATATGACTCAATAGTACGTTGCTTAAGTAATTACATAGATTGTCTAATTCTCATATCTCTTATACATTTCTGAAATTCAGAGTGTGTATAGTGCATTCGTTTATTCAAATGTAGAAACAATCCAAGATGAATCACTTATCCTCATCTCTATTTCAAATTATCTAATGTTTGATAGACGATATCTATTTGTAAGGAGGAAGAGACATAATAGACTCACCCTCTCATGTTGTACTTTCTTTTACACCTGATAAATAAGCTTTCTTCCCTTTTTCATAATCATTTAGCATTCTTTATCGAACTCTTCTTGATCTAAACTAGCTTTTTAAAAAATTCGGAAATATTTTATGTTTTTATGCCTTCATGTGTTTTATAGATTCACTTAAAGAATCTTTGTCACAAGGTTATATTTACGCATAATGCGGTAAATACGCTTGAGATTCATACAACTTCCTATGATCTTTTCCAACACCATTTTAACAAAATGCCCACTATATTTTCCCTTATCGAAAAAAATCTTGGAACCATTCATAATCTTTTTTCTGCCTGTTTATCTGTCTGACGAAGCCACACATACTGTCCAATCCAACTTATCTTGGCTAATGTGAAAAGATAGCGTGCCCTACATGGGAATCGTAACCGACTTATTAGTAGACTCAATCAATATATATCTTTCTCGTGGTGTTAACGCTTCCTCTATAACACCGGCCTTTCAAGTTCGTCTAACTTTTTTGGAAAATACCCATTTGGTTCTAAAACGTAATATACACTTCCATTTTTTGATTTTCATCACAAAATAGGAGCTCTTTTAGGTACCTATGATTCATCAGTACGGTTCAATTATTACTTTAAAAATTATTTATTTTTTCCAAACAACAATAATATATTTTTTAAAAACGATTTGTAATTACAAAAAAGAGCTACCTCTAGCTGATAAGTTTCTATCAACTTTGCGAGTCAGCTCTTTTCATATTAAATTATTTTATACAGATGTCTGCACGAGCATTTCTTTTACGTTCTTTTTTGACTTTTTTTGTACTTGTTCTTCTAATATACGATCCCATTTTCCACCGACAACATTAAATGTATACTTTTCAACATTCTTTCTTGCCATTCGACCATACTCTTTTCGTAATTCTTCAGACTCAATTAACATCATTAATGAATTAGCTAGTTCCTCTACATTTCCTTCTTCAACTAGAATACCATCTTCTTTATGTGCAATGACTTCTCTAGGGCCTGTACAAGCAAAACCTACACAAGGTACCCCAACGGACATTGCTTCAATAATTACCATTCCAAAGGATTCATATCTAGAACTTAAAGCATATATCGAAGAGTTGCGCATTTCACCGATAATATTATTTGTCTTTTGCATAAGGAAAATATTATTATACGCTTTTTCCTCGAAGATTTTTTCGCGAAGTACCTCTTCCTCCGCTCCAGACCCAAAAATTTTCAACTTCCAATCAGGATGTTTTTTTATAACTTTAGAAAAAGCTGGAATCAAGAGATCGAATCCCTTTTCAGGGGCATAACGTCCAGCTGCAATGACCACTTTTTTATCCAGCTTTGCTGTTTCTTCTGGAATATCTGTTGCATTTTCTACTTTATATAAATCCACTTTACTTCCCTTTAATAACTGCTCATAGTCTTTAATTTCGGAGTCTGTCAAACATGTTAGAGCATCTAGCTTTTTATAATGTTTTTTTATTTTATTTTGCAATCCTGGTGCATGACCAGCGAAATATAAATGTTCTTGTCCAACTTTTATTACATCTTTCTTTACAAACTTTGTAGCTAGAATATTAAAAGAAGGTATTGTCGTAATTAAAATTCCTTTGTTTATCTTTTTAAGCGCTGCAATGATTTTAAAATCTACAAATAAATTAAACATCTGATACAAATCTTCACTTTTATCTATGAAGACACTAGGAAATTTCATTAGTATTCTTTTAATAATTTTTTGATATAACGGTGTGTTTTTACCAAATAATTTCCCCTTTCTTGCATCAAAGATTGGGGTAATCTTTACTTTTTTATCAATATTAAACATCGGAGTAGCACTTGTTCTTCTCACACTAATAATTTCTACTTCATGGTTTTTAGCAGCGAAGTAATTCGCTGTATTTACAACAGTTCTTACCGTTCCGCCCATTCCATAAATATTATATACAAGAAATGTAACTTTCATTTTTTTCACCTCACTATTTAGTCGTTACTTTAGTAGATAATTTCCCAATTTCATTATAAATTCGTTCAAAGTTATGCTTATCATGATAAGCATAATATTTTTTAGAATTTATATTATATTTCAGTTTATACTTAAAGTCATTTTTAGCATAATCGCTCACATATTTAATAACTTCATCTCTTGTCAGTGCAATATCCCCAACTAGATCTTTTCTTAAATCTACATAAGAACCTCTATGTTTCAAATAATCATTTACATCAAAATGATAGAAGACTGTTGGCTTTTTCAAATAGTTAAAATCAAATACAACACTTGAATAATCCGTAATCATTAAAGAACTGTTTTGCATCAATTCTTTTACACTTTCTTCACCCAATTTAACAACTTGTATTCTTTCATTTAAAGATTCAAATTCACCCTTATATTTTTTTTGAATTTCAATGTGAGGGAAGAACTTAAGTACTAAATCATGCTTTTCAAGCAAATCATGCAATTTTTTATCTTGCAATAACCCATGGTAATGTATAAAGAAATCAGAAGCTAAAAACTCTTCTTTTGAGCCAATCACCCATTCTCTCCATGTAGGCATAAGAAGAATTTCTCTCGTTTTCTTATCTTTACTCTTATCTACTAACGAATCAAACCTAGCTAAGCCAGTAACCATGATTTGCTTCTCTTTAAATTTCATTTCATTGATCATGATATTTTTTTCATGTTCGGAAGAAACAACAAACTTTTTAATCATTCCATTATATGAATTTCTATTAAATTGCAATTTTTTCATTGCGATAATACCATGTTGCAAATAGATAACTTTCTTTGTATTACTCGCCATCTTATTATGAACAATACTTGGAATAACATCCCTAATTCCATGACTTACAATTGTATATTCACTTAAGTAGTATAAAACAAGATGTTTAAAGCTATCGTATCGCACAACTTTATCTTTATATGGCAAGAGATTGTCGATATTTTTATTATTTTTCTTACTCACATAATACGTCTCTTCTTGGACATTCTTCTTAATACAAGATTCAAAAAAGGCAAATCCGTTATCTTGTGCAACTTCTCCTAAATTTTCACCAATAAGCCATACCTTTTTTCTTCTAAACTTACTCCATATTTTAGCAATTCCTCTTGCAGCCAAAAATCTTATCTTTTCACTCGGTTTCTCATGAGCTCTTATATTTCGCGTTTCAAGTGACATTATTCTATTTTTTTTATCAAAGAAAATTGACATGTATAGTTCATCTGCTATTTTTATCGCATTTGATTTGAACGTGGAACTCTTATTAATAACCTCTAGATCCCTACCAAATAATCTTGCTTGAACGATATTATTATTTACACGTGTAGAAAAATAAACTTCCCATCTGCCCTGTTCATGTAATTTAATAGATTCAATAAACGCTTGATTCATATTACATATATATTCATTTTCACTATTCGACTGCAACTGTTGTTTTATGATTTCTTTTGTTTGACTATGCTTCAAGACTAATTCTGCACCTTGCAATACAAAATCACCGTGTATTTTGGACTGAATTGTAAATTTCACATGTGTTTTCTTTGCATCAACCACAGTACAATATGCTTGAAGAGAGTTGCATATGGAAATAGACAGTTCATTTTTATTTGTATAGTAAGGTCGAATTTGTATTGGATATCCATTAGCATCTTTGTTTAATGGTGGATAAATCATTATCTTTGATTTATTTTTAATGTCATCTAAATTAGAGGCTAATTTAAATTCAATGTTATTTCCATTACTCTCAACATGAACCATAAATTTAAAATTCACTTCACCAATTTTAGCAATATCAAATGAATCCCAGTCATATGAGCTACTAAAATAGTAGCCACCATCTCCTTTTGAAAATTCATTTGTACACTTCATTTTCAAATTTAAAGATTCTTCATAAAGATAAACATCTTTTAAAACATAATTGATATCCAGGATTCTGACAAAACCTTTTACAATTAACTTACTCGCTTCATAGTCAACTCTAATAACATCACAGTATACTCCTTCATTTCTAATTAATACTGCTAAATTATTATCTAGGGTTACGTATGGACGAATCCTCTTTATAGCACCTGATTTGTTATAAAATGTCTTAGGTATAATTACAAAATCTGCTTTTGAATCCGGATTAGAACCTAGATTTAATGGGACTTTATTTCTGATTCCTTGCACTTTAAAGCTTACGAATACATCCCAAATTCCTTTTTCTTCAAAGAAGTCGCCTTCTTCAAAAACAATAGTCTTTTTAAAGAAATCATTCGTTATACTGATAGGGTGAGATTGTTCCCTTTTCGTATCTCTTTGAATAAATAGTAGCTCTACCATTTGGTTTTTCATGTCTACCATACGATTGAATTGAACTGAGCCTTCGATAGTAAGCTTATTCTGATCTAAACTTACATTTTCAACTTTAGTAGAGGCCATTCGCTCTGTATTCCTTTTAATATTTAGAACGAGCTCATGTTCAGCATTACGAGAAAACATATGGTAATGTAATTGATCATTATAACTAAAATAACTTCCAACTACTTTTCTTTCTTGTTTATTTTTAACTTTTACTAATGCAGGTTTCCCATTAAGCACTCCTGCACAAAATAGTTCCCAATTCCCTTCATATAAAGGGTTTCCCTTTAATTTCAGTATTACTTGATATTCATTTATGCTCTCATTCACTTTTAAATCTGTTAATTTTCTAACTTCTTTTGTAAGGTTATTTTTCAAGAAAAACTCTTTTAAACGCACTTCCTTCCGCTTAAACTCTGGAGAGAATCTTCCTTGTATAATAAAATCCTTCTCTTTATTTTCAAAAATTTTATTTGCGGATACAGCAATACTTACAGAATCTTTCCTACTAAATTCAGCAAGTTTTTCAACTGAATTACTCGCATTCACTTGAAAGCTTGTATTGTCAGGACATATAAAGAAACTCTTTTTCAAATTGTTATATACATGAAGCAGAATAATATCTTTATCTAGCTGTAAGGAAACCTTTAATTTTCCGTAATTCATTATTTTAGAAAGCTCCGAAATTGGAAGAACAAATATAACTCTATCATTACAGATTCTTATACTGGATAGTGATAACTGGTTTTTAGACTCTCCTTTATGAATATATAATCCCTTTACTCGCTCATAAACAACTTTAGTATTTCCATCTGTTTGTATAGAGATTTCTAATTCAATATTTTTATTTTGAGTAACCTTCATTTCTTCCAGTAATACCTTTACTTTCAATTCGACCTCACCTTTCCTCTGTTAACAATTAGCTTCACTACCCCTACTGCTATATCCATTCTTTTATTTACAAATGATGTTATGTTTCTTATATAAAAAACTATTATTCCTGCCGTAATTAAGAAACAAGACCCTGATTACATTTAAACGCGACAAACACAGTATACCTATTTACTTAATTGACAATATAATAAAATATCCTCAAGTAATTAAAAAAGAAGTGTTAGTTTTTTTATTGTTTTTCCTTTGAAAAAATGCCTTCAACAATTCTCTTCGCATTATTTTGATCAATATATGAAAATAAACGATTTCTAAGCAATCCGTATTTTTCCTTTTCCTTAAAACCATTATTTATATACAAGGTTAATAATTGGACTAGTTCCTCTACATGTATACATGTATCTCCAAATAATTCATGCTCTACATCCAAATAACCATCCATTGTGTCATCAAATCGGAAAAAAATAATTGGTTTTTTTAAATAATACATATCCCAAGAAACACTAGAATAATCTGTTATAAGCAATGAAGATTCCATTATCAACTCATTAATTTTTGTATCTCCGTATTTAACAAACTTTATATTCGGAGTATGGCGCTGGAAATAATGAATAGAATTACAAATTCTTGGATGCATAAAAAACTTTAATATAACGTTATGTTTCTTTAATTGTTCAATAAGATTTGTATCGTTTAATAACCTTTCATATTGCCTATAAAATTGACTATTTAAAAACTCTTCCTCTGATATCTCATCTAGCCATTCTCGCCATGTTGGTAGTAATAGGATTTGTTTTTTTCTCCCGCTCTTATTTTGTAAATAATCCCAACGTGCCAATCCACTTACAATTATTTCATCTTCCCTATAATTAAAAAATTGTTTTACAATTTCTTTTTCGTATTCTGAAGATACACAAAATAGATTCGTTCCATTCGGACTACCTTTTTTAAAAATTGAATCTACCTTTTTTAAACCTAGTACACCGTGTTGTAAAAAAACGTGCTTTTTAGCATGTATAACTTTCTTGAACGTCCCTCTGTTTTCTTTCCATATATAACAGTGTGCTTTTGACTCAGAAGATATCATAAATGTACTAGCAAGGAGATAGATCATATGCTTAACGCTCATAAAATCGATAACTTTATCCTCATATTGACCAAGCATCTTATAGTCGTTAGACTTTTTGTTAATTACATAATATAGGTTAGGAATTTTCTTATGATCATAGCAATACTTAAAGAAATAATAAGAATTATCTTGTGCTGTTTGGCTAAATTTCTCATATACTAATACAGCACCTTTTCGATCCCAATACCATTTAAATGTATAGTATATAATTAATGCTAGCTTTTCTTTCAAGGCATATTTTAACTGGTCATAGGTTCCCTTTTTTCGATAATGTAAACTGAGTCCACCTTTAACGGTCACATATGGATATACTACATACTCACCTTCAGTATGGTCATGCTGTAAACGATTGTTTATTTTTCTATTAACCATATAACTCGGATGCTTAATTCGATAGCTTTTAAATTCATCGGATTTCAGATGCACATAGAAATCCCAAAAAAACGGACCCAACTCAATTTGACTCAGTTCTACTTCAAAGACAACCTTTTTTTCAACTTCATTTACGTTACTTTCCCGATATGGGATTTGATAAACTTTATCTCCGTTCCTTTTTTTTAAAGTTATACCTTGGATCGTACATTTGTCTTTACATTTTACCCTTATAGCAAACTGCCACTTTCCTTTTCTTTTCTTAAACGATGTTATTCGTATTTTAGTAATTAATTTTCCGGGGGATTCTACCATTCGTTTCACACTCTCTTCAGCATTTCAATGAATTAAATTCATATAGTTAAATACACGCCACGCACCTTAGATTTCTAAGCAAATTGTATGTTGTAACTCAACTATGAGCGATATACGAAGGTTTTAGCTCCACCGTAATCATGCAAACACTTCATCAATTTAATTAATATGTAAAAATATAGATATCTGATCAACAGTTATACCATCTACAGATGAAAATTTAAAATCATATTTATCTGATCGGTATATAAATGATGTTCCGTCTTCACTTATTAATTGTGCTTGACCTAATTTCTCTAACATCGTCTCTTTAGAAATAGACATATTTTGTATTGTAACCTGTTTTACAGTGAAATGATGGTTGTATAAGACATTGATATTCTTATAACTATTTACTGTACCTTCTAATAGGTTTTCTATGTTTTTAGGCTTCCCCATTATACCTTGTACATCCTGTTGATTTTTTCCTAATAGGGATATACCACTCTTAAAATCTTGATTTGAGCCTGATAGCTCCCCTAACTTGTTAGAGATTGCCTCATACTGTAAAGCTGAGTTAAAAGGGATCATACTAGACACACTCTCACTGATCCAGCCTTCTGTTCCATCTTCATATACAAGCTTTAACCAATTTATATCATCCTTTTCATCTTTTTGCTGTGCCCTTACAATAAATGGCGTACCAAACTCCATCAAATTTATTTGTTTTCCATTTAAATTTGGCATATCTCTAATACGCGCTTTTGCTGATTTCACATATCTCACATCTAAGTCCGCCAATGGATTCTTTTTCTTTTCACTAGATGCTATTGTCTTTTTTTTATTTGCTACTTCTACTTGCGACGAATTCAATATTAAGTCTTTTTTCAAGTAAACTGCACTTCCTAATCCGATACATAAAGCTAATCCAGCCGCAGCAATTATCACTTTTTTCTTTTTATTATTCTTTTTTCGCCTTAGTAAGGTATATCCATATGTAGGTGGATTAATACTTATATTGTCTTCTTTGCGAACTTCTTCGCCGGCTTGTTTTCGTTGTGCCTCTTCTTTAAACTTTTTTTGTTCCTCTTTGCTCATAGCACGGTATTGTTTTAGAAACTGCTCATATTTAGGCATTACATCTTGCATAAGCCCATAATCCTTTATTTCACCGTACTCTATCCATAATGCTTTTGTACAAAACTGCTTAACTTGCCCTAATGAATGACTTACAAAGAAGATCGTTTTTCCATGCTCTTTAAACTCATTCATACGCTTTAAACATTTATCTGTAAAAGTTTGATCACCTACAGATAATGCTTCATCAATGACTAAAACATCTGGATTAATATTTACCGAAATTGCAAAACCAAGACGAGATTTCATACCACTAGAATATTTTTTTACGGGCATGTCAATAAATTTACCAATATCCGCAAATTCAATAATTTCTGGTGTTAAACTTTGAATCTTTTCTTTGCTCAATCCCATCATCAAGCACTTCAATTCAATATTTTCACGACCTGTTAATTGATTATTAAGTCCAGCAGATATAGCGATAAGCGCTATATTACCCTTAATATCGATAGTTCCTGCTGTAGGTGGTGTAATACCAGCAATTAAATTGGACATTGTTGATTTACCTGATCCATTTACACCAATAATCCCTATTACATCACCCTTTTGTGCTTCAAAGCTTAAATTTCTTAACGCGTAAAAATCTTCACCAAATCCGCTAGGATATATTATATCTTTTAACTTATCAGAACTTTTACTATGCATTTTATATTTTTTTGTTACATTATGAAACTTCACTGAATAATTCATTTTTTACAATCCTCGTTATAGGTAGTCTACAAAATGTTTTCTAAATTTTACATGTATTGCTGTACCCATCAGTAGCATGACAAATACAATGCCCCAGAAATAAAGGCCATACTTTATATCTTCATAAAACCATCCTGTCCCTAAAAGAGCCTTTCGATAGCCTTCAACAATGTAGCATAATGGATTAAGTTGCATAATTTTTTGTAAGGCAAGCGGTAACTTCTCAGGAGTCCATAAAATAGGAGTTAGATAGAGTAGCATCCGCATTAAAGATTGTACGACCAATTGTACGTCACGTACAATCGTAGATAAAGTAGAAGTTATTAAGGAAAATGAAAAAACGAGCATAACTGTCGCAAACATATAATAGATCAATTGGATATAATGAATTGAAATCCCTTGTCCCCCTATCAAAAAGATAAAAGTAACAATGCCTACTAATATTAGATGTTGATAAAAGTTAGATATAATTACATAACTAGGAATAACACTCATCGGAAAACTCATCTTTGAAATCATATTTAATCTTGTATAAATAGATTTAGAAGCTTGTAAGGTTGCAGGGTTAATGAAGAACCATACCGATATGCCAGAAATTAGCCAATATACAAACGGTACACCATTAACACCTGAACCACCTCTTATTGCAATTCCAAAAACAAACCAATAAATACCCATTTGAATTAAAGGATTTAACATTTCCCAAACAATCCCTAGATAATTATCTTTATTTGAACTTTTAACCTGATAAATAGATAGACGTTTAATTAGATAAAGACTATTTATCTGTTCTTTTAATACCATAATCATTGCATTCATCTTATTGTGCCTCTCCAAAAAACACTTTCTCTACCACGCGTTTAGATGCCAAACCATCTTCCAAATAACAGTAGTTGTCATAGAAAGTATCGTATTTTTTTTCAAATTCTCCTAATCCATTCCTTCCAAATTTCATAATTTCTTCTAGTACACTCTCCGTTGTTGAAACCACTGGTCCAGGAGCTTCTTTTTCTAAATCAAAATAAAAACCTCTTATCTTATCACGATATAAATCGATGTCATACGTATAAAAAATAACAGGTCTTTTTAAGTTTGCGTAATCAAAAAAGACAGAAGAATAATCTGTTATTAAAATATCTGTCAATATGTATAATTCATTAATATCAACATGATGAGAAAAATCATAAACAAACCCTGCATGTTCCTCCAAATCGAACTGTTCTGCTACTAGATAATGCATTCTTAATAAAATAATATAATCGGAACTCAAATTTTGTTTTAAAAGTCTTAAATCCAATTGCAAGTCTAATTTATAGCGCCCTTTAGTATAAAACTGGTCATCTCTCCATGTTGGAGCATATAAAATTACTTTTTTATCCATAGGTAAGCTATTCTTTTTCTTTAACTCTTCAACTTTCTTACCATTGTTATTTACATATAAAAAATCATTTCGAGGATATCCAGTCTCAACTACATGTTTTTCAAATTGAAATGCTCTTTGAAAAATCTTTGTTGAGTATGCATTAGGGGACAGCAAATAATCCCAATTTTGCACTTCTCTTTGAAAATTCTTCTTATACTTTTCTGTAGTTGTCCCTGGCATATAAACTTCTTTCATATCCATCGCTAATTTCTTTAGCGGTGTACCATGCCAAGTTTGTACATAAATGGTATGCCTCGGTTTTGGAAGCCATAGTGGCATCCGACTATTTGTAACCCAATATTGCGCACGTGCCATTAAAACAAACCAACGAAGTGAAAAACGTTTAATATATGGAATGTTTGCTTCTTCAAAATGTGCGGTATAACTTTTATTCACACTCCAAACCATATAAAGCCCTAAATTTTGTTGTTTCATATGCTCATATATAGCGCGTGGATTACAACTATACTGTTTGCCAGAAAAACTTTCGAAAACAACCAAATTTTCCCGAACAGGTAAGTAGCTACAAACGACAAATATCATTTTACAAACTCTTTTTACCAATCGATTTGTTTTCATTCTTTTGATTACATTCATATTATTCATACACCTTCTAACTACATTTAGCCATCTTGTAAAATTACCGGATTATCAATTTATCTTTTCATATTCAATGCCGGACATCTTAAATAATATAAACCAAAACCCTTACATAAATAAAAAACTAAGTAATTTCTATGAATTTCACTTAGCTTAAAAATCACTCCCAGTTATCAAATAAGTAACTCACTAAATTCCTACTGGAATTCCCATTTGAATACTGACTCCATTGCGCATTAAATTGTTCCAGCTTTCTAGAATCAAACGAATGATTTTTTATCTTTTCAATGATTTCAGCCGTGCTATAGACAACTGGACCTGGAACATTTGATATAAAATCTCCAATAAGCCCTCTTTTTTTCGCATATTTCTTTAAATCATATGTAAAAAATATCATTGGTTTATTTAGTAGACAGAATTCAAAAGGCACAGAAGAATAATCCGTTATTAATATATCTGTTACCAAAAATAAATCATTTATATTGGGATATAGAGAGTAATCATACAAGAAATCCTCATACTTCTCCCTGTATTCCAATTTATTTCTAATAGCAGGGTGTAGTTTAATAATAAGAATATATTCATCCCTTAAGGCTTCATACATTGCATCAATATTTAAATGCAAGCCAAAATCCTCGAGCTCTTTATCTCTAAAAGTAGGTGCATATAAAATTACTTTTTTTCTAGATAAATTAGGAATACTATATATGAAATTATTAATAATATGTTTTTGGTCACCCTTATTAAAAAATACATCTGTACGCGGAATCCCTGTTTTCAGTATATTTTCTTCGTTCATTCCAAATGCCTGGATATAAATCTCCGCTAAGGCATCTGATCCTACGACAATTTTATGAAAATTCTTATACACCCTTAGAAACCTTTTTTGAGCATATTTACTCCTCTTTTTAAAAGCCGGTGCCAACAAACCAAACTTTTTAAGCGCTCCCGCTGCATGCCAAATTTGAATACATTGAACCTTTTTTTTGAAACGAATCGTGGATAGTGATCCAAAATAATTATCAACAATAACATACCGAGATGTCGCTAAATGATATATGGCTTGTATCATTTGTACAATATTTTTTGTTTCAAACGCAACTACTTTTAAATCCGGATAATTTTTCAATTCATACTTACAAGTCGATTTATATAAAAATACAAATTCACAATCAATATTTCGCTCTTTCATTTCTTCATAAATACAAATAAGGTTTTCACCATATGACATAATAAAGGTAACTTTATTTTTAAGTGGTGCTATATTTACTATGCTAAAAAGTATTTTGAATACAGCCAGATATATTGTTACACTAATTTCTCTTAGCATATATTACCTAGCAATTAACGCTAATTCTTGTTTAATTTTGCTTGTAGAAATTCCTATTGTTCTTGGTAAGTAAACAATTTCACAGTAGCTTTCTAAAAAATCAAACTTACCTTTCCAATCATCGCCCATAACAAATACATCAACATTGTGCTCTTGAATATCTACCACTTTTTGTTCCCAATCATACTCTGGAATTACTTCATCTACATAACGAACTGCTTCAAGAATCATTTTACGATTTTCATAACTGTGATGAGACTTTTTATTTTTCAATTTATTAAACTCATCGGAAGAAACCGCCACAATTAAATAATCCCCTAAGTCCTTTGCCCTCTTCAATAAATTAATATGCCCCCAGTGTAATAAATCAAAAGTTCCATATGTAATTACTTTTTTCATATTTAGTTGCCCCCCAAAATCAATAAATAACTTGCTTTTGATAGGGCTCCTCGCATCATTATCAAAATAATAAAAGCCCTTTTAAATCCGTATTAAATTTACAAATAAATTACACTAAGTTCACACGGATTTCACATTAGCGATTATAACATAATTTCCATTAATCAACTATTACAATTAATGTGCAATTTATGTAACACCGCCCCTACGAAAACGTTTTCAATGCCGGTTTATATAGCTTCACTCAATTTATTTAACCATACAAAAAAAAAACCAGAAATTGTATACTTCTGGTTTTTTAGGATTTATTTCAATGCACGACGTGGTAATTTATCAATATTCTCTAACATAATACCTGTACCAACCGCAACACAGTGCATTGGGTTTTCAGCAATTAATACTGGTACTTTTAGTTCTTCTGCTAGAAGCATGTCGATACCGTGTAGTAAAGCTCCACCGCCTGTTAGAATAACACCACGGTCGATAATGTCCGCAGATAATTCTGGTGGCGTGCGCTCTAGTACGCCTTTTGCAGCTTGTACAATGATAGCTGCATTTTCTTTTAATGCTTCTGTAATTTCTTCAGAGCATACTGTAATTGTACGTGGTAAACCTGTTACCATGTCACGTCCACGAATTTCAAGCTCTTCGCTACGTGCACCTGGGAATACTGTACCAACTTTAATTTTAATATCTTCTGAAGTACGTTCTCCGATTAATAGCTTATACTTGCGTTTAATATAGTTTAAGATCTCCATATCAAACTTATCGCCCGCCATTTTGATAGAGGAAGAGGTAACAATATCACCCATAGATAGTACAGCGATATCTGTTGTACCTCCACCAATATCAACAACCATGTTACCGCTTGGTTGGAAGATATCCATACCCGCACCAACAGCGGCCACTTTTGGTTCTTCTTCTAAAAATACTGTTTTACCACCTGAACGTTCAGCAGCTTCACGAATTGCTTTTTGTTCTACTGATGTGATATTAGTTGGACAGCAAATTAAAATGCGAGGTTTTGAAAAGAAGCTCTTTACGTCCAATTTGTTAATGAAATACTTTAACATTGCTTCTGTAATGTCGAAATCTGCGATTACGCCATCTTTAAGTGGACGAATCGCTACAATATTACCAGGCGTACGTCCCACCATACTTCTTGCTTCTTCACCTACTGCTAGTACTTTACCTGTATTACGATCAATTGCCACAACAGATGGTTCATTTAATACAATACCCTTACCTTTAACATGAATTAATACGTTAGCCGTACCTAGGTCAATTCCGATATCTCGCGCAAACATTCCCGTTTTTTCCTCCTCGATATTTAAAATCAGGTTACACCCGAATTCTTTTACACCTAATTTCTGATTTTATCATAAATTTAACAGAAACGTAATATTCGCAAAAAGAATTCTTCTGAAAAATATTACCGAATGTTCACGGAATGTTTGCTATTGTATATTTATTGGCGTACAGGCTTTTCTACATCTTCTTTTCTATACTTTTGCTTTGTTGCTTCTCCCCCTCTTAAATGACGAATAGACTTATGATAATCAAGAATTTCTTTTACTTCATTTGCGAGCTCTGGATTAATTTCTGGTAGACGTTCTGTTAAATCTTTATGGACTGTACTCTTTGATACCCCAAATTCCTTTGCAATGACACGCACTGTCTTTCTTGTCTCCACGATATACTTACCAATTTTGATAGTTCTCTCTTTGATGTAATCGTGCACACCACTCGCCTCCCTAAATTGGATGTGAGAAGTGTGAAATGAGCCTCGCTGCATACGACTAAGAAGTAAGTGTGAGTGCTGTTTGTAAGCGTTAAACATTCTTGGATTTATAATGAAATGATTCACGATTTCTCACCTCAAACACTCTCTTTGCTTTGGTTTATACCATTGTATTGCCCGCACTACTGATATATGCTACCTGTTTGGTATTTTCACATAAGAAGTTTAAGAAACTTAAACTTCTTATGTGAAAAATCGAGGACATTTCATATTTCTAAGATTTTCATCATTATAAAACAAAAAACATATTAGAATTCAAAAGAACTCAAATATGTTTTCCGGCTGTGAACTATGTAATTTTAACAATTAACTAAATTTCACTTCTTATTAACGTTGTATTTCCCAGAAACGATTTCAGAGAATTGATTCATTGTAGTATCTGTAGAAATAGACCAACGCTTGATTTCTAATGGATTTTGTTCTGATGTCGCATAACCTTGTAAGCTAGTAAATGCTAAAGACATATTCAGTTCTTTTAGCACTTCAATAGTTTCTCTATTGTATTTCCCTAATGGGTATGACATAAATTTTGTTTTTAAAATTTGTTGACTCTTTGCTACATCCTTTTTAACTTCGTCTTTTGATTTACTTATTAAAGCCACCGAACCGTCAGCACTATCACGAAGATTATGGGTATGACTCCCAAATTCAAAGACATCTTTCATTTTATCCATCTCTACTTCACTTAATGGCTGAACTTTTTGAACATCCAAGTTCTGTTCTTTAGCTACAATTTTAGAAGTAACTGCAAATGAAACTGCATGCATCTTATATTTTTTTAAAATAGGATATGCATATAAATAATTTGACTTTGAAGAATTATCAAACGAGATCAACACACTTTTTTTAGGTAATTTCTTTTTGTCTTTTATAAATTCATTAAATTCCTTTAATGTAAGAGTACGATACTGATTATCAGCTAAATATTTCATTTGTTTTTCAAATTCTTCAACAGATAAAACTGTGTTTCGATTTTTCAACTCAGCACTTACCTTTTTGTCCTTATCTTTTGCTAAATAATAATAAGTCAAAACTGGAATTTTTTGTTCTTTACTATCTTTACTAACCTTATTAAAAATAATAAACCCAATCGTACCAATTAATACAATTGCTATAACGATGAAAATAAAAACTTTGTTAAAACCTTTGCTCTCTCTAGCTTTCATTAAACTTCCCCCTCAACCACAACAAAAAATACAGTATATTAGATCCCTACTGTATTCTAATATCGTTTTTATGTAAAAAAATCACAACTAGTATTATACGGCTTAGTTCTAAAAATTCCAATAGGTGCACGAAAAGAAAAGACACTCCTTTTTGGAGTGTCACTCTTCTCGATCATATTCTTCCTCTAACAATTGATGGCGGGGAACTTCTTTCTTACCGGCAATGTAATAATATAAAGTAAATAAAACAAACAATAAAATAATAGCAATCGACAGAACAAATAAAAATGACACAGTATCCCCTCCCTTTTGTAATATATATTCGAGAATCTCGTCATATTTCCTTGTTATTGCAATTTTTTTCTCGAAATTGGTTATTTTTATATAAAAATAAAAAAATCAGTTCCCCTAGTAAGAACTGATTTTTTCACTTTCTTATTCTTGTGAAGAAGAACCATTTGTTGATTTTTCTTCTTTCTTCGTTTCTTCTTGTTTGCCGTTCGTCTCTTTGTCACTAGTCGAACCGCTTGTTGATTTCTCTTCTTTTTGAGACTTATCTTCTGTTTTACTTTCTGGTTTCGTGCTTGTTGACTTCTCTTCTTTTTGAGATTTGTCATCAGCTTTTTTACCAGAAGCATTCGTTGCCTTTGCAGCACCTGCATCAGCTTTAATTTCTGCTACTGATTTATTTAAGTAACGCTCAGGGTTCACAGCCACATTATCTTTACGCACTTCAAAGTGAACGTGAGAACCTGCCTCTTTGTTCATTGCACTTAGGCCGGACTTTCCTAATACTTCACCTTGTGCAACTTTTGCACCTTTTTCTACTTTCACACTGCCTAAGCCTTGATAAGAAGCTGCTACACCATTTCCGCTATCAACTGTTACAACATAACCAAGAAGTGAATCTTTTTCCGCTTTCGTTACAACACCACTTAAAGCAGCTGTAACATCGAATTCTTTTCCATTTTTCGCAGCAATGTCGATTCCTTTATTCGGGGAATATGTGTTGTTATAAAAGACAAGTGCTTTTTCTTGTTCCGCCTCTGTTGCTGCATCTTCATAGAATTTCTTCTGTACGACTACTTCCGCATTAGCGGCAGTTGGCATTTTCACTACTTCTGAAGATTTCGTTACTGGTACTGCTGGATCTTCCGATTGTGTATATGGTGTTGCATCTTGGTTCGGAGTCTTCTTCGGATTAGCTCCTTGGAACCATAGCGCAACCATTAAGATTACCGCTGCACAAGCAATGTATAGTGCCGGAAACACCCATCTTCTTTGAAATAAATGTACTACTTTTTGCGACTTTTTATTATTCCTTCCTCGCATTCTATCATCACCTCAGCAATCATTTTGAACAATATTCACGCATCCTATACAACGTATAACTAATTACTTTTCGACAAAATATGTAAAAATATGTATAAGAAGTGCAAAATTTCCGAGGAAATGATAGAAAAAAGAAAAAACTGAGCGTTTTAGCTCAGTTTTTAGTCTAATTGTTTCTTTTTGTAAACAATAATGCAAAGAATGATAAGACATATAGCCCAAATTATATTGTTTAAAAGATGTTCTTGAATCGCAACAAATCCTTTTCCTTTTATAACTTTTTGCAATGCCTCCATAATATGACTTGTCGGAAGGAAACTAACTACTTTTATCACAAACTCATTCTTAACCATTTCCTGTAACATCGGCCCTAATGTGAATATTAGAAAAATCGGAAGTCCCAAAATAGATGTTTGCGCTATATTTTGTGATAGTAAGCCAACAATAGTACCTAATACGACACATAACAATGTACCTATTAAAAGAATAATAACTAGCATGCCAATATTCCCTTTAAAAGTATCTAAAATCACTAAACTAATAAAACTAGATGCTAATACAAAAAATACAGTTAGTACACTTTTTCCTAAAATAACTTCTAATGGCTTTGCTGGAGATAACATCAATACTCGTAAAGTGTGTTTTTCCTTCTCCTCTGCAATAATAATTGCTTGCACGTAACTCCCCACCATAGTAAGCGTCATTGCAATCGTAAAACCTGCAAAGAACTCTTTTAGAGAAGTCATATTACTATAAAGCACAGCAAGAAGAATAGGTAATAGCGCCATAATTACAACTTGTGAATTTTTACCTGCATCATACATTTCTTTTCTTACAATAGCTGAAAATCGTCTCATTGAAAATGTCATTATAATCCCCTCCCAGTAACTTCAATAAAGATATCGCCTAGCGTTGGTTCGTGTGAATGAATGGATAGTAATTCTCCTTTTTTCATCCATTCTGAAATACGTTTTGCACCTAATTCATCTTTTTTCACAATTTCTTTTTGCTTATCTTTTAGTACGACTTGTATTTGATCTTTCGCGTATTGCAAGCGAAGGTTTTCCGGCGTATCAAGTGCTACAATTTCTCCCCCGCAAAGGAAGGCAATGCGGTTACAAAGCGTTTCCGCTTCGTCCATATTGTGCGTCGTTAAGAAAATCGTCGTTCCTTCTTTATTTAAGTCTTTTAAGATTTTATGAATGTTTTGTACGTTTACTGGATCAAGTGCCGATGTTGGTTCGTCTAAGAAGAGGATATCTGGTTTATGAAGGATTGCTCTCGCTAATGTGACGCGCTGCTTCATTCCTTTTGATAATTTTTTCACTTGTGTTTTTTTATCATCTAATAAGTTCACTTGTGATAGCACTTCATCAATTCGTTCTTTTTTACAATCGTATAAATCACAAAATAATAATAAGTTATCATAAATGCTAAGTCTTTCGTATAAACCGCTATTGTCTGTTAAAATACCAATTCGTTTGTAATCGATGCTATTTGGTCCTGAAATGTCTTTCCCAAATACTCTTACCGTTCCAACGCTATGAAGCAATTGAGAAGTTAATATTTTTACTGTTGTCGTTTTACCGGATCCACTTGGTCCGAGAAATCCAAAAATCTCTCCTTGCTTCACCTCAATATTTACATTTCGAAGTGCTGTTTTCCCACTGAAACTTTTCATTACATCTTTCATTTCAATTGCCAATGTCATTTCGTCATCCCCTTTGTTTTTCTTTTTCTATAGATGAAAGCCGCTTTAGCGATTCTCGTTTATTTGTTTCGCTTTTCTTGACTCAATCATATGAAAAACAAAGGGGTTACGCAGTAAAATACCGGTAAAAGGAGTATTTTTACCGGTGAATGAATCGTATTTTGAGCTTATTGGAGCACTTTTTATAGTCCAATTACACCTTTCAATTCGTCCATTCGTCCTTTTGAAAGCGGAATCGAACTTTTTCTTTCATCATCCAGAATTAAACTAAAACTATTACGTGTCCATGTAATAACTTCTCGTACTCTTTGTAAATTTACAAGATACGAGCGATGACACCTGAAGAATCCGAATCCTGTTAATCTCACTTCTAGTTCACTTAATGTTAACGCACATACAAAATCACCCTCACGCACATGAATATGTGTTACTCCATTTTGCGTTTCAATAAAATGAATCTCCATCGGATCAAGTAAAATGATTTTATCGTTCACTTTCGCCGGTATTCTTTCTAATTTCATTTGCGGAATCATTTGAACGACTTTTTCTTCATCAACCTCTTCTACTTCTTCCTGCTCAATTTCTACCTTTTTTACACCATCGTTGTTTAATATATATACATCTTCTGTTAATGAAAGGGCGTCCGATAAGAAAGATGACGTAATAAAAATTGCCTTTCCTTGTTCTTTCATTTTCATAATCGCTTTTCGTATAATAATCGTACTTTCTATATCTACGTTTTGCTCTGGCTCTTCCAAAATAACTAAATCTGGATTATGAATCATCACTCGCCCGATATGAAGGCGACGTTTCTCTGAAAATGACAATTTTTCTATTTTCACATTTAACTTATCTAAGAGACCGACATACTGTACAACTTCTTCTATACTCATCTTTGATTCATAAAGTCCTAATAAAAATTTGAAGTATTCCTTCACTTTCAGACGGTCATATGCTTCATCTTTCAGAAAACAAAAACCGATACGGGCATAATTTTTCTTTCCAATCGCTTCGCCTTCAAATAGTACATTGCCAGTTGAAGCTTCTTCCTCACCGATAATGATGCGGTGCAACACTTTAGCTGTATGGTTATTACATTGCAAAACAACACATTGTCCTTTCTCAACCTGTAGCTCAATTGCTGGTAACTGGCTCGTCTTCCCTAATTGTTTCAACCCCAGTAGCGCCATTCCGTCTCCTCCAAATGATTTTTATCTTATTGTACCAAACAATTAATGGGAAATTATGATATTTCATACATTTTCATATCATGACAACAAAAAAGGCTATCCATATTAAAGGATAGCCTTCTTCTCTATTTCTGCTCTACCATATAAGTTTTTAACTGATCACGAAGTGCTCGTTTTAAAAACTTCCCTACAGATGTTTTCGGAATTTCATTTACGAATAAAATATCATCGGGCATCCACCATTTCGGGAATTCTGCTTCTAGTAAAGCATACAACTCTTCTCTTTCTACTGCTTGTCCCTCTTTTAATACAACGCAAGCAACGGGACGTTCTTGCCATTTTTCATGCGGTATTGCCACGACAGATGCCTCTAATACTTTATCATGTGACATTAAAGCATTTTCTAAATCTACAGAAGAAATCCATTCACCGCCGCTTTTAATTAAATCTTTCGTACGATCAGCAATTTTAATAAATCCTTCCGAATCAACTGTAACGATATCTCCCGTATGGAGCCATCCATCTTTCATTGATTCTTCTGTTCGCTCATCATTATAATAACTACCTGCGATCCACGGGCCTCTTAAACATAGTTCTCCCATTTCTTCGCCATCCCACCTAATTTCACCGTCTTGTCCAATCACTTTCATTTCTAACCCAGGGAATAAATATCCTTGGCGAGAGCGTAAGTTATAATACTCTTCTTTCGGTAAATCACGCTGATATGATTTTGGGCAATTAATTACAACAGCAGGACTTGTTTCTGTCATTCCATATATTTGTCTAAATGCAATTTCATATTTCTCTTCATACGTACGAATCATGCTCATCGGAGCAGCTGATCCACCTGACCAAATCGTTTTTATACTACTAATATCATATGGATGTTTTTCTAGTTCCTGCAACAAGCCAATCCAAATGGTTGGCACGCCAGCCGTAATTGTTACTTTCTCTCTTTCGATTAATCCTGCTAAAATCTCTGGTGTAAAATGTGGCCCTGGTAATACGAGTTTCGTACCAAACCACGTACTTGCAAACGGTAATCCCCATGCATTCACATGGAACATGGGAACAACAGGCATGCAAGTGTCTACTTCTGATATATTCCCACCATCTGCAAGTCCAAGTGTATAACTGTGGAGCGCAATACTACGGTGTGTGTATACTACACCTTTCGGTTTCCCTGTCGTAGCCGACGTATAGCACATACCTGCTGGTGCTTTTTCATCTAAATCTTTTATAAATGGAAATGTTTCATCGCCTTCTTCAAGTAATTGGTCGTAATGATATGCTGGTGATAATGTTGTGTGAGGGAGTTTATGATCGTCTGTCATAATAATAAAGGCTTTTATATGCGGGATTTCGTGTTGAATACTCTCTAATACAGGTACCATATCTTCATCGACAAGGATGACCTTATCTTCTGCATGGTTAATAATATATGAAATGTGATCAGCGGAAAGTCTTAAATTAATCGTATGTAGTACTGCACCGATTCCCGGAATCGCAAAGTATGCTTCCAAATGCCTATGATGGTTCCAAGCAATTGTACCTACTTTATCCCCTTGTTCGATTCCCATTCTCTTTAATACGCTAGCAAGCTTTCTCGTCCGCTTTGCAATTTCTCCGTATGTTAATGTATGAATACGAGATGCAGTCCGTGAAACAACTTCCTTTTTGGAAAAATATTTCTCTGCTCGTTCTATCATTGCTGGAATGAGAAGCGGTACATCCATCATCATTTTCCATTACCCCCTGTTATTATGTTTTATATATTCACATAACTGTATTATAACACAAGGTAAACAGCGTACCTTTTCATTTATTTCTACAAATAATGACAAAAAGAGCTAATTTAAATTAGCTCTTTTTACAATCTACTTCTTCACCATTAATTTTCCTTCATAATCGTTCATCGTTTTAATTTCGATTCCTTTATAGTAATGAGCAACAATATCTGTATACTTCTTACCTTCTTTCGCCATACCATTTGCTCCGTATTGACTCATACCGACGCCGTGACCAAAGCCTTTCGTAGTGACGACAATGTTATTTCCTTGTTGTTTCCACGTAAAGTCAGAAGAACGTAAATCTAATTTTTCACGCACTTCTTTTCCTGTTAATGTTTTTCCTTGAAACTCTACATCTTTTACTCGTTTTCCTTCTGTAAGGTCTTTAATGTTTCCAACTTTCCCGTCTGCTAGTACCTTCACACCGAGACGTTTTTGAAAGTCAGTTACTGTGAATGTTTGCTCGCTCGTAAATTTTGGAGAAGCTTGATCCCACGGACTATCCACACTCTTTAAGTACGGATAATCATTTCCCCAATAATCAGCTGCATTTTCTGTTCGTCCGTTACTCGTTGAGAAGAAAGACGCTGAAATTGGTTTTCCCTCATATGTTAAAACTTGTCCTGCTGTTTTGGAAACGGCTTCCTCGATTTTCTTTAAATTGTTTTCGTAGTTATTACCCCATTGTTTTTTCAATTCTTCTTTGCTTTTGTACACTTGATCTTTCACCGTATCTACCACGTCCGCGTTGTTTTTCTTTTCTCCGCTTAGCATACGCTGTACTACAAATGTTCTCGCTGCTAATGCCTGCGCCTTTAGCGCCTCTATTTCAAAACTGGCATTCATCTCAGAAGCTACTACACCTGTCACATACTCCTCCACCGGTAATGTTTCTACCTTCTTCTGCTTCTCGCGATATACAGCCACTTGAACAGCTGTATCTACTTTTCCTGGAGCGGGTATACTTTCTGCGACTGGAGGAGTTTTAGAAGCTACTTCTTCCCCTACTTTTGCTTTCGCAAACGGGATAACAAGAGCAGCAGGTACAATGATAACGAGCGCTATTAAGAGCGCTACTGTAATGAAAAGTGGCTTTGAAACTTTCATCCTATTCCCCCAATATAAAGTTGGCTTCCTTTCATTCTTATGGAACTACCGAATCTTTTAGAACATACTTGGGGGTATTGATATAAAGTGAAACTTTAATCAGTGGGGATTTTGTTCATCTCCCACTGATTATTAGCCCACACCAATCGGGCTTTTACGGGCAGTTAATTTCCCACCTAACTCCCTCGCATTCGCCGAATTTTGAGGTGGGAGTCTTACTGCCCGCAAATAGCGGGATAAAGCAGAAGTGTAATGCATAGTGATTTCGTTCATCATCAATCGAAATGTTACGGAATAAAACGAAAATTTTCTAAATATTTTCACTGGTACGTGCATAAGTATAGAATTTCTTGACTATAACAGTAATAGAAAAAAAATAGCCCCTATGTCAAAAGACATAGAGACTATTTCAATTAAGCGTGAAGATCAGAAACTTCTTGTTCTTTCACTTCTTCTACTTTTTCGTTTACACGTTCAATAGTTGCACCTAATGCAGCTAATTTCTTATGGAAATCTACATAACCACGGTCAAGATGCTTTAATTCAGTTACACGAGTGTAACCTTCTGATACTAAACCAGCTAAGATTAATGCTGCCGCTGCACGTAAATCAGTTGCACCTACTTCAGCACCTTGTAAGCTGTTTGGACCGTTCATAATAACAGAACGACCTTCAATTTTAATATCAGCATTCATACGACGGAATTCTTCAACGTGCATAAAGCGGTTTTCGAATACCGTTTCTGTAATCATACTTGTTCCGTCAGCTTGTAGTAATAATGCCATCATTTGTGATTGCATGTCTGTTGGGAAACCTGGGTGAGGCATAGTTTTAATATCAACCGCTTTTAACTTATCTGGGCCAATAACACGTACACCTTCATTTTCCTCAATGATTTTAACACCCATTTCTTCCATCTTCGCTGTAATTGAGCGTAAATGTTCAGGCACAGCATTTTCAATTAAGATGTCTCCACCAGTAATTGCCGCTGCAACCATGAATGTTCCCGCTTCAATACGGTCAGGAATAATAGAGTGGTTTGCACCATATAATTTATCAACGCCTTCGATACGAATCGTTCCAGTTCCAGCTCCGCGTACTTTCGCTCCCATCGCATTTAAGAAGTTCGCTAAGTCAACGATTTCTGGTTCTTTCGCTGCGTTTTCAAGGATTGTTGTCCCTTTTGCTAATGTAGCTGCAGACATAATGTTTTCTGTCGCGCCCACGCTTGGGAAGTCTAAATAAATTTTAGCTCCTTTTAGTTCTCCCTCAACGTATGCTTCAACAAAACCATTACCAACCTGTACTTTTGCTCCCATTGCTTCAAAGCCTTTTAAATGTTGGTCAATTGGACGTGAACCAATTGCACATCCACCAGGAAGTGCAATACGAGCACGACCGTTACGTGCTAATAATGGCCCCATTACTTGAACAGACGCACGCATTTTACGTACATATTCAAATGGTGCTTCAATGTTTAGTTCTTTAGAAGCATCGATTGTTACTTGGTTATTTTCAAATACGACTTCAGCATTTAAATGACGTAATACCTCGTTAATTGTGTATACATCAGACAATACTGGTACTTCAGATAGTACATTCTTTCCATCACTCGCTAATAGGGCTGCAGCGATTATAGGTAATACAGCATTTTTTGCGCCCTCAACACGCACTGTGCCGTTCAACCGCTTTCCGCCACGGACGATGATCTTTTCCAAATTATTCCCCTCCGTGTCCTTTTTTCAGTATCTATTCACTCAATACTCAGAAGTTATGATCGGTGTGCCAACCACAATTGTATCTTTGTTGTCTGTAGAACGTATTGCTATTTGCACATTTATTTTCTCTCTATTTGTTGAAAGAGCGTCATCCCACTTTTTATTGTATGCGGAGACTGACACAAATGCTCTTTCTTCTACTTGTTCGATCGCTCTTGCTGAAAGATCTTTCAAAACCTGATTGGTTTTATTTTGCAAAACACCTTCAATCTTATCATTCAGTACACCTTGAACACAAGTGTAAATTATAGGTTTTTCGCTAAAAATTTTATTCATTTTCTGAACGTACTTCGGGTCCCATTTTGCCCCGCTCACTTCAAATATAATGAAAGTGTTTTCTTTAGTATTTTCCTTACTCCAAGTTACTACTACTCGTTCTTCATACGAAGAAAATTTTTTATAGGATGTAGCTTTATATCCATCTGGAGATTGTTCTAATTCCCACTTTTGGACATTTGCCTTGTCCTTCACATCGTTTAACAACTTTTGAAACGTATGTATATTAGAAATCGTTTTTGTCTCTCGTGCTAACCATGACCATTTTTCCACTTTAGCATTATTTTTCTCTAAAGCTGCAATCATGCTCTCCATTTTCTGTTCATCGCTTATCGGTTTCATCTCTCTATATCCAACCAAAAATAAAGCAACACTTACGACAACAATAAGAATGGCTTTAAGCTTCAATTTCATCCCCTCCTATCCCCATTGTTAACGGAGATATAAGGTTCTATACACTTACTTTACTAAATACGTTAAACTCTTTGAATAGCCTAAATAATCAAGGAAAAAGTTACTTACAGATGTCCCAATTGCAATGGTAATTAGGATGAGTAATACTCGTGTCTGCATCACTTTCCCAGGCTTCATTAAACGCTCAATGTGAATGCCTTGTAAGGCCCACCACGTAATGGTAATAAACAATAGATGCGAAACAATAGCAATCAGTGCTTGTTGCCCTAAAAGTTGTGCCAAAAAATCGACCCCTCTTTACTTGGCTACTACTTGCAAAACATATAAAAACGATACCATACTAAGTAGGAGCCACACTTTTTCAAACGCAAATAAGCATCTTACATTTCATATCGAAAATTCCTCTCAAAAAACGTATACCTATATGCGTTTTCATTTGCGATTAACACAAAATAAAAAGCGCAGAGTACTGACTCCACACCTTTTATTTTCACTATTGTACCACGTTCCCTAAGAAGAAGAAATCTTTCATTAATGGAAAATATTCATAAAAGAAATTATATCCAATCATCGGCATAATCCCTAGTATTACAATCGAAATTGCACAAAGGCTCATAACAATCTTTATATTTAACGGTAACCGAATCTTTTCTTCTGTCTCCCCTGTGCGGAAAAACATTTGTTGTAAAATACGGAAATAATATACGAATGAAACAACTGTCGTACCCATCATAATCGAAGCTAGTACGTAATGAGCTGGCTCTACATGAAGTGCACCTAAAAAGATGTTAATCTTTCCAATGAAACCTGCCGTTCCTGGTATCCCGGCCAGCGATAAAATAAAGACTGTCATCACTATCGCTGTAAATGGCGATCGCTTGTATAAACCGGTGAAAATAGTTATATTTTCCTTATCGTTTTGTAAGATTAAGCCGTGGATAACCGCAAACGCTCCTATATTCATAAGCATGTACGCAAGCATATAAAACCACATACTATCCATCGTAAACGGCGATAATGCTACAAGCGGAACGAGTAAATACCCTGCGTGTGCGATACCTGAATAAGCAAATAGACGTTTTACGTTGTATTGTTTTAATGCGACCACGTTCCCAACAATCATCGTAATACTTGCTAGCACGGCAATATATATGCTCATACGCCCGTATAAAGATTGCACATCCCCTTGTATTGATACACTTGCAAAAACCATAAGGAACAGGCGAATAACGAGTAAGAACCCAGCAATTTTAGAAATCGTTCCAAGAAAAGCCGTAACCGGTGTCGTAGCCCCTTCATACACATCTGGTGCCCACATATGAAATGGCACTGTTGCAATTTTAAATGAGAGTCCAACGAGCAATAGGAGAAATGCGAGAGCTAACAATAACTGAATACCACTAGCCAGCTCCCCGGTGAATACTTTTTGCATATCCACGATATTGGTTACACCTGTAATACCGTATAAATAACTCATTCCAAAGAGCGTAATTGCCGTTCCAATTCCTCCGTTAATGACGTATTTCATTGCCGCTTCATTTGATGCACGGTTCTTTTTTCGAATTCCTACTAAAATATAGGAAGAAAGTGATAGTAGCTCTAAACCGACGAAAAGCGTAATGAAGTCGACACTAGAAGCCATGAACATCGCACCAAGAAGCGCCATTAAAAATAAGTAATAATATTCTCCCTTATCTTCAATTGGATTCTTCTTGTCATCGCTCATTGCCATACACAAGATGAGGGTTGCCCCGCCTAATAACAACGTTTTAAATCCTTTTGAAAATCCATCTAATACGAACGATCCATTTAAAATATCTCCTGCTGGTTCGCCATATAGTGTAATTAATGACACGATCGCTAATATGATGGCAGCGATCGCACCAAGCGCTACGTACCTATGGTTCAGCTTAAAAAACAAATCACATATGGAAAGAAGGATGGCAGCCCCGAGAATAATGAATTCTGGCACCATAAGATGCCACGATAAGCTAAGTAACGTATTCATATCCATCCTACTTCACCCCCAATGTTTTCAATGTATTTTGAAGCGGATCCCCTAGTATTTCTGGCATTACTCCAATTGCAATAATACAAACGATAAGTAATATAACAGGTACATACTCCCATCCGTGTATATCAAATTTCGTTTCCCATTCTTTCTTACCAAATGTCACTTGGAGTGTCGCTCTTAATACATATACAGCTGTTAAAATGATGCCAAGCACACCGACAGCAGCAATGACTGGCTCCTCTTGGAATAAACCGAGAAAGGCAAGAAACTCACTAACAAATCCAGACATCCCCGGCAATCCAAGCGAGGCCATTCCTCCTGCTAAGAGGAAGCCGCTAAGTACCGGGACACTTTTTGCCAGTCCACCAAGCGCTGTAATATTCGACGTTCCAAATCGCTGTTCAATAACACCGAGTAAGAAAAAGAGCAAGGCTGCAATTAAACCGTGCGACACAACTTGGAATAACGCCCCTTGCGTACCTGGCGCATTAAGTGCTGCGAGTCCCATTAAAACAATTCCCATATGCGAAATACTAGAGTAAGCAAGTACCTTCCTAAAGTCCGTTTGGATGAGCGCTAAAAAGGCACCATACAATAAATTAATGACTCCTAAAATCGCAAGGATCGTTGCAAACTCGCGAAAGTATTCCGGAAATAGCCCCTTCCCGAAGCGAATAATACCGTACGCGCCAATCTTCAGCAAAACGCCCGCATGAAGCATAACTACAGCAGGATGTGCCTCAATATGCACATTGACCATCCAGCGATGCAAAGGGAAGACGGGTAGTTTAATTGCAAAAGCAATCATTATGGCAAGAAATAAACCGAACTGTAAGCCACTCGGAACAAACAATCCTCCTCCAGTAGATACACTCGTTAATATTTCTTTAAGCTCCGCAATATTTGTCGTACCTGTTTTCGCGAACAAAATTGAGAAAACAATGAGCAAAATAGCTGAGCCAATGCCGTTATATATTAAATAACTGTATGCAGCCTTTTCACTCGACAATTTCCCCCATTTCCCAATTAATAAGAACATTGGTGGTAACGTAATTTCAAAGAAGATAAAGAACAACATTAAATTTTGAGCAGCAAAGACGCCTAGCATCCCTATTTCTAGCATGAGTAATAGCATATAAAATGCTTTCAAATTTCTTTTAATGGAAAACGCCGCAATTGCTGCAAGCATCGCTAGAAGGGCCGTCAGTACCATCATGACAAGCGATAATCCATCAATACCAAGCTCGTAATAAATGGAAAACCACCTTTTATCTACCGCTGCAAAATCCCCAAATTTAATCCATTTCACTTTTTCATCAAATAGCGATAAACTCTTTCCAGAAGCATATGTACAAGCGAGGACGATGGCGACTCCGAATGGAAGCGCCGTCCCAAACAAACCAAGCGCTTGCACTGTACGCGATTCTTTTTTCGGTGTTAATACAAGTAAGAGAATTCCTAAAAGTGGGGAAAAAATGAAGAACGTTAGTAGCAAATCATTCATCGTAAATCCCCTCCCGTATATAGCAAAATAATTACAAGTATCGCGAGCGAAACCGCTGTTACAGTGCCGTACACTTGTACATTCCCGTTTTGAAGTTTCGACCCGATGCCGCTCACACCTTTCACCAAACTTCCAATTAAAACTGCGAATCCTTCTACAACATATACTTCGAATAAGCGAAGCACATGAGCGATTCCCTTCGTAATCGGAAGCACCGTAACATTGTATAGTTCATCCACATAATATTTTTCTTTAAGGAGCTTATGAAGAGATGATCCTTCTCCTCCAGCCCAATCCCGTGAGATAGTTTTCTTTCCATATATGAAATAAGCAAGGGCAATTCCCGCAAATGAAACGAGCGTCGCAACGATCATAATCCATACGGGCCCATGCACCTCTTCCACTTTAAATCCTATATCTTTCGTAAGCCAATCTCCGAGAAACGTCCCAAACCACGGTGTATTTATATATCCCGCTACTACCGCAAGGACGCCGAGAACAATCATTGGATACGTCATAATCCGAGGTGATTCGTGCACCTCTTCCTTCGTCTCCGCTTCCCCAGTAAAGACAAGAAAGTATAAACGGAACATATAAAACGCTGTTAAAAATGCCGCAAGGACTGCTAAAACAAATAGAAAGTAATTGCCACTCATCCAAGTCGCCGCCAAAATCTCATCTTTACTAAAAAATCCGGAAAGGAGCGGAACCCCACTAATTGCAAGTGTACCTATTAAAAACAACGTACCAGTTACTTTCATCTTCTTCTGTAAACCGCCCATTTTATTAATGTTTTGCGTATGCACGGCATGAATTACACTTCCTGCCGCCAAAAATAGTAGCGCTTTAAAGAAGGCATGTGTCGTTAAATGGAATACACCGGCTACATAACCAGCAGAACCTAACGCAAGCATCATATATCCGAGCTGGCTAACTGTAGAATAAGCAAGCACCCTCTTTATATCCGTCTGTACAAGACCGATAGAGGCCGCAAAGATTGCGGTGAATCCCCCAACGATTGCAACCGTCTGCATCGCCACCGCACTCGCCGAAAATAGCGGAAACATCGTCGCTACCAAATATACACCAGCTGCGACCATCGTCGCCGCATGAATAAGTGCCGAAACAGGCGTTGGCCCTTCCATCGCGTCTGGTAACCACGTATGAAGCGGAAACTGACCTGATTTCCCCATCGCCCCGATAAAAATTAATATCGCCGTTATAGTAATCATAGTAGGGGGAAGATCACCCGTGTAAATCGCCCTAAAAATTGCATCATATTCAAAACTACCTGCATGCCAAAAAATTAAAATCATCCCAATAAATAAACCAACATCCCCAATACGGGTCATAATAAAAGCCTTTTTCGCAGCAGCCTTCGCTTCTTCTTTAAAGAAATAAAAACCGATGAGTAAAAATGAACCGAGACCCACTAACTCCCAAAATATATAAAGTTGTAATAAATTCGGCGATAGAACGAGCCCGAGCATCGCAAATGTAAAGAGTCCTAAATATGCATAAAAGGTTGGTAGTCTTTCGTCGCCTTTCATATAACCTTTCGAATACACATGTACAAGTAAACTCACAAGTGTGACGATAAACAACATTAAAGCTCCTAATGCAGTCACTTCAAAGCCAAATGATATATCGATATCTCCAGCTCTAAGCCATAGCCACTTATGCTTCACTGTGACTTTCGAAAACCGTTCTATTAATACAAGTACCGCGGATATAAAGGAGAGAAAGACGAAAAAAATACTAAGTACACTGCTTCCCTCTCTAATTTTCTTCCCGAATATAATAAGTAACAAAAACGAAACAAGCGGGAAAAGCGGTATGAGCCATGCATAATCGATCATTGTTTCCTTCCCCCTTTTCGGTCACAATGCTATCCCTTGAGCGTATCCATTTCATCTACATGAACTTTCGTGCGATTGCGGTACAAAGCAATCAAAATGGCGAGTCCTACCGCCGCTTCCGCTGCCGCTACAGCCATCGTAAACAGCGAGAAAATTTGCCCTGTTAAATTCGGGAATAAACCTAATTTACTAAACGCCACTAAGTTTAAATTGGCAGCGTTGAGCATTAATTCGATACAAACTAATACGATTACTGTATTTCGCTTTGTTAAAGCTCCAAATAGACCAATGCAAAACAAAATAATCGCAAGCGTTAAATATGCAGAAGCGGGAACGCTACTCATTGGAATCCTCCTCTTTCTCATCCTTCTTCGCAAGTATAATTGCGCCAACAAGTGCTACAAGTAAAATAACTGAAGTTAATTCAAATGGAATAATATATTTCGAATAGAGAAGTGTACCGATTTGAAGTGTGTTTTTTTCATGGAGAGGTAAACTTCCTTGTGTGCTTTCATTTGCAAAATCAATATTGTTAACAGCGAAATACATAACTGCCCCAAATGCTACAACTGCAAAGAAGATAATCCATTTTCGAAGAGTAAGACGCGATTCATTTTCCGCGTTATGTTTCGTTAACATAATGCCAAAAATCATAATAATTGTGATCGCACCAGAGTAAAGTAAAATTTGTGCAACACCGATAAACTCGGCTGATAAAAGAAAGTACAAACCTGCAATGCTGAGAAATGTTAGAACAAGAGCTAGCATCATATGCATGACTTTCGTTAAGTTCAACATAAGAACACCGCCGATAATTGCAGACAAGGATAGTATAAAGAATGCTACAAACTCGCCATTCATGACTTATTCTCCTTCCTGACATTTTCGTCGTTTTCATCAAGCCACTGCAAATTTTTAAATAAGTCATCACGTGAGTACGCCGCGAGTTCAAAGTTATTTGTCATAACAATTGCTTCTGTCGGGCAAACTTCTGTACATAAATCGCAAAGAATACAAATTTCAAAATTAATATCATACGTATCGATAATTTTTCCTTTTTTCGTAGGATCAGGATGTTTTTTTCCCGTTAACTGAATACAATCCGTCGGACAAATGTTGGAACATTGATTACAAACAATACATTTTTCCGGATAAAATTTTTGAATACCCCGAAAACGATCTGGCAACGGCAACGGTTGATTCGGATAATCATACGTCACCTTTTTCTTACTCAAATTACTTAATGTATATTTTAATCCTTTAAATAGTCCTTTCATCTCTTACTGGCACCCCTCTCATAGGTTAGAAGAATAACTCTTTAATCAATGCCGTTAAGAAAATATTTGCAAGTGCAATTGGCAACAATACCTTCCAGCCAAACTCCATTAACTGATCACCCCTTATACGCGGAAACGTGACACGGAACCAAATTAAGAGAAAGACTACGCTGCTAAATTTCAAAGCAAACCATACAGCACCTGGGATAAATCCAAGGAACATAACTGGATTCCATCCTCCTAAAAAGAGCACTGTAATTAACGATGCCATCCCGAAGAAATATACATACTCTGAAAGCATGAAAAACGCCCAGCGAAACCCTGAGTATTCCGTATGATATCCAGAAACAAGTTCTGACTCCGCTTCCGGCAAATCAAATGGTGTCCTATTTAACTCTGCAACTGCTGCAATTAAGAAAACAACGAAACCGATTGGCTGCGCGAAAATATACCATACCTTCTCCTGTGCCACTACAATCTCATTTAAATTCAGGCTACCAGCTAACAAAACGACGCCAATTACACTCATTACAAGCGGAATTTCATAAGAAATCATTTGCGCCGCCGCGCGCATCCCTCCTAAAAGGGAGTATTTATTATTCGATGCCCATCCCCCAGTCACAACACCAATCGTCGTAATGCCGGAAACAGCAATATAATAGAGCAGCCCTACTCCAATATCTGCGAACTGAAATTTATCAGTGAATGGGATAACCGCAAGCACCATAAATGCCGGTGCGAATGCAATGACAGGCGCTAATATAAATAACGGTTTATCCGCTGCTTTCGGAATACTATCTTCTTTCAATAATAGTTTCAAAACATCAGCTACCGTTTGCAGTAAACCGAACCGTCCTCCAACTTGGTTTGGTCCAATCCGCCCCTGCATAAATCCCATCACTTTCCGTTCTGCCAAAATGCCATATGTAACGAAGCCAAGGACTGCAAATAATAGAAGCACCGCTAATCCGAAAAAAATGAAAAAATTCGTCCAGCTTGAAGGTGATTGTAAGAGCGTCTCAATCATTAGCCATCAACCTCCCCAAGTACAATATCAACTCCACCTAAAATCGTAATTAAATTGGCGATGTTTTCACCTTTTAATAATTTTGGTAAAATTTGCAAATTATAAAAAGACGGCCTGCGGAATTTCAAACGGTATGGCTCTTTCTTTCCGTCACTAGCGATATAGCAACCAATCTCTCCACGCGGCGACTCTATACGGACGAACGTTTCTCCTTTAGGCGCCTTAATAATTTTCGGCACTTTCGCTAGCACAGCTCCGTCCTTTGGAAACTGCTGGACTGCTTGCTCTACAATTTTTAACGACTCCTCAATTTCCTCCATTCGGCAAACGTAGCGATCCCAAGCATCCCCCACGCTTCCAACAGGAACGTCAAAATCAAAACGATCATAAATCGAATACGGCTCATCTTTGCGAAGATCCCAGTTTACTCCGGTGCATCGCAAATTTGCTCCGCTTAAAGAATACGAAATTGCTTCTTCCGCGCTATATATACCAACGCCTTTCACACGATTTAAGAAAATCTCATTACCGCTAACAAGGTCGTGGTAACCTGCCAATTGCTCTCTCATGTACGGAACAAACTCTTCCACTTTTTCAATCCATCCATCCGGCGCATCCCACTTCACACCGCCGACTCTCATATAATTAAAAGTAAGCCGTGCACCGCATAATTCATTTAATAAATTTATGATCATCTCTCGTTCACGAAACGCGTACAAAAATGGACTAACCGCTCCTATATCCAGAAGATTCGTCCCCCACCAAACGAGATGACTCGCAATCCTTCCAAGCTCCATCGCAAGTACCCGCAAGTATTCGGCACGCTCCGGAACTTCAAGCCCCATCATCGTCTCTACAGCATGGCAAATGACGTAATTATTCGTCATTGCCGATAAATAGTCCATTCGATCTGTATACGGGATAATTTGCGTATACTGTAAGCTCTCAGCAATCTTTTCAGTCCCGCGATGCAAATACCCAATAACCGGTATAGCTTCTTTAATAATTTCCCCGTCAATCTTAATAACAAGCCTGAATACACCATGTGTACTCGGGTGCTGAGGCCCTACATTCAAAAGCATTTCTTCCGTACGAATCATAAGCTACACCTCCACATCATACGGTTCATAATCTTTCCTAAGCGGATGCCCTACCCAATCATCAGGCATTAAAATACGCGATAAATTCGGATGCCCCTTAAATACAATGCCGAGCAAATCATACGCTTCTCGCTCTGGCCAGTCAGCCCCTTTCCAAAGCGCTGTCACCGACTCCACTTGCGGCGCTTCTCGGTCCAGCTTTACTTTCACTGCTACTGACTGTTTCTTTCCATATGAAAATAAATGAACATACACTTCCATATGAGTCACAAAGTCTGTCGCATGTAGCTCTGACATATAATCAAAAGCAAGTCCCTCATGGAATCGCAGTAACTCCATCGTCTCATAATATTTTGAAGGAGCCACCACGAGAGTCGGTACATCTTTTGAAAGTTTATTAATATAGGAATCTACTAATACATCCTCTCCTACTTTGTTCCTAATAACCTCAACATACTGATTTAAATACGGCTGATTAATAGATGGTTCTTCCTGCTTCGGCGCACCTTCCTTCTTACTTTCAGCACCCTTTGCCTTCGCCCTTGCCACCGCTGCTGCTTTCGCCTTTGCTGCTGCAATTGCCTTTTCCTTTTCATCTCCCGAATCCCCATCACCTAGCGAGGCTTTCTGCTTCGCTCTTGCCGCCGCTTTTGCCTTTGCGGCTGCCACGGCCTTCGCTTTCTCCTCTTCCGTTATTTCTCCTGCTCCTTCTCTCTTTTGCTTCGCTAACGCCGCTGCTTTTGCTTTGGCCGCCGCTGCTGCCTTTACCTTCGCTTTCGCCTTTTCTTCTTCCGTTATTTCTTCTGTTCCTTCTCTCTTTTGCTTCGCTAACGCCGCTGCTGCCTTTGCCTTCGCTTTCGCCTTTTCTTCTTCCGTTATTTCTTCTGTTCCTTCTCTCTTTTGCTTCGCTAACGCCGCCGCTTTTGCTTTGGCCGCCGCTGCTGCACGTCGTTTTGCTTCTTCCACAGTAATATCATTATTTTTTGGTAGCGCTTTCTCTTTTTCTTCGTTTTCTTCCTCAAGTTCACTTATTTCCGACTCGTGTTTCGCTACAAGACGTTTTCTCGCTTCTTCTTTCGCGCGCCTAGCTGCTTCTTTTTTCAAATCCTCTAAATCTTTATTTGGATCACTCATTTATTCGTCACCTGCTTTCCCGTCTTTGCCTCGTAACGAATTTTCTCTTTCAACTTATTAATTCCATAAATTAAAGCAGCAGGGTTTGGTGGGCAACCAGGAATATACACATCAACTGGTACAATTTGATCTACTCCTTTTACGACAGCGTATGAATTCACATATGGACCACCAGCTGTTGCACAAGATCCCATTGCAATAACCCACTTCGGTTCCGGCATTTGGTCATATAAGCGCCGAACAATAGGAGCCATCTTCTTCGTTACCGTTCCTGATACAATCATGACATCTGATTGCCTTGGTGACGTCCGAAAAAATGACCCAAATCGATCTAAGTCGTAATGCGATGAACCCACTCCCATCATTTCAATCGCACAGCATGCTAGCCCGAATGTCATCGGCCATAAAGAATTGCTCCGCGCCCATCCTTTCAACTGTTCTAATGTAGAAAAAAAGATATTCCGTTCTAATTCCGCCCGCTCGTTTGGGTGTAATTCCTCAAAATTTATAACCATTGTAACACCTTCTTTTTCCAAGCATACGCTAATCCAACTAGCAACATTACAACAAAAATGAGCATTTCAATTAATGCAAATAAACCTAGCTTGTCATATGCAACAGCCCATGGATATAAAAATAAAGTTTCTACATCAAAGATGACAAACAATAAAGCGAAAATATAATAACGAGCATGAAACCGAATATTTGCATCATGAAAAGGCTCAATTCCACTCTCATATGTCGTCGCCTTCGCTGCACTCGGCTTGTTTGGGCGTAGCAATTTCCCTAATGTAAGAGCCACTACCGGCAGCAATATGCCTAATAGCAAGAAAATCAAAACGATCATATAACTATTTTCATATACACTTGCCATTGTGAAACCCTCCCCCCTGAATTAAGAACAAGTTCACTTAGTAAACAATATGTCCTAGTTGCAGTAATTATTATTTTTAAATTTTTCTAAATAATACAACTATTTAAATCATTATAGCAAACTTCAAATTCCTATGTCGATATGTTAGGAACAGAAACAAGAATTATTAAAATCTATTTTTAGAACTCGCTATACCTGTGCAAAATAAGTATAGAAATTATATATGTTTTTCAACCAATCATAAAAAATACAAAGCGGAGTTTATATATACCGTAGGTGATATAAATGAAAAAACAAACACATATAAGTATTCTCACAAGCATTTTATTGTTATCTATTGCGATTCATTACATAGCAATGCCTTTTCTATATGAATACTCATTTCCATTTCAAATATTAATTGGAATGAGTACCTTATTAATTGATATTATCGCTTGTAGTTATATACTTTATTTTTCAAATATAAAAAAAGGGCTACCTCGTTTATTTTGGATCATATTATCAGTTGGAGCCCTTTCTTATTTCATCGGTGATATAGTCGTTTCCTATCAACGTTTAATTTTAAAGGACTACTATACGTTCGTTGATCCGTCTGACTTTTTTTACTTACTTTTTTTAATTAGCTTTGCACTTGCCTTTCTATACGAAATCATTTATAACCGAGATTTATTAGAAAAGATTTTTATGATATGTGATATTTGCATTATCGTTACAGCCCAATTTACTTTAAGTTACTACTTACTTATTGAACGAACCATTCACGTTTTTACAACATCCTATATCGACACATTTGTTCAGCTTATCTATCCAATGGCTGATTTACTCTTTCTTTTAATAGGAATCAATCTTTTATTCAGACCATTATCCTTATTACCAAAACAAGTTGGTGCGCTTCTTGGTAGTGCTTTAATTTTGTATGCCACTACGGATGCAATTTATGCTTATATAAAATACTTCACACCAGAGTATTCTATGTTTACTGTTACTCCGCTCTATCAAGTGACCTTAGTACTAGTAGCAATCGCCTGTATTCTTCATACAAAAGAACCTGAAAAACAAGAACAAGTACTACTAACACCTAAATTTGGGGAATTCATCCGATTATCATTACCGTATATTTCTGTCATGATGCTTATTGTTTTTATATTGGTTGAATATGTTTTTGCACCCATTGTAGTAATTGGGCTTATGTTAACTTTCTCTTTCGTTCTCATACGCCATAGTTTAGTGCGAAAACAAAATAAAATATTATTGGTAGCACAAATGCAATTCAACTCGGAACTCGAGAAACAAATTGAACTACGTACAGAAGATTTAGTAGAGCAAAAAAATGAACTCTATCATAACCAACAAATGTTCAAATCTTTATACGAGCATCACCCGGATCCAATTTTCACATTAGATTTGTATGGTAATTTTCTTAAAGTGAATAACGCTGGTACTACTTTACTCGGTTATCAAACGAATGAATTATTAAATCAACCTTACTACTCACTCATATACGAAGAAGATTTAGAAGAGATTATTAACGCCTTTCATCGCGTAAAAAAGGGGAATTCTATCTCTTTAGAAATACGAGCGTATCACAAAAACAGAGATATTTACTACTTGCATGTTACAGCTGTTCCCATCTTTTTAAAAGATCATATTTCAGGGGTCTATTTAATGATTAAAGACATTACGGAAAGCAAACAACAACAAGAACAAATTAATTTCCTAGCATATCATGATACTTTAACTGAGCTTGCAAATCGCCGTTCGTTTCATCAACAATTGGAAAAAGCAATTATACGAGCAAAAACATCAAAGAGGCCTTTCGCTGTTATGTTTCTCGATTTAGACCGATTTAAAGTTATTAACGATACTCTCGGCCATCGAATAGGAGACCTACTTTTAATTGCTGTAGCAAAAAGGCTCGAACGAATATCGACGCCCAATATGAAACTTGCTCGATTAGCTGGGGATGAGTTCACAATTCTAATAGAAGCTTATAAAGAAGATAAAGATGTACAAAAAATAGCTGATATGATTGTAGTATCTATGAATGAACCATTCGAAATTGAAAATCAACATTTACAAATCTCGTCAAGTATCGGGATTGCCATATACCCTGAAGCAGGCAAAGATCCGTTGTCTATTTTGCAACATGCTGATATGGCCATGTACGAAGCAAAAAACAAAGGGAAAAATGGTAGCTCACTTTATACAAAAGAACTATATAAAAAAATGGAACGAAAAGCCCGAATCGAAAAAGATTTGCCACTCGCTTTAGTAAACAAAGAATTTTATCTCGTCTATCAACCACAAATTGATACGACAACAAATAAAATTATCGGTGCCGAAGCATTAATACGCTGGAAACACCCACTACTAGGCGACATTCCACCATATGAGTTCGTTCCAATTGTAGAAGAAACTCCACAAGTCGTTCCACTTGGACATTGGGTATTACAAGAATCTTGTCGCCAGTTGAAAATATGGCATACCTTTGGCTACAACAATTTAAAAATAAGTGTTAATTTATCAGCAAAAGAGTTCCAGCAAGAGCAATTAATCGAAAACATTTCACAAATACTAAGCGACATGAAAATCGATCCACAATATGTAATACTTGAGTTAACAGAACGAATTGCGATGATTGATGAAAAAGAAACATTATCGAGACTGAAACAATTAAAGGAATATGGTATTCGAACGTCCATTGATGACTTCGGTACTGGCTATTCTTCTCTCGCTTATTTATCAATTTTTCCTATCGATACATTGAAAGTACCGAGAGAATTTACACAACTAGCCGATCATCGACCTGAAGAACGAGCCATCGTTTCCACTATCCTTTCTCTTGCAAACACTTTAAATCTCTCAGTCGTTGCCGAAGGAATCGAAACAGAAAACCAACTTAAATTTCTGCAAAAAAACAACTGCAAATATATGCAAGGTTACTATTTCAGCAAACCACTTACTAGTAATCAATTTATAAAATTTCTACAAAAAACACCCAGCATGAACCAATAGTTCACACTGGGTGTTTTTTATCCGGCTATTTGCGGGCAGTAAAAGCCCAATTGGTTCAACTAGTAATCAGTGGGGGATGGATACCCTCCCACTGATTACAGTTTCACTTTATAGCGTTGGAATTTTTTTCTCATAATATTCCTCTGCAATCTCTTCATAAAAAGCTGCAGCTGTTGTATAGAAATATGGAATCAACCATAAGAAGCCAATCCCTAATGTAATACAACTTAATATAAACCAACCAATAAAACTTAAGCATAAAAAGAAATATTCCATTTTATGTCCATCCATCATACGACGACTTTCTGTAATAGCTTGGTTGAGTGAATACTCAGGATGATCGTTTATAATAAAATACGTCATCGCATAAGAAAATGATTTAATAATGCCCGGAATAATAAATAGTAACGTCCATAAGAAAAGATAAAGATTCACTAATAAATATAATAAAAACGATTTTAGAAATCTTTTTCCCTCTGTAAACCAAATAAATATATTACCAATACCATCTTGCTTTTCACGAAGGATATTTAAAGCAAGATAATACCCACCTAAAGTTAACGGTCCAGTAACGAAAAATGTAAGAATATTTATTGAAAGTGAACGATTTGTTTCTTGCCAACCGAAAATTGAAGAAAATCCCCACTCCACACTAAAACTAAAAGTCATGATAAGAACTGAAATGAGTAGTGTAGCCCCGACAGCTAATCCCCATTTCCCTTCTAATGAATCTAGTGCTTCTCCTTTTAAATCACTAATCATACTTTGCCTAGCCTCCTATATACAATAATTCTATTAGTATAGCACGTTCTTACTGCAATTCACCTTTTGAAATGTAGCGATAAAAGTGCGCTGTCGTTGTACTCATATACGGACTGAGCCAAAGAAACCCTATTCCAAAGGTAAGAATCGCTAAAATACCCCATCCTATGAAGCTAAGCCATAAAAGAAACAAATCTAACTTATGTCCTTTCATAAGATGCTTACTTTCCTTCATTGCCTGTGACACACTATATTCCGGATTTTCAATCATCACATAATACGTCATCGCATAAGAAAAATACATCACAATCATGCCAACGATTGAAATAGCTAATAGTACGAAGAAAGCAATGGCAAACGACGCATTTCCTTCTTCACCGAAAAATGCGAATAAACCTAATAACAACATTGGAATCCAAGTACCTGTATATAACAAAATTGCAAGCATTGCCCACATTGTTTTCATCATTCTTTTAAAGCCACGGAATCCTTCGAATAGGTGATCTACTTTAGCACCTTCTCGTTTACTTATCTGTAAAAATACATTTGTATAACCGTATGATGTAATACCATACGATGCGTTACTCAAAATTAACATGATGCAATAAAAAATTCCAAACGTAATCCCTGCTCCAATTGACATCGTTTCCTCTTCAATTGACCCGGTTAAGCTAACAATTAAGAAAAATATAATTAGTCCTGGAATTAAAAGTATGAGCATTGCAGCCATTGAAACAACATAACTTAAAATAAAATATAAAATCGTTGATCCGACACCTAGTCCCCATTTTCCCTTTAAAGAGTGCAATGCTTCTCTTTTCATTTCACCGATCATTGATTCATCCCCTTTATGAAATATAAATTGTTGTACACTTTCTACTTATACAAACACCAATATAATTATACCATTTTTGTAAAATTATCCATAAACTACACAAAAAAATCCGTAAAGGCAAAGCCTTTACGGATTTTTTATTTCATATCGGAAACGTTTAAACGGTTCACAGCACGTTGTAGTGCCATTTCTGCACGTTTAAAGTCAACATGTGCTTGTTTATCTTGCATACGTTGCTCAGCGCGACGCTTCGCTTCATTTGCACGATGGATATCGATATGGCTTGCTTCTTCAGCAGATGATGATAATACAGTCACTTTATCTGGACGAACTTCGATAAAGCCACCGCTTACTGCTACATAATCAGTGTGTCCACCATTTTTCAGACGAACTGCACTAATTTTTAATGGTGCAACAGTTGGAATGTGACCCGGTAAGATCCCCATTTCCCCACTCTCTGCTTTTACGCTTACCATTTCTACTTCTTTTTCGTAAACCGGTCCATCAGGAGTTACAATACTGACTGGAAATGTCTTCATACTTCGTCCCTCCTAAGGCCTTACGCCATCATTTTCTTCGCGTTTTCAATAACTTCTTCAATGCCACCTACAAGACGGAATGCATCTTCTGGAAGGTCATCATATTTTCCTTCTAGAATTTCTTTGAAACCACTAACTGTATTTTTTACAGGTACGTAAGAACCTTTTTGACCTGTAAACTGCTCAGCTACGTGGAAGTTTTGAGATAAGAAGAATTGAATACGACGAGCACGATGTACAACTAACTTATCTTCTTCAGATAACTCATCCATACCTAAGATAGCGATGATATCTTGAAGCTCTTTATAACGTTGTAAAGTTTGCTGTACTTGACGAGCTACTTCATAATGCTCTTCTCCTACGATTTCTGGAGAAAGTGCACGAGATGTAGATGCTAATGGATCTACCGCTGGGTAAATACCCATTTGTGTTAAACGACGCTCTAAGTTTGTTGTTGCATCTAAGTGAGCGAACGTTGTAGCTGGTGCTGGGTCAGTATAGTCATCGGCTGGTACATATACCGCTTGGATAGACGTGATAGACCCTTTATTTGTAGATGTAATACGCTCTTGTAATTGACCCATTTCTGTTGCAAGTGTTGGTTGGTAACCTACCGCAGATGGCATACGACCAAGAAGGGCAGATACTTCAGAACCTGCTTGCGTGAAACGGAAGATGTTATCGATGAACAGAAGTACGTCTTGTCCTTGCTCATCACGGAAATGCTCAGCCATTGTTAAACCTGTTAATGCAACACGTTGACGTGCTCCAGGTGGCTCGTTCATTTGTCCGAATACCATCGCAGTTTTCTTAATTACGCCAGAATCGCTCATTTCGTGGTATAAGTCGTTACCTTCACGAGTACGCTCACCTACACCAGCGAATACAGAGATACCACCGTGTTCTTGTGCGATGTTGTTAATTAATTCTTGAATTAATACCGTTTTACCTACGCCGGCACCACCGAATAGACCGATCTTACCACCCTTAATGTAAGGAGCAAGTAAGTCTACTACTTTAATACCAGTTTCAAGAATTTCTACTTTAGTAGATAATTCTTCGAATGCAGGTGCTTGACGGTGAATTGGATCACGGTGTACATCCGCAGGAACTTCACCATCTAAGTCAATTGCATCACCTAATACGTTAAATACACGACCAAGTGTTACATCACCAACTGGAACTGAAATTGGTTTACCAGTATCTTCTACTTCTGTGCCACGAACAAGTCCATCTGTGGAAGACATCGCAACTGTACGAACTGTGTCATCACCTAAATGAAGTGCAACTTCAAATGTTAAGTTCATGCTTCCGTTTTCGTTGCTTTGTTTTACCGTAAGGGCGTTGTAGATTTCTGGTAGCTTTCCGCCATCAAACTTAACGTCTACAACCGGACCCATGATTTGCGTAACGCGCCCTTTATTCATCGGGTTCCCTCCTAGCTTTCTTTTAATTAGCCAGCTTTCTAAAAGAAGTCAGCTTTTATTTTTTATTAGTTTAGCTTACGCGACTCTCCTGAAAGAGCCGCCTACGCTTTTTAATACTATTCTAACGCTGCTGCTCCACCAACGATTTCCGTAATCTCTTGCGTAATCGCTGCTTGACGCGCACGGTTAAATGAAAGTGTAAGTGAATCGATAACTTCCATTGCGTTGTCTGTAGCACTCTTCATTGCTGTCATACGCGCTGCGTGCTCACTTGCTTTACCGTCTAGTAATGCACCGTACACTAAGCTTTCTGCGTATTGCGGCAATAATACTTTTAAAATTTCTTCTTCAGAAGGTTCGAATTCATAAGCTGTCGTCGGTTTGTCAGACGCCACATCAGTAAGCGGTAAAATTTTATTTTCCGTTACTTCTTGTGAAATTTTACTTACATAATGATTGTAGTAAATATACAGCTCATCATAAGCACCATCTGCGAACATCGCAATTGCTCGAGAAGCAAGATCTTTAATATCAGTAAATGATGGGTGATCAGATAATCCAACTACTTCATCAATGATGTTAAAGCCGCGACGTTTTAAATAATCACGTCCTAGTCGTCCAAGCACAATAATTGAATATTGGTTTGAATCCATATTATGACGTTCACGAATTACGTTACTTACTGTACGTAATACGTTACTGTTATAACCACCTGCTAGTCCGCGATCAGATGTAATAACGATGTATCCTGTACGCTTTACAGGGCGCGCATTTAGCATTGGATGATTAATCCCTTTACTTCCTTGCGCAATGCTCGCTACTACTTCTTGAATCTTTTCCATATACGGAACGAAAGATTTAGCATTTTGCTCTGCACGGTTTAACTTAGATGCAGATACCATCTCCATCGCTTTCGTAATTTGACTCGTTTTCTTTGTCGAGTTAATCTTCGCTTTTATATCGCGTAAAGATGCCACAGGTTTTCACCACCTTTTTTCCGGAAGTTGGCACGATTAGTAAGAATCCTCTTTCTAATCTACGTTGCAAGATATTCTTGCTCATGATTGAAGGAAAAGAATAGGTGCACCTACTCTTTTCCTTTACATAACCGCCAGCAATCTCAGAACTTGAGATGCCTTTTATATAATCTAGCTCCAGCGGCCTGAACGAGCCACTGAAGCTTTTATTTATTATTCAGAAGCTACGAATACTTTTTTAAATCCGTTAATTGCTGCTGCAAATTTGTCGTCATCCGCAAGTTTCTTAGTTGTGCGGATTTCTTCTAATAAGTCAGTCGCATTCGAATCTAACCAAGCATGGAATTCTTCTTCGAAACGAGTGATATCTCCTACTGGGATATCATCTAGGAATCCACGTGTTAAAGCGTAAAGAATGATAACTTGTTTCTCTACACGTAACGGTTTGTGTAATCCTTGTTTTAATACTTCAACTGTACGAGCACCACGGTTTAATTTCGCTTGTGTTGCTTTATCAAGGTCAGAACCGAACTGAGCGAACGCTTCTAACTCACGGTAAGATGCAAGGTCAAGACGAAGTGTACCTGATACTTTACTCATCGCTTTAATCTGAGCAGATCCACCTACACGAGATACAGAAGTACCCGCATCGATCGCTGGGCGTACGCCAGAGAAGAATAGGTCAGATTGTAAGAAGATTTGTCCATCCGTAATAGAGATTACGTTTGTTGGGATGTAAGCTGATACGTCCCCTGCTTGTGTTTCGATGAAAGGTAGTGCAGTTAAAGAACCGCCGCCTCTTGCATCACTTAATTTTGCTGCACGCTCTAATAAACGAGAATGTAAGTAGAATACATCCCCTGGATATGCTTCACGACCTGGAGGACGACGTAATAGTAATGAAAGCTCACGGTAAGCCGCTGCTTGTTTTGATAGGTCATCATATACTACTAATACGTGTTTACCATTGTACATGAACTCTTCACCCATTGTTACACCAGCATAAGGAGCTAAGTATAATAATGGAGCTGGTTGAGAAGCTGATGCAGTTACAACGATTGTGTACTCTAATGCACCGTGCTTACGTAGTGTTTCTACTACGTTACGTACAGTTGATTCTTTTTGTCCGATAGCTACATAGATACAGATCATATCTTCATCTTTTTGGTTGATAATTGTATCAAGTGCAACTGCTGTTTTACCTGTTTGACGGTCACCGATGATTAACTCACGTTGACCACGGCCAATTGGTACAAGAGCATCGATCGCTTTAATACCTGTTTGAAGTGGCTCATGAACAGATTTACGATCCATTACACCTGGTGCTGGACTTTCGATTGGACGAGTGTTTGTTGTATTGATTGGGCCTAAACCATCAACTGGTTGACCTAATGGGTTTACAACACGACCGATTAGTTCTTTTCCTACTGGTACTTGCATGATGCGACCAGTACGACGAACTTCGTCACCCTCACGGATTTCTGTGTAAGGTCCTAAAATAATAATACCTACGTTGTTTTCCTCTAAGTTTTGTGCTAGTCCCATAACGCCGTTAGAGAACTCTACAAGTTCACCAGCCATAACGTTATCAAGACCATGAGCACGCGCGATACCGTCACCAACTTGGATAACTGTACCAACATCGCTAACTTCGATTTCAGACTGATAGTTCTCGATTTGTTGCTTTATCAGTGCGCTAATTTCTTCAGCTCTGATGCTCATGTGCTTCACCCCTATCTATTCTTCATTAGTTCACGCTGAATACGTGCTAATTTTCCTTGTAAACTTCCGTCATAAATGCGATTTCCAATACGTACTTTAATGCCGCCTAGTAAATCTTCATCTACAACATTTTTCACGCGAATGGCATCTTTTCCTGTTTTCTTTGCAAATGCTTCTGCGATGTTAAGCTTTTCTTCTTCTGAAAGAAGACGAATAGAATATACAGTTGCATCTGCTACGTTACGTTCTTCATTAGCAAGAACAACATATTCATTTGCAATTTCAGGTAGGATATCAATACGCTTGTTATCAATTAAAATATATAACGTATTTAAAATAGATTCAGAAACAGATCCGAATACGTTTGCAAGAAACGTTTTCTTCTGCTCTTTTGAAATGTTCGGTTGTGTTAAAAAGCTATGTAGTTCTCCGTTTTTTTCATAAACGTTTTGTACAAGGCGTAATTCCTCTTCAAACATTTCTAATACGTGTTTTTCTTTTGCAATTTTAAAAAGAGCGACAGCATAACGTTTTGCTACAATCCCATTGCTCATCGCGCTTCTCCTACTTCTTTAATATAATCGCGAATTAACTTCACTTGATCTTCTTCTTTTAATTCTTTTTCAATTACTTTAGAAGCAATTTGAACAGATAAAGAAGCGACTTGTTCTTGTAAAGCAGCAATTGCTTGCTCTTTTTCGCGTTGAATTTCTTGTACAGCAGATGCTTTAATTGATTCTGCTTCTTCTTTCGCAGCAGCAACAATACCATCTTTTTGATCTACAGCTTGCTTTTTCGCTCTTTCGATTAACTCTTGTGCTTCAACACGTGACTGTTTTAACATTTCACGTTGTTCTTCTACTAATTTTTTCGCTTCTGCATTACTTCTTTCAGCAGCGTCGATTTCATTAGTAACATGCTCTTCACGTTCTTTCATAATGCCCATTAAAGGACCCCACGCAAATTTGCGTAGCATTACTAATAAAACTAGGAACACGAATAGTGTATAAGCAATCGTTCCAAACGGAATGGCAGCTCCTAATAATAAAGTTGGCACAAGGATTCACTCCCTTCGAGATTTCTAAATTGACTATATGAAAAAAAAAGACATACATTTCATTCATAAAGCAATGGCGAAGAAAGTTCGGAAAAACACTCTTCGCCATCTATGTAAGGGGAGTCTCCCTTATTTGTTCATTACGATGAATGCAATAACTACACCGATGATTGGAAGTGCCTCAACTAAAGCAACCCCGATGAACATAATTGTTTGAAGTGCGCCTTTTAATTCTGGTTGACGAGCAACACCTTCGATTGTACGTGATACGATAAGACCGTTACCAATACCTGCACCTAATGCTGATAAACCAATTGCAATTGCAGCTGCGATTACACCTAAACTCATTTAATTTGTCCTCCTTTGTATTATAAAAAAATAAATTTTTTCTTACTTAAATTATATTAATGGTCATGGCTTACTTTATGAGCCATATAAACCATCGTTAACATTACGAAAATAAATGCCTGGATTGAACCAACGAATACACTGAATCCCATCCATGCTAACATTGGTACAAGCGCACCTAATGCTCCAAGAACTGATGCCCCGCCTAACTTAGCAAGTAATCCTAACAGGATTTCACCTGCGTAAATGTTACCGAATAGACGAAGACCTAACGTTAATGTGTTAGCAAACTCCTCAATAACCTTTAATGGGAATAAGAATTTCATCGGTTGGAAATAACCTTTAACGTATTCTTTCGTACCCTTCATCTTAATTCCATAATAATGGGTGAGGGTAACTACCATCACGGCTAATGTTAATGTAACTGCTGGATCAGACGTTGGTGATCTCCACCATGCAATATGTTCGCCAGCTTCAGTTGCTGAATACATGAATGGTAAACCAAGGAAGTTCGATACGATGATAAACATGATAAGCGTAACGCCAAGCGTTAAGAAACGTCCACCTGTTTTCCAGTCCATCGTACTATTGATAATCCCTTTCACGAAGTCAAACACCCATTCCATGAAGTTTTGCATTCCTGTTGGGCGAAGAGCTAAGCTGCGAGTTCCGATAACAGCGATTAAGAAAACAATAACTGCTGCTACAGTAACCATCATAACTGATGACAAATCGAACGTTAAACCTAGAAATTCAACTAATTTACCGTGTTCCACTAGTAATTCACCTCTCTTCCCTGCTCTTATACTCTAAATAAAGAAAATCTATGATCATGACAAGGTATCCTGTCAGCAATCCTACACCTAAGCCCCACATCGCGATTAACTCTTGATATTTGGCTGCAAATAAAATTAATAACCCAATCGTGGCGAACCTTGAATATGTACTTACCGCTGTTGCCTTAAACTTCACGTTTTCTCCATTTGTTACGCGATCTAACAGCTTGTCTGTTCTACGTGCAATGATGCGCAAACTAAGAAAACTGAAAATCGTTCCGATAATCAGCCCAAGAAATACATCCTTGTAAGAGGTAAAGCCCCATCCTAGCACTAGAAGCGCAAGCAAGTAGTACATATATTTCTTTTGTCTTTGGACAAGTCCATGTACGTCTATCATCATTGCTCTCCCGAATAGTAATGTCGAATGAGTCGAATCATTGCGTATACCCCTGTTCCTAAACCGAGTAATAACCCTATAATAAGAAACAATGGAAACGTTCCAACCTTATTATCAATCCACTGCCCACCAAAGATTCCAACAAGTATAGAACCGACTAACTGAGCAAGAATTCCTGACATTAAAGCATAAGCTTTTATATGGCTGCGATCGTTTTTTTGCAAGGATTCATCCCTCCAATATGTAACCCTCATTCACGATGTGTTAATAATAACTCATTTTTTTGCATAAATCCTATACAAAATAAAAAGTTTACATTTTCGTCACGGAATAGATGTAATTTTGTCACTGAAAGCCCTACCATCTATCCCCGTTGTTAGCATACAATAGGGTATTAACAGTGTCAACGAGAAATCGTAAAAAATCAAAAAATTTGAGTATTAGGTATTTCCTCCCAAAAATGAAAACGTTCCCCTTCTAAATACTGGTTAGAAATATGCAACTTCTAACAGTTTTCTCTTTATAATAGAAGAAATTGTTCACAAGTTTGTCACTATTATATTTTTACGATATAACGCTTTCCTTCCATAATATAGTGCTCCCTAGACGTAAGACTTCTATATTATATGTGATGTGTATGTAACTTATGTTGTATATACGATGTATATTTATCCCCCTCCCCTGCCTACTCGAGGCACAAAAAAACGAGAGGGAAATCCCCTCTCGTCAGTTGTCTTACTTCGTTCCGAATAAACGGTCGCCAGCATCACCAAGACCTGGTACTACATAGCCGTGGTCATTTAATTTTTCATCTAATGCCGCTACATAAATATCAACATCAGGATGTTCTTCTTGTACTACTTTTACCCCTTCTGGAGCTGCAACGATACACATTAATTTAATTTGTTTTGCACCGCGCTTTTTCAGAGAGTTAATTGCTTCAGCTGCAGAACCACCTGTCGCTAGCATCGGATCTAGTACGATAAAGTCACGCTCTTCTACATCCGTTGGAAGTTTCACATAGTATTCTACCGGTTGCAATGTTTCTGGATCACGGTATAAACCAACGTGTCCTACTTTTGCTGCTGGAATTAATTTCAGAATCCCATCAACCATTCCTAAACCTGCACGTAAAATCGGAATTAAACCAAGTTTTTTACCAGCGATCACTTTTGTTGTCGCTTTGCTTACAGGTGTTTCAATTTCAATGTCTTTAAGTGGAAGGTCGCGAGTAATTTCGAAAGCCATTAAGCTTGCTACTTCGTCCACTAATTCACGAAAATCTTTCGTACCTGTATTCTTATCGCGAATATATGTAATCTTATGTTGAATTAACGGGTGATCAAATACATACAGTTTTCCCATGTGAATCTCTCCTTTAGATGATATTCATGCGTTTGCACGCTTTTTTACACTATTTACGATTGTAAAGAAAACGCTACTAATATTCAAGGGCAAATTTGGCAAAATCATGATTTTACAATGAATCTATCTAGTATCTTTACCAATTATGGGAGCCGTATCCTTCATTATATCGCCAAAATTTATTCATTATTTGTATACATACTTTAAAAACAATATATGTCCACAAAAAAAGACTACTGAAACAATTACGTCTCAGCAGTCTTTCTCAATCTATTATAGATCTGTATACATTGGGAACTTGCTCGTTAACGCTTCTACACGCTTACGTGCTTCTTCTAATGCAGCTTCGTTCTCATGATTTTTTAATGTATGAGCAATAATTGCAGCAATTTCATCCATTTCTTCTAAGCCGAAACCACGAGATGTTACAGCTGCTGTACCGATACGTACACCACTTGTTACAAATGGGCTTGCTGTTTCAAATGGAATTGTATTTTTGTTCACTGTAATACCAACTTCATCTAATACATGCTCTGCTACTTTACCTGTAATTTCTAAGTTACGAACATCAATCAAGATTAAGTGATTGTCTGTTCCACCAGAAACAAGTGTAAGTCCTTCTTTTTGAAGTCCTTCAGCTAAGCGGTGCGCATTGTTAATGATATTTTGTGCATATGTTTTAAACTCGTCTTGTAGTGCTTCACCAAATGCAACAGCTTTTGCAGCAATTACGTGCATAAGTGGGCCACCTTGAATACCAGGGAAGATTGATTTATCAATTTGTTTTGCAAATTGCTCTTCACATAAAATCATACCACCACGTGGACCACGTAATGTTTTATGTGTTGTTGTTGTAACGAAATGTGCATGTGGTACTGGGTTTGGATGTAAACCAGCTGCTACTAAACCAGCGATATGTGCCATATCAACCATTAAGTATGCGCCCACTTCATCTGCAATCTCACGGAACCGTTTGAAATCGATAACACGAGGGTATGCACTTGCACCTGCAACGATTAATTTTGGTTTATGTTCTTTCGCTTTTGCTAATACATCATCGTAATTAATACGGTGAGATTCAGCATCCACGCCATATTCTACGAAATTATATTGTACTCCACTGAAGTTAACAGGGCTTCCGTGTGTTAAGTGACCACCATGAGATAAATTCATACCAAGTACTGTATCGCCTTGCTCTAAAATTGTGAAGTATACTGCCATGTTCGCTTGTGCACCAGAATGCGGTTGAACATTTACGTGTTCTGCGCCGAAAATTTCTTTTACGCGATCACGTGCGATATCTTCTACTACGTCTACGTGTTCACAACCACCATAGTAACGTTTTCCAGGATATCCTTCAGCATACTTATTCGTTAAAACAGAACCTTGCGCTTCCATTACTGCTTCACTTACGAAGTTTTCTGAAGCAATTAACTCAATCTTTGAACGCTGTCTTCCTAGTTCTGCCTCAATTGCAGCAAATACCTTTTCATCTTGACGTTTTAAATGATCCACCAAAATCCCCCTTTTCTGAACGAATTACATCGATTCCCAATAGTTTTTTCTTATTTATCCAGAAAAAACGAAAATTCAGGTTGTAATTCTTTCGAACCTTCATGTTTTCAACTACATTCTAACATGACTTTCTATATCATTAAAGAAAAAAAAGACCGAAAATCGGTCTTTTCTTTCTTATATCATAAGGTCAGACTACATACCTTTCCCTTAAGATATAAAGCTTTTATATGACTTCCTAATTTTTCATCTTTAACGGCAAGTGACAGTTTCTTCATTCGCCGCATAAACAGCACGTGCTCCACCAATTAGTTTCCCACGTGTTTTCGCCATCGTTACATGCGCACTTCCAATTTCCTTCACACTTGTACGAACCGGAACAGCTACATGCTTTAAATGCATACCGATAAATGTATCGCCAATATCCATTCCTGCGTCTGCTTTAATAAACTCAATTACTACCGGATCTTTAAAATTGTGATACGCATACGTTGCTAATGCACCACCTGCTGATCTAACAGGCGTAACTGTTACAATTTCAAATTGATACTTCATCGCTACATTTCTCTCAACAACTAAAGCACGATTTAAATGCTCACAACATTGAAAAGCCAATTCGATACCTGTTTGCTCTTGAAATTGTTTTAACTCAGAAAAAATCGCTTCCGCTACTTCCATCGTTCCTGAAGTTCCAATTCTTTCTCCTAGCACTTCGCTCGTGCTACATCCCACTACAAAAATTTGACCACTTTGTAATGAAGCTTGTTCTTGGAAATCAGAAAGCGACATTTGTAGCTGTTCTCTTACCTTTACGATTTCTGTCATTACGCCTCTTCCTTTCACAGGTTGGTTCACCAAATTATATTTCACACTACTTCTAGTTAGAATCTATTACTTCGCTTCGTACGTTTTAATTTTTCCTACGCGGTTTTCGTGACGACCACCTTCATAGTCAGTTGTTAACCAAATTTTTGCGATATCACGCGCCAGTCCAGATCCAATTACGCGCTCGCCCATTGCTAACATGTTAGTGTCATTATGCTCTCTCGTTGCTTTCGCGCTGAAAGTATCATGAACTAATGCACAACGAATACCATTTACTTTGTTTGCTGCGATTGACATACCAATGCCTGTCCCACAAACTAAAATACCACGATCTACTTCACCATTCGCTACCATTTCTGCTGCCGGAAACGCAAAATCAGGGTAATCAACAGAACCAGCTTCACATTCACAACCTAAATCAATATATTCAATATTTAACTCTTCTAATAAACTTACAAGTTCTTTACGGATATTCATACCGCCGTGATCAGATGCTACTACTACTTTCATTTTTACCCCTCCAAAGTTTCAATCCATTCTCTTCATCATACATTCCACTATCTTACTGGTGCGAAATGCTCTCCAATATCGTATTATACACGAAACATCAGCCTTCTGAATGTTTTTTCAATAAAGTTTGTACAAGACCTTCCATCTCTTTTAATGTTTCCTTATAAATAGAAAGAGAACCTCCAAACGGATCGGAAATATCCTTACTTACACCTTCAGTTAACCCATAAAGTGTATACACTTTCTTTTCAATATTAGGATAATGCCCAAGTACAATTTCCTTATGATTTTCTGTCATCGTTACTACAATATCAGCCCAATCAAGCAGCGCTTCATTTATCTGCTTTGAAGCATGATCGATTGAAATTCCTTTTTCAATGAGTGCTTCTTTCGCATAAACTGACGCATCGCTTCCAGGATAGGCGAAAACACCAGCAGATTGCACTTCAAACTTACCTTCTCCGTGATGACGAAGTAATGCCTCAGCCATCGGACTACGACATGTATTTCCAGTGCAAACAAATAACACTCGTTTCATCTAAACCCACCCCTTATATTGTATCTTTTCCCTTTAATAATAGCTGACATTAGGATAGAACAAAAGAAATGTGAATATACAAAAGGCGCATTTCTCTAAGAAAAATGCGCCTATCCACATATATGTGAAACCCTATTTCCAAGTGCCTAGCATATTTTAACATATATAACGAGTAGATCACAAAACAAAAAAGGAATCCATTTCATATGAAACAAATTCCTTTTTTAAAAATTATTTCATTGTAACTTTCATTACTTCTGTTGAACCTTTTGTAGCTGTTACACCTATAGTTGTCTTAATAGACTCAGCTGCATCTGTGTTTGTAATAACGATTGGAGTAATTGTGCTTTTCGCTTTTTCACGAATTAATTCTAAGTCAAATGAGATTAACTTATCTCCAGCTTTTACAGCTTGGCCTTCAGAAACGTGAGCTTCGAAACCTTCGCCTTCCATTTTTACAGTTTCTAATCCAACGTGGATTAAAATTTCTGTACCGTTTTTCGCTTTAATTCCAATAGCATGTTTTGTGTGGAATAATTGTACGATTTCACCATCAACTGGAGATACAACTACACCTTCAGTAGGATCGATTGCAACACCGTCACCCATCATACGACCAGCGAATACTGGATCTGGTACTTCTTCAATATTTTTCACTGCTCCAGTTAATGGAGCTACGATTGTTTCTTCATTTGTTTTTGAACCAAGACCGAATAATTTTTTAAACATAGGATAGTCCTCCTTATAATTTACCTAAAAGTTTATAGGGCAATCCCTAGTAAAGATCGGGATATATGTAAGACTTCATACTTCGAATATTATACTGTAAAAACGCTTTCGAAATAAATTACGTCATTACTAATAGACTCTTATTGTAGCGCTTCACAAAATTCCAGTCAATTCTGATTGTCTGAATAACAATAAGAAGTTAACTTCTATTTATATTTTCTCTTTTTTCACCAAACTTGTCTAGAGGTCCTTACTACATTTTATTTTTTGTTGTTAATTTGTAAAATTTATTTCAAATTTTTGTTGAAATTCACTTGACTAAAGTAAGTAACTATTTTATTATTACTTACATAAGATAAGTTAATAACTTTTAGGAGGTTTTTTAAAATGATGGATATCGGTCTTCTTATTATTCGTCTTATTATAGGAATTACATTCATGGGTCATGGTGCTCAAAAATTATTTGGTTGGTTCGGTGGTTATGGCTTAAAAGGAACAGGTGGCTGGATGGAATCAATCGGTTTACGCCCTGGTGTATTTATGGCATTTATGGCTGGTGCAACTGAACTATTAGGTGGTTTCTTATTCGCATCAGGTATTTTCACTGTAATTGGTTCTTTATTTATCGTAGGAACAATGTTAATGGCAATCTTCACTGTGCATGGAAAAAATGGTTACTGGATCACACAAAACGGATTTGAATATAATTTAATGTTAATCGCTGTCGCTGTTGGTGTCGCTTTAATCGGGCCTGGTGCATACGTTTTACTTTAATTTTTATCTCGATTTCGAGATTATTTGAACGGAACTTACTTCATTTCGATTGAAGTAAGTTCTTTTTATGTAACAAAATATTATTTCCAGCAGGAGTTTTCCACTAGTATCTTGTAAACAAACAATAAGTATTCATATTTAGAAAGGGGATTACAAGCATGTTATCCATTAATCCAAACGAACAAACTGAAAAAGATAATTACAAATTACTTACAGGGAGTATCATCCCTCGTCCCGTAGCATTCGTTACTTCTGTAACAAAAGATGGTGTATTAAATGGAGCGCCCTATAGTTATTTCAATATCGTTGCCGCTAATCCACCACTTATTTCAGTTTCCGTACAACGAAAAGAAGGAAAACGAAAGGACACTTCCCGAAATGCAATTGAAAAGGGGGAATTTGTCTTACATATTTCTGATGAATCATATGTAGAGGCAATTAACGAAACAGCAGCTAATCTCCCACCAAGTGAGAGTGAAATTGAATTAGCAAAACTAACACCAATTGAAAGTGACGTCATCTCCGTTCCAGGTGTGAAAGAAGCAAACATTCGAATGGAATGCGTATTAGAACGCGCGATTCCTCTTGGCGGAACGGAAGACTCACCAGCTTGCGATCTATTAATTGGACGCGTCGTTCGTTTCCATGTCGCAGAACACCTATACGAAAATGGCCGCATTCACGCCGAAGGACTAAAACCAGTAAGCCGTCTAGCAGGACACAACTACGCAAAACTAGGAGAACAATTTGAACTAGTAAGGCCTATTTAAAGACGGAAGTGGCTCGTCCAGAATCGCAGGACACTTCAAGCTCTCGACCTTGAAGCGCTTTTTGCTTCGAGCGAGAGAGCGAAATGACCGGAGATTCTAGCCGCTGGAGCTGGATATATTTAAAGACGGAAGCGGCTCGTTCAAATGGGAGGAGGAAGAAGTGAAGCCATCGACCATTCTAGCCGCCGGAACTAGATATATTTAAACGCAAAGGCAGCCCGATTCCTTACATCACTTAAACATAAAATCCCCTGCTTTTTAGCAGGGGATTTTATTATTGTAACGCTTCCTTCTTTTCCTCTAAAGTAGGCATTTTCTCTTTTTTCGGTTTCCCAAGCTTAATTACTAAGAAGTATAAGGAAAGCAATGTAATAAGAAAAACAATTAGAAACGGGTATGGAGAATAAAAAGTACGCGCTGCCTCCGTTTTTCCGGCAACAAACTTCAATGACTCAATATCTAAAAACTCAGCAAACATCTGTACACCGAGCATGCTAAACCAAAAAACAAAAAAACTAATAATAATACCAAAAACTTGCTTTAATCTCGTCATTCATCTCATCCTTTCTATATCTGTAATTTTTAGTGCAATAAATATAGTACAAACAAAGCCATGCACAGAAAGGAACTATCCTACCATTTACGAATTAACTTAATCCAACCTAAAATCGAAATTTGTAAAATACTACCCCAAATAATAAGTCTTCTTAGCCATCGAGGAAAGAAGGTTAAAAACTTAACATACCATTCCAGTAACTTACCCATAATTCCCTCCTACATAAAATTATATAGGAAAAAGGAGATGTAATCCAAATCCAACTAGAATGACACCACCTACTATCTCACCATATGTACCAAGCATATCTTTCGCATGTCTACCAATTAATAAACCAATCCATGCTAATAACATGCTAACAAATCCAAAAAGTAATATCGCAATAATCGTCTGTGCCCCATAAATACCAAGACTAAGACCTACTGAGAAACTATCTATACTGACGCCAAATGCAAATACGAATAAACTAATTCCAATAGGTGCAGTCCTAGCCTCTTCATTCTCCAAAATAGATGAATATACAATATAAAATCCTAGTCCAATTAATAAAATAGCACCTGCAAAATGTGCAATGTCTCCATACCTCTCTGATAAAAAACGACCCAATACCATTCCTATAAATGGCATGATAATATGAAATATCCCTATCGTCATACCGATATAAAGGATTTGTCTTAACTTTAAGGTCACCATCCCCATACCAAGACTCACCGAGAACGCATCCATCCCTAAGGCGAATGCCATAATTATTAAAGGTATTAGCTGTTCAAACGTCATTCATGTCCCTCCTCGGACGTGCTACTTCAAAATATGCTTATCCGAGGAGAAATATTCTGTTTGCTAATCGTTCCTTATCGTTCAGTAATAATATGATGTCCTGCCGCTTTTGTTAATCGATTCATAATGGCATTCCCTATTCCTTCATTCGGGAATGACTCACTAAAAATAACATCCACGTCACTTGCATCAAATGTTCTAAGTACATCATATAATTTAGTCGCCACACTAGCTAAATCGCTTCGAACACCACAAGATAATACAACATCCGCGCTATATATATGCTGGTACTCTTCTGTCGTTAATACACCTACTTTGAATCCTTCTTCCTTTTTCTTATCCACAATACGCTGAATAAACTCACGTGATCCTTCAACAATACTAAGTGGCGCTTTCGGAGCATAATGTGTATATTTCATTCCAGGTGATTTCGGTTTTTCCTTCTCATCCTTTAAAGCTGGATCTAAAGAAACATTACCTATCACCGCTTCCAAGTGTTCTTTCGTAATCCCACCTGGACGTAATATCGTTGGAACAGTGCTCGTACAATCAATTACAGTTGATTCAACACCTACTCCTGTTGCACCACCATCAACAATACCTGCAATCTTCCCATTCAAATCTTCATATACGTGAGAAGCTAACGTTGGGCTTGGACGCCCTGAACGATTCGCACTCGGTGCTGCAACAGGTACATTTGCTTCCTCAATAAGAGCAAGTGCTACTGGATGATCAGGCATTCTTACTCCAACCGTATTAAGCCCTGCCGTCACCTTCTCTGAAATACCTTCTTTTCTTGGCAAAATAATTGTTAATGGTCCTGGCCAAAAGTGCTCCATTAACTTCTCTGCAACCGGTGGAATTTCCTTTACAATCCCATCTAACTGCGATTTTGTACCTATGTGGACAATGAGTGGATTATCACTCGGTCTCCCTTTTGCTTCAAAAATTTTCGCGATTGCTTCATCATTCATCGCGTTCGCACCTAGCCCATATACCGTTTCCGTAGGGAAGGCAATCGCTTCATTTTCTCTTAATAATCTCGCTGCTTCTTGTAACTGTGGATAATATTTTTTTCTTTCCACAACATTATCCACAACCCACATATTTGTATGCATTTTTTTCCACGTCCTTTTCTACCCTGAAATACTTGTCTATTTTTAGTTTACTATGATATTTATCCAAAAGACAAACAAGGTTTATCCACAAAATGTGGATAAACCTAATTAATCCGTGGATAACTTTGTGAATAGCTGACAATTTAGTATTATTGCATTCTGCTCTTTTATATTTTTACAAAAATGTTCTAACTGTTGAATCCCCTCTGGAACCTCATCTTTTTCTATAGTAGCAAAGCCAAAAAACTGAAAGATCGTCATAGATTGTGGATGATTTGTTAGTAAGTACAATTGCTGTACACTTTTTTCTTTCATATACTGCAAAAACATTTCAAAAAAATATAAGAAAGTCTGTTTATCCACACCTGGTGTGAATAAACAAGAACGAATAAGCACATCTTCCCCACTTTGTTCATAACCAATTACAGCTCGTATTTCTTCCGCCTCTTCCAAAATCATAAATTGTGCGTATAACTCATTTATTTTATCATCTTTTTTATTAGCTTGTCCGAAAAAAGAATGTAATCTTTCCACATCCGCTTTCGTCGCAAAATAGACCTTCTTCATAATAAATCCCTCCTCGTTTTTATATATGAGGAGGGATTTATTAATAGTACTATTTAGAGAATAAAGATGTAAAAGCTTCTACAATAAACAATTTAACTTCTGGCTTTTCTTCTTCCTCTTCTACTTTTACATATTCATTTTGTTTTCCCTGTTTTTTCTCCACAGGTTTCTCCACTTTTTCCACAGTTTTTGTCTCTTCTTTACTTACAGACTGTTCTTCTACTTTTGTTTCATTTTTTACTACTTCCTTTTCAGAAGCTGTTACCTTTTTTGCTACTTCTCGTTTCACAACTTTCGTTTCATTCACCTTATCCTCTTTCTTTTCTTGTGGATCTACTACTTCCTCAGCTGGTTGTTTCACCTGCTCCTCTTCAGGAGATTCAGCCTTCACAACATGCTCTTCTTTTCTTACAGCTGTACCACTCGAAAAATCTAAGAAACACATCGGTGGAAATAACACACACCACCAGTTCGCCCCTTCACCTTTTCCAATCGTAATAAGTACTGCTTCATATTCTCCCGCTGGATAAATAAAATTCCCATATACCTTTGTAGGAAACTTTACATTCTTACTAAATTTCACTTGAAATGACTCTTTACTTCCTTCTTTTTTCAATGTATTTGCAACTGTTTTTTCAATTTCAGGAATGTGACTTTGTATTACTTTTTGCGCTTCTTCAAATGACGTTAAATCTGCTACCCATCCATCAATTTGCGCTTTTACTTCATCACGCACTTTACGCTTTAACGCCTGATCTTTATCTGAATCACTATTAGCTAAAATTCGTAATCGAACGGCCTCTTTCGGAATAACAGCAGGTCCTTTCGCATCAGCTTTCATATATCCAAACTGCACAAGTAACTGTGCACCAATTAATAATAGAAGAAGATAAGCAATAACTTGTTTTTTCATTTCCTCCACCGTCCCTTCTAGAAACAGTGTGGACAGACTTTTACCTTTCTAAACTATTAAATTCAAAATCTATATGAATTTTTTCACAAAAAAATAGAGTAAGGTGCGAACCTTACTCCATCTCTGCAAATACCATACGATCTTTCCCATTAATATCAAGAACAACCTCAACGTTAGCATGCGGAAAAGTTTGTTGTAGCAGTGCCTTTACATCTTCACCTTGTCCTACTCCAATTTCAAACGCCACAATCGCTTTTTTCTGCAATACGCTCGGTAATTCTTCCATAAAACGGCGATAGAAATCAAGTCCATCTTCACCACCGACAAGAGCTCTTTTCGGTTCATGTTCTTTTACAACAGTAGAAAGTCCTCGCCAGTCTTCTTCTGGTATATATGGTGGATTGGAAACAACAACATCTAACTTTTGACCAGATTTATAAAATGGCGATAATAAATCACCATGATAGAATGTTACTTCTGCACCTAAAGCTTTTGCATTTTCTTTCGCAACGTCAATCGATTCTTGTGCAATATCTACTGTATACACATGAAGATCCTTATTTTCTAAAGCAAGCGTAATAGAAATTGCTCCACTACCCGTTCCGATATCTGCTACATGCAGTTTCTCATTATCGAAGTGGCGCTCAATTCTCTCCAGTACACCCACTATAAGCTCCTCTGTTTCCGGTCTTGGTATTAAGACTTCTTCATTCACAAAAAACGAACGCCCATAAAACATTTCATAACCAATCATATATTGAATTGGAATACCTTCTACGTGCTTCTGGATAACTTCTACAAAACTACTCTCCTGTTCCGCAGTGATTTCTTCACGCATATTCATGAGCAATCCTGTTCTATTCATCTTTAATACGTGACAAAGGACAATTTCTCCCGCATTTTCATCTCGTCCATTTTCCTGTAAAAAAGAAGAAGCCCATTTCAGGGCTTCATAGACACGCATTACTCAGCTGCCTCCATCTTTTGAGCCTGATCTTCCATCACTAAGGCATTGATGAAATCATCTAACTTACCTTGTAAGATTTGATCTAGCTTTTGAATCGTTAAACCGATTCGATGGTCTGTAACACGGTTTTGCGGGAAATTATACGTACGAATACGCTCTGAACGATCACCTGTACCAACAGCTTGCTTACGGTTTTGATCATATTCAGCTTGCGCTTCTTGTCTAAATTTATCATAAACACGTGCACGTAATACTTTCATTGCTTTTTCTTTGTTCTTAATTTGTGACTTCTCGTCCTGACAAGATACAACTACACCAGTCGGTAAATGCGTTAAACGTACTGCTGACATTGTTGTATTAACACTTTGTCCACCAGGGCCACTAGAAGCAAACGTATCAACACGAACATCTTTTTCATGAATGTCAATTTCAACTTCTTCAGCTTCTGGTAATACAGCTACAGTTGCCGTAGATGTATGAATACGTCCGCCAGATTCCGTTTCAGGAACACGTTGAACACGGTGAGCACCATTCTCGAATTTCAACTTCGCGAAAGCACCTTTACCATTAATCATAAAGATAATCTCTTTATATCCACCTAATTCTGTATAGCTCGCCTCAATAATTTCAGTTTTCCAACCTTGTACCTCAGCGTAACGGCTATACATACGGTATAAATCACCAGCGAATAAAGCTGCCTCATCACCGCCAGCAGCCCCACGAACCTCAACGATAACGTTCTTATCATCGTTAGGGTCTTTTGGAACAAGTAAAATTTTCAGACGCTCTGATAATGTTTTTTCTTGTGATTCTAACTCAGAAACTTCTTCTTTTACCATTTCACGCATTTCTGCGTCTAACTTATCTTCTAACATTGCTTTCGCATCTTTTAATTGCTCACGAACATCTTTGTACTCACGGTACACCTCTACCGTTTCTTGTATATCAGATTGTTCCTTTGAATATTCACGAAGCTTATTTGAATCACTAATAATCGCTGGGTCGCTTAACAATTCATTTAACTTCTCATAACGATTTTCTACAGCTTGCAAACGATCTAACACATCATTCACCTCTACATCCTAGTATCTAATACAAATAGTATATGGTACTTAATCAAAAAAACGCAAATTATATTTAAAAGCGCAAGCGGCTCACTCAGAATCGCAGGGCACTTCAAGCTCTCGACCTTGAGGCGTTTTTTGCTTCGAGCGAGAGAGCGAAATGACCGGAGAGTCTAGTCGCTGGAGCTAGATAATATCTTTAAAAGTGTAGGTGGCTTGTCCAGCTCTGACTAGCTAAGGTTCTTACATACGAAGAGCTAGCCACTGGAACTAGATAATATTTAAAAGCGCGAGCGACTCGCACCGCTCTTCCTCTATTTTGAAAAAAACCCGCCCTACACAGCGAGTTTTACTTATCTTTGTTTGTAGGAACTGCATGACAATGACGACAGCGTGGTTCATACGATTCTGAAGCCCCAACTAAAATAATCGGATCATCAAATGCCGCTGGTTCTCCATTAATTAATCGTTGTGTACGACTTGCTGGAGATCCACATGCAGAACATACTGCTTGTAGTTTTGTTACATGTTCAGCAATCGCCATCAGCTGAGGAACTTGTCCAAATGGTAGACCACGGAAATCTTGGTCTAAACCAGCTACAATGACACGATAGCCACGATTTGCCAATACTTGCACCACTTCCACAATGTCCCCATCAAAGAATTGCACCTCATCGATTGCAATTACATCCATCTCTTCTGTGATATGTTCAAATATATCTTTTGAAGCTGAAACAGGAACTGCTTTTACCTTTAATCCGTTATGTGATACAACGTCTTCTTCACTATAGCGATTATCAATACATGGTTTAAATACAATTGCATGTTGTTTCGCAAATTGTGTACGGCGCACACGGCGGATAAGCTCCTCTGATTTGCCAGAAAACATACTACCGCAAATTACTTCAATCCAACCGTTTTGATTTATTAAGTACATGAAGCTCTCCTTTCATCTACTTTTTACTTAAAAGTAGGGTAAAGGTATAATATTTTCGCAAAAAAAACAGACAAGCGAATAGATACACTTGCCTGTTTTATGTTTTTATTACTTAAGACCGTATTTCTTATTGAAGCGGTCAACGCGTCCGTCTGCAGTAGCAAACTTCTGACGTCCAGTGTAGAATGGGTGAGAATCAGAACTGATCTCAACTTTTAGTAATGGATAAGTGTTACCATCTTCCCACTCAACAGTTTCGTTAGATCCTCTAGTAGATCCGCTTAAGAATTTGAAGCCTGTGTTTGTGTCCATGAATACAACTTTCTTGTAATCTGGGTGAATTCCTGCTTTCATTCTTTTCATCTCCTTCCGCCCTGAATCATTTTCGAAACAGAGTTTTTCATCTTCAGCTGCATACACAACTATATTGATGAAACACATATGATGAAATTATAACAAGGCTAACTTCATTTTGCAACTACCTGTTTTTGTCTTTTTAAATTTAAAAGCAGAAGCGGCTCGTCCAGAATCCAGGACACTTCAAGCTCTCGACCTTGAAGCGCTTTTTGCTTCGGGCGAGAGAGCGAAATGACCGGAGATTCTAGCCGCTGGAGCTGGATATTACTTTAGCGTGGAGGCTGGCTCGTTCAGCTCTGACCAGCTAAGGTTCTTCCACTTATTTCTCTCTTTAACATCACCTAAACAGTATAAAAAACTCGCTTACTACAAAATAAGCGAGTCCCAATCTTTTCCCTTTACTTCGTTGTTACATATCTTTTCGAGTCTGCAACAATGTTTTGTAAAAATTCTTCATTTGTCTTCGTTTGACGAAGTTTACGTAAGAAGCTTTCAACAAAGTCTGGTGTATCACGCATTGTTTTACGAATACCCCACAGCTTGTCTAAATGTTCTTTCGGAATTAGTAAGTCTTCTTTACGTGTACCAGAACGACGAATATCAATCGCCGGGAAGATACGACGCTCAGCTAGTGAGCGATCTAAATGAAGCTCCATATTTCCGGTTCCTTTAAACTCCTCGTAAATGACATCGTCCATACGAGACCCTGTATCAACAAGGGCTGTTGCTAAAATAGTTAAGCTACCGCCTTCTTCAATATTACGCGCAGCTCCGAAGAAGCGCTTCGGTCTATGGAAGGCAGCTGGGTCGATACCACCCGATAGTGTTCTACCACTTGGCGGAATAACAAGGTTGTACGCTCGCGCTAAACGGGTAATACTATCCATTAAAATAATAACATCCTTTTTGTGCTCTACAAGACGCATTGCACGTTCTAACACAAGTTCAGCTACTTTAATATGATTTTCTGGCACTTCATCAAAAGTAGAACTTACAACATCTCCCTTAACAGAACGTTCAATGTCTGTTACTTCCTCTGGACGCTCATCAATTAAAAGTACAATTAATTCTGCTTCCGGATGATTTGTTGTAACACTGTGCGCGATTTCTTTTAATAGACTTGTTTTACCAGCCTTTGGAGGCGCGACAATTAAACCACGTTGTCCAAATCCAACTGGTGCGATTAAATCCATGATGCGTGTCGGTAACTTTTTCGGTTCCGTTTCCAACTTCATTTGGCGATCTGGGTATAATGGTGTTAATGCAGGGAAATGCACACGCTCTTTTGCTGATTCTGGATCATCTCCGTTTACAGCTTCAACTTGTAATAATCCAAAATAGCGTTCATTTTCTTTCGGAGGTCGTACTTTACCAGAAACCTTATCTCCATTACGTAAATCGAAACGACGAATTTGCGAAGCTGAGATATAAATATCTTCTGAGCTTGGAGAATAGTTGATAGGACGTAGGAATCCAAATCCTTCTGATTGAATAATTTCTAATACGCCTTCCATGAAAAAGAAACCTTCTTTTTCTGCTCGAGCTTTTAAAATGGCAAAGATTAACTCTTTTTTCGTTAACTTGCTATAATACGAAATCTTAAATTCTTTCGCAAGCTCATATAACTCTTTTAATTTCATGTTTTCTAATGCTGCAATTGACAAATTCATTCAGACACCACACTTTAACGTTATTCTCTTTTCACATGGGTAAAGGGAAAAAATACGGAAGGCAAATAATTAATAATGAAAGGCAATAAGTTCAAGTAGGGTAATATTCACTATTGTAACCCTTTTATCTAGTTTTAATCAATACGTTGAAACACAAATACAAGAAGCGAAGACAAGAAAATTTGTCTTCGCTTTTTATATTTCTTACTTTTTTCTACTCATCCTATTTTAAAGGGGGATAAATAAGCTTTTTACGCCTTTGAACAAGCCTCTTCCACTTTTTACTTAATCCAGCTTCAACAGCTAGAATGGTCGGTGGCTTCACTTCTTCCCTCTCCCATTCTGAACGAGTTGCTTACGCTTTTTATTTAATAACCAAGTTCGGTTTTTTATTTAAGCTATGGCGTCCATCTACGAAGCGCACTGTGCCTGATTTCGCACGCATAACAAGGGATTGTGTTGTTCCAACGCTACCTTTAAATTGAACGCCTCGTAATAGTTCTCCATCTGTTACACCTGTTGCTGCAAAGATTGCATCGTCACCTTTTACTAAATCCTCCATGCGAAGGATACGATTGATGTCGTCTATGCCCATCTTTTTACAACGTGCTAATTCAGCTTCATCTTGTGGCAATAGTTTTCCTTGAATCTCTCCACCTAAACATTTTAATGCAACTGCAGCTAATACACCTTCAGGAGCTCCACCTGAACCAAATAAAATATCTACACCTGTACGGTCAAATGCTGTATTGATTGCTCCAGCTACATCTCCATCGTTGATTAATTTAATACGAGCACCAGCTTTACGAATTTCTTCGATGATCGCTTGATGACGCGGACGATTTAAAACTGTCGCTACAACGTCTTCGATATCTTTATTTTTTGCTTTCGCAACTGCACGTAAGTTATCGATAATAGGCGCATTAATATCAACCGCTCCAACCGCTTCTGGGCCAACCGCGATTTTATCCATGTACATGTCAGGAGCATGTAACAAATTACCGTGATCTGCAATTGCAATAACAGCAAGAGCATTCCACCCACCCGCTGCTACGATGTTTGTCCCTTCTAAAGGATCAACTGCAACGTCTACACGTGGTCCATATCCGGTACCTAATTTCTCTCCGATATATAGCATTGGCGCTTCATCCATTTCACCTTCGCCAATTACAACTGTACCTTTCATCGGAACTGTATCAAATACATCACGCATAGCTGATGTTGCTGCACCGTCTGCTTCATCTTTTTTTCCGCGTCCCATCCAACGCGCTGACGATAATGCTGCAGCCTCTGTTACACGTACTAACTCCATAGATAAACTTCTTTCCACGATAATCCCTCTCCTTTAAGTCTTTATATTTCTGCCGTATTTTGTGAACCGTGTTTTTCTATAAAGTGTACTTCCGCAAGTAGTGATTCTTCGCTTCCCCCTTGCGGAAGTATCACTTATGCGTTCTTCATCTCTTCAATTTCTTGCTTTGTCATGTGTTCTCGCCAAATGTTTGCACCAAGCCCTTTAAGCTTGTCTACTATATTTTCATAACCTCGATCAATATGCTCAAGTCCGGTTACTTCTGTAATGCCATCCGCCATTAATCCTGCAATAACAAGGGCTGCACCAGCTCGTAAGTCACTCGCCTTCACTTTTGCACCTTGCAATAAAACAGGACCAGTTACAATTGCTGAACGTCCTTCCACTTTAATTTGCGCGTTCATACGACGTAATTCATCAATATGTTTAAAACGTGCACCATAAATTGTATCCGTTACAACTCCTGTCCCGTGCGCCTTTGTTAAAAGCGTCGTAAACGGCTGCTGTAAATCTGTTGGGAAACCTGGATATACAAGTGTTTTTATATCAACTACCTTTAACCTTCTATTACCATTCACTGTAATTTGGTCATCGTTCGTTTCAACTTGGACACCCGCTTCTCTTAGCTTTGCAGTAACTGACTCTAAATGCTGAGGAATAACATTATCAACCGTTACTTCTCCACCTGATGCAGCTCCTAGAATCATATACGTACCAGCTTCAATACGATCTGGAATGATAGTATGGTGGCAACCATGCAGTGAGTCCACACCATCTATTCGAATTACATCTGTACCAGCACCTTTAATACGTGCTCCCATACTTGTTAACAGTGTAGCTACATCAATAATCTCGGGCTCTTTCGCCGCATTTTCAATAACAGTTCTACCTTTCGCTCGTACAGCTGCTAGCATAATATTAATCGTTGCTCCTACACTAACAACATCTAAATAAATACGCGCTCCACGTAGTTCATCTGCTCTTAAATAGATAGCACCCTGTTCATTCGTAACATGTGCCCCTAGCGCTTCAAACCCTTTAATATGCTGATCAATCGGTCTCGGTCCTAAATGACATCCACCTGGAAGCCCAATAACAGCTTTTTTAAAACGGCCAAGCATCGCACCCATTAAATAATAAGAAGCGCGCAATTTTTTCACTTTTCCATTTGGCAAAGGCATTGCAACCATGTTAGAAGGATCGACTACCATCTCTTCCTCCTGTCCATAAGTTACTCTCCCTCCAATTTCCTCTAGTAAGTCCCCTAACATTTTCACGTCCGAAATATTAGGGACACCACCAATAGTTACTGGAGTATCTGCTAAAATTGTCGCTGGAATTAGTGCAACAGCGCTGTTCTTTGCACCACTCACGCGAATTGTTCCATTTAAAGCTCTTCCGCCTTCAATTAGCAATTTTTCCATATTGAGCTCCCTTCTTGTGAATGTATTTACCTTCTATATATTTATAGAAAGCTCCCCCTTAAGAATCTCAATCACTCTTTCCACCCTAAAAGCTCAATAAGTAGAAAACCATCACCTACAGTTCCCCTGTAGCATAAATAGATGAAGGTTAACTATTCATCGAATTAAATTCAGATACTTATCACATTTATTAATAGGACTATGCACATTATTTTCTATATTTAAAGATTAAAAAATTTACTTTATAAAATCTTTAGACTTGTTCACGCTTTCATTATACAACGAAAGGAAACCGTCTAAAAGACTAGACGGTTTCCAAAACGGAATTTTATTCTTACGCTTTACCGTTAGAACCGAATTCGCGAATTTTACCAATAACAGTTGCTTTGATAGCGTCGCGGCCAGGTCCGATAAATTTACGAGGATCGTAAACTTCTTGGTCTTTATTTAATACTTCACGAACAGCTTTTGTAAACTCGATTTGGTTCTCAGTGTTTACGTTAATTTTTGAAGTACCTAAAGAGATAGCTTTCTCGATATCAGCAGTTGGGATACCAGTACCACCGTGTAGTACTAAAGGTACGCCAGTGAAGTCACGAACTTGTTCCATTTCAGCGAATCCTAAGTTAGGCTCACCTTTGTAAGGACCGTGTACAGAACCTAAAGCTGGAGCTAGGCAATCGATACCTGTTGCTTCAACAAGGTGTTTACACTCTGCAGGATCAGCGTAAATTACGCCTTCAGCGATTACATCGTCTTCTTGTCCGCCAACTGTTCCAAGCTCAGCTTCAACAGATACGTTACGAGCGTGTGCGTATTCTACTACTTTTTTAGTAGTTTCAACGTTTTCTTCGAATGGGTGGTGAGAAGCGTCGATCATTACAGATGTGAAACCTGCATCGATTGCTTCTTTACATTTTTCGAAGCTTGAACCATGGTCAAGGTGAATCGCTACAGGAACAGTGATGTTCATTTCTTCGATTAAAGCTTTAACCATAGCTACAACTGTTTTGAAACCAGTCATATGACGAGCTGCACCCTCAGATACACCTAGGATTACAGGAGATTTTTCTTCTTCCGCAGCAGCTAAGATAGCTTGAGTCCACTCTAAGTTGTTCATGTTGAATTGACCAACTGCGTATTTTCCTTCTAGTGCTTTGTTTAGCATTTCTTTCATAGAAACTAAAGGCATGGTGAATCCTCCTAAAAAACGTTTTTTGTATCCGATAAGTTCTTATCGCTGGTAGTATGACCAGAATAAGGTAAAATATGTATATCTACATACCGGACTTTTTTCTACACTCAATAGGATAACAACTTGTACTCAAAAACTCAACTGTATTCACCTGCTCAACAGTCCATGTAAACGCTTTTTTCCATATTTTTTATAAAAAATTCATTTTTATGCCTCTACAGCGAGCTCATTTCTCACTGCTTGACGAATTTCATCAATATCAAATGGTTTAGCAAAATGCATTAAAGCTCCTAAATCTTTTGCTTCTTGGATCATATCAAGCTCTCCATAAGCAGTCATTAAAATTACTTTAATACTCTCATCAATTTCTTTTACATGCTTTAAAATCTCTATACCATCCATACCTGGAATTTTCATATCTAACACAACTAAATCCGGATTATCTTTTTTCACGATATCTAAAGCTTGAAATCCATTCGCTGCTTGGAACGTCTGATAACCTTCTTTTTGGAACACTTCATGTAATAACACACGAATGCCATATTGATCATCAACGATTAAAATTTTCCCTTCCATAACTCCCAACCTTTCTGTGTGAATACAAGATTTAAAGCTTCTTATATCTTATCGATTTATTTTCGCTATTCTTTGCCAAATTCCTTCCTATTCTTTCTTATTTTACCGTTTCCTATTTTGTTATGCTACCCTACGATTTCACCTTTCTAAAAAAATAAACTATAATGAAAGCCGGCAAACACGTACGAAAGGAGCTATATTATGTTAAAAATTTTTTCAACTCAGTTAAGTGGTTATTTCTCCAGAGTTTCTCAAAAAGAGGAAATGAATATAGAAGATGGTGCTCGTTTACTTGCTCAAGCACTAGTTGGCGATGGTTACATTTATTTATATGGTGCAAATGAAATGGAGGGCGTTGTTGCTGAAGCGCTATTCGGTGCTGAACCGATGAAGCAAGCAAAACGCTTATTTGAAAATGGCAAAGAAGCAGAAGTAACTTCTGCAGATCGTGTACTTCTTATTAGCCGTTTTTCAACAGATGAAGAAATTGTAAAAATCGCGAAAAAACTTCAAAATGAAGGGCAATCTATAGTTGGAATCTCAGCTATTCAAGAAGGTGCGGAATCACTTGAACAATATACAGATGTACATATTGATACAAAACTGCTAAAAGGCCTTATTCCAGACGATGAAGGCAACCGCTACGGATTCCCAAGTTTAATAGTAGCCTTATTTGCATATCACGGATTGAAGTTTACAATTGATGAGATGCTAAACGAGTATTAAAAAAAGCGCCCTATTTCAGGCGCTTTTTTATTACTTGCTCTCTTTATTCGTAATAGAAGCTCTTACGAAGTCATGGAACAATGGTTGTGGACGGTTTGGACGAGAAACAAGTTCTGGATGGAACTGTGCTGCCACGAACCAAGGGTGGTCTTTTAATTCAATGATTTCAACTAGGCGACCGTCTGGGCTTGTACCAGAGAATACAAATCCTTCTTTTTCCATATCCGGACGGAATTGGTTGTTGAACTCATAACGATGACGATGACGCTCATATACAACCGGCTCATTGTAAGCATTGTAAGCATTTGTTTCTTCAGCAAGCTTACATGGGTATAGACCAAGACGAAGTGTACCACCTAAGTCTTCTACATCTTTTTGTTCCGGTAATAAGTCGATGATTGCATAAGGTGTGTCAGGATTAATTTCAGAAGAGTTCGCTCCTTCTAATCCTAATACGTTACGTGCGAATTCGATTGATGCAAGTTGCATACCTAAGCAAATTCCTAAGAATGGAACTTTGTTTTCACGAGCATATTGAATCGCAACGATTTTACCTTCTACACCACGATCGCCGAAGCCACCTGGTACAAGGATACCATCTGTGTCTCCTACTAATTCTTGTACATTTTCTGCTGTTACGTGCTCAGCATTTACCCATTTCACTTCTACATCTGTATCGAAAGAGTAACCTGCATGACGAAGTGCTTCTACAACAGAAATGTATGCATCTTGAAGTTCTACATATTTACCAACAAGAGCGATCTTCGTTTTCTTAGAAAGGTTACGTACTTTATCAACTAGCGCAGTCCACTCTGTCATATCTGCAGCTGGATTGTCTAATTTCAAGTGATCGCAAACGATTTGGTCCATGTTTTGTTCTTGAAGAGATAATGGAACCGCATATAAAGTATCTGCATCGCGAGCTTCGATAACTGCTTTTGTATCGATGTCACAGAATAATGCAAGCTTGTCTTTCATATCTTGAGAAACAGGCATTTCTGTACGAACAACGATAATGTTTGGTTGAATACCTAAGCTACGAAGTTCTTTAACACTATGTTGTGTTGGTTTTGTTTTCATTTCACCCGCTGCTTTTAAGTACGGGATTAACGTACAGTGAATGTACATTACGTTGTCACGACCGATGTCGCTCTTAATTTGACGGATTGCTTCTAAGAATGGTAGAGACTCGATATCACCAACAGTTCCACCGATTTCTGTAATAACAACATCCGCATTTGTTTCGCGACCAGAACGGTATACGCGCTCTTTAATTTCGTTAGTAATGTGAGGAATAACTTGAACTGTTCCTCCTAAATATTCACCACGACGCTCTTTTTGAAGAACTGAAGAGTAAATTTTACCTGTTGTTACGTTGCTGTATTTATTTAAGTTAATGTCGATGAAACGCTCATAGTGACCAAGGTCTAAGTCAGTTTCTGCGCCATCATCTGTTACGAATACCTCACCGTGTTGGTATGGGCTCATAGTCCCTGGGTCTACGTTAATGTATGGATCAAACTTTTGAATCGTTACGTTTAAACCACGATTTTTCAAAAGTCTTCCAAGAGATGCTGCTGTAATACCTTTTCCTAAAGACGATACTACACCGCCTGTTACAAAAATATACTTAGTCATGAAAAAGCTCCCTTCTACTTTGCTGTTATATAATCACCGTTGCAAAGCGCAACGTATGTAGATAACACTGTATCCATCTTATTGTTAGACTCTTTTTATTTTCTAAACAAAAAACAAAAAAGAAAATTGCTCCCCTCATCACATAAAGTAACAAGTAGGGAGCAATTTTCTTTTATGTTTACACTCAAAAAGTATTATCGTTCTTTTTTAAAGAGCCCAAAAATGATTCTACATGGACGATAATAAAAAGTCAAGAACTACAGTTCTTCCTCTTCTTCTTCTTCAGTTTCATCATACTCAAGTTCTTCTTCAGCGAAGTCATCTTCATCTTCATCTAAATCATCAAGATCTTCGTCATCTCCGTCTTCATCTTCAAGAACCTTGTCCAAATCTTCTACATCGTCTTCATCTTCGTCTGCATTTCCGTCTGCATCATCGAATTCATCTTCATCTTCATCGATGTAGTCGTCAAAACCGTCCTCTTCAACTTTACGCTTCTTCTTCGGTTTTGGCTGAGGTAAGATTTCTTCATCAATTTGCTCATATGGGTACCAGCTACGTAGCCCCCAACGATTTTCTCCTAAATTAATGAAACGTCCGTCGATGTTTAAGTCTGTATAAAATTGTGCGAGTTTCGCATTAACTTGCTCTTGAGATAGTCCCAGCACTTGAGCGATTTCTTGAACCAACTCGTTGAATGTCGTTGCTTGTTTTTTATCCCCTAAAACGCTATGTACAACTTCAATCATTGAACATTCTTTTAGCTCTTCTGGTGAATATTGCTTAAAATCCACTTATGCGGCACTTCCTTTCTTCAAATATAACCTTATATATAACGGTCTGCTTAAAAAAATCCATACTATTCATTATAAACAAAAGTCGCACAAATATGCTACAAAAAAAAACGGGAAACTTTTATATGGTAATAAAATTATAATTTGTCCATTCCTTATTTCGGAAGCATATGGGCCCCTTGCAACACATACCTAATTTGCATTTCTGTATATTCTTCGAGCGTATATAGTTTTTGTAAAGCCCAACGTCTAAATCCCCACATTTGTCCTTGTATGAAAATATTATGTGCCAGAAGCTGTATTTCTTTTTTATTTAATGTAAATGTTCCGTTTTCCGTACACTGTTCTAAAATATTTTCAAACATCCCTACCATTTGAAACTCTTTTTCTAATACATATGGAAGTGATTCTTTCGGTAAAAAACGTACCTCTTGATACATGATTAATACTTCTTCTTGCAATTCATCCATGACTTTAAAATAATTCGTTATCGCTATTTTTAAACTTTCTATACTCCCCTTCTCAGTACATACTACTTCCTCTAACCGTTCCTTTACATGTTCATAAATACTATCACAAACTAAATACAAAACATCATCTTTCGTGCGAATGTACTCATAAAGTGTTCCGATACTAAATCCAGCTGCTTTTGCAATCTCTCTCGTTGTTGTACGCGGAAATCCTTTTTGCTTAAACAATTGCACCGCACCTTTAATCATCTGTTCACGCCTTAACGCGACTAATTTTTCATCTTTCACGGATGCATGTACATTATGTTTAACCATTCCCCTCACCTCTCTCTATTATTTTTTGGAAGGAAAAAGCGTAGGAAAATACCTACGCTTTTGCTCCTATTTTGTTAACATACGAGAAATTACAAGCCTTTGAATTTCTTGTGTTCCTTCATAAATTTGTGTAATCTTTGCATCTCGCATATAACGCTCTACTGGATAATCTTTCGTATAACCGTAACCACCAAATACTTGCACCGCTTCAGTCGTCACCTTCATCGCTGTATCACCTGCAAATACTTTTGACATCGCTGATTCTTTTCCGTACGGAAGCCCTTCTGATTCAAGCCAAGCCGCTTGATACGTTAAAAGACGCGCCGCCTCTACATCTGTTGCCATATCTGCAAGTTTAAAGCCAATCCCTTGCTGCGCCGCAATTGGCTTCCCAAACTGATGGCGCTCTCTCGCATATTCTACAGAAGCATCTAAAGCTCCTTGTGCAATACCAACTGCTTGCGCCGCAATACCATTACGACCGCCATCTAATGTTTGCATCGCAATCTTAAATCCTTGCCCTTCTTCCCCGAGTAGATTTTCTACAGGAATACGGCAATCTTCGAACATGATTTCAGTCGTTGGCGAAGAGCGAATCCCTAGCTTACTTTCCTTCTTCCCAACTGAAAATCCCGGTGTATCACTCTCTACAATAAATGCGCTCGTGCCGCGCTGCTTCGATTCAGGGTCTGTTAATGCAAAAACAACATAAATATCAGCAATACCACCATTTGTAATAAAGATTTTCGATCCATTTAATATGTAATGGTCTCCATCCCTTTTTGCGATTGTCTTCATTCCACCAGCATCCGATCCAGACCCTGGCTCCGTTAAACCATATGCACCAATTTTCTTTCCTTCAGCCATCGGTCGCAGAAACTTTTGCTTTTGCTCTTCCGTTCCAAATTTAAAAATGGGCCATCCCGCAAGTGAAGTGTGCGCGGACAGCGTTACACCTGTAGAAGCACAAACGCGAGATAACTCTTCAATAGCAATTACGTACGCTAAGTAATCGCTTCCAATCCCGCCATACTCTTCAGGCCATGGGATACCTGTCAAACCAAGCTCTGCCATTTGATCAAATAACGCACGATCAAATCTCTCTTCCTCATCACGCTCAGCTGCTGTTGGTGCTACTTCATTCTTAGCAAAATCTCGAACCATTTTTCTTATCATTTCATGTTCTTCTGATAGTTTAAAATGCATCCCCGTCTCTCCCTCATCTTTTTATAAAGAACGGCTAATAACAAGTTTTTGTATCTCACTCGTTCCTTCATAGATTTGCGTGATCTTCGCATCACGGAAAAATCTTTCTACTGGATAGTCTTTTGTATAACCGTAACCACCAAATACTTGTACCGCTTCAATTGCAACTTCAACAGCTGTCTTAGAAGCAAATAACTTCGCAATAGACGCTTCTTTACCGCATGGTAATCCTTGCGCTCTAAGCGATGCAGCTCTATATACAAGCAAGCGCGCTGCCTCCACACTTGTTGCCATATCTGCAAGTTTGAAGCCGATCCCTTGCTGCGCCGCAATTGGCTTCCCAAATTGCTCTCGTTCTTTTGCATAATCAATCGCACATGCAAGCGCTGCCTCAGCGATTCCTAACGCCTGCGCCCCAATTCCAATTCGTCCAACATCTAAATTCGCCATCGCTACCTTGAATCCTTCTCCTTCTTCACCGAGCAAATTCTCAGCCGGCACTTTCATATCTTCGAACGTAAGTTGAACTGTACGAGAACCGAGAAGCCCCATCTTATGTTCATCTTTTCCGATAATTAAGCCCGGCGTATCTTTCTCTACTATAAATGCAGAAATACCACTTTTTCCTGCCTCTGGATTTGTAGAAGCAAATACAATGTATGTACTTGCTTCACCACCATTTGTAATAAATACTTTCGATCCATTAATAATGTAATGATTATCTTTCTTAACAGCTCTTGATTTCAAACTCCCTGCATCTGACCCTGCATTTGGTTCTGTTAAAGCAAATGCGCCTAAGTATTCACCTGTCGCAAGTTTAGAAACATATTTCTGCTTCTGTTCTTCTGTTCCAAAATATAAAATCGGATTCATTCCAACTGACGTATGTACAGCTAAAATTACACCAACTGTTGCACTCACCTTTGAGATTTCCTCAATTGCTAAAATGTAAGAAATAAAATCCATTTCTGCGCCGCCGTATTTTGCAGGCGCTGGAATACCCATTAATCCAAGCTCACCCATCTTTTGCAAAATCTCTTTCGGGAACACCCCTTGTTCCATGCTAGGAACAAAGGGAGCTATTTCCTTCTGTGCAAAATCCCGTACCATTTTCCTCATCATTTGCTGCTCTTCATTAAAACGAAAGTTCATATACTCCGCCTCCATTTGCTATATATCCTTTTAATAATTTGGTAAGACCACTATTTTGTAGCAAAGAGGAATTTATTCGTAAACGTAGAAGCCACGGCCTGTTTTACGTCCTAACCATCCTGCATTTACGTACTTACGTAGTAATGGACATGGGCGATATTTACTATCTCCTAAGCCTTCATGTAACACTTCCATAATGTATAAACATGTATCTAAACCGATAAAATCAGCTAACGTAAGCGGCCCCATCGGATGATTCATACCAAGTTTCATTACTTCATCAATCGCTTCTTTCGTCGCTACGCCTTCATATAACGTATAGATCGCTTCGTTAATCATTGGTAATAAAATACGGTTTGATACAAACCCTGGGAAATCATTTACTTCAACTGGCACTTTCCCGATTTTTTTCGTAATATCTTCAATCGTTTCATATACCGCATCATCTGTAGCCAAACCACGAATAATTTCAACAAGCTTCATAACCGGAACTGGATTCATAAAGTGCATACCGATTACTTTTTCTGGGCGTTTCGTTACCGCTGCAATTTCAGTAATTGGTAGAGATGACGTATTCGTCGCTAAAATAGCATGATCTGGAGCTATTTCATCTAGATTCGCAAAAATTTTCTTTTTAATATCCATTTTCTCAACAGCCGCTTCAATAACAAGATCCGCTTCTTTCACACAATCTAAATCAAGCGTTACTGTAAGACGATTTAACGTTGCTTCTTTCTCTTCTTCCTTCATACGTCCTTTTTCTACTTGACGAGCTAAGTTTTTCGTAATAATAGCCAATCCTCTATCTAATTGTTCTTGTTTTAAATCTTGTACCTTCACATCATATCCTGCCATTGCACATACTTGCGCGATTCCCGATCCCATTTGTCCTGCACCAATTACAACAATCTTTTGTACACCCATTCTTTCTTCCCCCTTAATATAAATCTTTAATAAATGAATCGTTTTCTACACGTAAATTAATGAACCTCAATCATCACTGCATCACCTTGACCACCACCGCTACAAATCGAAGCAATTCCAATTCCGCCGCCGCGCTGCTTCAGTGCGTGGATCAGTGTAACGATAATACGTGCTCCACTTGCTCCAATCGGGTGCCCCATCGCTACCGCACCGCCATTTACATTCAATTTTTCCGGATCAATCCCAGCAATTTCCGTACTCGCAATTGCTACCGCTGCAAATGCTTCATTAATCTCAAATAAATCGATTTCTTCAATTGTCTTACCTGTCTTTTTCAGCAATTCGTTAATTGCATAACCTGGCGTTCTTGGGAAATCCTTCGATTCTACCGCGATTGCCGTATGCGCTAAAATTGTCGCTAATGGCTTTCTTCCTTCTTGCTTCGCTCTGTCCTCGCTCATTAATACAAGTGCAGCACCGCCATCATTCAATCCTGGAGCATTACCAGCTGTTACTGTTGCCGTCTTATCAAATACTGGTTTTAATTTCGCTAATTTTTCAATCGTTGTATCTTCACGTGGCGCTTCATCCTTAGCAACGACGATAGGATCGCCTTTTCTTTGCGGAATTGTTACTGGTACAATCTCCTCTTCAAAACGACCTTCCTTATGTGCTGACACCGCACGTTGATGACTACGATATGCCCATTCATCTTGTGCTTCGCGAGAGATTCCGTCTTCTTTTGCAACTTCTCCGCCATAAACACCCATGTGTATACCTGAAAATGCGCATGTTAAACCATCCGCAACGTTTAAATCGATAACTTCGTTGTGACCCATTCTGTATCCCCATCTTGCTCCTCGTAAAATGTAAGGACTGTTGCTCATCGATTCCATTCCACCAGCTACAATAAGCGATTGATCACCAGTACGAATAATTTGATCTGCTAAAGTAACTGCGCGAAGCCCTGATGCACAAACTTTATTCACTGTTTCCGTCTGCACTTCCCAAGGGATTCCAGCTGCTCTCGCTGCTTGGCGTGATGGAATTTGCCCTTGCCCTCCTTGGATAACTGTTCCGAATATAACTTCTTCAACATCGCTAGCGGCAACATCTGCTCTTTCAAGCGCTGCCTTAATTGCGATTCCTCCAAGTTCTGTTGCTTTTACGTCTTTTAAAGTTCCTCCAAATTTTCCAACCGGTGTTCTTGCAGCACTTAAAATAACTGTTTTACTCATGTCCATTTCCCCCATTTCATTTGTTAGCGCTGAGCGCTCGTTCGGTATTCTTACGTTGAGAAGAGGTGCAATTATTGCACCTCTCTCTCTAAAGTTGTATGCATTCCTACAAATTACATTGCTTCTTTCTTCTGCCCGATAACAGAGCGTTCTAAAATCTCTGTTACATCAAGCGTTTGAACTTTTTCTTCTACTTCTTTCGCTTTCGTCCCATCACTAATCATCGTTAAGCAATATGGACACCCTGTACCGATAATGGATGGCTGCACAGCAAGCGCTTGTTCTGTACGAGCAACGTTAATACGAGAACCTGTTGTCTCCTCCATCCACATTAAGCCACCACCTGCGCCACAGCACATTCCGGTTTCACGGTTACGTGCCATTTCTACAAGGTTCACACCAGGAATCGCTTTCAAAATATCGCGTGGTGCTTCGTATACTTCGTTGTATCTTCCTAAGTAACAGGAATCATGGTACGTAACAGTCTCTTCAATAGGGTGAACAGGTTTTAAGCGCCCTTCTTTCACCCACTGAGCTAACAATTCTGTATGATGATAGACTTCTGCTTGCAAACCAAAGTCCGGATACTCATTTTTAAATGTGTTATAAGCATGAGGGTCAATCGTAACGATTTTCTTCACTCCTGCTTTTTCAAATTCTTCAATATTCTTTGTCGCCATCTCTTGGAATACGAATTCATTTCCAAGGCGGCGCGGTGTATCTCCAGAGTTCTTTTCTTTATTACCAAGAATCGCGAATGAGATGCCTGCCTCGTTCATTAACTTCGCAAATGATATCGCAATTTTCTGACTGCGGTTATCATATGATCCCATTGAACCAACCCAGAATAAATATTCGAATTCCTCACCAGCTTTTGATTTCTCTTTCACAGTTGGAACGGTTACCTCATCATCACCTTGGCGCCATGTTTCACGCTCTTTACGATTTAGACCCCATGGATTTCCTTGACGTTCAATGTTTGTCATTGCACGTTGTGCTTCTGCATCCATTTTTCCTTCTGTTAAAACGAGATAGCGGCGTAAGTCAATAATTTTGTCAACATGCTCATTCATAACTGGGCACTGGTCCTCACAGTTACGACACGTTGTACATGCCCAAATCTCTTCTTCTGTAATAACGTCTCCGATTAAACTTGGATCGTAAGCTAATGCTGTAGCCGCTGATTCTTGTTGTCCTTTTCCAGCTGCCATCATCGCCAACTGATTTCCTTGTGTATTATTAAAAGCAACAACTGGAACCCACGGTGCCTTTGATGTTACCGCTGCCCCTTTATCAGTTAAATGATCACGAAGTTTTAAAATTAAATCCATCGGTGATAACATTTTTCCTGTTCCTGTTGCCGGGCACATATTTGTACAACGGCCACACTCTACACAAGCATATAAATCAACGAGCTGATTTTGTCTAAAGTCTTCAATTTTACCAACACCGAACGTTTCTTGTGTTTCATCTTCAAAATCGATCTTTTCAAGTTTCCCTGGATTTGAAAGACGTCCAAAAAATACGTTGACTGGTCCAGCAATTAAATGCGCATGTTTTGATTGCGGTACATAAACTAAAAACGTTAACAAAATTAGTAAATGCACCCACCACGAGAAATAAAACACTGAAATAGCTACGGTTTCATTTACTCCCGAGAAAACGTAAGCGATTACAGAAGCGATTGGTTCACTCCATGAAAATTCCTCGCCGTGCCATATAATCCCCATCCCGTTACCAAGTAGCACTGAAAGCATTAAACCACCGATAAAAATAAGGACAAGGCCTGATTTGAAATTACGTTTTAAACGAACAAGCTTTTCAACATAACGTCTATGAAAAGCCCAAAAGACTGCAATTAAAATAACGAGTGTGACAATTTCCTGGAAGAATGTAAATGCAGGGTATAGTGGTCCAAGTGGAAGATGTGATCCTGGTGCGAGTCCTTTCCAAACGAAGTCGATTGCTCCAAATTGGACAAGAATAAATCCGTAAAAGAACATAACGTGAATGATGCCGCTCTTTTTATCTTTCAGCAGCTTTTTCTGACCGAAAACATTGACCTTAAGAAGATCCCAACGCTCTTTAAAACGACGGTCAAATTCAATTTTTTTTCCTAATTGTATGTAGGCCATTCTCGTTCGTATAAGATATACAAACAAATATCCCGCATAAGCAATAACAGCAATGGCAGCCAGCCAATTAATGATCAATAAGCTATTCATTTTTATGCTACCCCTCTCTTTGTAAGCTTTCTTTCTTTTTTAGAATCTTCAAAAACATATAATTTTCTGAATTTTATCCCCTACCTTCATTATATAATGAGTGAGCATTCAGTCAACAGTTTTTTGTTATACAACAACATATTTTTTAATAAAGCTGTTTATTTCGGTGAAACTATAAAGTGAAACTTTAATCAGAGGGGGTTTTGTCCATCGCCCTCTGATTATTAGTTGAACCAATCGGGCTTTTACGGGCAGTTAATCTCCCATCTAACTTCCTCGCATGTGCCGAATTTTGAGGTGGGGGTCTTACTGCCAGTTAATGCGGGATAAAGTGAAACTTTAATGAATAAACCGCGCTATCTTCCGATGAAATTTATAATAGCAATCTTACTACCCGGATCATTTGTAACAAACTGAAGGTGAAAAGAATGCGAAGGAGGGGATTCACTGATGTTCTTCTTATCTCTCTTGTTAATATGCGTTACTATTTGGATCACAATTGACCTTTCGTATGGAAGACTCCTTCATTTAAAACGTGTGCGCTCTCGCACTTTCCCTTTACGTCAAAGTGATTTTCATCTTTATACATATGGAAAGGATTTATATGATGCTTTATTTACTGATATAAAACAAGCGAAGCACCATGTGCACATTTTATTCTTCATTGTAAAAAACGATAAGATTAGTCGGGAGTTTTTAAAGTTACTTATTGATAAAGCACAGGAAGGCATTGAAGTGCGACTTTTGCTGGATCGATTTGGTAGCCATCATTTATCAAAAGAAGCCATTCATTCCCTACAAAAACATGGTGTCTCTTTTTCATTTTGTCATGAGGTCAAATTCCCCTTTCCTTTCTTTTCTGCCAATCAAAGAAATCATAGAAAAATTACAGTCATTGATGGACAAATTGGCTATATTGGGGGATTTAATATCGGCGAAGAGTACTTAGGACATAATCAGCGATTAGGACTATGGCGCGACTATCATTTACGTCTTACAGGAGAAGGGATTCAAGATTTACAAAAGCAATTTTTACATGACTGGTTTGATGATACAAACCAAAATTTATTGGGTACTTCTCTTTATTTTCCGAAACAGAAACAAGGTACCATCCCACATCAATTTATTCCGACTGATGGGGCCTATTTACAACATACTTTTTTACATTTAATTGACAGTGCGAAAAAAGAACTCTTTATCGGTACACCATATTTCATTCCTGGCAAAAAAATTATGAACGCTCTATTAAAAGCAAGGGAAAGAGGGGTTCAAATAACGATTCTCGTCCCAGAAAAGGCTGATCACCCACTTGTTCGAGAAGCAAAATTCCCATACTGCCGAAAATTAATACAGGCTGGATGCGACATTTATGCATTTCAACAAGGGTTTTTTCACGCTAAAATTATTATAGTAGATGATGATATTTGTGATATCGGAACTGCAAATTTTGATATGCGCAGTTTATATATTAACCATGAAATCAACTGCCTTTTATATGATAAACATTTCATACAAACAGTAAAAAGTAAATTTCATGAAGATCTAGAAAACGCGTCATTACTTTCCTTTAAAGATGTCAGTCCACGTTCTCTTATTGATAGGGGGAAAGAATGGATAGGAACAATACTTGCTTTCTTCTTATAGGAAAGATAATGCGTAAAAGAGGTGTATCACATATGATTATGAGGTTTGGATATGTCTCACATGCAATGGCACTGTGGGACTGTTCTCCTGCCAAAACGATGACATTTACAACCTTTAAAAAACTCAACAAACAAGAGCGAGAAGATAAATTGTACCATGTTACAAGACAAAATCTAGAGCACACAATACGTATCCTTCATTACAATATAGCACATGAGATCCCATTATATCGCCTTTCTTCTTCCATCGTACCACTTGCAACACATCCTGAAGTCGAGTTTGATTATATTGAAGTATTTGCACCACTTTGGCGTAAAATAGGAGCATTAATTCAAGAGCACAATCTACGAATAAGCTTCCATCCAAATCAATTTACTTTATTTACAAGTGACAAACCACATATTACAACTAACGCTATTACAGATATGACCTATCATTATAAAGTATTAGATGCGATGGGAATTGCGGATTCTTCTTATATCAACATCCATATAGGTGGAGCATATGGAAATAAAGAAACAGCAATTGAGCGTTTCCATGAAAACATAAAGAAACTTCCCGCACATATAAAAAAACAAATGACTCTTGAAAACGATGATAAAACGTATACAACTTCTGAAACGTTATCTATTTGTCAAAAAGAAAATATCCCTTTCGTATTTGATTACCACCATCATATGGCTAATCTTTGTGATGAACCACTAGAAGAGTTACTCCCTGCTATTTTTGAAACTTGGTTACATACAAATGTTCCTCCTAAAGTCCACATTTCCTCTCCTAAATCAGAAAAAGAATTCAGGGCTCACGCTGAGTATATCGATTTAGAGTTTATTAAGCCCTTTTTACACATCGCAAAAAAAATCAATCATAATTTCGATATTATGATTGAAAGTAAGCAGAAGGATTTAGCGCTATTGCAATTAATACGTGAACTTTCTTCTATAAAAGGAATAAAAAGAAAAAATGGTGCAACATTACAATGGTAAATTGTAATGTTGCGCTTTTTTTCAAAAAGTAATTCTTATAGTAAAAAAGTTCCTATTTTATATGCTATTATTTAAATTAGCATTTTCCTCCTGCGATTCAACTTTATTGAAACGGAGTCATAATATGATTAATCAAAAAAAGTATGTACAATTTGTCATCATTTATATTTGTATATTTTCTCTTTGGATATTCCTTATTCCAAAGGAGTGGAACATAAAAGAAATGGGAATCCTTTTCTTATTTTGTTTTGCTGCACTCTTTTCTTGTTATTGCTTATTTAAAGCAATTAAGAAAATGAAACGCGGTGATAAATTATTTTGGATTTTATTACTATGTACTTGCCTATGCGGATTAGCTATGGAGATAACCTTATTTCTTCATTCACGTTCTATACATAATCAAGTCATATTCTCATATAAAGCATTACCCTTTTTCATCATACAATATATTTTGCTTTTTGCTGGATTTGCTATAAAGTTCATAAAGCATTACTCCATTAGAGGTCTTGCTCAGTTTTCATTTGATAGTATCTTTATTATTATTATGAATATTTACTTTACCTTAACCTTTATTCTAAACATTTCAAGCTTTCATATGTTAACAAAGGATACGTGGGTTTTAATTGGATATTTTATTGCACAATCATTAGTAATTTACGCCGTTATTAGCCTATATAGAAGAGAGCAATATTCTTCAAGTAGAATTTCATTAATTATCGGCTTTACTATTATACTTGTGTACGGATATATACACCTGTTCCAGTTAAACGCAGGAATGAAAACTTCTTCTGAACTCTCTTACTTAATACATACGGCTTCGATTTTATTAATCAGTTTATCGTCCATACTATACATTTTGGATAAACCAATGCAACATGAAACGAAAGCAAAATATTATCGATTCGATTATGTACGCTTTATACTACCTTATTTTAGTATAAGCATTACTTTTTCCTTTATTATCATTCAGCCTTGGGATGATAAGTTCATGTTAATTGGTCTCGTATTATCACTTATCTTATTATTCCTACAACAACTTTACATGTGGAAAGATAATCAAGTATTAATCGATACGTATGAACAGTTGACTACACAACTAGAAGATGAAGTTGAAGAAGGTGCATTTGCATTATCAAAAAGTGAACAACGCTATAAATCTTTATTCGAAGATCATCCTGATGCCGTTTTCTCTTTAAATATGAATGGTATTTTCCAACATTCTAATAAGGCTTGTGAAAGCTTATTTACTGCCTATTATTGTGAAGTAGCAAGCTATTCCCTTCTACACTTCATTGATCCAAAAGACCACGATTTACTAAAGAGAGCGTTACAAATAACAAAAGAAGGTAGACCACAAACGTTAGAGGTTCGTACAAAAGAGAAAGAAGGCTACTATTATTACCTTCACATTACACTCATCCCTACTTTTATAAATAAAGAAGTTGTTGGGATGTTCGGTATAGCGCGTGATATTACAACTTTATATGAAAAACAAAAACAAGTAGAACATTTGGCATTTCACGATGCCCTTACCGGATTACCAAATCGCCGCAAGTTTGAAAAAGATGTAAAGGCTATTTTAAATACAGCTCAAACTAGTGCAAATGACATTGCCGTCATGTTCCTTGATTTAGATCGATTCAAAAAAATTAATGATCGTCTCGGTCATGATATTGGAGATTTATTGTTAATTGAAGTAGCTAAAAGATTACGCGGATGTTTGCGTTCAAAAGATATCGTTGCTCGGCAAGGTGGCGATGAGTTTACAATTCTATTACCAGATATGTACTCAGAAAAAAGTGCTACTTTTATAGCTGAACAGATTTTAACTATCTTAAACAAACCATTCTTCATTAAAGATGAAGAACTATCTATTACACCAAGTATCGGAATTGCAATGTATCCTGATTATGGAACCGATGTAACCGAATTAATGAAAAATGCTGATATCGCTATGTATCGCGCGAAAGCAAATGGGAAAAATCGATTTGTTTTCTTCTCAAAAGAAATAAGTATTGCCCAAAATGAGATCCAGTTCTTAGAAGGCGAGCTTTCAAAAGCATTACAACAAAATGAATTTTTCCTTGAATACCAGCCACAAGTAAGCACGACAACAAAACAAATCATCGGTTTTGAAGCGTTAATCCGTTGGAAGCATCCAAAACTAGGCATCGTATCTCCTGCCCAATTTATTCCCCTTGCAGAGGAAACTGGTTTTATTATTGAACTTGGAAATTGGATTTTACGTACCGCTTGCCTAGAAGCCAAAAAATGGCATAACCAAGGGTTTTCTCACTTAAAGGTTGGTGTGAATTTATCTGTTGTTCAATTTAACCATGCAGATTTAATCCCGACTATTTCAAAAGTGTTAGAAGAAACACAATTAAAACCAGAAGCACTGGATATTGAAATTACAGAAAGTATCGCAATTAATCAAAATCAATCTGTCATATCCAAACTAGAACAGCTTCAAAACCTTGGCATTCAAATTTCAATCGATGACTTTGGAACTGGTTATAGCTCTTTAGCTTATTTAACAAAATATCCAATCAATACATTAAAAATTGCTCGCGAGTTTGTTTGTGGAATCACGAATAGCCCCTTAGAGGAAGCAATTATCTCTTCCATTATTACACTATCAAAAGAACTAAATTTAGAAGTTATTGCAGAAGGTGTAGAAACAGAAGAACAATGGAAGTTTTTATATGAACAAAACTGTGACCACATTCAAGGATTCTTTATTAGCAAACCTGTTTCTAGTAAAGACGTTTGGATGTTACTCCACAAAAAAACAACCGTCTAAGTAAGACGGTTGTTTTTTAATGTTCAAACGGTATATCTGAAGCTAACTGTACCTGCTCTTGTTGATTTGTTAACGCTTGCTCTTGACTTACTCCAAAGACAACACCAGCCAACATTGCAACTGCTACTAAACTACAAGCAAGAAATTTCTTCATATTTATCACCCTATGTTTTTTCTTGTAAATATATCACAAAAATACACTTGTAAAATATGCAAATATGCATATTTTGGCCAATCTTAATTTAAATATTTCTTTTTCTTTAATAAAGCCCCTTTATATGAATGCAAATCTAATAAATCAAAGAATAAAGAAGCTTTCTCATAAACTTCTTTAATTTCATTTGATGAATAATCTAATTTCTCCAGGCACTCACCCTTTTGGTAATATAAATGCCCAATTAACTCCATACTTCCCATATGACAAGAAGCCTCAATTGCTTCATTTACTTGATATAGCGCCTCTTCAAACTGATCACTCAAATATAAAGCTTTTGCATAGTTATATCGAACTTTAACTATAAACGCTTGATTATTATGTAACGATTCTAATTGTTCTAAAATATCCCGGAATAATGTTATTGCTCTGTCCAATTGATCATTTTCCGCATAGATGATTGCAATAGAATTTTCAATATATAAATTTTGAAATACATCTACCCCCCCATATGATTGATGTACAATTTTTTTTAACTCTAAAATACAATATTCAAAATCAATTTTCTTCAAAACGTATGCAGATAAGTAATAGTGCCAAAGAAGAAACTGATTGAATTCTGGATGGAATTTTTCTTTTTTAAGCTCATTTGAAACGATTTTATAAATTTCATCATATTTTTTCTTCTTGCTCAATACTTGAATTCGATCTTTAAACTGCTTTTTCCTCTCAATATCAGAATAAAGGAGTACCTCATAAAAATGAGTAATGGGAACTTGTAACTTTGCTGCAATACCTTGCAATATATCCATACTTGGGTATACCGCGCCCGATTCAATTCGGCTCACTTCCGACTGATGACATACATTATCAGAGAGCTGTTTCTGTGTTAACCCCCTCATTACTCTAATTTTCTTAATTTCACTTCCTAATTTTTCTGCGTGCATACTTACTCACCATCCCATTATAACAATCTAATTTGTTAAGTTGTCATACCACTACAATAATGTGCATTCGACAATTTTTGATATGAAATAATGCATAAAATATATAAAATTCGGCAAATTTTTCATACAATTCATCTCACATACAATAATAGATTAGGAGTGTTATAGATGAATTATAGAAAACTTGCCAGTGCTTTCGTTACATTCGGTCTTCTTTGTCCTTTATCAACAGAAGCTATTCATGCTCAAGAATTAGACAAAAGTGAAATAAAAGTTGAAATTGCTCAGCCTGGTTTAACAATCGGGAAATTAACAGAACCTCAAAATGATACGAAAGAGAATATTGCTAAAAAATATTTAAAAGGTGAGGTAAACGGGGCTAAAGCTCAACAAGAGCAAGTTACAACTGAAAAAAATGTTAATTTTCAACCTACAAATAAAGAAACAAAAGAAAATCAAACCGAAGTTCGCCTTGCACAAACTTACAAAAACTATAAAGTATATGGTCAAGATCTCATTGTAAAAGTAGATAAAAATGGAGTGATTACTACTGTTAGTGGTAAAGTTGTCCAAAATTTAGACCAACAACCTAATCTTACTATAACAAATTTTTTGTCGAAAAATGAAGTGAAATCTAAATTACGCGATACAGTTCAAATTCCAAACGATGCGGCTGAAACAGAATTCTCTAGCGAAACCGTTGTTTATAAGAAAAAAGATGGTTATTACACGTTCGCAACTGTTATTACATTTACTTACGAAAACCATGAACAAATTATAAACGGTAATGCAATCGTTGATTTAAAAACTGGCGAAGTACTTTTCCAAGAAAAATTCATTAAAAATAAAGAGAATAAAACTATAAATCAAGTAACATCACCTAGCCTATCCCCTGCAAAAGAGCAAGGAGCTGGGAAAAATGCACTTCAGGAAAACATCTCTTTCAATATCGCCAAAGGTACTGATGGAAAATTTTATTTAGCTGATCTATCACGCGGAAATGGTATTTACATTTATAATGCAAACTACGCTGATTCTCTCGGCGGATATAGTCAAGCAGGTTATCCAGGGACACTTATTTCAAGCAGTACCCCTAACTTTGCAGATAAAGAAGCTGCTGGTGTTATGAAAAACATGAGTGATATTTATGATTACTTCAAGAAAAAACACAATCTAAAAAGTTACGATAATAAGGATTCAAAGGTTGTTGCTAGTGTACACGGTTTTGATTCTACTGAAGTTAGTGATGGTGTAAAAGAAGACTATATAAATGCATTTTGGCATCCAGCTTGGAACCAAATGGTATTTGGTGATGGATTAAACGGAAAATTAACATCCGCTCTTGACGTAACAGCTCATGAATTTGGACATGCTGTATTTAGCGGTACAACGAAAAATAAAATTGTGAGATATCCAAGTGCTGAGACATCTGCGCTAAACGAGGGGTTAGCAGATTTCTGGGGTACACAAATCGAATATTACGTAAAGAAAGATAAAGGAAACTGGATTATGGGCGATACGTTAGGTGGCCTAACAATCCGTGACATTCCGGGAGAAATTGGTGACGGAGGTCATAAATTATATACAAACTTACAAGATTTCTATAACGATGGCAATGATCAAGAGTCTCACGTGAATTCTGGTATTATTAGTCACGTATTATATCAATTAGCTGAAGGTAAAACATATAACGGTGCCTCTGTTCAAAAACAAGGTAATGAAAAGGTAAGTAAAGTTGTTATGCGTGCATTGCAAAACTACGCAACTTCAGCCGAAGACTTTGAATCGCTTCAATCCCACATCGTACAAGCTGCAAAAGATTTATATGGCACAACCGTATCAAATGAATTTGCGAAAGCATTTGAAGCACATGGTTACAAACCATTACAAAAAGTAAATAAGGTAATAGAAGTACAATAATAAAAAAGAAGTTTACCCCTTATAGGTAAACTTCTTTTTCATATCCAACCCTTTTCTTCCGCAATTGTAATTGCCTCAATCCTATTTTTTGCATCAAGCTTCGTTAATACTTCAGAAATGTAATTACGTACTGTACCGGGTGAAAGATAAAGTGTCTTCGCAATTTCATTTGCCGTCTTACCTTCTTTCGCAAGTAACAATACTTCTTTTTCACGATCTGATAACGGGTTTTGCTCCTGCCATAAGCCGAACATTAAATCTTGAGAGACTTCTCGTTTTCCCTTCATTACATTACGAATCGCTGTAGCTAAATCTTCGCTCGGGCTATCCTTTAACAAATATCCGTGCACACCAGCTTTCATTGCTCTTTCAAAATAACCGGGACGCGCAAATGTTGTTAAAATCATTACTTTACAAGATGATTTCTCCTTCTTCAACGTTTCAGCAACATCTAAACCACTTTGAATCGGCATTTCAATATCCATAATACTTATATCAGGCTTTAGCGATTCGATTAATTTTAACGCCTCTTCCCCGTTCGCCGCTTGCCCAACAACTTCAATATCATCTTCTAGATCAAGTAGGGCTCCTAATGCGCCACGAAGCATCCGTTGATCTTCTGCAATAATAATTCGAATCATGCCCTCACCTCATCTTTTCCCGTTCTAATTACAATTGGAACTTTCACTGTTAACAATGTCCCTGAATTTATCGTATCTAGTTCAACGAATCCATCAATAAGAGCAATTCGCTCTTTCATACCGCGGATACCATTTCCATCATGGTTTTGATCCGCTAAACCGATACCGTTGTCTTCTACTTTCAAAATCAGCTCACCTTGCGATTCTAATACAGAGATTGTACACCGCGTCGCTTTACTATGTTTTACAACATTCGTCACTGCCTCCCGTAAACACATTCCTACAATATTTTGTTCAATTGGTGATAACGAACTAGAATTAGCTTCTTGCTTCACTTCTAATTCAATATTAGCCGCTTGTAAAATCGCCTTTATTTGCTCCAATTCTTCTTCCACTGTAATCATACGCATATCAGAAATTAATTCCCTCAGCTGCTTTAAAGCTGTACGAGATGTTTGTGTAATTTCCTTCGCTTCCACACTTGCACGCTCCGGATTTTTCACAATTAACTTCTCAACGAGCTGACTTTTTAAAGTAATGAGGGATAACGTATGCCCTAATGTGTCATGAAGATCCCTTGCAATTCGCTGCCGCTCTTCACGTTTTACTAAATCCTTAATTTGTTCGTTTGCTTCATTTAGTTGATTCTTTAACATCTTTTTTTGATTAAAATTACGCATTCCAAATGGTGTAAGCAGCATTAAAATAAACATCGGAACTATATTCACTAAACTTGTCGGTGTTAGTTGATTCATATTTACAAATACAGATGCTCCAAGCATTACAACTAACAAACATAATAGCACCCGAAATACTTTCTTACTTGGTGCAAATCCCATCGCACTCGCCGTGAAAAAGCCAAAAAATATCATGAAAGGATTATAAAATGCGGCAAATAAAAAGGTTAGTATCATTTGAATACACGCCCACAAAACGAACGTCTTCTGAACAAAATAAAGTTGACGGTATGTGATAATGAAAACTATCAACATACCGACCCCTATTACAAGCTTCCATCCTGATACTTGTGTTAAATTATAAAGTGGAAATAACAAATATACGAGCCACATATATGGGAAGAACCCCATATGTTTCGGAAAAACCTCAAACCTCTTCTTCTCTATCATTTATACCGCTTCCTGTCTTTTTCTTATATATATTGATACTACAACAAATATAAGGAAATAACCTCCTAGTACCACGATATTTTCCCAACCAACTGATTTTCCAGCGACAATATCCCATGCACCGCTTCCAAAATGATATGTTGGTGTCCATTCACCGATAGATCGTAATATTTTTGGAAATATTTCAATTGGCATCCATAGGCCACCAAGAATTGCTAAACACATATTTAAAATATTAGCTAAACCAGCAGCTGCATCCGCCTTTTTAATTGAACCTATTACTGTTCCGAGCGCTAAAAATGGTGTCACGCCTAATAATAACCATAACCCAGCACCAATCCATTGCCCTACTGTTAATTGCACATTATTAATTAATATTCCTGCCATAAAAATAACTAAGATTGAAAAAGCATTCACTACTGTTTGAGCAATAATTTTAGCTGTTATATACGCACCCTCTGGAAGTGGTGTAATTTTTAAAAGATGTGTCCACCCTTGCCCTTTTTCCTGAGAAAGTCTCACACCGAAACTAAAAAGTGCAGTCCCTACAATACTGAAAGTCGCCATTGAAATTAAATAATGTGCTTTCCACGCATCTCCATTTTGTGGTACTTGAACAACATTTGTGAAAATGTAGTAAAACATAACTGGCATTAATAATGAGAAAAAGATAAATAATTTATTACGGAACGTACGTAAAATCTCTATTTTGCATTGCATCCATAATGCTTTCATGCGATTTCCCCCTTCTGATTTGCGACAAATTGTTCAAATGCTTCATCTAGACTTCCACGTTCAACTGAAACGTCTGTTACAGGTAAGTTCTTTTGATAAATTGCTTTTAAAGTTGCATCCGTATCCTCAGTTGTTAAAGTAAAGCGCCCTTCGTTTGACTGTACTTCTGTTACATTTGGTAATTCCTTTAGTAATCTTGTAGGAATGCTTTCCTTCGAATAAAACGTGATTGTTTTTCGCGAAATCGTCGCTTTCATTTCGTCCGGTGTACCATTTGCGATAATCTTTCCATTCGCAAACAATAAAATACGATTCGCCAACGCATCCGCTTCTTCTAAATAGTGTGTCGTTAAAATAATCGTTTTCCCTTCACCTGCTAATTTTCTAATCGTTTCCCAAAACGTTCTTCGAGACGTAATATCCATCCCAACTGTCGGCTCATCTAAAAATAGCAAATCAGGATTTCCCGCAAGTGCGAGCGCAAAATTTAACCTTCTTTTTTGCCCACCTGATAATTTTTCACATCTTTGCTTTCGCTCTGATTCTAAATTTGATAACTGCAGTAACGTTTCTTTCGCTACCGGATTCGTATAATAACTACGGAATAACTCAATTGCCTCTTCCACTGTAATGCTATCAATGACACTTACTTCTTGTAGCATCGCACCGAGACTGTTACGAACATCTCTATGCTTTGGACTCTTTCCAAATATAGAAACGCTTCCTTCTGTCGGATCCTTTAATCCGAGCATCATCGAAATCGTCGTTGTCTTCCCTGCACCATTCGGTCCAAGCAATGCTACTATTTCTCCTTTATTCACGTGAAATGAAACGTTATTTACTGCGTTTTTATGTTTAAATGTTTTAGAAACACCATTTACTTCAATAATCTTTTCCATCTCTCCACCCCCGCTGTTTCTTATATTTACATTGTATTCCTTGGAAAAGTTAGGAAACAGTATGATGCGTCATGACATCGATATGACAATTGTCATGTATTCTTTGTGAGAGGAATCAACCCACATACCGCAAGCGAGTAGCAGGACGAAAATAAACATGATACAATCGGATAAGATATATATTCGAGGAAGGACAGTGGTTTTCATGATTATTCGTAATGAACAAGATTTAGAAGGCTTACGAAAAATCGGCCGCATCGTTGCGCTTGCACGTGAAGAAATGAAAAAACAAGCGAAGCCAGGTATGACAACGAAAGAGCTTGATTTGATCGGTAAAAAAGTATTAGATGAGCATGGTGCTATTTCTGCACCTGAAAAAGAATATGATTTTCCAGGTGTAACTTGCATTAGTGTAAACGAAGAAGTTGCTCACGGTATTCCAGGAGATCGTGTATTAAAAGAAGGTGACTTAGTAAACGTCGACGTATCTGCTGCACTTGATGGTTATTATGCAGATACAGGTATTTCATTTGTACTTGGAGAAGACGAAGAAAAAGAAAAGCTTTGCCAAGCAGCTGTTGATGCATTTTGGGCAGCAATGAAAAAAGTAAAAGCTGGTTCAAAACAAAATCAAATTGGTCGTGCTGTTTCAAACTTTGCACATAAAAGTGGATACAATGTTATTCAAAACTTAACTGGCCACGGTATTGGTCTTAGCTTACATGAAGCACCAAACCACATTTTAAGCTATTATGACCCAATGGATAGTGCGCTTCTAAAAGACGGTCTTGTTATCGCTGTAGAGCCATTTATCTCTATGAAAGCTGATCATATTATTGAGCGCGGTGACGATGGCTGGACATTCGTTACACCAGACAAAAGCCTTGTTGCACAATGTGAACATACAATCGTTGTAACACGCGGTGAACCGATTATCTTAACAGAAATATAATAAAAAACAGCCGTTTTGTGGATTCCTTCTACTAAGCGGCTGTTTTTTATTATTTTTAGGTATGTAAAAGCTTATATAAATAAAAAGGTGATGCATCAAAGTATCACCTTTTTAACGGGGTGAGGCTGTCCAAAAGTATGGAAAACCTTTGAACAGCCTCGTATTTTCATATGGATGCCTTACATATATCACTGATGATAATTATGAAATGCGGAAACATAGTTACCATCACATGATTCAAACATGAGAAAGGAAACCCTGTAACAGATCCCTTTTCCCTACATAATCTAAAGTTTGGGTACACTAGATTCATGCAATGTAGGAGCCTTCAGAATAGAAAGCAACCCTTCATTTAGAATGATAGCATATATACATATACTAAAAATATGCAAATATGCATATGGTGTTTTTGTCCTTATTTGCGGGCAGTAAAGGTTTCATTTTATTTCTCAATATCATTAAATTGAAATTTCAGATATTTAAAAGTAAAATAAAGTCGTTATCCGTCTTCTTTTGTCAGTCAGAGAGAATAGAAGAATGGGAGAGGAAAAAATGAGAAAATCGCTGAAACAAAAAATAGTAAGCTCCTTGCTTGCTGTATCACTCGCCGTTAGCTTAGCTCCAATCGGACAAGCAAAAGCTAATTCCACGTCAGAAATTACACAGATCCCACCTATCACAAAACAAGTGGATGCAAGCCGCGCCATCGAGCATATCCGTTTCTTATCCGAAACAATTGGTCCCCGCCCAGGCGGTACAAAATCAGAAGAGTGGGCCTCTCGCTACGTTGGTATGCAACTTAAATCAATGGGATATGAAGTAGAATATCAGCCCTTTCAAGTACCGGATCAATACGTTGGATTTATTGAATCACCATTATCCACAAAACGTAATTGGCAAGCTGGCGCTGCTCCCAATGCACTAATTTCTACAGAAGCTGTTACAGCTCCTCTTATCTTTGTTCAAGGTGGAACAAAATTGGATGATATTCCAAATGAGGTAAACGGAAAAATTGTTTTATTCGAAAGAGGTGCAACAGCAGCAGATTATAATAAGCAAGTTGAAAATGCTGTTAGCAAAGGAGCAAAAGGTGTTCTTTTATACAGTTTAATTGGAGGTCGTGGAAACTACGGACAAACATTCAATCCTCGCTTAACTAAAAAACAGTCTGTCCCTGTCTTTGGTCTTGCTTATGCTCAAGGAAATGCATTTAAAGAAGAAATCGCAAAAAAAGGGACAACAATTCTTTCCCTAAAAGCAAGACATGAATCTAATTTAACATCTCTAAATGTTATTGCTAAAAAGAAACCAAAAAATAGTACAGGTAATGAAAAAGCTGTCGTTGTAAGTTCACACTATGATAGTGTCGTTGGAGCACCTGGAGCGAATGATAACGCTTCTGGTACAGGATTAATATTAGAACTAGCTCGTGCTTTTCAAAATGTAGAAACTGATAAAGAAGTCCGCTTTATCGCTTTTGGTTCTGAAGAAACTGGTTTACTCGGTTCTGAATATTACGTAGAAAACTTATCACAAAAAGAACGTGATCGCATTTTAGGTGTCTTCAACGCTGATATGGTTGCAACAAATTATGATAAAGCAAAGAATTTATACGCCATGACTCCTGACGGTTCCACGAACTTTGTAACAGATGCAGCATTACAAGCAGGTAAACAATTAAATAATGATCTCGTTCTTCAAGGAAGATTTGGCTCTAGTGATCACGTACCATTTGCTGAAGTTGGTATTCCTTCTGCACTATTTATTTGGATGGGCGTCGATAGTTGGGATCCATTAATCTATCATATTGAAAAGGTATATCACACACCTCAAGATAACGTATTAGAAAATATTTCGTTAGAACGTATGAAAATGGCATTAGAGGTCATTGGTACAGGCGTCTATAATAGCCTTCAATCTACCGTGAAAACAGGACAAAAAGCCGCTTAATACTATTTCAAGCCACCGATTAATCGGTGGCTGTTTATTGAGAAAAAATAAATATGCATAAAAGCATATTTATTACATGGTATTATGGTGTATAATTAAAATCGTAATATATAAATAAAAACACATTTATTACATAGCATTATTATGTAAAATAAAAATTGTAATAATATTGATTACATCTAATAAGTAGGTTTTTCAATTATGAAAAAATTATTCCTGCAGTTGTGTTCAGGCACTAATGCCTTTATTCCTAAAATAAACGTTGTAGCAGCTACCCAAGAACAAAGCCTTACAAAATACTATTTCTAAATTAGCCATAAAAATGGCTATGCATTCATCCAAAACTTAATGGAACATGGCATTGACCTTAAATTACATGAGATACCACGCTCTAAGCTTATGGTCCAATGAATAATAGGCTTCTTAAAAACGGTTTTGTTATCGCTTTAGAGCCGCTTATCTCTATGAAAGCAAATCATATTATTGGGCCGCTAATTGAGTCCACCCTGAAATTGTTCTCTTTGTTCTATAAAAAAAACCCTTCAGGCTGCATTCTTCCCTTCACTTTATCGTGAAGTGTTTTTGAATACTTACCTAAAGGGAGCAATATCAATAGTAATTTTTTAATTTGTCAGCTACTCAGATTACAGTGTAATCAATAATCTAAAGCTTTTTTATTATTTTATTCGCTGACGAGCGAGTAGGATTCCACCTAAAAGGAACAATACCATACCTCCAAGAATTGAACTCATTTCTGCTGATGTTCCTCCTGTGTTAGGAAGTAATGTTGGCTTATCATTTTCTGTAGTAGGTGGAACTTTTGAATCGCTATTTTTGTCTGCATTTGTGTTTGGACCTGTGCTTGGATCTTTTGGATCTGTACTTGGATCTTTTGGATCTGTACTTGGATCTTTCGGATCTGTGCTTGGATCTTTCGGATCTGTGCTTGGATCTTTTGGATCTTTCGGATCTACATTTGGTTCGTCCTTGATTTTTGTATTTGTGATGTCATAACCTTTTACTTCGGATTTATATCCAGCTACCGGTTGTTCTTTCACTTCATACTTGTATGCTACTCCGTTTGCATCGTATGCTGCTAAATCTTTGAATTCGTATTTCCAGTCTGTTGCTTTGCTTACTTCTTGCGTCGCAATCACTGTACCATTTTGTAGAAGGTCTACTTTGATCATTTCCGGACGATCTTTCGCGTTATCGTCTTTCCATGTTTTCGTTCCTTCTACTTTTGTTTTGCCTACTTTTGTATTTGTGATGTCAGTACCTTTTACTTTGGATTCATATCCTGGTACTGGCTGTTCTTTCACTTCATACTTGTATGCTACTCCGTTTGCATCGTATGCTGCTAAATCTTTGAATTCATATTTCCAGTCTGTTGCTTTGCTTACTTCTTGCGTCGCAATCACTGTACCATTTTGTAGAAGGTCTACTTTAATCATTTCCGGACGATCTTTCGCGTTATCGTCTTTCCATGTTTTCGTTCCTTCTACTTTTGTTTTGCCTACTTTTGTATTTGTGATGTCAGTACCTTTTACTTTGGATTCATATCCTGGTACTGGCTTTTCTTTCACTTCATACTTGTATGCTACTCCGTTTGCATCGTATGCTGCTAAATCTTTGAATTCGTATTTCCAGTCTGTTGCTTTGCTTACTTCTTGCGTCGCAATCACTGTACCATTTTGTAGAAGGTCTACTTTAATCATTTCCGGACGATCTTTCGCGTTATCGTCTTTCCATGTTTTCGTTCCTTCTACTTTTGTTTTGCCTACTTTTGTATTTGTGATGTCAGTACCTTTTACTTTGGATTCATATCCTGGTACTGGCTGTTCCTTCACTTCATACTTGTATGCCTTACCTTCTGCATCGTAAACTTGGAGCTTTTCAAACGTGTACTTCCAGTTTGTTTCCGCTGTTACTTCTTTTGTATCTACTACTTTACCGTTTTGTAAAAGATCTATTTTGATCATTTCCGGACGATCTTTCGCATTTTCGTCTTTCCATGTCTTCGTTCCTTCTACTTTTGTTTCGCCTACTTTTGTATTTGTGATGTCAGTACCACTTACTTTGGATTCATATCCAACTACTGGCTGTTCCTTCACTTCATACTTGTATGCCTTACCTTCTGCATCGTATGCTTGGAGCTTTTCAAACGTGTACTTCCAGTTTGTTTCCGCTGTTACTTCTTTCGTGTCTACTACTTTACCATTTTGTAAAAGATCTACTTTGATCATTTCCGGACGATCTGTTGCGTTATCGTCTTTCCATGTTTTCGTTCCTTCTACTTTTGTTTCGCCTACTTTTGTATTTGTGATGTCAGTACCACTTACTTTAGATTCATATCCAGCTACCGGTTGTTCCTTCACTTCATACTTGTACGCTACTCCATTTTCATCATACGCTGCTAAATCTTTGAATTCATATTTCCAGCCTGTTGCTTTGCTTGCTTCTTGCATCGCAATCACTGTACCATTTTGTAAAAGGTCTACTTTAATCATTTCCGGACGATCTTTCGCGTTATCGTCTTTCCATGTCTTCGTTCCTTCTACTTTTGTTTTGCCTACTTTTGTATTTGTGATGTCATAACCATTTACTTTGGATTCATATCCAGCTACTGACTGTTCTTTCACTTCATACTTGTACGCTACTCCGTTTGCATCGTATGCTTGGAGTTTTTCAAACGCGTACTTCCAGTTCGTTGCCGCTGTTACTTCTTTTGTATCTACTACTTTACCGTTTTGTAGTAAGTCTACTTTAATTGTGCTTGGACGATTTGTTGCGTTGTTATCGTTCCACGTCTTTGTTCCTTCTACTTTCGTTTCGCCCACTTTTGTATTCGTGATGTCAGTACCATTTACTTTGGATTCATATCCAGCTACCGCTTGTTCCTTCACTTCATACTTGTATGCCTTACCTTCTGCATCGTATGCTTGGAGTTTTTCAAACGTGTACTTCCAATTTGTTTCTGCCGTTACTTCTTTTGTATCTACTACTTTACCGTTTTGTAGTAAGTCTACTTTGATTGTGCTTGGACGATCTGTTGCATTGTTATCGTTCCAAATCTTTGTTCCTTCTACTTTTGTTTCGCCTACTTTTGTATTTGTGATGTCATAACCGTGTACGTCAGATTGGTATCCCGCTACTGGCTGTTCCTTCACTTCATACTTGTACGCTACTCCATTTGCGTCATATGCTTCTACATCTGCAAATGCATATTTCCAGTTTGTTGCCGC
>NZ_JBNNUF010000003.1:3899-576819 GCF_050279465.1 Bacillus sp. NPDC094077 | reverse complement strand
CTTCATTCGCTTTCACTGTTGCTGTTCCGATTTCTTTTCCTTCTTTTGCTGCGTCATATACTTTGACTACATCTCCTGCTTCTAACTTACTTACTATGATCGTGTCTTCTTCTCCTGTTGTGTTGTTCGCTGTTTTAATTACTGACGCCGCTGGCGTTACTGTAATTTCTGCATCAAATGCTTTCACTGTACGCGTACTTTCTAGCTCACCTTTACTTTGTACACTTACGTATACATTTCCTTTTGTTTTTGCGTCTTTTGCAATTTGATCAATTTCTATTTTTGCTTCTACCGCATTTTCTCCCACTGTTGCTGTTCCTAATTCTTTTCCTTTTGTTGCTGCGTCGTATACTTTGACTACGTCGCCTGCTTTCACTCCTGTCACTGTCACTACATCTTTCACACCTGCTTTATTATTCGCTACTGTGATTGTTCCTGCCACTGGTGCTTTTGTTACTGGCTCAGCTGCATACTTTACCGCCACACGTGTACTTTCTTCTTTTCCTGCCTTAGTAACTGTTACGTATACTGTACCACCCGTCGCTGTTAATAAATCTGTTTTCGTAATTGTTCCTTCTTTACTATTCTCTGCAACTGTTGCTGTGGCCAATGCCTTCTCTTCTTTAATCGCATTGTATATTTTTACAATATCTCCAGCTTCTAAATTACCAACTGAAATCGTATCTGTATCGCCCGTTTTTTTATTTTCAACCTTAATAGCTGAAGTCGCTGGAGCTATGGATGGATTACCTGCTGCTAAAGCTGTAATAGATGGGGATGTAGCAGAAATCATCAAAGCTGAACTCACACAAATACTTGTTAAAAGTTTAGAATTTTTATTTTTTTTCATTTTAATTCCTCCTGTTTTAATAAAATGATAATTAGATAATAGGATATTTTAATATTAACAGATTATATTATCTTACTTTTTTTAAAAATATGCTAGTAGATTTTTTTATTTTTAAGTACTTTCTCATCATAAAAATATATATTTAAAAGCAGTAATACTTAATTTGAAATATATAAACCAAACAAATAAGGTAATCAATCATATATATGAATTGACCACCTTATATTTAAAGAAATTCCAAAACAATTACATATTTTCTTATAAAACTAACTTATCAACAAGACCAATTAACTCTTGAATATCTGGCTTACTTACTTGCGCATTTGCTCCTACAGCTTCACCTTTATGGAATAATTCATTTGTAATTAATGAAGAGAAAATAATGACTGGTAAACGATTCATTACTTCACTATCCTTAACTACTTTCGTTAAATGATGTCCATCCATTTTTGGCATTTCAATATCTGTAATTAGCAAATGAATATGTTCAAACATTTTTTCGCCTTGCTCTTTCGCTAGTTTTTCAATTTGCGCTAACGCTTCTGCACCATTACTGAAGAAGTTCATTTTCGTATATCCAGCTGATGATAATGTTTCTTCTAGTATTTGGCGAAGCATCGCTGAATCCTCTGCAATATAAATAACTTTTTCAGCTCGATCTGTTTTTTGTTCTAATCCTGAAAGTGATTTATTGTCATAACCAGTACCACTAATTTCACATACAATTTTTTCATAATCTAATAGTAAAATGATTTTCCCATCTAGTTTTACAATACCAGATGTCGTTTCTTCTAGTCCCATAGATAATGAAGCTGGTTCATCAATTTGTTCCCACGAAATACGTTGAATACGATGCACTTCATCCACGCGGAAAATAACTTTCATTTGGTTTAATTCTGAGATGATAAATTTCGTTTGATCCAGTGGCTTTGTCGATCTTAAATTTAAAGCCGTTGCTAAATTAATAACTGGCAAAATTTCACCACGTACTTGGACAACACCTTCAACTGCATGATGAGATTCTGGTACAGTTGTAACAGGGAATGGATTAATGATTTCACGTACTTTCATTACATTGATACTAAATAGATTTTCACCAACAGTATATGTAACAATCTCTAATTCATTTGTTCCGCTTTCTAATAAAATACTTTGCGCTTGTGACATAAAGGTGTCGCTCCCCTTCCGTTAATTCCGTATATCTAATTATTAAGCTTTACTAAACCAAAAAAGTCAACTACCTATATAAAAAATATAGATAGTCGAACAATTTATTTATTAATAAAGACGCTTAATCTTGTATAAACGAAGAAAGTGCCTCTAATAACACTTCTTGTGCCCCTACAATTTCTGTCGGCATTGCTTCCCATTTTTTTGAAAGTTCCGTTTCTACTCTTATTCTTAGCTCCGGATTCATTTCTTCTAGCACATATTCTTTCGTAGCTATATCCACATCAAGTAGCGCGAGTACATATAGTTCCGGGTCGTTTATTTTTTCAAATAATTGCTTCAGTATTGCTGGTGCTATATGTTTTAGTTTTTCAATATGAATTTCCTTATCCGAAAATAGTAATTCATATTGAATAAACGTAACATTTTCTTTCATCACTTTAAAATAACAATTATTTTTTTTATCATTCACAAAATAACCATTCGGATCTGCAATAATACTCTCAACTTTACGAATTAAATCTGGCAAACTACTCGCCGCCATTACAGTCCGCTGCTCAACCTCACTCGGCGAAATGAATGTAACGCGATACTTATTCTGCGCCATCCTCCTCACCACTCCTTTTATAAAAATCTATCACCACAAACAAACATATTAATCCAGCCAACTCTTATATCCTAGCTAGCTCTAATTTCAAATCACTCAAAAGGTACTGGGTTGCTAATAAATAATGATTACTTTCCTCATCATCAGCTATCCCAATACCTATTCACACCTCTGTTTTTACAACTACGAGCCCATCTGAACCAAAGACGTTACCTACACTACACTTCGACTATTTCGTCTTAAACTACACTAGTACCTCTCCATATCTCTGGCCCTACACACCGGTCGAGATTCTCTTAGGCACTAACCGCCACCATACACCGCTGGGTTCTCTCTTTAAACCTAAAAAGATAGCTTTTAAATCTTTTAAACGCCCTTCAGTAACTCGATGTTATTGAACCAAAATGCAATTTGCTGATCCGTTATCCCTGATAACGTAACAAAAAACTCACGGCACTTCATCTCGTCCTTAAACAGTTGATACTTCCATGCACCATCACTGCCAACACTGACGAAATAAAACTCATGAATACGACCAATAATGGCTTCCTTTTCACCAAATGAATACGGAGGCACTTGCTTAATTTCAAATTGATCCGGTAAATATACATGCTCTTCTCGTTCCATTTTCAACACTTGCTCGGCAAGTTCGCGTTTATTTTCGAAAAAAGGCAATTGTAAAATTCGCTCTTGTCTTGTCATACGAATAAAAAACCCTTTCTACTACATTACAATTTTTCTTTATGATATATTATCGAATTAAGTTTACAACTTCATTTAATACTTCATCTGATACTTTAATTACTTTCGCATTTCCTTGGAATCCACGTTGATATAGCATTAAGTCAACGAACTCTACAGATAAATCTACGTTCGCAGCTTCTTGTGCGCCACCACGTACTTTACCTGCACCGTTTTGACCAGATGCACCAAGTGCTAAAATACCTGTTGTATTCGTTGCTGTATAGTTACCATTACCAGTTTTCATTAAACCGCCTTCGTTCGGGAACATTGCAACAGCTAATTGACCAGCAGATTTCATACTTCCATCAGAATATTTTACCATCACATATCCACCGTCAGCAATAAAGCAATCTTTTACAGTTGCTGCCGCTCTACCATCTACGCCTGTTACTGATAATGTTTTATCTGTCGGATGGTTTGTTAATTTACTAAAATCTAAATTTATTGTTCCGCCATCAAATGGAATAGATGCTCCTGGTTTTTCTTGATTTGGATTTCCTACTGCATCAAACGTCATTTTACCAGTTGCACCTTTCACATCTTCAAACTTTGTGTCTTTTTTTGAATCGTTACGCATTTGTACTTTATATGTATAATTATGTTCACTATCTTGTGTAAACTCTACACGCATTGTCCATGTATTACCGGCATTATCATATACAGGCAAATCTTGTGTAATTTGTTTTGCATCAGTTGGAATATTCCCTTTAATTGTCCCTTCCGATGTTCGAATACCACCAATTGCCGTTCCCATTGGAATTTGCAACGGTCCTGGAATTCCAGATAAATCAACTTCACCAGTTGCTTCATTCGCAGGATATGCAAATACGTATTGACCTTCTGTATTCGTAATATAGTAATCTGAAGATATTGCAAACGTACCTTTACGCGTAAATTCCATGTTTCCGCCCTTTGAATCACCTACAACGAAGAAGCCGTTACCTTCCATTGCCGCTTGTGTTTTCCCACCAGTTAGCGTAATTTGACCATCACTATAATCCGTAACCGTACCGCTCATTTTTACACCGTTACCGATACTTTTTGGGTTTGTTCCAGCATATTTACCATCACCTTTTGCACCAATTGAATTGTTATATAGTAAATCATCAAACATTGCTTTTTGTTTTTTATAACCAACTGTTTGTGCATTGGCAATATTATTTGAAGTTACACTTAATGCATTTTGTGTTGCATTCATTCCTGTAATACTTGTATATAACGCTTTAATCATAACGTATAGACACTCCTTATGAATTTGTAGTATTTACTTCTTCAGTTACTTTTTGACCGTCCTTCTTTGCGTCTTCTGGATTCGTTTCTCCAATCGGTTTATCAGACACCCTCTCAACGAAACGAAGAGATACAACCTTATTATCAATAACGAGCTGTACTTCATTATTTTCTGCAAGGCGAACTGTTTCTACTTGACCGGTTACTTTTTTACCGTCACCGTCAACACCTCTTACATACTTTCCTAAAAACTTCATTCCACCATCAAGCGCTGTCGAATACATCGTCGTTCTTAAAGAGTCCACTGCTTTTGTCATATTTTGCACTTGCTCCATAAGAGATAACTGCGCTGTCTGGTTCATCATTTGATTCATATCCATTGCATTAAATGGATCTTGATGTTCGAAACTTGATAAAAATAATTTTAGGAAATCATCTTTCCCCATTACCCCAGGAGTCTTTTGCTCTCCTGCTGAAACTCCGTTTGTTTGTTGAACTGGCGATTGTACGCCATTAACAGATGCGTTTTTTGTTTGCGCTCCTGCCTGTAACGGAATATGATTTGTACTCGTTGTATTTAATTCAACTGTTGGCACGCTTTATTCCTCCAATAATCCCGCGAATTCTTTTGAATGTTGTTGCTCATGTTTCGTACTTGCTAATTTCTGTTTTTGCCTTTGCTCTTGTTCTCGCTGTTCTTTACGGCTTTCATCTTTATCTGAATAGCTAATTTGAATATTGATTTCTTTTTCTTTTAACTTTAACCTCAATTCATCAAAAATGATTTCAACACGTTTTTTCGCATCGTGTTTTTCCATTTCTACGTGAACATCAATTTGATCTCCATGTTTTTTCATAAACACCGTCAATGTGCCAAACTTTTCTGGATTTAGCTGGAATAAAACACGTTCTTGTTTCACTACAAACTTTTGTAGCGCTTCTACTTGTGCTTCCATTTTCTTTCCTAAGTCAGGTAATGTAACCTTCTCAGCACCACTATTTGATTTTCCTATTTGGTCTGTACTCGTTGCTTTATTTAATAATTCCGCGCCCACTGAACTCGAATCATGTGATGCATCAACTTCTGGCAACTCTACCTTCACATCGTCGCTCTCTGGTTCCATAAGATCTGCCTCTTTAGACTCTTCTTGTTTCTTTGCAATATTACAAGTTTCTGTCTCTACAACTTTCAATGCTTGCATCGTTTGCTCCGGCATCGTCACTTTGTCTAACACCATTTGCATTGTATCTTCTAAACATATGGCATTTTTAATATTCATGTTTGAAAGAAGCTCTTGTATTTTTTGTAATTCAGCCGCGGGTAATTCGTTAAGTTTTATATTTCCATATTCTTTATACAACTCTTGTATTTTTTGTATGTATTGATATAACAATTCTGGCTGCACACGTAATTGCTCAATTGCAACCATTTGCTCAGATACAGCTAATAATAACTGTTCTGTCTCTTTTTTTTCTTCTTTCTTTGCAATTGGCTCTTCTTTCTTTACCGATTGCTTAGAAAGAATATATTCTTTCTTCTCTTCTTTCGGTGCTTCTTCTCGTTTCGTTTTCTCCGTTTTCGGCTGTTTTTTATTCTCCATTCTCATCGTATAATCGAATGAAGAATTTTCATTTTTTGATTGTATTTCTAGCCCTTTTTCTTTTTGCGGAGGTAAACTTTGTTGCACCGGTAATACAGATTGTATCACTACATTCACCTCATCCATTCATACACATTTTCAAATCAAGAAGCATTTTTTCTTCTAGCTTTTCTTGCGCTTTTGCAAGCTTCTTACAATCTTCTTGATACATTTCATCAATGACACGTTCTTTTTCTTTGACTTGCTCTAAAAGGCTTTCATTTTTTTGAATAAAACCTTCTGTTTTTTTAATTTTTCGATTCCATTCTTCTATTCTTTCAGGTGAAAACGTATGTGAAGAAAGCATGCCAGCCATAACATGTTGCCCAGTTTGTACGACTTTACTACGTGATTTCACAACATATAAATCATATTCTTTTTTTTGTTCTATTTTTCTTTTTTCAGCTGTTAGTTCGTACACTTCTTTTAAAATATGTTCTTTTTCTTGATTAATCTGCAATTTTATCGTGTCGTACTGCTGCTTATCCACCTGTTTTCATAGCCCCTTCCTATTATAACGCTCTCTTTTTCTATTATATAGTTTTTTTCCAAAAAAATCTGTGAAATATTAAAAAACAAAAAAATAAGACCTCTTGGGTAGAGGCCTTATACTATATGGTGTATCGCTTGAACGATATCATCAAATTGGAAACTATCCGATCGACCTTGTTTTAAAAACGTATTTATACCTTCTACTTTATTTTTACATTCAAAAATATAAGCATTTTCTTCATTTTCTTGAATCGTTCCTAATTTAAAATACAATTCATTTTCTTTATAAATAGATAAAATTTTTCTCATTTCATTTGCAAGTTCCCAATGATTCGGCGACACGATTTCTTCCATAATCCTACTTACTGAATCTAACACTGAAATGGCAGGGTAATGACTAAGCGTTGCAAGTTCACGCTTTAATACGATATGACCATCTAAAATACCACGCGCTAAATCTGGTACTGGACCGTTTAAATCGTCTCCATCAACGAGTACTGTGTAAATGCCCGTTATAGATCCCTTTTGCGTTTTCCCAGATCGCTCTAACAGCTTCTTCATATAGCTTTCCATTAACAGTGTTTTACCACCAATCGGTAACTCTTTCACGGCAATATCAACGCTTCTGCGCGCATCAGCAAAACGAGTAACTGAATCCATCATGAGTAATACGTTATTACCTTGATCACGGAAGTACTCTGCAATAGACGTTGCAAGCTTCGCTGCACGAAGTTGCATAAGGTGACTTTCATCTGACGTCGCTACAACAACGACGCTTTTCCTCATACCTTCGTCACCTAATTCTCTTCGAATAAAGTCTTTTACTTCCCGGCCACGTTCTCCTACTAAACTAATAACGTTAATATCAGCTTTTGCGTTTTTCGCAATCATTCCAAGTAAAGTAGATTTACCAACACCTGATCCGGCGAAAATACCAATCTTTTGACCGATACCAATCGTTAACATAGAATCAATTGATTTTATTCCCGTTTCAAACACATCGGTGATTTCTTCACGTTCAAATGCATGTATAGGCGGCGCATCTAGTTTTATTTTCTGTAATGGAATATTTTCAGCATCCTCATTTAACACCTCGCCATTTGCACTTAACACTTTTCCGAGTAAATGATTACCACGAGGTATAACAACATCTTCCGCAATTAATGTTACAGAATCTCCGTAACATACTTTTTCTGTCTGTTCAAACGGAAGTAACATATTGTTTTCTTTTTCAATCGCAATTACTTCACATAAGACGCTATGTTCTCCAACGAGACAAACATCTCCAATTTTCGCCTTCGGTCCTTTCGCTACGAAAAACTGCTCTTGTACACTATGAACTTTACCGATTTTCGTATAAAACGGTGTTTCGATAAACGTATTCCACTTATTATGTTCATTTATGAGCTTGTTGTTCATAATTTTTGCTCCTCAAACAACTTCTCTTCTTCCCATTTCTGACGAAGTTTTGCAAATATAGGTGCAAATTTAAATTCAAAAAACTCTTTCTCTTCCTCCAAAACAAATTCACCGAACTGTAAAGAGAAATCATATTTCCATTCTACTAATTGTAACAGCCAATACTCTTTCGTATTTTCCTTCTCTTCTTGAATACGTTCAAACGTTTCTGGATGTACTGTTATTATTAATTTTTCAAATGAAGTAGGCAACGTTTGAACGATGCCAGTTAAAATTGGTAACACATCAAGCAATCGCGAATCTACCGCTTGGTTCACGATTTTCTCTGCTAGATGAAAAGATTGATCCCATAATAACTCTGTCCATTCGTATGCTGTTTCTTGTTGTTCTTTTTGAAACTGCATACGTGCTGCTTCCATCTGTTCCATTTGTTCATGAATATGCACTTGAAATTGTTCTTTATCTTGTAATAGCTGTTGACGCTCTCGTTCTAGCATTTGCTGCTCTTGCCTTAACTGATTCATTTCCATATGTAATGATTCTTGCTGGGCACGAAGCTCTGCATGATCAGCTTGTAATTCTTCCTCTTCTATTTGGATTGAAGCTGGTTTTGGAAATTGTAATTCATACGTTTCTTCAGAAAAAGAAACAGAATTCTTCGGAATTCTGTTTTTAAATAAGGACATCCCCTTCACCTCTTTGAACGATAATTCTTCCTTCTTTTTCTAGCTTTTTAACTGCACCTGTAATCGTTTGCTGCGCTTTTTCAGCATCCGTCATCTTAAGCGGTCCTAAGCCATCTAATTCTTCTAGAATCATCTCTTTACGGTTTGAAGACATACATGTAAATAATTTCTCTTTAATTTCTTCTTTTGCAATTTTAAGTGCTTTCGCAAGAACACCGTTATCTGTAATTTCTTCTAATACACGGCGAAGCGCAAGATCTTCAAGACCGAGTAAGTCTTCAAAGACAAACATATTTTCTTTAATTTTCTCAGATAACTCATAATCGACTTCATCCAGTTTTTGAAAGACTGTTTTTTCAACACCTCGTGAAACATTATTTAAAATGTTCACTATCGTTTTCAATCCATCAGTTTTATTAATTGCGCTAAATGCCATATTATTTAATTTCGATTTTAGCAACTCACCAATTTGATTAATTAATTCACCATCAACTTGTTCTAATTTTGCAATTCCCATTACCGTCTCTACTCGTTTATGATCTGGCAATCTCTCAATTAATTGAGAAGCAAGTTGCGGTTTAATATAAGAAGCGATTATCGCAATCGTCTGCGGTGATTCATCATTAAGCACTGTAAGAAGTGGTTCTAAATCTGTAAGTGAATTTAAGAACTCAAACGGATTATCTTTATTATACCAAAGGTCTTCTAATAATTTTTCCAGCTCGTCTTCTGGCATATTTTTAAATATGCGACGAATGTATTCTTTATCTGGAGTGACTAGGTTCAATTCTTTTACATTTAGTTCATATAAGAACTCCCCTAGTACATTTTCTAATGTTTCTGGTTTATATACACGAAACTTCGCGATTTCACGAAGTAATACTTCTTTTTCCTCAGCCGTCATATATTCAATGACTTTTGCTGCCACCCCTTCGTCTAATGTACGAATGAGGATGGCAGCTTTTTCTTTGGAGGAGATTTCATCTAACATCGTTGTTCCTCCCTTACTGTCCGTTTAACCATTTTTTAATTACTTTTGCAGTACCTTCTACATGTTCTTTCGTAGCCTCCTGCACTTGTTCATCTAACGTTGGTTCTTTCGGCTCTTCTGGTTCAGGTTTTGGCTCTGGCACTATTTTTTCTTCGGGAATTTCCAAGATACTTTCATTACTTGCAGCAATTTCCTCTTCTGCTAAGTATTCTTCATATTCCTCTTCTTCTCTCTTTTTCTTACGTCTTGCTAAGAAGAACCATATTAGACCAACGAGCGCTAACAATCCACCTGTAATTCCGCCAATTAACCACCAGTTCATACCACTTTCTTCTGGTTCTTTCGGCTTCTCTTCTTTCGGTTGATCAAATTGTACTGTTACAACGTTAACTTGTCCGTTCGTAAAGTTCCCGTTCGGATCAGCCTGAAGTCCTGCTGCCGTTCCAATTGCTTCTTTGAACGTTGTCATATCCATTCTTCGTTTTACTAACGTATCTTTATCTACCCATACAACAACATTTGTTTTCGTTAATTCTGGATGTTTCTTAATTGTTTCAACTGTTTTATCTATTTCATAGTTTTCAATTTTGTTACCATTTTTATTATCGTAGACGATTTTACCGTTTTGATTATTGTTCGTACCGTAGTTTGGCACTTCACCGTTCGCTGTAATACCAGCGTCCTGCTTCGTTTCTGCTCCTTCTTGCGCAGTAGAGCTTTCCTCTTGCTCTTGTTTACTACGAAGTACACCTTTATCTCCGTATTTCTCTGATTGACGTGTAACTTCATCGTAATTTACGGTAACTTTCGTATTCACTTTATATTCATTCGGCTTAAACATCGTCATTAACGTTGCATCAATATCTTGCTTTAATTTACTTTCAATTTGATGCTGCATCTCTACTTCTTTTTCATAAGAAGAGGAACTAGTAGAATGCGCTTCATCTGCTCCTTTTGAGATAACACCTTTTTTGCTATCAATAACACTTACTTCTTCTGCTTTCACGCCAGGAACTGCCGCACTAATCATTTGCTGTATACCCGCAACTTGATCAGCCGTTAATAATTGGCCACGTTTCACACCAACCGTAATCGCCGCTGTTCCTTTTGCTTTTTCTTCATCAAAAATTGTCTCTTTTTCAGGCAATGTAATTTGAACATTTGCCGTTTCAACCGTCGCAAAGTTTCTTACAATATCTTGCTCCAATTGCTTTTTCGTACCGACAATTTGCTTCATTTTTTTATCTTGCTCACTTGAACCGAGCGAGCTTTCTAATAAAATTTCCTCACCACTTTTAGAATTAAACGGTAAGCCCATTCCATTCATTTCTTTTCGAACCCATGGAGCATCATTCTTTTGCACACGAATCGAACCATCGGCCGCTAATTGGTAATCGACACCTAACTTCGATAATTCTGCTGTAATCTCTTGCTTATCTGCATCATTTAAATTTTGATATACAACAACATATTTATCTGGCAAGGTGAAGTATAAAAGTGCTCCTGTTACAATCGCTAAAAGCGCAGCACCGATTACTAACTTATGCCACGTTTTTAACGATTGGATAACATTTTTTATCTTTTCCATTTAAACACACCCGTCCACTTTCCTAAATTTGCATATTAATTAGTGACTTATAATTTTCAATAAGATTATCACGTACGAGAGCAGCCGTTTTCATTTGGGACTCAGCTTTCTTTTGCTGAATTAAAACGTCATGTGTTTCTCCTACCCCTTTTGTTAATAAATCATATACCGCTGTTTGCGCATTGTTTTGCGTTTGATTCATATCTTCCAATAAATCAATAAACTTTTTCCCCTCAACTACAGATGTTTGCGAAGTTTTCGGTGCACCAATTGACTGAATTGCCCCAAATGGCTGTGTATGTAACATTGGTTGGATTTTCATATCCCTATCTTCCCCCTTATCCTCGTCCAATTTCTAAATCTTTATCTAGCATTTTTTTGTTCGCATTTAATACACTTGTATTTGCTTCATACATTTTTTGAGCAACCATTACATTCGTCATTTCAGCAGTCACATCAATATTTGGATAACGTACATATCCTTCTTCGTTTGCATGCGGATGCGTCGGATCATACACTAAGTTTTCCGTTTTGTCTGCTTCAATACTTTTTATTTTTACTCCGTTAGTAGGAGCCCCGTCTAACATACTTGCAAAACTATTATTTGATTCTAACACCACACTACGACGCTCATATAAATCTGCCCCCGGAGCCGCCGTCGTATTCGCATTTACAATATTGTTAGAAGTAACTTCCATCCACTTTCTCGCTGTCGTTAGTCCTGAGCCACTTGCATTAATTGCCTGAAACATCGTTGTCTCTCCTTCTACTTTTAACGTCCACGTGCCGCTTGATTAATCGCATATTGTGTATTAATTGCATTAATTGAAATACCGTATAACTGATTTGCTTTCATTAAATCTAGCATCTCTGTCGTTACATCCACACTATTTCCATCTTCATTCGTTTGCATTGACTTCGTTTGAATCTTTGCATATGTATTTTTCGAATTTACTGTCGGTAAGTGCATTTCATTCGTTTGATATAAATCTGGATTGCTCTTTAAATCAGCAGCATTGTTTTTATATAATGCACTACTTTTATTCATCTGCTCAGCAAATGTTACATCTTGTGCTTTATAGCCAGGTGTATTCGCATTTGCAATATTACTAGAAACAGTATTTCGTTTCGTCACTAAATAATTCATATACTGGCTTACATCACTCACTAAATCTGGCATATTCCACACCCTTCCTTTTCTAACTTAATGATCCACTGATGGAAGTTTCACTTCATTATTTATTTCCTTATATGTATTTATTAAAATATTAACTATTATGTACCCTTACATATTTTATTCCATTTTTCCATTGTTGTCTTTAGAAAAATACAAAAATATAAAAAAGAATACAAAAAAACTGTATACTCGTAGTATTTCATACAACATTCCAATATATAAACAAAAGGAATTTTATTTTTATATTATTTAGATTACTTCTTTTTTCATTACAGGCATAAAGTGAAACCTCAATCAGCGGAACTCTTTTTTTACACAAAGGAATGGATCCCCTTGTCAAAAGGGGATTCCGTTTCCAAACTTTATCATTAATATTTACCGTAAAATGAATTAGCTTTCATCCGCCCATCATTTTCCATTATCATTTCTTCCAAAATCTTTTGCTTATCTCGAATATGCTGAGCTGCCTTAATAATCAACGGAGTAACTTCCGCTGCAACTTGCGTGCGCGTTTCTTCATCCAATGTCATCATCCAGCGATTTAACATCTCACTTTTCTCAGCAAACTCTTCATCAGAAACCTGCAATTCACCGATTCCATTAAAACAGCCAACAAACGTCCGATAAATATCATTGTTCATTTTCGAGCGCTCCACGGTAACCGTCTATTAAATCTTGTAACACTTGCACAATCGCATCAATGTCTTTTGCTTCACGCGTTACTTTCATCGTTTGAATTTGAATGCTAATCCAATCGTATAAACCAAATAAACTATCATATAAATCTTTCGTAATATCAGGATTTAATTGAAGCTTCAACTCTTCAAATATACGTTCTAACTTTTCAAGAAGATCGTCTCCTTCTTGAAGTTTAAATGTATTTAAAAGTTCTTCTAATTTACGAAACTCTACGATACATCTCTCATAAATAAATATTGTATTTTTTATCGGATTACTCGTCATAATATCATTTTGCATATAACGTTGCCATGCTTGCATATAATCACTTCCTCAGCTTTCATTAGTCATCACTTTTTGTTTTTGTCATTGCTTTGATTGTCTGCAGCTGATTATCAAGCAATGCTAGCTGGCTTTCCAACTTTGCATATTTATCAATAATTGATTCTTGTTTTTTCTTATTACTTGTATCAATATCTTGAATTTTTCTCTCTAAATCAGTTACTTGCTTTTCAATACTTTTAGAGCGTTTTCCAATAATCCCTTCATCTCCAAATATTCCCTCGAGCTTTTTATCTGTATCATGACCTATGCCATTAAAGCCAAAGAAAAATTGTTTTGTAGCTTCTGGATTCTCTTTAAAAGCTGTTTTCAATTTTTCTTCATCAAGAGTCATATTTCCTGTTTTATCAATTTGAATCCCGAAAGAAAATAAATACTTATCATCTTGGGAAAATCTAAAAATGCTCGTCATTGCATTACCGATAGCAAATGAAACATTATTTCCTTGCATTACTCCATTTTCACCAGCAAATAAATCTAAACTTTTAACAGCTTTATTATACTCATCTTTCATTTTTTTGATTAAATCTATCGAATTTTTTATATCTGAATCTTCGATAGTTAATTTAATTGGCTCCGTAGTTACCTTTTCTAAGGTAATAGTTAATCCTGGAATTGTATCAATCTTATTTGTTTTACTAGTCTCTTTAATTCCGTTTATTGTATATTCTGCATTTACAGCTCCTGTCACTTGATGTGCAATGGCATTCGTTCCATCCTCATTTTTCACAGAAGTTACCAGGCCTATATTTTGTAAAAAGCCATTGGCACCATCAGTTAATTTCAGCTCCCCAGCTTCTCCGGCAGTAGTAGATGTAAAAAATAGTTGGTCCCCTAATGTGTATACCGATACACCATAATTTCCATTATTAATTTTATTGACAAGATCTTTATACGTCATATCTTCTGAGATTTTAACTTCTTTTCCATTTATCTGAAATACGTCGTCTACTCCAAGCTTTAAATCCAAACTAAATTTTTGCTCCGTGCCTTCAGGAGTTTTTGGGGGAGTAAGTGAACCTGTAGTTATTTGATGCCTTTCTGCTACTCGCTCTACTGTAATCGTGTATGTTCCAGGAATTGCAGCAGCATCCGCCTGCGCTGTCATAAAACCCTCTTTGGATAGTGCTGTTTTCTTTTCATCACCTTTAAATGCGTCTAAATCTTTGAATACTTGCACAAGATTTCCGAACTCTTTTTTCATGCTCGCATACACATTTTTTTCATTTGTTAACGTTTGTTTTTGTGTATTATATGGTGATTTTTTCATTTCCAATGCTTGTAACTCTAAATCTACTAACTTCTTTGTATCTATCATGTTATTTCCTAAATTCCATATTTGCTGTCTGCCACTATAATCAGATATTGTCCCTGCCATATTTTTCACTCCTTATCATTTACATGTAATCTAAAATACTCGTTTTACTCATCGTACTAACAGCTTTTAATGTTGCTTCGTACGTTGCGTTTATATAAGCTAAATCAGAAATTGCTACCGCTAAATCGACATCCTCAATTTCTTTACGGTTTTCTTGAAGCGCTATATTTTGCTCGCTTAAAATTGTTTTAAACGTCTCCATTGTGTTCATTGTCGAACCAACTTCAGTTGTACGGTTAATGATGCCATCTAAGTTTTGCTTATTTTCTTCTAATAACGGTTTTAACGCTTTTGGGTCACCGTTTTGCATCGCTTCACTCATCTGTTTTAACGTTTTTATAACTGGGGATAATAATTCTTCTCCGTTACGAAATGCTTTTAATTCATAACCATCATTTAGTTGCCAGTTCACATCATTTTTTCCACCTTGGTATGTACCATCTTCTGTAAATGGCGGCTTTTCTGCACTATCACCACCGAAAATATAACGACCTTGCTCTTTCGTATTCGCTAAATATACAACTTGTTTTAAAATTTGATCAATCTCTGCACCGATGGCTTTCAATTCTTCTTCACTATTTGTTCCATTTAATGCCTGCACCGTTAATTGATCTGCTCTTGTTAAAGATTTCAAAACACCTTGTAACGTATTTTCAGTTTGTGTTAATACATTTTTTGAATCCGCTATATCTTTCTGCATTTGTTCAATATTCGCCAATGAATGTTGAATCGCAAATGATTTACTTGCTGCAAGTGGATCTTCGCTCATAAGAAGATTTTTCTTCCCTGAAGTTACTTGATTTCGGTGGTATTGTTGTTGCACATTCAAATCCATCAACTGATTCTTTGCCCAGTTTGCATTTTGAAATGTAGATACTCTCATTTCTATCTCCTCCTTTATTTATATTTAACTTGGTGTGAAGAAGCAACCTCAACTATGTACAATTAGTTTCTTCCCTACAATTCAGCCATTTCATATCCCTGGCCTTACACGGATTGGTACACTTAAAGGATCTGTCCGCTTCTACGCTAGATTGGATTATCTCTAAACATGACTGCTCTCTAGCTTAACTTATCCTACAACCACTTCATATTTCTGGTCTCACATTGATTGGTCCACTAATAGGCACTGACCGCCTCTACCCTCCGCTGGCCCTCTCTTCAACCATAAAAGAAAAAGGGCTAAGATTTTATTCCTCATTATCTAATAATCGAAAACAGACTATCAAACACTTCATTCATCGTAGTAATCGCTTTAGAGTTCGCCACGAAGTATTTTTGGAAGGCCATTAAATTTACCATTTCCTCTTCCATATTCACACCTTCAACACTCATCTTCTCTTGCTGAATACCTTCTAATAAGTCCCCATGAATTTTTTGATAAGCATCCACTGCACTTTTATCAGATGCAACACCAACTATAAATTGGTCTAATGCTTGCTTATACGAAAGACCTTCTTTATAATCTCCATCTGTAATTCCTGCTAGTTTATTTGCTGTTTCAGCAGATATTTTCATTTTCGAAACATCTTTTTCGAATCCTGGATTTAATTTCATATCTTTCGCATAATCTCCAACGAAGAATTCTTTTCCCATCACTGTATTCACTTGATTTTTCACTGAACTCATTAAGTCTTCAAGATTTTTCTTATAATCAGCAATCTTCGCTTTCGTATCGATAGCTGATTTTATTGCTCCACTAGTTACAGGAATTTCCGAACCATAAATCTCAACTGACATTGGGTCTTTCGCTTTATTTAATTGAAGTGGATATGTATCTTGTCCATTTACTGTTAAAACACCATTCATTCTAACACTCGCAATATTAGGATTCATAGATTCATAAGATACTTCTATATTGGCATACTTAGACATCTCTGTAACGATGCGATCACGTTCGTCTAAAAGTTGATTTGGTACTTGTGTGCCTGCTTGTCCAATTTTATTATTCGCTTCTGCTAAACTAGCAGCAAGACGATTAAATTCATTAACATGTGCTTCAATATCTTCTGTCGTCTGTGCTTCCACTGTATCTAAGTTTTTCGCAAGACGATTTACTTGGCTTGTGAACTTCCCTGTTTCAGCAATTAATGTATCGTAGTAATTTGGTTGTTCTGGATTTTTTGCCACTTCACGAAAAGCATTAAAGAAGCCGTCCATTAAACTAGATAATGAATTCTTTCCTGTCGTTCCAACCATAGACTCCACACGTGATAATGTTGAATTCATGTAGTTATAGTAAGAAAGCTGAGATAATTGATCGTTAAACTGTTTCGTTTTCATTTCATCTGTAATACGATCAACACCTAGCGTTTGTACACCGTAACCAATTCTCTGTTCTGGCGTATGACCATTACTTGCTCCAACAGATCCGTAATTCACCATTTGACGCACATAACCCGGTGTATGAATGTTAGACAAGTTTTGTTTCGTTGTTTGTAACCCCATTTGAGCCGCTAACATACCCGATAGCGGTGTATTATAATCAGATAATCTCATAAAGCTTCACTTCTCCTTTACAATAGTTCGTTCATAAAGATTTGCGAATTATTGTTTCTCTCCAAATTGTATTCAGAAACGGAATCCACAATACTTTCTGTAGTTTTTAATAGTACGTTTAAGTAATATTGATTTTTCAAAAGAATCATTTTTACATTCTCTTCTAATTCAACTAAGTTTTTTTGCATTTTTTCAATTTTTTCAATTTCTTCATGAGAAAAATACGAAAATAATGCACTCACGCGAGATGGTTCAACGCCCTTTTCTTTACAAAACTGCACAACCATTTCTTCAAATGAGCTTGATAATCCTTTTAAACCATCTATGTACTGCAATTGCTCTACTTGCAACTTTTGAACTGCATTTACATTTTTATGTTTTAAATTCTCATATATTTGTTCTCCAAGCGTTTGAATATTTTCATATGCTTTTTGAATAATAACGAGCTTTTCATATAATTGTATGTACATATAGCTTCCTTCCTTTTACAAGACTAAATTTACAATTAAACCGTGGATTTCTCCAATTTGATTTAACATTTCTAAATGCCCAGTTTTCGTATTAATTAAGTTCATAACATCTTCTAATTCATTTAATCCCATTTCTGCTTGTTTCACAATCGTCATTTTCTGTGAATATCCGTAACGTGGATGACGAGACATAACGTCTTTATATTGCAATACATTATCAACGTAAAAATTCAAAAATGATTTTACTGTATTTTTGTATTCCATAACATTATCGAGCGTTAATTCCATTTCAATTTTCTCTTTTATTTCCCCAATGTTATCGACAAACGCTTCCATTTGTTCTAGTAATTTATCTTTTTTCGGATCTGCATGCAAATTATCCGAAAATGCAAGTCCTGTCCTGACATTTGCTTCTTTCGGCATTTGAGTAGCAGGCGGTATATGCGATAAAATTGGGTTATGCGAGATAGAATGTAGCATATATATCACCTATTTATTTTTTTATTTCTTCCTAAACTTAATCGTAAAATCCAGTTATTTATAATTATACTCTGAACAGTAATATTTTGCAGTTATTTTTTATAAAAGATATGTTACAATTTAGCATGAGGTGGCACAATTCTATGAATATTTTTCTTTGTGGTTCAAATCAATTAACGGCATTAGATCAAGAAGAAATTAAAAAATTCTTAACTGACTATGCTCACAAACATAAAATTTACATATTATGTTATAAAACTATTGAAAATGAGGTTCTTCGTTTTTTCATCGAAAACGAAAGACTCGCTCAAAATTTATGCCTTTACACGCTACAACCATTACAAGCAGTAACAGATGAATTCCAAGAAGTCGTAGATTACTTAAAAAAACACGGAGCCGAGTATGTCGCTTTTGATCATCCTTCCGACTCCATTTATCGATCAGATTTTATGTTTTTTGTAAAACAAATTATTGAAGATACCGATTTAGTTCTCTGTTTTTATAACGGGGACAAACATACATCTGTCATTCCTGTTGACGTTGCAAAAGAAGCGGGGATTGATGCTGTCATTTATGATTTACCAGGTTTACATGAAAAGCAGATGAAAAAAAGCTTTGAACAAAAAATCCGTATGATGTAAAGGGGGAGGCACAATATCGTTATTGTGCCTATTGTAAATATGATAATTGAACAAGATTATGATCATTTTATCGCGAGTTTTAAACAGCAATTCAATATGGATATCGCTTCGTATAAACAAGATAGAATGCGCCGTAGAATCGATGCTTTCATTTCGAGAAAAGGCTTTGAAAACTATACTAATTTTTTAAGTAATTTACGTGCCGATCAAAATTTATTTTTAAGTTTCATTGACTATATTACAATTAACGTTTCGGAGTTTTTCAGAAATAAAGAACGTTGGCAAACGTTAGAGACGAAAGCACTCCCAAAATTACTTGAACAAAATAATGGGAAATTAAAAGTATGGAGTGCCGCTTGTGCTGCTGGTGAAGAACCGTATACACTCTCTTTGATTTTATCAAAGCATCTAGCTCCATTTCGCTTTGAAATTCAAGCAACAGATCTTGATTTCCATATTTTAGAAACCGCAAAACGCGGTCAATATTCAGAACGTTCTTTAAAAGAATTACCTACCGATTTGAAAGAGCGTCATTTCACAAAAGAAAATGATACATATTCATTGCATCAAAACATTAAGCAAAACGTTACGTTCAAACAGCACGACCTCTTAATGCAATCATATGATACAAATTACGATTTAATCATATGTCGCAATGTAATGATTTACTTTACAGAAGAAGCAAGAGTAAAACTTTATGAAAAGTTTAGTCGTTCTTTACGAAAAGGCGGCGTATTATTTGTTGGTAGTACTGAACAAATTTTAACACCCGAACGCTATAATCTTCAGCGATTTGATACCTTCTTCTACGAAAAAATATAAAAAGGTCGTCACAATGAAGTGACGACCTTTTTATATAACTCGAATCAAAATGATACCAACAATCCATATAAAGAGAAAAAGAAATGTCATAGACCATTTATGTTCTTGCATCGTATGTTTCAACGCCTGTGACAATTGTGTCATGTTCATTTCTGCGAGCGCTCTCCATACACTTACATCCCGCTCTTTAACCGTGCGATCTGTAACGCTAATTAAAATTGTTTCGTTAGACAATTTCGTTATATAAGCAGTAATAACCGTTACCATTAAATTTATATTTCCTTCTGAAGAATCACTTTCCACTCTAGAGATGAGTGCACTTACATCTAGTAACGGAATATGTACCTTTCTACCAAATGATAGTTGTACTTCGGCGAAATCATACGTTCCATCTAATAAAGGAAGTTCTTTTATATGCGCCTGCTTAACAAGTCCTTGTAAACTTCTAATTACTTGTTCAAATATTTTTTCTGTTTGCTTGCCTTCTCCAGATAACGTATGTAACTTTTTAAAGAGTTGTAACACTGTATCCATCTCTTTAGAAAGCATTTCCTTCATAATTTTTCCATCACCTAAATTTGCAAGTAAAATTCCTATTTCATTATTTTTCGAAATGATTTTAGACTGTCCAGTAAACACTAGATTGCTACGCTTTCGTTCTTTCTGAATTTCATGTTCCGAAATAGCTGCAGGCTGTTTTAATGGTTGTAGCGTCTTATTTTCAATTGTCGTACGGTTAATTTCCATTTAAGCGCCTCCACTACTATGAAATAATTAGCCCCATTCTTTATTACTTTTTAAAACTAAAAACAATACAAATAAACCTGACATGACAGCAAACACATTAGAAGCTTGTACTCCTTGTTCACTTTTTTCTTCTTTCTTCTCTTGTTGTTTCTCTATTTTTTCTTTCTTTTTCGAAACGACTTGATTGTCATTTTTATTATTTTTCTCTTTTTCAATCTTCGTATTCGTTATTATCTTGTTGTCTGTCAATGGCTCTTTTATAGCGTAAATAATTTCCTCTTTCTCTTTCAACGGTTCTTTTATAAACTCATTTACTTTCTCGTCTTGCTTTGGGATTTGAACAACTGGAAGTTTTTCTTCCGGAAGCGAGACCTCTACTTTCGAATCTTCTTTCTTATCTTCTTCTTTCTTATCTTCTACTTTATTTTCATTCTCTTGTTCTTCTGTTTTTTTATCATCTTCCGTTTTTTGTCCCAAAACAGAAACGATATATTCACTCTCCACAACAAGTTTATTGCCTGCTGTATCTACTATTTCTACAAGTAATTTATATGATCCAATTGGCAACGCATCATTTATTTCATATACTTTTTGCCAATCCATGTCGCGCTTGTTGTAGTCTAATAAAAAGGGAATTTCTTTATCTTCTTTCCCTTTTAATGTAACGCGCACTTCTTTCACAACAGATTCTACATCTGACGCTTTTACTCGTATATGTATAGATTCTCCTTGCTTCCGTTCAATTAAGTTCTCTTTCGCTTCATCAATAGTAACTTTATGTAACTTCGGCACTTCTTTATCTATAGTTGGTGTTTCATTTCCGATACGGATGAGCGGGACTTTTACTTCATTTTCTATGAGTTCTTCCTTCTCATTTTTTTTGTAACTTTGAACGAGCTGAAGATTCCAATCACCTTGTAAATCAAAATTCCCGACTTTATAGCTAGCAATCCATCGCTTCGTTTCTTCATCATACTCAAAAGATAGCATTCTTTCTTGTGCATACTGCTCGCCATTTTTGGGCAACTGCAATATACCTTTCATACTTTGAATGTTTTTCTCATTTGGTTCTACAGTAATCCGCACTTCTTCGCCAACTTTTAGCTCTGGTTTATTTACTGTAATAACACCTTGATCCGTTTCTATCTTTCTTTCGCTCTTTTGTTCATTCGCCACTTCTTTTTGTTCATCTTCACCTTGATTTATTTCTACTTGCTCTGGCTGCTCTTGAAGTTCCTTATTTTCTTCTTTTACATTCACTTCATTTATTTTTTGATCTGGTTCAATTTGTTCTTCCGCCTGGCTTTGCAGCGGGAAGAACAGGCACACATGTATGCATAACCAACTCATTAGAAAAAACTTTACGTTTTTCATCTACTTGTTCAAACTCCTATTTCAACGCCTTATAGCGATTTCGTCACTTTTACTCCAAAAAATCCATCTACATTCACAAGTTCACCATACGCCACTAATACATCATTCACATAAATTCGAATTGGTTCATCAATATCTTCATCTAATACAACCGCTTCATTTTCTTGTAAACTTAATATATCTTGAATCGTTTTCACTGTACTTCCGAATACAAATTTAACATTCATTTCTACATTTTGTAGAATGGACGTGTCCATATATACTGGCTCCATTTGTTTTACTTCTTTAAATTCAATAGGTTGGACAACTGGTTCTACAATTTTTTCTTCTTCAATTTCTTCTGTGGCAATCTCTTCTTCTTCCACCATTGGATACAGAAGTCGCCTTACCATTTCTTTCGCTTCAGAAATTGGCAAAATTTGATACATTTTCGATTGAAGCAGATCGCCAATTTCAAGATTGAACGTAATTTGAACGAGTTCGTCCACTTCCATTGACTCTCCCAAATATTCCATTTCTTCTTTTAACGTTACAAATTTAACATTTGGCGGCGTCATGTCCATTTTTTCTTGAAACATTTCTGACATCGCCGTAGCAGCATGCCCCATCATTTGGTTCATGATTTCTTTAATACCGCTCAGTTCTAATTCACTAAGTTCTTTCTCCGAATCAACTTCCCCTGTTCCCATCATCATCAAATCTACCATTGTCAAAGCGACATCTTTCGTAAATACGAATACATTCTCATTCTTTAGTCCTTCAACAAAATCAACATTTAAAATAACAAACGGGACTGGTACTCCATCATAATGACGAACATTGATTGCCTCTACATTTGGTGTACTAATTGTAACTGGCTGATTTAAAAGCGTTGACAATACCGTTGAAGCTGAACCAATTGAAATATTTGCAATTTCACCGAGCACATCTTTCTCTTCTTGTGTTAAATGCTCTTTTTCAACTTGTTCTTCCACAATCTCAGTTTCCACTACTTCTGCTGGCTCGTCTTTTTCTTCTACTCCACTAGATAATTGCATTAATTTATTTATCATTTGTTTCGCATGTTCAACTGAAACAATTTGCACAAGTTTAGAGTTTACAAGATTATCTATCTTTAAATCAAATGATACTTTAACAATCGTTTGATTCCCATCAATTTCAGAGATTTTCTCCATTTCTTCTGATAACTTTACAACTTTAATTGTCGGCGGAGACATATCTACTGTATCTTGGAAGAATTCCGACATAGATGTAGCTGCGAACCCCATCATTTGATTCATCGCTTCTTGTACAGCACTTAGCTCTAACTCACCAAGTTCTTTTCCGTCTTCCACTTCACCTGTCCCCATCATCATTAAATCAGCAATTGATAATGCAACATCTTGCTTAAGGACAAGAAGATTTTCCATATCTAATCCTTTTGTAAAATGAATATTTAATACAACATGCGGAACTTCGACATCGCTTGTATCATATAAATCTACCAATTCTATACGAGGAGCAGTAATGTTTACTTGCCTATTTAAAATTGTTGATAATACAGTCGAAGCTGAACCAAATGATATATTTGCGATTTCGCCAAGAATATCGCATTCTTGAGGCGTTAAATGCTCATTTTCTTTTTCTAGCACAATTGTGCTCGTATCCCCGTTTGTGTGTTGCTCAGGCATTTTCCCTGCCTCCTCATTTCTGTTTTTCTATCAAATAATATAAACTCTCATTTGATTTTAGCAAATTTATTATATAAAACGTTAATATGTATTTATTCCCATTATTAGATTAGTAATGATTAGCCAAAAAGCTCCCCAATTGTATACAAGTGGGGAGCTTTCCTTCATTCCTATTATAAACCTTCTGGGTTTAAAATGAGGACCACTCGTCCATCACCGAGAATCGTCGCGCCAGAGAAATAGTTAGAACTCTCTGCAAAGAAGTCACCTAATGACTTTAAGACTATTTCTCTTTGACCGATAATTGTGTTTACAATAAGTCCATAGCTGCGATGTGTATTACGAACAATTAACACAGGAACCATTTGACCATCATATGACGCAAACGCCTCATCTACTGTTTTTTCACCAAATACAGTACTTAAATGCTTCACTTCAATAATTTGATTCCGATAATTTAGCACATCTTTTCCTTGTAAGGATTGGATGTCTTCTCTCTTAATTCGAATTGCTTCAACAATATTTCCAAGAGGTAAAGCATAACGCTTATCATTCGTTTGAACAAGCATAGATTGAATAATGGACAAAGTTAACGGAAGTTCAATTCTGAATGTACTTCCCTTTCCTTCCTCAGAATCAATAATTAAATGCCCACCTAGACTATGAATCGTATGTTTTACAACATCTAATCCAACGCCACGCCCAGAAAGATCCGATACAACTTCAGCTGTACTAAATCCTGGTTGGAAAATAAGATCAAACACTTCACGATCCGTTAATCTATTCGCATCTGCTTCTGTTACAACACCATTTTTAATCGCTTTTTCTAATACTTTCCCTTTATGAATACCGTTTCCATCATCAGTAATTTGAATAACGACATGATTTCCGCTATGAAACGCCTCTAATTTAATAGTACCTGTCTCATTTTTACCTGCATCACGTCTCTTTTCAACAGTCTCAACACCGTGATCAATTGCATTTCGAATTAAATGAACGAGCGGATCACCGATTTCATCAATAACAATTTTATCAACTTCAGTATTTTCGCCTGTAATTTGTAAATCGATTTTTTTACCTAAATCTTTCGCTAACATTCGTACCATACGCGGGAAACGATTGAATACCGTTTCAATCGGCACCATACGCATGTTTAGTAGTACATTTTGAATATCTTTTGAAATATCTCCCAATCGATTTAAATGCTCAATTAATTCCTTGTTTTGAATCGTTTGTGCCAATTCATCAATGCGCCCACGCTCAATTACACTTTCTTCAAACATATTCATTAATGTTTCGATTTTCTCTAATTGAACACGAATAGAGCGATTCTCCACTTTAGCGTTTTTCGTTTTTGCAGTGCTTTTAGCTGGCGTAGTACTAGCAGGTTGCTTCGATGTCTCTATAGATGATTCCACCTGCGCAACCGCATCCGGTTGTATCATTTCTTCTACTTGCACAGCTCCTTGTGTAGCCACTTCTTCCAAAATTACTTCTTGTGATATATGCCCTTGCTTCACTTCTACTTTCTCAATTTCAGAAACATGAAGTACTACTTGTTTCAATTCTTCTACACTATGATCAGTATCCATAAATACTATGAACTCAAATCCGAAAGCATCCGCTTCAATTTCTTCAATGCTTGGAACTGTTTTTTGTACATTACCTACATTTTGCAATGCTTCAATACACATAATGGCACGTACTGCTTTTAAAATAGCTTGCTGTTCTACCGTTATATGCACTTCATGTGAAACTGCATCATCGTTGCCTATATGATCTTGCTCTATATGTTCCGTAGGAGTTTCTACATTGCAGTTCAATAATGCTTCTAATTTCTGTTTAGTTGAGACTACATCGATATTGCCCATTCCACCTTGTTGCACATCTGCAACCATCTTCTCTAAATTATCAATGCACTCAAAAATCACATCAATAATATCCGTATTTACCACTATATTTCCATGACGGATTTCATCTAATACATTTTCCATCTTATGCGTTAAATCCGCCATTTCCGTAAATTCCATACTTGCAGACATACCTTTAAATGTATGGGCTGAGCGGAATATTTCTCCTACAACATCCATATCAGTAGGATTCTGTTCTAAAATTAGCACATTTTCATTTAGCGATTGTAAATGTTCTTCTGATTCCTCAAAAAATATATTTAATAGATCTGTTTGCATTTTAATCCCCTACCTGTCTGACAAACATTTCACTTATGTATAACAATTTAGTGTTTTAAAATAAGAAAAAAGGGGCCACACGTGTATCCTCTATCACTGTTTTGATTCCTTGTGGCACCCTTCTATATTAGCTATTTGCTACTTTTGTTAAAGCTTCGATTACACGATCCGCTTGGAATGGCTTTACAATAAAGTCTTTTGCCCCGCCCTTAATTGCATCTAATACCATACCTTGTTGTCCCATTGCAGAACAAATAACAACCTTTGCACTTGAATCAATTTTCATAATTTCTTTTAATGCTTCAAGTCCGTCCATTTCTGGCATAGTAATATCTAATGTTACAATATCAGGTTGAAGTTCTTTATACTTTTGAATTGCTTCTACTCCATTCTCCGCCTCACCGATAATTTCAAATTCAGAATTACTTTTTAATAAGTTTTTAATCATCGTTCGCATAAACATCGCATCGTCTACAACTAAAATTTTATGTGCCATTCTTTTTGATTCTCTCCTTCTATGTATAAATATATCTTAATATTTAACCTTATCATTCTCACTCATTATACAAAATAAAATGATAAAATTTAATATTTTTTTAAAAGAATTTTCGTATTTTTAGTATTTTATTATTAAAATACTAAAATACTATTCTTTTATATAAATAACAACGCGACGATTTTTCTCCCAATTTTGCGGTGAATCATTTGGTACAACTGGCTTTGTGTCTGCATATCCTACCGCAGCTAACCTCTTATCGTCCACATTGTACACTTCGATTAAGTAGTGAATCATATTAGCTGCTCGTGCGGAAGACAATTCCCAGTTAGAAGGGAATTTTTCATTATGAATAGGTCTACTATCTGTATGTCCTTCCACAACGATTGGATTTGGTACCGATTGGAAAAATCCGACTAATTGACTCATTATATCTTTTGCTTCCGGTTTAACATTCGCATCACCCGTATCAAATATTAAATTATCTACTATAACGACGCTTACCCCTGTATCCTCTCGGTATACATTCACTTGACTAATACCGTTATTATCTACATATGCTTTTAACTTTTTATATAATTCGTCCATTCTCTTTTTTGAGACCACTTTTTCATCATTTTTTTCATGTGAAATATCCGGTATTGTATTTTCCATTACTTTTGCATCTACTTGCTCCGCATCACTAAACTTTTCAAGCATCTTTGACAATTTTACTGCATCCTGCTTTGATGTAGCAACTAGTAATACAAAGAAAGTTAATAATAACATCGTTAAATCTGTAAAAGTCGTCATCCAACGAGGCGATCCCTTTTGCGGTCGTTTTATCATCATACCACTCCTTGAAATGTTAGGCTGCTCGTTTTTCTTTTTTTATCTTCGTTTCGTATACATACGTATCAAGTTTCAACTTTAATTTAGAAGGAATTTGTCCACGATACAATTCTGAAATTGCTTCTATTACAAACTTCTTCTCTGTATATAAATCCTCAATACCACGATACACCTTTTCTGCCAGAGGTATTGCAATCATATTCGCAAGCACAGATCCATACAATGTCGTTAACATCGCGACTGCCATCCCTGTACCAATTTGCGATGTATCTTGCAAGTTTTGAAGCATAATGATAAGACCAATTAACGTACCTATCATTCCCCAAGCTGGAGCGAAATCACCAATTTTATCTAATAATGTTGCTCCTTTTCTTAATTCATACACTTCTGTTTCTATATCTTTCATTAGCACTTCTTTTAACTCATCTTCATCGTAACCGCTTAGCATTAATCGAATTCCTTTTTGAATAAAAGGGTTATCTACTTGCTCTCCATCCACTTCTAAAGAAAGCAAACCGTGTTTTTTAGACTTTTTCGAAAAGTCAACGAACAAATCCGTTAACTGTTCTAAATCTTCTTCTCTTCTATGTAAAACAGTAAAAATACTTTGCGTATATTTTTTTATTTCTCCAAATCGATATGCCACAACAATTGTCGCTGTCGTTCCCCCTATGACAATTAAAATGGATGGAATATCTAAAAAGTTTTTAAAAGCTTTTATTCCACCGCCACCAAGCATGATCGCCGCTATTACAATGGCGAAACCCACTATAATGCCTACTGGGCTAGAAATATCAAACTTCCTTTTTTTTCTTTTCGGTCTAGCAAACACTTGATTTTCGTCTCCCATATTCCTGCCCTTCCCTTTTCATTTTTATAAAACATTTTTTTATTTTAATAATGCGTTTTCACATATAATGTTCATTATACGCTTATCATCTATTTATCGCAATATACTCATAAAATTGACACATTTCATTTCCATATTAGAATTATGGTATGGAAATAAGAGGAGGATCACGATGGAACATAACATTTTACAAGTCATTGCATTAGCAGAAAAACTAAAATACGAAATGCGACATAGCTGGCTTTCTAACGGACGCCAAGAAAGTGTTGCCGAACATACGTGGCGCATGTCTCTAATGGCCATTTTAGTTGAGCCTTATTTGGATCAAAAAGTAAATATTGAAAAATTACTTAAAATGGTGATTATTCACGACCTAGTCGAAGCAGAAGCTGGTGATATCCCTGCTTTTGATACAATGAATAGTCACGAATTACAATTACAAAAACAAAAAAATGAACTAGAAGCAATTTTAAATATTAAACAAACATTAACAGGTACTCTCGGTGAGGAACTATATGATTTATGGATGGAATTTGAAGCAAAAGAAACGTACGAAGCAAAAGTTGCTAACGCGCTGGATAAACTTGAGGTGAAAATTCAGCATAACGAAGCTGACATCGATACGTGGTTACCAATTGAGCATAAAATGACATTCCAAGTAGCAAAGCATACAAACTTTGATTCTTTCCTATCTAAATTACAAAAAATTATTGAACAAGATGGTGAAAAGAAATTACTAGCTGCTGGCATTGACGTTGAAGCTTGCAAGCAATAATGAAATAAGACACTCAAATGAGTGTCTTATTTCATTATTGTTGATACAGCCTGCTTATAAATAAGTTGTTGTTTTCCATCTACTAACATTAAAACTGTAAATTTATCTACTCCAACAACTTCTCCTACTATTCTAACGCCACTCTTCAAGAAAATTGTAACAGTACCTTTTTCTTCTTTTATTTGCTTATACAACTCTTCTTGTAAATGTTCCAATAGCTGTTCTCTCCTTTATTTACACAAAATACGAATCCTTCACTTATGTACCTTATCTTTTATATTCATAAACTTATTAATTAGTATATCTAAATCGTGGCTAAATAACAAAACTTTATCATGATCCAATCCGTGTCTCGCAACAAGTTGAATTAACTCTTTCTTTTTGTTTTCTATTTTATTTTTTAATTCTCCCATCTCCATCTCTATACTAAAACTCCCTTTTCCCATAATATTACTTGTAAAATTATAGTACATATTCGCTCATAAAAAAATACAAAGTTTATTTTTTTACATTTTTTTATAAAAAAAGAAATAGTGTAAATTTATTTCCATTTATAAAATTACATTTTTCAAATAAGATAGATGATCCCTAACGTTTCATTCAAATTAAAATATGGTCATATTGGAATTCTTCGTTTGTTTTTTATATTTTATATGTGAATCGACATGCTTATATTTCGGGAGCTCTATCATTGTATAAAATAGAGCTCTTTACTTTCTCCACTTACATACATAATTTAGACTTATAACCATTTCAAAAATGGACTTGCTCCTTTATACAAAACAAACATACCGTATATAGTAGTCCATGAATTATATAGATTAATTTACTAAAAAGGAGGAGAACATATGAGCTTTGGTGGAAGTTGCGCTGGTTTCGGCGGTGGATTTGCTTTACTTATCGTACTATTCATCCTTCTAATCATTATCGGATGTAGCTGTTGGGGTGGCGGCGGATACGGATATTAAAATATCATATCCTTAGCAAATGAACTAAAAACTATACGAAAACAGCTCATATTTGGGCTGTTTTTTCATACTTTCGTATGAATTTATGTCCCTCTTATTTGTGATTTGAATTAACAAAATATCGTTTACTATGAAATAAGAAACATTTTTACTAAGGAGGATTACAATGATTAAAGGTCTTTACGAAGCACATTTACCCGTCCGTAACTTAGAAGTATCTATATCTTTTTACGAATCACTAGGACTAAAATTATATAAAAGAGGAGACGATATTGCTTTCTTTTGGATTAACGAAAATGAAAGTTGGCTCGGCCTTTGGGAAGGAACAGAATACAAAGTTAATTATCACCCATCTTTACGACATATCGCCTTCCGAGTAAGCTTACATGATTTAAAAAATGCGATACATTGGCTAAATCAAAAAGGAATTTCAGCACGAAAAGACTTTGGAATGGAACCAATTGAACCAATCGTTTTTCCAGAATTAGCACACGCCTCCGTATACTTTAACGATCCAGATGGAAATAGTTTAGAATTGATTGCAAAATTGCCTGTTGGACTTCCTACAGCGGAGAAAGTGTATTTAAGCGAATGGAAAAAACAAGTTCAAGCAACATTATTAGATAAGGATTAATCTTTTATGTCCGTTCCTTATTCCACACTTCTTAAAACAAATACAAACTTTAAAAAATTATTTTAACATTAATTCTTGTCGGCATTTCATGGGGGATTATTGGAGGTGCTTATCAGCTACTTTTAACAATCTATGCCGAAAAAATTTTTCACTCTAACATTGGAATTTTATATACAGTTCAAGGATCTGGACTTATGATTGGTAGTCTTTTCGTTAATCTTTATATATCTAAAAATGAAGAAAAAATGAAAAAAGCATTTGGTTGGTCCTATTTACTACAAGGAATTTTCTTTCTCGGATTCATCTTATCCGAGAAACTTATTATCGGTCCAGCCCTTGCTGGAATACTTCTCACTACATACTCAGCGGCCTTTGTTATTTATTGCAACTCACTTTCATTTCTACTTTCAACTATTCTCATTTACTTCTTACCAAACATCACGTTACAAACTCATCAAAGTGAAGAGCAAACAACTACTTTCGTAAAGACGTTACACAGTGATTGGAGACAAGTTTTTTCATTTGCACGTACTGAAACTTATATTATTCTCGTATTCGTTTTATTTCAAGCCACTATGCTTGTCTCTATGGCACTTGATTCACAAGAAGTTGTTTTTGCAAGACAAGTACTGTTTTTATCCGATGTAAAGTATAGCATGCTTGTTAGTATAACTGGAGCTGCTTACGTTTGCGGTTCATTTCTTGTCTCTCTCTTTGCAACACGATTACCGATTCAATATTGTATCGGCTTAGGTATGATTTTTACAGCAATAGGCTATGTGATTTTCGCCTTTTCAAATTCATTTATAGTCGCAGTAAGTGGTTTCATTTTACTTGGAATTTCTTCATCATTTGCTGGTACTGGCTTCATAACATTTTATCAAAATAATATCCCGGTACATATGATAGGACGTATCGATAGCGTATTTGATTCAATAAAAAATTTCATCCAAATCTTTTTCATTTTAGCAATTGGAGCATCGGCACAATTTATTTCAATTCAAATTGCTGTAATAAGCAGTTCCTTATTAATTCTTACTCTTTCCTGTTTATTAGCAATCCGAGTAATGACTCCTTCACGAGAAAAATATTTTAAAACTACAGGATCATCGCTAGAATATTAACTACAAAGTAAAAAGACAAACCCGCATCTCAGGTTTGCCTTTTTACTCATTTCTTATTAAATCCTTTCTCACTTAAAAACTCTTTCATATGCATTCTCTTCTCTTTAGACATAAATTTGCTCATTGATTCTGTCCATGTTACGTTTTTTTGATTTGACGATCTTTCTTTGTAATACGCGCTCATCGTTTCATCGTATTCGTTTAACAATTCATCATATTTCTTTTCATCATATCCATTTTCATGAAGAATTGCTGCTACTGGTAAACGTGGTTTCACTCCATGTTCTTCATCTGGTACACCGACTGTCATTCCGAATACGGGATATACTTTATCCGGTAAATGAAGCAATTTACTCACTTCTTTCGGGTTATTACGGATTCCGCCAATATAACAAATGCCGTACCCTAACGATTCTGCTGCTAACGCTAAGTTTTGCGCAAAAAGTGAAACATCGACCGTCGCAACGATAAAGTCTTCCACTCCTTCATGTTTTATCTCTGTACCATGTTTTTCACACGCCATTTCAAGTCTTTTTAAATCTGCACAACAAACAAAGAATGCTGCGCAGTCTTTCACGTGACGATTTCCGGATAGCTCTGCTAATTTAGCCTTTAGATCCTGATCTGTTACATATATAACAGAATAAGCCTGCACAAAATGCGAGGAAGCCGCATGCTGAGCAGTTTGTACCATTGTTTCTACTACATCTTTCGGAATCGATTCTTCTTTATATTTACGAACTGAAACGTGTTGCTGCATTTTATGTATTATCTTATTCACGAAATTCACTCCTTTTTTCTCTTCATAATGAAAAATTAACATACCTTTTTCATTATTCACAACTTATAAGCACAAAAAGAGCAATTCTTTGTGAATTGCTCTTTTTTTAAGTATCTATTAGTACGGTAAATGAAATTATATTACCTTACTGAAAACTACCGACAAATCCGTACGATATTATTGCATGTTACGCCGTTTTTAAAACTTTAATACCTTTTACGATATTCCAAATGAAGTAATAAATTCCTACAAGAATGAACACTGCATATGTCATCACCATGCCAATTCCAACGCCTTCAGATTGATTGAAGCTTAAACCGTATATCCCTGACACTGCTAATCCACCAAATAAGATTGCGTATGGGAAAATATGTGACCAAAATGCTTTTTTCGCATGATACTTCACTTCATCTTCCGCAATGAAGTAAACGATAATTGGCAGTAAAAATGGTGCAAAAAAGATACTAAAGTAACATAACGAAGATAAAATATTATTTCCTTTCATCCGATTCACCTCTAATGTTTTTTTGTTACCTTCATTATGTCAGGAAACCATTCTAGAAACTATCGCTTTACCTTTCATAAACATGACATATTTGTAAGATTTTCCTCAAAAAAATCCCGCCTGGAATTTCAGGCGGAATCACTTTCACTATATTCGATTCATAAACCAATATTGTGTAATTGCTAAATATTCTCGTATGTTCGATGGAATGATGATTGGCTTCGGTGTTTTTGCCGGAAGACCTTCTAATTGTAAACCTTGTTTTGCCGCTATTTTTTTCGCTCTAAACATATGAAAATCATTTGTTACGATCATACCTTTTTTCATATTGGCTGGAATTAACGGTTTTGAGAATTTAATATTTTCATCTGTGCTCGTCGACTTATCTTCCATTATAATTCGGTCTTCTGCAATATTTTGTTTCATTAACCCGTTTTTCATTGCTAATGCTTCTGAAATATCTTCTCCTTTTCCTTGTCCTCCAGATACAATAGCGATTGTTTTCTCATGTGATTTTAAATACTCAGCTGCTTTATCAATACGATATTGCAATGAGTATGATGGTTTCGTCCCATTTACTTTCGATCCTAGTACAATTATGTAATCAGCATCGTCAATTGCATTCATATGCCCATGCTTATAAATGTTATATTGTAAGAATCCCGCATACACAGCGCAAATCATTATCATAGCTAAAATAGACTTAATTATTTTCTTCTTTCTCATATTCATATACTCCTATTTTCTTTACTTCCTTCATCATAATATCCATTTATTTGTTTGTATACAGACAAATTCCAATTCACCCTAATTTATCCTTCGAAAGGTAATATTTATATTACTTTCGGGAATAGTAAGTACAACTTCGCACGAAGGAGTGTCACTATTGCTTCTCTTTTTATGTAACGTATCGTTCTTTTTCATTTTATTTTTACTATCACTTAAGTTACTTGGTAAATCCGCATTAGCACAACTAACTCCTCATGATTTTGGAGCCATTATCTTTTTATCTTATTTAGCTTTTCAGGCCATACCGGTCTCTGGTGCTTTGCAAGCATTTCTCGGTATGGTCGTTATTACATGTTTGCATTTACTCCTTACAAAATTAAGCCTACTCAACAAACTAAATCGTTTTATTCTTGGACACCCTATCATTTTAATTAAACATGGTGATATTATTTTTGAGAACTTACAAAAAAGTAGATATCCCATTGCTGAATTACTCTCTAACCTCCGCGTCGCAGGATATCCGAGTGTTCATGAAATTGAATACGCTATTTTAGAAGCGAATGGAGCCATTAGTATTTTACCAAAAAGAGAACTTGTACCATTAACTCCAAAAGATTTAAACATAGATGTTAAGTATGCTGGATTACCTATCGTCCTTATCGTCGATTCACAAATTCAATACGATAACTTAAAGTTAATCCATAAAGATGAAAAATGGTTATATAAAGAATTAAAAGAAAAAGGTATTACAAATATTAAAAACGTTGCTTTTGCTTCTGTTCAAGAAACAGATGGATCTTTTGCGATTAGTTTAAAAGAGTAAAAAATCCCCTTACATTGTAAGAGGATTTTTTATTATAGCGCTTCTTTTTCACTTACCATTCTTATTGGAACAGGGTGTTTCATACGATTCATCGTAAATACGATAATCGTTGTTATTCCTTCAGCTACTGGCATAACGAGCCAAATTCCATTCACACCAAATACCTTTGGCATAATCCATAACAATGGAATAACAAACACTAATCCACGGCTTACAATGATACATACTGATTTCGTCGTTTGTCTAACAGATTGGAAATACTCTCCATACACAATGTTATAACCTAAAAATACGTATTGAATAAAGAATAAGCTAATACCTGTTAATGTTAACTCCAATAATTCTGAAGATTGGACATCAAATAGACCAATAATATATTTCCCGAAGAATAAACCGACAATTATTGCAACGCCCCCAAGTACAAGTGCAATCTTCACGGCAAACTGCAATCCTTCACGCAATCTTTCTGGTAATTTTGCACCATAGTGAAAACTAGCAATCGGTTGTAATGCTGCACCGACACCGAAGAATAAGAGTAATGTCATCGCATGAATACTATTCACCATCGCATAAGATGCGACTCCTAATTCTCCCGCGTATTGAACGAATGCAAGATTAAAACCAATCGTTACAATCGCCACTGTAATTTCTGCTGTAAAGCTTGGGAAACCAATCACCATAATTTGTTTCACTGTATCCCATTCAAAATGGAATTTCGTCCATTTTAAAACACTACTCTTTCTAAAGAAATGGGTTAATAACACAAGGAAACCAATTGCTGCTGAAAGAATAGTTGCTGAGGCTGCGCCTGTTACACCCCATCCAAAGATAAAGATAAATATATAGTCAAAGATAATGTTCAATACAGCTGTTACGATAAGACCTGCCATTGCTAAATTTGGATTTCCATCGTTACGTATAAATGTACTTAAAATATTTTCTAAAACGTAAATCATCCCAAATGTTAGTAACACGTGTAAATAGTCTAGCGCATATGGCAAAATCACTTCATTTGCACCGAATAAATATGCTAAATCTTCTATTTTCCATAAACAAATAACCATTAAAATACCGACAATAACTACTGCTACTATCATGGATTGTGTAAAAATAGATCTTGCTCTTTCTAATTTTTTTTCACCGAGTGCTATTGAATATAAAGTTGCTCCACCCATTCCAATCCATAAAGAAATGGAGAAGAAAATGGAAAACGCCGGAACTGCAACGTTCACTCCTGCTAAGCCGTTTGATCCAACACCTCTACTAATCATGACCGCATCAATCATAATATTAACTGACATTAATACCATTCCAAGAACAGCTGGTATTAAATATGTCATAAATAAGCTTTTTATCGGTTTTTCTCTTAATGTTTCTGTTGCTTCCATACTAATTATGCTCCTTTTCTCAATGCTCTGTTCACAGTTTAAACCTTCAAGTAACTTTAAGGTCAAGAGAGAATTGAAAAATAGGTAACTTATTTTGTCATTTCTTTTTTTGTGTTATAGGAATTTGAATTTCTGTTATTTGCTCTAGTGGATTTTCTGTTACTGACCAATCAATTAATCCAATCTCAATTGAATCTCCACATATTTCGTATCCTTCATTATCAATTTGCTTCAATAACTCCTTATACGTTGCATCTGTTTCTTCATACGGTCCATGGTGATAAGAACATGCAAATAGGCCTTCTTTAATCTCATCTGCAGTATGAATTTGAAAAGGCATATAATCCAAAAGAATAAACACACTATTGTATGCTTGAAACTGATTTTGCAATAATGCTTTCTTGGAAACTGTTACACCAATATCTCCGGAAAATAAACTACTCTCAATTTGTTTCATATTTTTTTGCAATGAATGGATATAATACTCAAACATATCATCCGTTGTATTCGGCGCCACCGCAATCGCTGTAATTTTTCGCTGCGGGATTTCTTTAATTACCATTTGCTCGGCTTTCACCTTCGTTGCTTCCTTAATTAAATGAATTCTATGTTCCATTTTTGCCAAAGCATATTCAATTTCTCTTTGCTTCTTCAACATCATTTCTTGTTGCTTTTCAAGTAAATTGAGTGCATAAGATGGATTCCGCTCATCAATATATTTCTTTATTTCCTTTAACGGTATATTCAGCTGACGTAAAAATTTAATCATATCTAACAGTGAAAACTGATCAATTGTGTAATATCGATAATTCGTTTGTGAATCGACAATAGACGGATGAAAAATTCCTTTTTCATCATAATACCTTAATGTAGATTCCGCTATATTATGCATTTTTGCCATTTCTCCAATTGTAAAACGTTTATTTAATAACATATTCCCTTCTCCAATTCATTAAAAATGTAACCTTATTTCTTATTATTATATAGTGATTCCCTTCATACCTACATTGAATCCTATCATGAAAATCTGCTATTTTTTCATTGATTTTTAATTAATTTTATTATATATTAATTACAGGTTCAAATTACAAGTTCAAAAGAACCTGTAAAAAGACCCTTTGTTTAATGTAATTTTACATATCATCATTAAGCAAATTCCGAGAAATCGTTTAATAAAAATAAAAATGATAAGGAGAGGATCAGATGGAATTCGAATTTTTCTTTCAAATTGCACTTATTTTATTAAGTACAAAACTTGCTGGCGATCTTAGCGTAAGATTAGGTCAACCTTCTGTACTTGGTAAATTAATTGTTGGTATCGTTATCGGTCCAGCAGTATTAGGCTGGATTGAGAACTCAGAACTTCTAACACAATTAAGTAACGTTGGGGTTATTCTTCTAATGTTTATGGCTGGACTTGAAACAGACTTAAAAGAATTAAATGAGAACCGTAATTCTTCTTTAGCTGTTGCAGTCGGAGGTATCGTTCTTCCATTCGTAGGTGGTTACGTTGCCGGTCTTATTATGGGTATGGAACAAGGGAACGCTATATTTTTAGGATTACTTCTATGTGCAACAAGTGTTAGTATTTCCGTACAAACACTTCGCGATTTAGGTAAGATGAAAACACGTGAAAGTACGACGATGCTTGGAGCAGCTGTATTTGATGACATTCTTGTTGTTATTTTATTAGCATTTGCAATGAGCTTCTTAGGTACAGATGATGTTAACTTAACAATGATTATCTTGAAAAAAGTAGTATTCTTTGCTTCTATTATTTTAATCGGATGGAAAGGTGTTCCAGCAATCATGCGTTGGTTATCACCACTACGCGTATCTGAGTCTATCGTAAGTGCTGCACTTATCATCTGTTTCTCATTCGCATATTTCGGCGAACTACTAGGAATTGCTGGTATTATCGGTGCTTTTGCAGCTGGTATCGCTATTTCTCAAACAAACTACAAACATGAAGTAGAAAAGAAAGTAGAACCAATTGCTTATGCTATGTTCGTACCAGTATTCTTCGTTAGTATCGGTATGAATATTACATTTGACGGTATTGGCGATCAAATTTGGTTTATCTTAGCATTAACAGTAATCGCCGTATTAACGAAACTAATCGGTTGTGGATTCGGTGCACGAATCACTGGATTTGATGCAAAGTCTTCTGCAATTATCGGTGCTGGTATGGTTTCTCGTGGTGAGGTTGCTCTTATTATCGCAGGAACAGGACTTTCTTCTGGCCTATTAGCACAAGACTACTTTACAGCAATCGTAATTGTCGTTATTTTAACAACAATGATTACACCACCAATGTTAAAATACACTTTTGGTGCGAAAGATAAAACATTGAAAGCAAGTAAATAAGTTTCATATATAAAAGGAGATTACGATCTTATAAGATAGTAATCTCCTTTTTCGTTTCATCCTTCAACAATTCCATTCATTTTTCAAAAATGTATCTTGCTTCATCATCCTCAATGTCATTACTAAATGAATATACTTTAAGCGGTTCAGCCACATCACCATCAAGCTTAGAGTGCCAAGATAGTATATGTGAGTGTGATTTTTTGGGATTTCTACGACTAAGCTAAAGATGGGCATAACAAATAAACCTATTAAAGAGGTATTTCAAAAAATGTTATGCAACTTTGATACTTTGTGACAACGTATAATCATACACAACACCTAAGATATCAAAGACGGTCATCTTCTTATACCTATAACATTTGCGACCGTTCTTTTTGAGCAGCAAGTAAAGACGATACAGAATTTTTAAAAGTTCTTCTGTGCCAACAGCTATCGCTTGAAACAGTAACGAAAAGCAATCTTTAATCATATAAATCGCTTTGTCTTTTCAAGCAGAAACTGTCGCATTGAATTATGGCACAAAAAAGCGAGCTTTATATAGTAGCTCGCTTTTTTCTTTTTATTAATTAAATACGTTCCATCGCCGTTTTTAACGTTCCAACAACGAAAGCAATCTCTTCACTTGAAATAATAAGCGGCGGTGCTAATGTTAAAACGTTATTATATCCTGCTGTCGTCATACCATTTCGTCCAATAATAAGTCCCTTTTCTTTACAAGCATTTACAACACTTGCTATTTTGTCGTTATCAATTGGCTCTTTCGTCTCTTTATCATTTACTAGTTCGATACCAACTAGCAACCCTTTCCCTCTAATATTCCCAACAAGTGGATGTTCTCCAATCTCTCCTTTTAATTGTTCTAATAAAAGTGAACCCATTTGTGCTGAGCGTCCGATTAAATTTTCATTTTCCATAATCTCTAAGTTTTTAAGTGCTAATGCACAAGCTGCTGGATTTCCACCAAATGTATTAATATGACGGAAAAATTCATATTCTCCCGTTCCTTTAAATGTTTCATAAATTTCTTTTTTCACAGCTGTTGCTGATAATGGTAAATATGCGCTCGTAATACCTTTTGCCATCGTAACGATATCAGGCTTAACGTCATAGTTCATAAATCCAAATGCTTTTCCTGTACGCCCAAAACCGCAAATCACTTCATCGCTAATGAGTAGTGCACCGTGTTTTTGACATGTTTCGTGAACAGCTTTCATATAGTCTTGTGGCGGCATTAAAATACCTCCACCTGTAATAATTGGTTCCATAATAAAAGCTGCAATGGTTTCACTTAATTCCCATGTCATAACTCGATCGACTTCTTTTACACACTCTACATCATAGATATGTTGTGATTCCATTTCTGGCATACGGTAACAATCTGGAGGCGTTACGTGTAAAAATCCTGACGCAAACGGCTCATATTGATATCTACGCTGCGCCTGACCAGTTGCCGCCATCGTTGCCATTGTATTTCCATGATACCCGCGGTAACGTGACATAAATTTGTAACGGTGTGGTTCCCCCTTTTGAGCATAATATTGCCTTGCTATTTTAAAAGCTGTTTCATTCGCTTCCGAACCACTATTAGAGAAGAAAATAACATACTCTCCCCCGAGCCACTCATTTAACTTTTCAGCAAGCTTTATAGCTGGCTCATGTGATTGTGACATCGGAAAGTACGATAACGTTTGTAGTTGTTCATAAGCCGCCTCTGCAAGCTCTTTTCTTCCGTATCCACTATTCACACACCAAAGACCACTCATACCGTCTAAATATCTTTTTCCTTGTATATCTTCAACCCAGCACCCTTCTGCTTTTGCCCCTACCATTGTACTACTTGGACTAAAGGGGCGCATTCCATGCCAAACATATTGTTCATCTTTTGCTAATAATTCATCTGTTTGTTTCGTTTTCATCATTTCTTCCACCTTCCATAACAACTTATTTTTCACAAAGCTGCGCTGGTGCCATGATGAGTTAAATTTCTCCCTGCTTATTTTCATTCCACAAAATTATGACAAATCCTACTTACAATACAGTAATATTTATAAGAAAATGACAAAAGAAAAAGGGGCTTTTCTTATAATTCGAAAAGCCCCTCTTTTTTAGTGTGAAGATGCGTCACTAATACCGTGACCAGTATTAGATTTCACAAGAATTTCATCGAATTTCGATACATCTTCTTTCTTACTAGAGAAAATGGTTCCTAAGTATGCTGCTAGGAAACCAAGCGGAATCGAAATTATGCCAGGTGTCGTATATGGGAATATTGCTTCCCCAACAAAAATAGCTTTCCCGGCTACTGGATTCCAAACATTTGGACTTAACGCCACAAGAACAATTGCTGACACGAGTCCGACGATCATACCAGATATGGCACCCGTTGTATTAAAACGCTTCCAATAGATTGTAAATAATATAACTGGTAAGTTCGCACTCGCTGCAACTGCAAATGCTAGTGAAACTAAAAATGCTACGTTTAATGTTTGAGCAAATAACGCAAGTATAATAGATAATACCGCTACTCCAATAGACGCATAACGAGCCATTGACACTTGCTCTTTTTCCGTAGACTTTCCTTTACGTATAATTTCATTGTAAAAATCATGAGCAAATGCTGATGCTGCCGTTAACACAAGTCCTGCTACTACAGCTAAAATTGTGGCAAATGCAATTGCTGACACGAATGCAAATAAGAAGTCTCCACCTAAAGCTTTAGCTAATAAAGGTGCTGCCATATTACCAGCAGGATTTGCTTTAATAATCGCCTCATTTCCTACAAACGCTGCTGCTCCAAACCCTAAGAAAATTGTCATAATATAAAATGCGCCAATTAACCACGTAGCACACACAACAGATTGACGTGCCGTTTTTGCATCACGCACTGTAAAAAAGCGGACAAGAATATGTGGTAATCCTGCTGTGCCGAGAACTAGTCCTAAATTTAAGGAAAGTGTATCAAGACCATCTTTATACTTTACGCCTGGGTTTAGAAACGAATCTTTTAGCGGTGTAGCTGTTTTCATTTGAGCAAACATCTCTGTCACACTAAAATTAAATTTTGCGAAAACGATAACAGAAATAATAAACGTGCCGGCCATAAGTAATACAGCTTTTACAATTTGTACCCAGCTCGTTGCTGTCATACCTCCAAAAATAACGTACACTGTCATAAGTGTGCCGACGATTAATACAGATGTCGTATATTCGATACCTAATAATAATTTAATAAGTGCACCCGCACCAACTAATTGTGCAATCATATAAAAAATTGAAATTGTCATCGTATTAAGCGCGGCAATACCACGAACTTTTTTCGCATCAAAACGCGCGGCAATCATATCAGCAAGCGTATATTTCCCTAAGTTTCTAAGCGGTTCTGCAACGAGATATAGTACAACTAAATAAGCCACTAAGAAACCTATACTATAAAAGAAACCGTCAAATCCAGTTAAGGCTATCGCTCCTGCGATACCGAGAAATGAAGCAGCAGACATGTAATCTCCGGCAATGGCCAGACCATTTTGCCAGCCAGTTAGCCCCCCTCCAGCGGTATAAAACTCACTCGCATTTTTCGTTTTTTTCGATGCAAAATAGGTTATAACGAGTGTACCGAGGACGATAATTAAAAATAGAGCAAAAGCAGTAGTATTCAAATTCAGCCCCTCCCTTTTTGCATATCTTGCAGAATTTTTTGCGAGATTTCATCAAAGGATTCGGCTTTTTTGCTATAAATCATACATAATGACCATGTCATAATAAATTGCGCAAAAGCAAATATCCATGCCCATGTCACATCACCAAATGCCGGTGTATTAAGCACCTTTGAATACGATGTTAAAATAGGTAGTGCTATAAAAAAACTTAAAAAGAAAATACTCATCGGAACGATAAACTTCCTTTTCCTATCTAAAAGTAATTTAAATTCTTCTGACTGAACAATCTCTGTATAATTCACCTCATTTTGCAACTTACGTGCTGACGTATCATCTCGTTTCATTCTCTGGTCCCCTCTCCAACTCGAAATACATTTCCCCTTGCGCACCAAAAGATTAAATTTTACAAATATTCAGAAACTTATTTCCATTTTAGACAATCCATACATTCCTGCAAAGATTTTTCGATAGACATTTTTCGGCATTTTCTCCTAAAATTTTAATATACTTTTTCAAAATAAAGTGAAACTAGAATCCGTAGAAGTTTTGTACATCCAACACGGTTTATTAGCCCACTTCCCATAAATAGCCGTTATAAAGTGAAGCCCAAAAATTCTTTTTCTCCTTTTCCAAATTACGAGCTGTTTCGCTTAATTCAACATCTTCACCATCTTTAAGCGTTCCAAATATAAAATCAAATACCAGATTTGAAACACCAAACCAAAACTTTTCATTTTTATAATGGTGTAATATATGCTGTTTTTTTAGCCATCTTCCAAACTTAGTGAAGGGACGAATCGGCCTATGTGCAATATAATGTTTCCATTCATAAACGAGGAGAATCATATAAGTAAATATATAGTAAATCTAGGTATACTAAACCATACAGGAAAAAATAAAAGTTTTAAATCATCTGGATATACGTGATGATCATAATGTAATCTTCTTAACATTTTTAATAAAAATGCGTTTTTAGGTGGCTTTAAATGGAACAAAAAGCGAAGTGTCATATATTCGTTAAACGTATAAAAAACAATCCCAAACAAACACGCTAACATACCGATCCATGTAAAAAATTGCATTTTTAAAATAATGATAAAAGCAAATAGAATACTATACATAATAACAATATCATGTTGTAAAAAGAACTCTTTCCCCACTCTCTTCATATTTCTTCTCCCCTTTTCAAAAAAATAGTCGCAACATATCGTTACGACTATTTCTTTTCTATTCACCTTACAAATTTGCCTGCTGTTCTATTGTAGAGAAAAAAGTATTCGGACCAAATATATTTTGCTTCGGAATAATGTGTTCTACCGCAAACACTGTTACCTCTCCCCTTTGTACCTCTCCAATAATGAGCCCAAATACTTCATGATTTACCGCAAACGTCGGTTGTTTCGTTTGCAACAACCTTGCTGTATTATTAAATACCGCTTCATATAGTGGATTCCTATCAGTAATTTCTTTTCTAATTTTTGGTGCTAAAGTGATGATAATTTCTTTTCCATCAATAGTGGTTCGATACATAAAAATCTCCCCTTCAATCTTATGTGAACAACTGTAAAGCTTTGTATGCAAAATGGATAGAATATCCTACTAAAATAATACCTGCTCCGGCTGTTATGTAGCCAAGTGCTTTTTGTTTTAATAAAGTTCGTCCAAAATGAACAGAAAAAGCAATATTTAAATTCCACAAAATAATACCAACGATAATGCAAAGACTGTATAAAAAAGCTTCTTGTTTCGTTACCTTCGTAAGCAATGAACTAAGTGTACTTCCATATATACCAAACCAAAAAACAAGATTTAATGGATTGGATATGGCAATTAAAAACCCTGCCATAAAAGATTGTTTAAGTCCCCCTACCTCTTCTTGTTTATATTCTATATTCGAGTGAAAAATTCCTTGTTTTACACTTTGAAACCCTAAATGAAATAACAGGAAAAACCCCGCGCAATACATAAAAGCTTGTACATATGCATACATAAACACAGAAGATAAACCAAAGTAAATGAGCAGCATAAACAAAATGTCTGCAGTCATTCCACCAATTCCAACAACCCACGCATGCCAAAAACCACGTTCAATCCCTCGTTTTAACATTTCAATATTAATCGGACCTACCGGCGCAGCTAATGAAATACCTAAAACGATTTGCTGTATAATTGCTCCAAACATCGCTCTATCCTTTCTATTCCCTTTACTATTAAGTAATGTTGTAATTTTTAAAAATAGACTAGCTTTCATAAGAAATATTAACTAGTAAAATGCCCCTTTTTACCCAAAATATACAAAAGAGCCATCCAGATGATGGCTCTTATTTTTCTATCCTATGAAGAAAAGGACATTTCCCTTTCATTAGCTCTATATCGTCCCCTATGAAGTATTGTTTCCATTCACGATGGTCTGGATCACCATAATGACTAATATTAGGATGTTTCGGCAGTTGATCCCACTTTTCAACTCGGTCACGGACCGTTTGTCTTGAATATGCTCCTTTAGGACGATCCCCTTCTAATCCATCAAAAATGGTGCGTGGCTGAAATCCAATAACGAGCGAATTTCCTAAATGTCTAGTCTTTCTCTGCTTATAAGCTGGTGCATTTCCAAATGCGAATATTGGTTCACCACCAAATGAAAATTCCCATAAATAATGATCCGGATCTTTTGGAATTTGCTGCGGCCATGATTGATCATCGTGTTCATGTAAATACTGTAGTACTTTCCAAAAGTAATCACGATAATATTCAAGTGATTGCTCTTCACATTCCGGTTCTACAAAAAGAAAAAAACCTCTTTTTACAATTGGTTGCTCTTTCATTAATTCTAAAAAAGATAACATTGTATGTGGCAAATGACTCCAATCATTATGAGAGAGAAATGAATAACGAAGTTCATTCTTTTTCAAAGCTGTTAAACCGAAATAACATGGGAAAGTTGGCTCTAACACAACGCTTGAAAAATTTTGAAATTCTTTTGCAACCCAATTCGGTATGTCAGTTCTCGTTCTCATCCCTTCATTATCTAATAAGTACGACTCATTCATCCTTTCACCTCATTATGTATAGCATTCAATTAAGAATATTACATACTCAGCCTGTCCTATACCTTTTTCAAAATTCGGTTGAAAAATTATTTAAAAATACAAAAACTTTAAACCGCTTACTTGACTAAATTCTACCAATTCGTGTATATTTAAATTAATCATTTAGCAGAATATTCAAGATTATAGCATTTTTAGTTTATATTATCTTTTTAGAAGAATTTCACTAAATGAAAAAAAGTAATCGTATTTTAGGAGGAATTGTAACATGCAAGGAAAAGTAAAATGGTTTAACAACGAAAAAGGTTTTGGATTTATCGAAATGGAAGGCGCTGACGATGTATTCGTACACTTCTCAGCTATTCAAGGCGACGGCTACAAAGCTTTAGAAGAAGGTCAAGAAGTATCTTTCGACATTACTGAAGGAAACCGCGGACCTCAAGCTGCTAACGTAGTAAAACTTTAATCCAACATATGACAGGAGGTTACCTTACTTGGTAACCTCCTTTGTTATTCCTTTGTATATTTCCGTTTTACAGAGCAAAAACTATGTGAAATGCATAATTTACAAAGGAGGAAGTAACAATGGGATCAAACGTAAATGATTTTGAAGAAGTAAAATTCCGTGTAGAAACGGCACAAAAAATGGTAGGTTCTGCAACAATTTCAATGGATCCAGGCTCATTAGAGCATGCCACTACTGCCGTAGAAGCAGCTCGGTCTCAGCTTGAAGTTATGAAATCTGTTGCGACAGATTTAGATGAGCCGTTTCTAATGAATGAGGAAAAGAAATTAAGCAAGTGCGAGCATCAATTAAACGAAGCGAAGCACTAAAAAACATCCAGAGAGTTTTCTCTGGATGTTTTTTCATGACAGCTGTTCTCCATACTTTTTCAATGTTTCTCCAACTGTACATTGTCGTATACAAAATGAATGAGCATAATATTTACTATTTGTCTTTCGGTTATGTTCTCGCAAAAAACAACCTTCACAATACGTTTCTAATAAGTCATTTACCTCTGTAATGAGTTGCTTTTTATCCACCTTCGCACCTCTCTATTCGGTTATTTCTTTATGGCTATCAATGACCGTCCCTTCTAATGCTTGCGTTGCTAATTGATGTGCTTCTTTATTTTGTTTTCTAGATATTGGCTCACATACGAGTTTTAATTTCATTTGCTTCGCCTTTTGTTCAATTTGATCTAAGTAATGATTTAAATGCTCATCATAGCAAGGCCACTCTCCAGCCAATTGCTGCAGTACGACTTGGGAATCTCCACGAAGTGTAACTGCTTCATACTTAATTCCTAATTCCTCGAGTATATTCATCCCGTATAATAATGATGCATATTCCGCTTCATTATTATCATATATCCCTTCTATATATGCATTGCGGCGAATTCGGTAGTTTGTATTTCCTTTTTTATAATACACACATATACCTACTCCAGCTTCCTTCGTCTGAAGGTCATAACCACCATCAAAGTAAACATATATTTCTTGAAGCTCTTCCTCCACTTGTTTACTCAGTTTTTTCATTTCCTTTAATGACCATTCTGCATCCATTTCATCGTAAAATAAAAGTTCTTTCACTCTTCCTGTTTTCTCGAAATCCTCTGCAAATTGAAGTACTTCTTCTATGCTCATATAATCTGTTGTTAATTCAGTCTGCAAACCACGCTTCGTTTTATACAACCAATGAATTTTATATTTCATACTAGATTCCCCTTATATAAGACTTCTTATATGTATCCAGCTACTTAAAGCCTCACTTTACTTTATTTTATTATATTTTATCAAGAGTCACAGTATTATATTCAATATAATCACATATAAAAAGAGCCATCCTATATAAGGAATGGCCCTTTCATCTATTACATAAATCTTTCAAATTGTACTCGCTTATTAATCCAGTACATTACAGGCATACCAATCGCCATTACTACGAATTCACCCGCTGCACATGTTAACCAAGTCCACATAAATGGTAGATCAAATGCAAGATGAAGTTCAATTGCAATCATAAACATTGTAATCGTAAAGATAACTGTATTAAAAATCATACGAGCCCAAACACCTTTAATAAATCGCATAGAAATAATCGTTGCAACTAATGCAAGAATAGATTGCCCTACTCCAAATACTAAATCGTAAGCGATCATCGGTGAGAAAAAGAGATTCGTTAAAAATACACCTAATACAATTCCGTAAATTGCTTTCTTATTAAATACAACGAGATGGTTAAACATCTCTGAAATACGAAACTGTACATTCGTAAAGCCAAACGGCTGAATAAGCATAGAAACAGCAATATATAATGCCGCTAAAATACCATTACCGACTAATGTTCTTATATTCATGACAAAATCTCCTTAGTTTTTTTTACGTGGGATGGTTTCGAACCACGTTATTCGTTTTTAAACAACAAGATTATATTTTACGCAATAGGCACTCTTTCGTCAATAGATTCCTATCATTCACTACCTTTTTCCTTTTAGAAAACGTATAATAAGACATATGAAAGATTTAGGAGGTTTCACTTCATGACAGCAACAATTCAAAATGAAAAAGTGATCGTTTCCATTTCTGACAAAGGTGCAGAATTACAAAGCGTTCGCTTAAAAGAAGATAACACAGAATATTTATGGCAAGGTGATTCTATTTATTGGGGTCGCCGTGCACCAATTTTGTTCCCAATTGTCGGCCGATTAGTAGATAATACATACTACGTAGATGGTAAACCATATTCTTTAACACAACATGGCTTTGCTCGTGATCTTACGTTCTCTGTAAAAGAACAAAGTGAAACAAAAATCACTTATATCGTAACTAGTAATGAAGAAACATTAAAAAAATACCCATATGAATTCGAATTACTCGTTTCTTATGAGCTAGACGGACAAATCGTTCATGTAACATATAAAGTAAATAATCCTACTTCAAAAGAGATGTTCTTCTCAATCGGAGCACATCCTGGATTCAACCTCCCCTTATTAGACGGCGAATCATTTACAGATTATCATTTATCATTTCATGGTTCAGAACGCTTAGAAACAAGCGTATTAGAAGGACCTTATCTTTCAAGTAACAAGCAACTAATTGCTGAAAGTACGAAAGAATTACCAATTACATATGATTTATTCAAAAATGACGCACTTATTTTTGAAAATATGGATACGAATGAAATCTCTATTCGTTCTCATAAACATAATAAATTTGTAAAAGTAGAATTTGACGGATTCCCATTTGTCGGCGTTTGGACATCAGGGGATAACGCACCCTTCTTATGTATTGAACCTTGGTATGGAATTGCTGATGAAATAAATCCAGCAAAAGATTTCAAAGAGAAAAAAGGAATTCAGTCTTTACAGGCGAACGAAACATTTACATGTCGTTATAGCATTACAATTGGATAAAGTGAAACTTTAATCAGTAGGGGGGGCATCCCCAACTGATTATTAGTTGAACCAATCGGGCGTTTACGGGCAGTTGATCTCCCACCTAACTTCTTTGCTCTAGCCGAATTTTGAGGTGGGAATCTTACTGCCCGCAAATAGCGGGATAAATGCTCTATCTCCTACTTTGAGAACATTTTTAAGTAGGGGATAATCTAATAATTTGGAGGTTTCTCATTTTGATTGAAGTGTATATTGATGGTGCATCAAAAGGAAATCCTGGTCCTTCTGGTGCGGGAGTGTTTATTAAAGGCGTACAACCACCTGTACAATTAGCATTACCACTTGGGACAATGTCCAATCATGAAGCAGAATACCATGCTTTACTTGCTGCATTAAAATATTGCACGGAGCATAATTATAGCATTGTATCTTTTCGTACAGATTCTCAGCTTGTTGAGCGAGCTGTTGAAAAAGAATACGCCAAAAATAAAATGTTTGCACCACTATTAGAAGAAGCACTACAGTACATAAAAAGTTTCGATCTCTTTTTTATTAAGTGGATTCCAAGTAGTCAAAATAAAGTAGCTGATGAATTAGCTAGAAAAGCTATCTTACAAAATTAACGGGGGGTATGAGTGTGAAAAAAGAGTGGATTGCTCCTCTTGCTTTATTATTTGTCTCTTTTATTTGGGGAGCTACGTTTGTTGTCGTTCAAAATGCTATGTCTTTTGTCGGACCATTTACTTTTAATGGGGTTCGTTTTTTATTCGCTGGAATTATTTTATTATTCGTTCAAATGATTTTCTCACAAAAACCTTCAAAACAAGATATAAAACAGAGTAGTCTCGCTGGATTAATTGTTGGATTCTTTTTATGTGTTGGTTATTTATTACAAACATTCGGCTTACTTTATACAACCTCTTCAAAAGCTGGTTTCTTAACTGGACTTAGTATCGTTATGGTTCCAATCCTGTCTTTTATCTTTTTAAAACAGCGGGCTACAATTTTCATCGTACTTGGTATTGCTGTAGCGACAATAGGTTTATATTTATTAACTTCTGGTGATTCTTTCCAATTAAACATTGGAGATATACTCGTTCTCGGTTGCGCAGTCGCTTTCGCTGCCCATATTCTTGTTAACGGTTTCTTTTCTAAGAAAATATCACCTTTATTATTAAGCACCTCTCAAGTATTAGCTGTCGGTATGTTTTCTTCTATTTGCGCTTTTTTGTTTGAAGATTGGGAAAAATTATTTTCAGTATCACTATGGACAAATCATTCCTTTTTATTCGCTCTATTTCTAACTTCCCTGTTTGCGACATCCATTGCTTTTTTCATTCAAACATCGGCACAAAAACATACTTCTCCAACGAGAGTAGCAATTATTTTCGCAATGGAGCCTGTTTTTGCTGCATTAACAGGCGTTCTCGTTGCAAACGAACAACTTTCTATTTCTGCCATTATCGGGTGTCTATGCATTTTCCTAGGCATGGTTTTTGTTGAACTACCTTCCAAAACAAAAAAAGAAGCGCAGGCTGCGTGAAGTTACGCTTGTAACTTCCGCATAAAAGCCTTAGCGCTTTTTTTATCTGTAATTTCTTCCTCTTTCAATCGTTCTAATAACGCAACAAAATAACTGCCATCAAACTGCAATTGATGTTTAATTGTCGCTTCTATTGCTGCGTTCACAATTCCATCAGATGCACCAGTATATCCTTGTCCAAACATAATAAACCCTTGTGCTTCCTCTGATAGTTTAAATCCTTTCGTATGTAAGAATGAAAGATAATCTTCTACTGTTTGCATGATATTCCCACCTACTCAAAAATTCTCCACCTCCTATCATACATGTTTTTACATGCTATGAGAATGAAATTTCTTTGACAACTTTGTAAATCTATTGTCTACTTCACTAACAATAGAGGATTTCCTTACAATATGAAGAAATATGTATAGTGGAATTTATTTTATATTAAAGGGGATACAGAATGAAACAAGCACTTTTAATTATTGATGCACAGCAAGAATTAATTGATGGAAACGAAGAGGAAAATGAAGTGTTCCGTAAAACCGAGTTATTAGCTACACTAAATACAGCTGTACAGAAAGCACTTGATTCAAATGCCCTTATTGTTTTCGTAAGAGATATCGATGTTGCTTCTGGTAGCGGTGAAGGATTTGAAGTACATAATCAAATTCAAGTACCTCAGTCTGCAATCCTTATTAATAAAGCAGCAACAAATTCATTCTATGGTACTCCTTTACTTGAACTTTTAAAAGAAGAGAAGATTAATCATCTCGTTATAGGTGGATGTAAAACCGAACATTGTATTGACACTGCTGTTAGGACAGCAACTGTGCAAGGGTTTGATGTTACATTAATTAAAAACGGTCATTCAACAACTGATTCAAACGTATTGGCCGCAGAGCAAATTATCGAGCACCATAATAAAACTCTACACGGTCATTATAATGTTGATCATTTTTCTATTGTGAGAGGTAGTGAAGAAGACCTCTTTCAGCCTATTCATGACCAATACCGTGAATAAAAAAATCCTTCCGAGTGAAGGATTCTTTTTATCCAAAAATTTGTGCGGCAATGCTATATAATTCTCCATTCCTTTTCAAAAATTGATTGCTATTTTTCATCATAATTGGCGGTATATTCACCTTTTGAAAACCAGAAATCTCTAAGCCTTTCATAAAATCTATTTTTCCTTCCGACACATCAATTCTTAATTTTCCATTATGCCCTTTCGCTAAAGAATGAACAATTTCCATTGCCATCGCGTCATTTTTAGCAACGATTGGTCCTATGATTTTATTTTCTGGTGTTTGTATACTTATACCATAACCTATAACATTTTGCTTTCTATCTTTAATAACTACACATTGTTCACTCTGTGTAATTCTATAACTTAAAAATTCTTTACGATTTGCTCCAAATGCCTCTTCATCTATTTGTACTATAGCTTCAAAATCTTGCTCTTCATAGTTAATGAGATACTCTTCATTTGTTTCATATTTATGCAATTCATTATACACATTACATATGTATTTAGAAACATAACTCACCGTCCTGAATCCTAGCTTTTCATATAAAGGCTTTCCCTCATCCGTAGCAATAAGCATAATTGGAGTATGTGCTGATACGCTCTTAATGCATAAGTCTGTTATCGTTTTTCCGATCCCTCTTCCTTTATAATCTGGATGTACTATCACCATTCCGATAGACGCTAACGCCCCTTCATATAATATAATTGCTGCACTAGCAATTACTTCTCTCTTTTCATTCCGCATGCCATATACGATACCTGAATTTAAAATGGTGTCGATTTCTTCTAAACTATAATCCCAGCCTATCCTTTCCGATAGACTAAGAAGACATGATATATTATTTTCTCCAAGCCTCTCCACTATATTCACACAGTAGCTCCCCCTTCTTTCTCTCCTTCTCACTATACTATAACACCCCTTCACTTTGTGAAGGGGTGTTATAAATCAATCTTCATTCAATTATTAGAACCACTATATGCTACATGTCGTTTCTCAATTCGTTCTTCAATTTCTTTCATATTCTCTTTATTAGTTAGTAGTGATTGTTTATTTTCTATTAATAATTGTTTAAAGGATTTTCTCATTTTTTTTCGCATTTTTATTTTCCTCCTTGGGGGATGGTTTATATAAAAGATAAAGTGAAACTTTAATCAGCGGGGAGGATTTACCCCCACTGATTAAAGTCCTACTACCCGTTAATACGGGATAAGTAATTATCTGTTTGTCTTATAATAATTGATTGTTGTGAATTCTATTTGAACTTCATATGAAAATTCTGTTTATTTCCTGACAACTTTGTGAACAAAAAGAAAAACCGATCAAAAAATATTTAATCGGTCTTTCCACTTCTTACAACATATTTATTAATATTTCAGGTCTTCCCCAATTCATTTCTTCACAAACGAATCTAAGTTTTTCTTCATCCATTGTGTGTAACCCTTCTTCTAGTGAACATGAAATTGGAACTTCACAATGAATTTGCGCTAATTGTAATGAAATATTTAAGTTCTCTAAATCACTTTCAATCTTTGTACGCTGTGCTTTCGTTAATGATGCTACATTTTCTAGTACAGCTGGTACTGTTCCGTGCTCTTGAATCAGCTTATACGCTGTTTTTTCACCGATACCTTTTACACCTGGATAGTTATCACTCGTATCTCCCATGAACGCTTTCGCATGGACGATTTGCCATGGTTCTACACCTTTCTCTTCCATAATTTTCTCTGGTGTGTAATACTCGTAATTTCCAATTCCTTTGCGCAGAAGCATAACTGTAACGCTGTTATCAACGAGTTGAAGTAAATCTGTATCACCTGTTAAAATATAAACTTCCGCTTCATTGCAATATTGTTTTGCAAGCGTACCGATACAGTCATCCGCTTCATATCCTTTCATACCGATGACCGGAATCGATAATTTTGCAGTCATTTCTTGTACTAGATCAAATTGCGGAATTAATTCTTCTGGCGGCGCTGCACGATTTGCTTTATAATTCGAGAACGATTCCGTTCTAAATGTCGTACTTCCCATATCCCAGCACGTTACGATGTGTGTTGGTTCGATTGCTTGCGTAGCTGTTAATAAATGCTTCATATAACCATGAATCCCGTTCGTTGGGGTACCATCTTGTCGTTTCATAAACTGTCCATAGACACTTGTTGCGTAAAAAGCACGAAATAATAGTGCCATACCATCAACTAATAATACTTTTTTCATAATTCCTCTCCTATTAAAAAAATAATAACCTCACGTTATCACGTAAGGTTATATAAGTAGATTACCATTCTACGTTTTTGCTCAACTTTGTCTATTATACATTGTTTTTGTATATTTAGCATCATTAACACATTAAGACATTCTACTACAACAAGTATGCAGTATTCCTGAATACGTATTCTTTCCAGTCGAAACAACTACAGCCTTTGCATTTCCACTAACAATATACGTACTTTTGAAACATACATTTTCAAGCTCAAGTGGATTATAATCTTTCATCCGTTTTAATGGAATAAATCGTTTACGTTCAAGATGATAGCAACTCTCAAATTTCTCTATACTCGCGTCGTTTCCCGTTAGCACAGACTCATTTACTAATAAATCATTTGCATAAATGATACGTACATCTGCTGGCACTGTATCTCCAGCTGAAAGAAAAATCATATCTCCAGGTACAAGCTCTTGTACTGGTATCTCCATCATTTTCAGTTCAGTGTTTAGCCCTGCATTACTAGAACATTCCACTCTAGACACAGTAATTTTTTCGCATTGTAATTCATCACGCACATGTTGTTTCGAAAGACCTGGAATCATTCCGCTTAACTTCATCATTACCTCTGCAAGAAGCGCTCTTTTTGAAGTGAGTTCATTTCGGCCGTATACTTGAATACGTTTTTGCGCCTCTTTCATAGATAATCCGTCTCTTGTTGTTTTAAAATACGCAAATACAGATTTTACATCTCTTGTTGCGATTTCAATTAATAAATCTTTATTTTTTTGAAGCATCGTTTGTTCTTTCATTGATTTTTTACTTAGTTTATATGACGTGTTACCCACAGTTTTGTTTGCATATAACATATTATCGTCTCCTCCTTTACAACATAGGAAGAAACGCTTTGTTTCTCAATTTATCAACTTTACCATGAAAGCGTCTAGCGCTTAAATATGTATATAAACGCTACATTATGATAAATATAGAGGGAGGAACAAGTCGTTTCCTGCCTACATCATATATTTTTGATTTGAAGTATATGGGTAACGGAACCGAGTCAGAATTTGACATGCTCCTCACCTCCTCGTTTATTTTTTAGTTATAGTCTATACTATGAAACAACTCATATATTTGTAACAAAAAGACCCTTACTCCGAAAAGAGCAAAGGTCATTACATACACAAATAAACGATTCCTAATACAATTAGAAATCTACAGACCTCTCCCTCGCCGAGTTTTAGCACTGTATAGCATAGGTACATTACCAGCTACGTTAAGAAAAACCTTAATTCGATCATTCCTGTTGACCCATTGGCGTCTCTCGACATTTTTGGGCAGTAGCATTTCTCTATACAGGAGCCTCACCTAACAGAGACTTATTTCATTACATAGAAAATGTTACTCTTATTTAAAATAGATGTCAACACTTTGTATGGAAACTTTTCCTTATTACAATGACTCCCTCTAGTGTATTACAGTCATATACTTCCTGTTCATCCTTTGACTATTTAAATGAGTTGAACACATCAGAGTTTTTTCAAATAATCCTTCAGATCCTATACTCCCACATAGGCTTTGAGGTTAGAGAACTTAAGGAATCCTCCTCCAAAATAATAGAAAGTAAAGATATATGGAATTATGAAGAAATTTTATCCTCTCTCCATTTAGATATTATATATATTAAGCGAGACGGAATGCATATGGAGTTCACCTTAGTTTCAAGAGAGGTTGATGAAGACCGAAAGTGCTATATTTATTATGGAAACTTCACAGGTGAATCAAGATAATATCGATATATTTATGCAACAAAAAACCTTACGTATAAAACGTAAGGTTTTTATTTAGCCCCACATATGCCGTTCTCTCTAGATGTCCATAAACCTGCTCTCACAGGTGGATGTTCTCACAAATGTTTGTAACTTCCTTCTTAAAAAGATGGCTTGTTATCTACATTTAAATATCGAACTTCCGTATTATACTTATTGGTTTAAGACATGCATAAGCTACGTACACCGTAGGAATTTTATATAATGTTAGTTGAAATAAGACCCCCCGCACGTGCCGCTCCTCGTAAATGTCCAAAAACCCGCTACTCGCAGGTGGATGCCCTCACAGTTACCGTACATCTTCCTCCACAAGGAAGGCTTGATGATGGTCGCTAAATATTGAGCTTCCGTATAACTAACATCGGTTTTAGACATAAATAAGTTACGCACACCGCAGGATGTATTATTGACTTGTCGTTATATTATCACATTGTTTTCAATGTGTAAAATACAATCTTTTTCGAGCAATCTCTTGCTTGTGACCTTATTTTAATACAAATTATTTTTGCATGCAAGTGATTAATCTTCTTCTTTTGCAATTTGATTTTCTGAATAAGAAATCCAATCACTCCAGCTACCTGCATACAATTTAACATTTTGGAATCCTGCTAATTTTAATGCAATGACGTTTGGACATGCTGTAACACCAGAACCACAATATACAATTGTTTCCTTATCTTTCGAAAGATTTTGGAATCGTTCTTGTTGCTGGGCTTCATTTTTAAATTGTCCTGATTCTAGAATTCCATCCTTCCAAAAATGGTTTACTGCTGTAGGAATATGTCCTGCCTTCGGATCAACAAGTTCCTCTACACCAGTATAACGTTTTGGCTCTCTAGAATCAATTAACGTAACATCTGCACCTGTATGAATATTCTCTCTGACCATTTCCATCGTGACAAGCATATGATCTTGTATATTTGCTTTAAATGTTTTTCGTGCAACAGCAGGAATTTCCGTTGTTGTATGTAATCCATTCTCTTTCCAAGCCGGAAATCCGCCATCTAATATATATACTTTCTCATGTCCTACATAGTTTAATAACCACCATAACCGAGAAGCATTTGCACCAGCTTGACTGTCATACGCAATTACTATCGCAGATTCATCAATACCAGCTTTTGAAAGCTTGTCTGCAAACTCTTCAATATGTGGCAATGGATGGCGACCACCATGTTCCGTTACAGGACTTGATAAATCTAAATTTAAATCAAAATATAACGCATGAGGAATATGTTCTTCTTCATACTTTTCTCTACCCCAATTAGGATTCGCTAAATCAAAACGACAATCGATTATACGGACATTCTCATCTTCCATATGCTCACGTAACCATTCGACTGTAACAATCATCTTTAACGACCTTCTTTCTCGCGCACGCGACCTACATATTCCATTACCATATCTTCTGTAACAAGTTTACGCTGCGGTGCAACCCCTCGTTTCGCAAGATCATTAATTTGCTTTGTTACCACGTTAATAACATCAACTGAAAATTCTTTCCCATTTGATGCAAGTGATATCGCCGCTTCAATAGCTGCTTCACGTTGCGCATCTAATTGCAAAAATGTTTTTACAATTTCATTTTGTTTACGAGAATGTGCTGTAATTGCTTTATGTACTTCCATCTTTTCTTCCCCCTAGATAAGTTATACTTTTTTATTTAATTCCATTGCAAGCCGAATCATATCACGGCATACAATCCCATTTTCAACAATCTCTTCTTCATAATGCTTCGAAAAGTAATCAAAATCAATAGAAAAAATACGAAATCCACATTTTTGATATAACGCAAGCTGTGAAACACTTGAATTACCTGTACCAACTTCAAGTTTGGACATACCATACTTTTTAGCAGTTTCTACCGCATGCTTCAATAGCTTCTTTCCAATACCTTTTCCTTGCATATGCTCTACAACCGAGATATTCATAATTTCCATCGTCTTCGGTCTTGTCTCCAAAAGAACATATACACCTATAACTTCGTCCTCTTGTATAGCTACATATGTTAAACCTCTTTCTACATATGCATCAATTTGCCGTTCGCTTGGATCAGCGAGTAGCAATAACGATTTTGGTAGAGCTTCTTTCGAAATAAGCTCTATTACAACAGACATAAAAAATTCCCCCTTCTCTATTGTTCTAAACCCTCCTTGTCTACCATAAGTAATAGAAAGGAGGGATTCACCATGGACAACAATGAGAAAAAATGCAACGTCATCTCTATTGATGGAAAGAAGAAGAAAAGCGACACGTATTCCTATCCAAAATTAGTAGTAGAAAACAAAACATATGAATTTTCTTCATTCGTCTTATGCGGTGAAACACCAGACGGTAGACGACTCGTTCTTACTCATATGATTTCTACTGATGAATTTGCAGGATTTGTAAAATCTTTAGATACTGTGCTACAAAAGAAGATCGAACGAATCTTTTTTTCATAACGACTATATAGCATAAATTTCTTTTTCAATCTCTACTAACTGCTTTTGTAGTTGTTCTTTACTTTGTTCATATAGTGATACATCAATTGTTTCCGCTAATGCAAATAATATACTTTCATAATAGTTCATCACATCTTGTTGCATCACCTTTTGGAATAAGTTCCATTTCATATCCCACTCTTGTTTATAATGATGAACAAATAAATCTTTTTCATCAGCTACATAGTTTGATACGAACGGCTCTAGCACAGCTTTAGCATCTTCTTGCATGAAAGCTTTATCATTTTTTTCAAAAAAGCTTTTCTCGTTTTTAAAATGTGCCAGTGCTTTTTTGAAATCTTTTATTTCAACTGAAGGGAACGGTTCTTTATGTGTAATATCTTTATAATCATACTCCACTGTTCCACTCATAGAAATTGATTCATTTTCTACTTTACAGTTCTCTACAATTTCATTCTTTGCACGCTTCATCGCTTCATCTATCCATTTTTCAAGACGTAATGATGTCGCACGCATTTCTTGTAATAAATCATGCTGAATAAATGCTACTAATTCCATAACGCACTGTTGCAGCTGCGTTTTTACATTTCCATCCGTTCGAAGTGACGCTGGATTAATAAATTCAGTAAACACATCGTTATAGCATAAGAATAAACGCTGTTGCACGTAATAAAGCAATTCTTTCACTTCATTTTGCATAGCTTGCTCCTCAGCAAGCACACTATATGATGAAATAATATGAAGTAGTTGATCACGCTCTGCTTCATATTTTTTTGTTTGCTTCTCTTTCTCTTCATTCCCCTGTTTTGCACCGTTTATCATGTTTACTAAAAGTTGATCTGCTCCTTGCAATGCACCATATAAAGCATGCACAGATACAAGCATTAAATCTCTCATCATAAAGGACGTAAATGATTCTTCAAACTTAGCAATCCCAGAGTTTTGTAAAATACCGTACTTCTCTTTTTCAATATTCTTTCCTTGTTTCTCTTCAAGTGCACATAAACTTGAAATGGCAAACAAACGCGGATTTCTAATACCATATTGCAGTAGTTGGTCTGCGATATAACCTTTTACCATTTCAAGCTCTTCTTCAGACTCTGCTAAATCAGCCGCATTAATTAAGAAGAACATTTTATCAAGAGCAAAAGTATCCTTTACACGACCAAGCTGAATTAAAAACTCACGGTCAGCACGAGAGAACACATGGTTATAATATGTTACAAATAAAATAGCGTCTGCATTTTTAATATATTGGAATGCAACGTCCGTATGGCGGGCGTTAATAGAATCCGCTCCAGGCGTGTCTACAAGTGCTACTCCCTGCCTTGTTAAAGCACAATCATAGTAAAGTTCCATATACTCAACAAAACATGATTTTTCTTCATTCGCTACATAATCAGAGAACTCGTCTAACGTAACTTGAACTTGTTCCCCTAAATGAGCAGAAACTGCACCATATCCTTTTTGTACCGCTCGTAAAAAGCTAAAGGTTGTTTTTTGTTTCCCGCTTGGTGAAGGATATTTCATAACTTTATCAATTTGCGCTAACGCTTCATCTAACGTAGTAATCTCATAATGAAACAGCTTATAAACAGCTTTCATATCTTCTAATAGCGCTTGCTTCGATTTAAACTGAACAATTACTGTTCCGTGTGGCTTTTCCTCTGTAACCGGTAAAATTTGATTAATCGTCGCCGTCGTCGGATTTGGTGATACAGGAAGTACCTTCTCACCAAGCAATGCATTGGCAAATGATGATTTCCCAGCACTAAAAGCTCCGAATAACGCTACTGTAAATTGTTTCGTTTCCACACGACGTCTTTTTTCTATTACTTCTTGCTGTACATGCTTCAGCGTAGGCAATGGTTCTAATATCATTTCAGCTTTTTTCACTTTTTCTAGTATACGCTGAATATTTAATACTGCCGTTCCTTTCATCTCTTCCTCACGAGCCATTACGTTATCGATTACAATTTCTTGCTCTTGTAGTGTAAATTTCTCGCTAACAGTTTGTTTTTTATTTTGCAATATCTCATCTATTTGCAATCCTTCTGGTGTAGCAACATGGTCGTGCCAAATATTTTGTAAATAACCCTCATATTCCTCAAAATTGTTACTGTATTGTAATTGCGTTTCTTTCGCCATTTGCAACATCGTATATGTTTCAATTTCTTCTTCAATACGAACAACTGCTTCCTTCACCTTGTGCTTTAAAATAAATGCACTCTTATCGAAAATTTGCTGTGCTGTTATAAAATAACGTTTCTTCAGTTCATTCGCTACATCCGCTGTATAAAGAAGTAAGTAATCACCTGTGAAACCCGCACCTTGTTTAATTACTTCGGACAACAATTCTGGTCCGAAAGCAATCTCTAAAGCATATATGTCTTTCCCAATTTCCTCCGTGAACAATCCTTCTTCTTTTAAGAATGCCACAATAAATTCTTTCACATGAAAATCAAGTTGCGTTTCAACAGTCTTTTGCAAAGCAGAATAAAAAGCATCTACACGTCTTTGTTTTTCTTGTTCCGTCTTTCCCTTCGCAAATAACAAACCAACTTTAAATTTCGTTAATTTCGTTTCTAAATACGCATTCGCCAATTCTCTCATTTCAAATGGCATTAAATACGCGTTATCTAATATAGCTTGTAAATCTTTTATAAATTCATTTCTTATATCAGATTCTTTACTAGCCGTACGATTTTTACTTTCAGTTAACTCTTCTTTCTTTTCAACTATCTCTGAAATGGAAAGTGGGGATGCTAACTCTTCTTCATATTTCATAAGATACTTTTCATTTTCAGAAAGAATAAACGAGAAATGTTCCCCCAATAAATATTCTGTTTCTCGTTCCATTCCATTTCTTACATACTGTTCTTTTTCTTCCATAATAGAAGTAATTAGTGCTTCTAAGTTTCCAATTTCATTATGTGGATGGTTCATCATTCGTAATGAAGTATAATAAACACCATCTACTTCAATATCCCAGTTAGAGAACGATTGTTTTACACTATCCCTATAACTTTCAAATGATAATTCATTTTCCTTATGTTTATCTATTTGGTTTACAACGAGATAAACCGTTTTATTACGTTGTTTCAATTCTTTAACAAATTGTAAATTCACTTCTGATTGAACGTGGTTATAATCCATCATATAAAAAATAACGTCCGCTAAATGAAGCGTTGATTCTGTCGCTAATTGGTGGGCATCGTCTGTAGAATCAATCCCTGGTGTATCAACTAACATTACCCCTTCTGGAATTGGTGCATCATTTCGATAAATATGAACACCAATTACCTCATCGCCATCTTTACAAATTTGTTTTAATTCTTCTGCTGAATATGCACCATCATATTCATACTGTTCTCCAGATTTAATCGTTACAACTACACGGTCTAATCCTTTTTCAATTTTAACGACGTTAGCGCTTGTCGGAATTGGACTGGTTGGTAATAGCTGCGCTTTATATAGATGATTCATCATCGTTGATTTTCCTGCAGAGAAGTGACCACAGAACGCTATCATAAGTTGCTCTTGTTTATATTTTTGAATCACTTCAAACAACTTTAAGCTATTCTCTGCATCTCCATGTTTTTGCCACTCTTCATAAAAACAAACAAGTTTTTTCATACCGTTTGTCTGTACTATGTTTGTCATCCCCTTGTTCCCCTTTATCCAAGATGTATATACTTTAGCCCGCTATTCGCGGACTAATAATCAGTATGGGCTCAACATCCAAACTGATTACAGTTTCACTTTACTATCATACTAAATTTTCAGCATATTCTCATTAAAAATAAAAAATCCCTTTCATTCTTTTTACAGATGAAAGGGATTTTACGTTATATCATTCATTTTGTTGTTCCTACTCCATTTATTACATACTTCGTAATAACCGCATATACAGCGACCGTACCTGCTACTAATGCATATACCATACTCACGCACCAACCTTTTTTTGATAATGATTATCACTTTTGAATATATTTTATCATTAAAGAGAATCATTATCAACACTTTTCATAAAGAAAGCCCCTTATAAGAAGGAGCTTTACTGCCTGTTTTAAAGAAGTTTAAAACTTGTTGTGCACTCTTATTATATCTCATCCTACATATCTTAACAGTTTAAAAAAATGGAAATCTACCCTATCCTCTCCATCTTACATTTTGTATAATAAAAGGAATTACTTAACAAGGAGGAAGATAATGACACAAAATCCTTCACAAGGCGAGAGGATACACTCCATCGATATTATTAGAGGAATAGCTGTACTTGGTATTTTTCTTGTTAACTGGCCAGTTATCGCCGGGGTTGACTCTCGAGACATTTCAGGCGTTTATGAGGGATTAGACAGCTATATCCGCCTATTTTACGATATGTTTATTCAAACGAAATTTTATACAATTTTTTCGTTTTTATTCGGATTAGGTTTTTACATCTTTATGAGTCGTGCTGAGGCGAAAACAGATCATCCGAAAACTTTATTTGTTCGCCGCTTGCTCATTTTATTATTATTTGGTTTTTTGCATTACGTTCTTTTATGGGACGGGGACATTTTACATAGTTATGCAATCGCTGGATTTTTCTTATTGTTATTTTATAAAAGAAAGCCTCGTACTATTTTAATATGGGCATTAGTTTTACTAAGTATTTTTCAATTTTTAATGCTAATTACTAGCATTGGAATTGCCTTAATGCCAAGAGATGAGCTAGGACTCTCCTTACCACTCGTGCCATTAGAGGACTGGATATTACAAATACAAGATCGTTTCCACGCGTTTTATTCTGAAGCAATTAGGCTAAATGCATTCATGCTTCCAGAAACAGTTGGATTATTTTTACTTGGTTTATATGCCGGAAAAAAGGATATTTTCCGCCGCTCAAAAGAGTTAGATCCAAAACTAAAAAAATGGCAAATTATTATGTTCGTTTTAACATTACCAATGTGGTTCTTTATGGTTCGTTATTTCTTGTCAAAACAACCTTATGACCCTATTTACATGAGTGCCTTTACAATGTTTAGCGGAAAAACATTATTCATATTCTACATTTTCACGCTGATGCGCTTATTACAAAAAGAAAAATGGCAAACATTATTACGTCCATTCCAATACGTTGGACGAATGGCCCTAACCAATTACATCTCGCATACAATTGTTACGTTACTTGTATTTGGTCTAGTGTTAAAAAATTATTACCCTGCTCCATTATGGATTGGACCACTATTTTGTATCAGTTTCTACACGTTACAAATCTTTATTAGCCGCTGGTGGCTTTCTCGTTACCAATACGGGCCACTTGAATATATATGGCGCCTTGGTACATATGGAAAGATGATGCCACTTAAAAAGAAAAGCAAGGTCTCATAATGAGACCTTGCTTTTTATGCTTCTCTTACTTCACTTTGCATCGAAACAGGTTCTTCTTTTACTTTCACTTTGCGCTGCGGCACCATATTAAACACCATATTTAAAAGTACTGCTGATGCACTTCCAAGTACAATTCCGTTATCTGTTAAAATACGAACGCTCTCAGGAAGTTGTGAGAATAATGTAGGAACGACTGTAACCCCAAGTCCAATTCCGACAGAACATGCTACAATTAATAAGTTCTCTTGTTTTCCAAAATCAACGCTACTTAACATTTTAATACCATATGCCATAACCATACCGAACATTGCTAACATCGCACCGCCAAGTACTGATTTCGGAATAATTGTTGTAATAGCTGCAATTTTAGGAATAAATCCAAGAACAATTAACATACCGCCGCAAGTATAAATAATAACGCGATTTCTTACTCCTGTTAATTGAACAAGCCCTACGTTTTGAGAGTATGTTGTATATGGAAACGCGTTGAAAATACCACCTAACACCATCGCTAATCCTTCTGCGCGATAGCCTTTTGTTAATTCTTTTTCACCGATCTTTTTATTACAAATATCAGATAATGCAAAGTATACACCTGTTGCTTCTACAATCCCTACACACGCAACGAGAATCATCGTAATCATTGGCGTTAATTCAAATGTTGGAGTACCGAAGTAAAACGGCTGAATACCGTGGAACCAATCCGCTTCTCCAACCGCTTGCAAACTTACTTTCCCCATAAAAGCTGCAACAATTGTACCGAACAACAGACCAAGTAATATAGAAATAGAACGGATAAAACCATCAAAGAAACGATACATAATGATGATAAATAATAAAACACCAAATGCTAATGCTAAGTTTTCAAGACTTCCGAAATCTTTACTGCCTACTCCTCCAGCCATATCATTAATAGCCGCTGGAACAAGAGTAACTCCAATTACCGTAACAACAGACCCTGTTACAACAGGCGGGAAAAGCTTTACAAGTTTTCCGAATAGCTTTGCAAAAATAACAACGAATAAACCGGCGGCAATAATTGCTCCATATATGGAAGACACACCGTATTGTTTTCCGATTGCAATCATCGGTCCAACCGCTGTAAATGTACAGCCAAGTACAACTGGAAGTCCAATCCCGAAAAAGCGATTTGATAATGCTTGTAAAATTGTCGCAACGCCGCACATTAATAAATCAATTGAGACTAAATATGTTAACTCTTTTTGATTTAAACCAAGTCCGCCGCCCACAATGAGCGGAACGATAATTGCACCCGCATACATTGCAAGCATATGCTGCATACCAAGCGATGCAATTTTAAATGGATGCTGCTTCATCGTTATTTCACCTCCGCAGTTTCTTGCTGTACAAATGTAACTGTGCCGTTATCAAGTGATGCAATTTCTGCTAGTGACTCAACACGAACGCCTTGTTCACGAAGCTTCTTTCCTCCATCTTGAAATGCTTTTTCAATAACAATCCCAATTCCTGCAATACTTGCTCCTGCTTGCTCTACTAAACTCATTAAACCTAAAGCAGCCTGACCGTTTGCTAAAAAGTCATCAATGATTAACACGCGATCATTTTCATCGATATGATTTCGAGATAATGAGATTTCATTTGTTTCTTGTTTTGTAAATGAATATACTTTTGCAACGTACATATTATCTTGTAACGTTAACGATTTACGTTTTCTTGCAAAGATTACTTTTACACCAAGTTCTAATGCAGCCATAACCGCTGGTGCAATGCCTGAAGATTCAATCGTCACGATTTTTGTAATGTTATCTTCTTTAAAACGTTTAGCAAATTCTTTTCCGATTTCTTGCATAAGTACTGGATCAATTTGGTGATTTAAAAATGCATCTACTTTTAATACATCACCAGATAAAACCTTTCCTTCGTTCAAAATCTTTTCTTGTAATACTTTCATGTTTGTTCCTCCTCTTATGCAATAAAAAAACTCCAAAAGCCGCCACCACTCGTTACAAGTGAGAGACGTGCTTTTGGAGTTTCGCAAAAAAAAAGAATGCTAAACAAGCAAATATATTCGTCCTCACTCATAGTCAAAGTATTTACGGTACTTCGGTAGAAACTTGCAGGCCATATCCCCGCGATTATATGAGTGTAGCTAACTATTTATTTTATAGAAGGATTATAACGCACTTTTTATACTTTGAAAAGTATTTATGAAAAAAACACGTACAAATTTCATAAAAACACCATTTTCGTTCGAGTTTCGCAAACTCTTACATTCCATCTCAAAGCGTCGTTAAAATGACTGGCCCATCTTTTGTAATCGCAATTGTATGCTCATATTGTGCTGCTAATTTCCCGTCCATCGTCCGTGCTGTCCATCCGTTTAAATCTACTTTAGAATATCTCATGCCAGCATTTACAATCGGTTCAATCGTAATTACCATTCCTTCTTGTAATTCTGGCCCTTGCCCTTGTTTCCCAAAATGAAAAATTGCTGGTTCTTCATGAATTTCTTTACCAATCCCATGCCCTGTAAAGTCTCTTGCAACAGAAAAGCCCTCAGCAGCTACATACCTTTCAATTGCATAGCCAATATCTCCTACATGATTACCGATTACCGCCTGATCAATCCCTTTATACAAAGCACTCTCGGCTACTAACAATAACTTTTTTGCTTCATCAGTTGAATCCCCTACTATATACGTCCATGCAGAATCTGAAAGCGCACCATTTAGGTTTACTACCATGTCAATTTTCACAATATCGCCTTCCTGTAAAGGTACATTACTAGGAAATCCGTGACACATTTCATCGTTTACAGATGCACATATCGCGTATGGATACCCGTTGTAACCTTTCTGTTCAGATATTGCACCATGCTCTTTTAAATACATTTCAACAAACGTATCGATTTCTTGTGTAGTAATACCCGGTTTCATCATTTTCGCAATTTCTCTATGACATGAAGCAAGTAATTTCCCAGATTCATGCATCAAATCTATTTCATTTTTCGTTTTGATTGTAATCATACTATCTCTCCTTGCTATGTGCTACTAAAGTTCAATCATACACATCCTCTATCAAAATTTCAAAACTTCAAATTACAACAAGTACAAAAACAGGTATCCTATATTTCTACATCAAAATAAAAAACAGCAGAGCCCCTCTGTTTTTTAATCATTTTTACATATATAATTCATTCTTAAAAACTCAAAACAACTGCCATTTGTTTTCTGTATAAACGTTCCAACTGCTTCAAATCCTGCTCTTTTATATACTTTAATTGCTCTTTCATTAAATATCGCTACTGATAGTGTTATATAATCGCAACCATATTTTTCTTTACTAAAATCTAGTCCAGCTTTTACGAACTTTAAACCGAATCCATTTCCAGTTCTATCAGGTCTCATTCCAAGCCCTATATCAACCGTTCGATTATTTATTTTACAAAAGCTAAAAAAACCAATGAGAGTACCATTTTCTTTCACAGCAAATGTATCGTCTCCTCTATTCTCATCATGTAAAAACTCAGCTAAATCTTCTTGATCTGCCTCTATATCATAAAAAGAATATTCCCCTTCATAATGCCAGTTGTATGCAATTTCCTCTGCTTCTTCTTGCGTCATTACTGTATATGTATAATTCATTCTCCCATCCCCTAAAAAAAAGGAGCTGCAAATCAGCAGCTCTCTTTTTACAATTCATAAATTTCTTTATACTTCGCTTCTAAATAATCAGCTAAGTAGTTTGCATTTAGCCCTTCACCTGTTACATCTTCTAAAATTTCAAGTGGCTTTTTCGTCTTGCCATATTGGTGAATATTTTCTGTTAACCATCCACAAATCGGCGTGACGTTTCCTTCTTCTAATAATGCATCAAAGTTTGGAATATCCTTTAACATCTTATTTTTAAATTGCGCTGCATACATATAACCAAGCGCATAAGATGGGAAATAGCCAAATGAACCGCCAGCCCAGTGCACATCTTGCAATACACCTTGTGCATCATCCTCTGGACGAATTCCTAAATACGTTTCCATCTTATTATTCCACGCTGCCGGTAAGTCCTTTACTTGCAATGTGCCATCAAATAATTCTTTCTCAAGTTCATAACGAACCATAACATGAAGCGGGTATGTAAGCTCATCTGCTTCTATACGAATGAATGACGGCTTCGATTCATTAATCGCATCATAAAACTCATCGACTGATATATCGTCAAATTGACCATCGCTATACCCTTTTAACAAATCATAATTTTTCTTCCAAAATGATTTATTACGACCGATAAAGTTTTCAAAGAATAGTGATTGTGATTCATGAATACCCATAGAAGTGCCACTACAAAGCGGTGTACCTTCAAGTTTTTCCGCAATATTTTGTTCATATACAGCATGACCACATTCATGAATTGTTCCAAAAACGGCCATACGGAAATCTTTTTCATCATAGCGTGTCGTAATACGAACATCCCCTCTATTTAATGTAATTTCAAAAGGATGTACTGTTTCATCAAGACGACCTGCTTCAAAATCATAATTTAATTGCTTTAATAGCTCTAATGTAAAATTCTTTTGTTTTTCTTTTGAAAAATGTTCAGAGAGAGCATTTGTCTTTAATTCTTTTTTAGACTCAGAAATTTCTTTTACAAGCGGTACGATCCGCTCACGAAGTTGACCAAATACGTGATCTAATACTTCTACTGTAATACCAGGCTCGTACATGTCTAAAAGTGTATTATATTTGTATGTTTCGTAACCCCAATATGTAATGAATTTCTTCTTGAATTCAACAATTTTTTCTAAATACGGACGAAACATTTCGAAATCAGATTTCTCGCGCGCTTCTTCCCACACGCTTTCCGCTTTCGCTTCTAATTTCACGTACGCTTCGTATTCAGCTTGTGGAATTTTCTTATTTCTATCGTATTCTTTACGACACTCTTCCACCATTTTCTTCGTCGTTTCAGAAAGTTTATCTTCAGTAATTAAAGCTTCTAACTCTGTTAAATATTTTCCCATCTCATCTGAAGTCGACATAGCAAACACTTCTGACGAAAGCATGCCGATTACTTCTGAACGCTGGTCAACACCTTTTTTTGGTGCACCCGTTCTTAAATCCCAAAACATTAGGCTTAGTGCTTCTCCGTAATTCTCTATCTTCTTCACATATGTTAAAAATTGTTTTTCTACTTCATATGTAGTAACTGTCATAGTATATAAAACCTCCTTTTTCTACCTCAAACTTAATTCGACACGGAAGTATAAATTCCTTTTATAATAGAAAAAAAGCTTGGCAAACGCCAAGCTTTTTCCTTACAATTTTTTACCTTCTACTGGTAGTACATTTTTCACTGCTTCAATCACTTTCTCATCTTCCGTATCAGATAAGAAGATTGATATAGCACCTTTATCTTCACTTGTACGAATTAAACGTCCAATTCCTTGACGCAGACGTAAAATCATATATGGTACATCTACATCCCAGAATGGATCATTTACGTGCTTACGCTTCGCTTCAAACACTGGATCGTTTGGAGGGAATGGTAATGACCAAATAATAACATGTGATAATGATGAACCAGGAATATCTAAACCTTCCCATAAATGAACCGCACAAAGTACAGTCTCTTCTTCATTTTGGAAACGAGAAACAAGTTGACTAATTTCTTGGTCCCCTTCATATAAGAATGGAATCGACATTTGCTCTTTACTTACATACTCCTTAAACGCTGCAAGTTCTTGCGTTGTACGGAACAATACAAGCGTACGTCCATTTGTTTTCTGGATATTTTCAAGTGCATATTGACACTTTCTTTCCCATTCATTTTCTTTCGTGTGCGATAGTAAGTTTACTGCCATTTGCTCTTCATAATTAAACGGTGAAGCAACAGAGAATGATAAATAATCTTTTACCCCTAAACTATTTGCTGTAAATGCGAATGAATCGTTATTTGATAATGTTGCGGAAGAGAAAATATACGGAATCTTTTTCGAAAATACTTTCTCTTGTAACACTTCTTCAACTGCACGCGGCATAATAACTAAAGTGAAGGCACCATCACCTTCTTCCCCCCAAGTAATTACATTTTTCTCGTGCATGAAAAGACGAAGCGAATGTTCTAACACATCTAAATGTTCATCAACGATATTTAAATCATATGTGTTTACTGTATACATTTCACTTTCAAATACTAATGCATCACCGACTTCACCGATTTTTGCGTAAAGTCGCTTCGCTTCAGCTGTTACTTTTTCTGTCACAGTAATTTCTAAACGATCAGAACCGGCAATTTCCTTTTTATTCTCTTGTAACACATCAAAGAATCGTTCAGTTTGCCAAATTGTTTCTTCTACTAAATGTGCAAACTCTTCACGAATGTCATTTTGTAATAATCTCGTTAAAAGTTGCTCCATCATCGTTTGCTTTAAACGGTATGTTAAGGCTTTTTGAGCTGCATACTCTACCAGATGTCCTTCATCGAATACAACACAGCTACTTTCTGGCAATAATGGAATTTGTCCTTCACGCTTACGAGCATCGTACGTCCAAATATGATCCATATAGAAATCTTGCGAGCAAATAATTAAATCTGCTGCTTTACGATAATGTTCGCGAGAAAGAGTTTGTCCACAACGATGACGTGAATCACAAGTAAAGCAATCTTGGAAGTAATCCCAGTTTACTTTTGACCATTCCTCGTCATTTAAAAGTGGAAATTCTTTTCTGTCACCATAGTGAGTAAAGTTTTGCATCGTACCATGATCAAATACGAACTGTGGTAATTCATAATATACATCTTCAATTACTTCTGGAGCTCGTCCACTCATAACGTCTTCTAGTTTACGTAAACATAAATAGTTATCCATTGATTTCGCAAGCCTAACATCAACAGATAGTCCTAACGCTTCAGATAATTTAGCAATGTCTCCTTCTTCTTTCACAAGCTGCTCAATTAATGTCTCGTCTGCACAAGCGATAATAGCAGGTTTTCCTGTATAACGTGCATAACAAATTGCATATAAAAGATATACAATCGTTTTCCCTGTTCCTACACCCGCTTCTGCGAACATAACTTTCTTCTCTTGGAAAGCACGCTCTAACTGAAACGCCATAAAAATTTGTTCATCACGCTCTTCAAAGCCTTTTTCCGGAAGGATGTCGTAAAACACATCTCCAATCCACTCATTCAACTTATCATAAAAATTATCTTGTTTTCCTACTTCAAATGGTAATCTCTTCTCAGTAAACATCCTTAGCCTCCAACCAAAAAGTTTTTCTATAAAAAGATATAACAACTGCCACTCATATGCATGCAATTGCTTTCCCCTGTTGCAATACATAGAAATACACGAAAAAAAATTTTCCTTTCGGAAAAGGAAAATTTTTTTCTATATTAATGACTTTAAATACCGTTTATCAATTGCTGTTTCATGTGAAAGAGCTGATAAATACTCTTCTTGCGCTTTTTGAATTTCATCTACAATTACACCATGACTATCCATTTCTTTTCCGAGCTCATCATACGTACGGTGAATAGCTTTTTGAATCATTGATAATTGAAAACTATCCATGTCACTGCCTCCTTTACGCATTACATAATAGCCAGTATATGCGCGCTGGAGGAGTTTTATACTATGAATTACGCGGTGGACGTTTTCCGAAGTATTGGTAGTAATCTGTACGGATAAATCCGTTAAATAGTTTACGCTTCTTCGACGCATCTTTTCCGTAACACTTCTCAAATGCTTCGTAACTTGTTAATACATACGCTGACCATGTATCTAATGGGCGGAATACTTGTCCCATTTCTTTATACAGTTGTTCAACAAGTGCTTTTTCACTTAAACGTTCTCCGTATGGAGGATTCGTTACAACGTAGCCATAATCCTCTTTTGTTGTGAAATCTTTTACTTGCATTTGTTTAAATGTGATTAAATCACCTAAACCTACTTCTTCTGCGTTATCTTGAGCAACTCGGATCATACGATGATCAATATCAGAACCAATGATTTGTAACGGCTGATTATAATTCGCTAAATCTTCAACCTCTTGACGAGCTTCACGCCAGTTTTGCTTACCTACCCAGCCCCACTCATCTGATGCGAAGCTACGGTTAAATCCTGGTGCGATGTTTTGTCCAATTAATGCTGCTTCAATTGGAATTGTACCTGATCCACAGAACGGATCGACAAATGGACGGTCTGGCTTCCAATTTGTTAATTTAATTAAAGATGCAGCTAATGTTTCTTTTAAAGGAGCTTCCCCTTGATCCATGCGGTATCCACGCTTATGAAGACCAACGCCACTCGCATCGATCGTTAATGTTGCAATATCTTTCAACATGGCAATCTCAATACGGAATAACGGACCATCTTCTTCAAACCAAGTTGTACGTTTATATGTTGTTTTTAATTTTTCAACGACAGCTTTTTTAACGATACGTTGGCAATCCGAAACACTGAATAGCTCAGATTTTAAAGATTTACCGATTACAGGGAACTCTCCGTTCTCTGGAATATAATCTCCCCAGTTTAATGCTTTCGTTTTTTCAAACAGCTCATCAAATGTTGTTGCTTTGAATTCGCCAACTTTAATTTTCACACGATCCGCAGTACGTAACCATAAGTTCGTGCGACAAATCGCCTTTTCATCTGCTTCAAATGTTACTTTGCTGTTTTCCACTTGGCATTCATAACCAAGATCACGAACTTCTCGGGCAACTAATGCTTCAATCCCCATTGCAGCTGTTGCAATTAAAGTAACTTTTCCCATTTGCATTCACCTCTTATGTATAATCAAACAATAATTAATAGCATTTGTTCCTATTAACTATTACATTTTACGAAAGATTTTCTTATTAACCATTTTAACTCACAATTTATAACTTCATACAAATAAAAAGCCCTCCTCTAACAAAGGAGAGCTGAGTTATTTCATAGTTGGTTCATAACGTTCTGTAAGCCATGTTCTGTTCCTTTGTACTACAAACGGCCCACGCCTCGTACTCCGGTGGCAATCATCTATCTACAGGTTATGAAAACCTGTCCTTTCCCATCGTTCATTTCCTTGGAAAAGATTCCCCTACCATTATTTGGGTTTCTCGCTCGTGGGGTTTACCTCGTTCCACTCCTATCATTTCTTCAAGGACTTCGTCACTGTGGCACTTTAAAGGTAGTCAAACCATATCCGAAAGGACTTAGGTTTTTTCCCTGCCGTTAAACCAGCTTTACAGCCAGAATACCCTAGCTTATGAATTGGCTAGGCACGAACACTACAGCCATCTCAGGCCGTGCGAGCATGGACTTTCCTCTACAACGTTGGCGTTGCAGCGATTACCCAAACGTTATGACATCCATTAGTATAGTGGAAACAAAAAGATTTTGCAATGTTTTTTTCTATGTAAAATGCTTTAACCTTTTTATCACCAGAAATTATTCGTATAACTTACTTCCAAATACAGCTTTTTCTAAGTTTGATAAACGTTTAAGAATATCTGTATTCGTGTTGTTATACACCGGTTGTGCAACTGGTGTTTGAACAGGTTGTTGCGGAACTTGTGTTGCAGCTAGTTTTTGTTCTTCTAATTCTCGTTTTAAACGAGAATTTTGCTGCTTTAATTGCTCAAATTCCTTGTGGAAAGCTTCATAATCTTTAATGATCATATCAAGAAACTTGTCTACTTCTTCTTGTTGATAACCTCTCATACCTGTTTTAAATTCTTTTTCCAAAATATCTTTCGCCGTTAATTTAATTTTATCCGAAATCATTTTCTTCACCTCAAATTTTTGCCAAAACTTTCATTAACTAAATTTTTTCAGAAACAGTGCCTTTTGTCAATCATATATACGAGTACTATATTACATATCACTCTGTATTATTCCACTGCTCCTCTTCTATTATATCTTGTAAATCGGAAAAAAGAATGAAATAACTATGATAATTTTCTATTTCTCCTTTTTTCTTTGCTGCTTCTACAATATATTTGGGACTTCCTGGTTTTTCTTCATCGTATACAGCTAAAAGGGCATCACTTTTTTCAATAAAAAATTGATTTTTCAATTTAAACTGCTCTGGACTCTCATACTTCCGTTTCGTAATACTATCAATATGGTCTGCTTGAGAGAGAATAAATTCGTAGTATTCGCGGTTATCTTCCTTCCAGCTTTCCTCTTGTTCTAAAAACGGAGTAAATACCGCTAATTTTAAATCCGGATATTCTTCTTGAATTCCAAAAACAACTTCAGCAGCCCACAATTCGACTCCTAACTGACCGCTTATTATGACCCACTCCAAACCTTCTTCTACAAAAGTAATTAATTTACGGTGCAATGCCTTTTTTATACACGCTACCCCTGGATGATCATTTTTAAAGATACCAAGCTCAAATGGCTTATATCCTGTTACAGCAACAACTTTCATATCAACACTCCAATTACAAAAAAAGAACTAGCATTTCGCTAGTTCTAACATATCATTTACTTTTTAAACATTCCACCAACGTTTGGTCCCATATTTGGTCCAAATGGAGATACATTTGGTCCCATGTTTGGCCCGTATGGAGATACATTCGGTCCTGGTCCAAATGGAGATATGTGATGACCATGGTGATGATGACCATGACCACATGGTCCACATCCGCCGCCAAATCCACCAACAAATCCTGGATCACCAGGATCTACAACGTTTACGTTCGAGTTTGTTTGTGGGAAGAAGCCTTGATTTTTAATTTGTTGATGGTGTACATGTGTTGTATGCGTTGGGAAAATGTGAGGCACCACCGTTGTTGAAAAAGAATGTGTTACGCATTGTTTCGTCGGATGAATGACAGGAGCAGTCGTACAAATAGGTCCTGTAGGCTTATGCCCTCCAAAGTAAGGATGACAATGATGCATAGTTTTTTCTCTCCTCTCTCATAAAAAAATCTGATTACACTTTACAATATGAGAAAAGAGATAAAGCCGCTTGTTATATACACCCATTTCTTTCAGGGAAATTTGTCTAGAGCTGAGTTTCATTCATAGTATACATAATGGACAACAATCCAATATTATTTACCAAAAAATCCCCCAACTTGCTTCACAATGCCTGTCACTTGATTCATCGCATTCATCATTTGTCCAGCTGTATTCATCATTTTATTCACATCGTAGTTTCCATCTGATGTTTTAAATTGGGAAACAAAGCTAGAAAACTGACTTGGTTGCTGCTGTTGCTTTTGTTTATTCATCGTCGGATACGGTTGCTTTGGTGGATAAAACATAGCTTGTTGATTGGCATAGGGAGATGGTGGCGGCATATAATATTGTGAATTCATATAGGGTTGCTGTTGTTGTTGAGGTTGATTCATATAAGGTTGCTGCTGTTGTTTGGGTTGATTCATATAGGGTTGCTGCTGTTGTTGAGACTGATTCATATAGAGTTGCTGCTGTTGTTCAGGTTGATTCATATAGGGTTGTTGCTGTTGTTCAGGTTGATTCATAAATGACACTTCAAATGGCTGATAATAATTTTGATTTCCATAATAAGGCTCGAAAGGATACATATTATACCGTAAATATGTATCCTTATTATATTGGTACATATTTTGCTGTGCATATGGATTCGTTTGCTGATATACGTTAGGTTGTTGAAACATGCATTCTCTCCTCCTTCACATAAGTTTCTACATATATAATATGTACCTATAAAATAATATGTGTGACGGAGTATCTGTCTATTTTTGTCGGAAGTTTAAATTTTTAAAAAATTAAAAAAGAAAACCCTTCCATGCTATGATAATTAAGAAGAAGATTCTCATGGGGGAGGAATCAACATGGTATTAGGGGATTTAAAACAAGCATTTTCTCAAAAAAAGGGGTATTACACAGAGAATGTAAATGAATTATTAGACTTTGCGAGACATTGGTATCTCGAAGGGAAAATATGTATATCAGATTACCGAACATTAATAAAAGAATTAGAAATAAACGGCGCAACAAAACCTACATCAATGACAGAAGCTTAAAATGAAACTTTAATCAGTGGGGTTTTGTTCATCCCCACTGATTATTAGTCTTCACCAATCGGGCTTTTACGGGCAGCCCAACTCCCACCTAACTTCTTTGTTTCAGCCAAGTTTCGAGGTGTGAGTCTTACTGTCCGCAAATAGCGAGATAAAAAAACAAGAGGGTTTCCCCTCTTGTTACTTACATTGCTCAACTATATTTTGCAAAGTATACGAAATGGCTTGGTGTGTTTCAAAGAATCGTTTACCTTTACCTTTATTTACAAAGCATTGTAACACATTCGTTTGTAAATTATCGTATACTTGATCAATTTGCTGTACATGTATATACTTCGGTTTTTCTTCCTTAATCCACGTATAAGCTAATTCTTTCCACATCTTTAATTCCTCATCTACCATGTCTACAAACGGCTTCATATCCTTATAAAAATCGTATTCGATCATTTCTCTTTTTTTTACATTCGCTTCATTATTATACTGCATGAGTTTTTCTGAAGACTGTATTAATGCTTCATTCTTCATTTCTTTCCCACCTTATTATGCACTCACTACGACGTTTTGAAATGTCTTCACCCAATTCCCTTTTTCTTCGTGATGCATTAATTTATTTTCCATATGCTCAATATGCATTTCTGTTATTTCGATCTTATTGCATATTTTTTCACTCTCATCCTTTAATGCATGATTCATTCTAATCCCTATATTCATTTCCAGCAAATCGAGAGAACTTAACATTTGATCCATTTTTTTCATTACATCTTCCTTCTGAACCATCGCCATATACAAAACGCCTCCTTCTTTGCTTTTCCTTTGTCATGTAATTTCGCCGAATGATTTATCACTCCTGCCCACATGACAAAACTAGTTGTTATTCGTCAAAGAAATCATTTTGTATGCCATTTATAGAAATGGTAACAATACAAAAAGGAGGTGTATGACAATGACAAAGAACAAAAATGAAAAAAAGAAAAAACAAAACAAACAACAAAATAAACCCGAGACTGGCAATCCAAAGCTAGATGGTCCAAACTTCCCTGCTACATAAAGTGAGACTTTAATTAATGGGGCTTTTCCAAACTACTAATTTCTAAATCCCCCTTAATCTTCTACTTTCATTAAGTTTTGAGATTAAAGTCTTAACACACTTAGCAGGATCACTTCACATTAAGAAGTCCCGTCTTCATAAATGAAGACGGGACTTCTTTTTTATTATATCATGAACTCATCTATCCTTTTAACAAAACGATTTACGATAGATACAGCATAGATTTGTTCCCTCTTTCTTCTATACCATTCTGTTATATTAACTTCACCCTTAGGTTCTTCAAGTAAAAACAACAGATTCATTTTCGTATCTTCACAAAACCAATCCTTCATGCTTATTTCCTCATGTACAACAACAGAATAAACATCTCTAAGTGCTGGCGTACAGGATTTTCTAGTTTCCCTTAAGTAAAATTCATAATCCTCTCTAGACCCAGTATGTGTAGTTTGCAATGCAAACTGACAAAACAAATTTTTATATTTCTCGTGAAACAATAGCCACGCCAATTTCTTCCCAAGTTCTATACGCTTTTGTAACGTTTCAAATTGATAAACTGAAAACCCATACACGTTCCCTTCAATCGTTGGAAAAATAACTGCACTAATATGAAGTATTTCTTGCACTTTAAAAAGTGCAGTATGAAATACATGTGTTTTAAAATATGCATTCTCAATGATTGGTTTTTGAATTTTATTTTGCTCATTTATAATAAGAGCTGTCATAAGCCTATTTATATCTTTTTTCTCCCAGAAAAATATCCATTCTTTTTCCATGAAAATTGATACGTTGAAAAATTGTAACAAGTGAAAGAGAGGCATACATCTTCTCTTACTTTCTTCATATAGCAATAGCTGAGGAAATGCATCTAAAAAAATAATCCAATTAGCCTGTTCATACATAAGAAACAAATATTTTTTTACTGATTGAGGTAAAACAGTAGCATAATATCTTCCTTCTAAATCGGTCATATTCCACCCCGCATTTCTCGAGACCATACTCGCTAAAAAAGACCACCTGATTTCACTATTTCTTAAATAAAACTCTTGATACGATTGTGTCCGAGAAATGTTGTCCACATTAGCTATTTTTGTTTTCTTTTTAATATTGTGAACAATTTCTTTTTCTCCTCCTGTACAAACCATATTTTTACGATATTGTTTAATTTTTTCGTAATCATTCCATGTAAACATGAATAAGTCATCATACCTTTCTTCAAAAAGGTCACATCTTTTTTCATTTTTTGATATAATCACCTTTGTAAGTAATTCTTAACAAGTTGGGAGTGGACACACTATGACCATTCGTTACCCAAATGGAAAAAGGTACAATCAAGCTTCACCCCCTCAAAAAACACCAATTAAAAAACATACTTACAGTAATAGAGGTATGTCCCTTGAAGAGGAATTAAATGAAACAAATCAATATTACTTAACCCATAATATTGCATGTGTACATAAGAAGCCTACACCTCTTCAAATTGTAAAAGTAGATTACCCTGCTCGAAGTGCTGCAGTGGTAAAGGAAGCGTATTTTAAACAACCTTCTACAACAGATTACAACGGTGTATACAAAGGGAAATACATCGATTTTGAAGCGAAAGAAACAAAAAATAAAACTAGTTTTCCACTTCAAAACTTCCACCTTCATCAAATTGAGCATATGAAGCAAATAATTGCTCATAATGGAATTGCATTTGTTATTATTAAATTTACACTTTTTGATGAACTTTATTTATTAGATGCCAAACATATTATTGCATTTTGGAATCGTCAAAATACTGGTGGACGTAAATCGATTACGAAAGAAGAAATAGAAGAGCATGGATCTTTATTATCATGCGGTTATCACCCTCGGATTGATTATATCCGTGTACTAGACACGGTTTATTTTTCGTGATAGAGTCATCACTAAGGCTCTTTTTTCGACTTTTTGGGGAGAGAATGAAAGGTAGGAGAAAGTATAATGTCAGATAATTATCGTTCTCGTACAGAACGAAATCATGCAAAAAATCAAACGGAAGAAACAAATAAAGAAAAAAAACCAAAGAAAAAAGGCTCCTTTTTCAAGAAATTCCTTATAGGTTGTCTACTTCTTGGTATCGTTGGTCTCGTAGCTGGCGTTTCCGCTTTCTTTGTTATGGTAAAGGACGCTCCAAAATTAGACAAATCAAAACTTGTCAATCCTTTATCAACAAAGTTTCTTGATAAGGACGGAGATTTCTTCTATGAATACGGTGCGGAAAAACGAACCCATGTTACTTACGATCAAATTCCAAAAGTAGTTGAAAATGCATTCCTTGCAACCGAGGATTCACGCTTCTATGAGCATAATGGAATTGATTTTAAACGTACTACAAAAGCAGTTATGGAGAATGTCACTGGTGGTTTCGGTTCCCAAGGTGGTAGTACGATTACACAGCAAGTAGTTAAAAACTATTTTCTAACGATGGAAAAAACCGCAAAACGAAAAGTGCAAGAATGGTACTTATCTTATAAATTAGAGCAACAATACTCTAAACATGAGATTTTAGAAATGTACTTAAATAAGATTAATCTAGGTAACCGCTCTTACGGTATTGCATCAGCAGCACAAAAATATTATGGCAAAGATTTAAAACAATTACAGTTACATGAAGCTGCAATGCTCGCTGGTTTACCCCAAGGTCCTAACATTTATGATCCAACAAAACCGGAAAATGTTGAACGAGCAACAAATCGCCGTAATGTCGTATTATCATTAATGAATCGACATGGTTATATAACAAAAGAAGAAATGAATAACGCAATGAAAATCCCTGTAACTGAGGGTCTTAAAAAACCAGAACTAACTGAAATGAAGTATCAAGCATTTTTAGATGCTGTTGTAAAGGAAGTTGAAAAAGAATATCCTGATGTAAATATCGGTTCAGATGGTTTAACGATCCAAACAACACTTGATCAAAGTGCTCAAGATTACGCTGACGAAATTATGGATGGCAATCTTATTAAGTATCCAAACGATCAATTCCAAGGGTCATTTGTATTTATGGATACACAGTCTGGAGAAGTTCGAGCAATTGGGGCTGGGCGTAAAGAAAGTAAGTCTACTTTCAAAGGTCATAATATGGCAGTTGATTTAAAACGCCAAGTTGGTTCAACAATGAAACCAATTTTTGATTATGGTCCAGCAATTGAAAACCTACAATGGTCTACGTACCATCAATTAAATGACTCAGAGTACACATACTCTGATGGTACAAAAATTAAAAATGCTACAAACAGTTATAAAGGAGATGTGTCCCTACGTGACGCACTAAAAAAATCTTTAAATATTCCTGCTTTAAAAACAGCTCAAGCGGTCGGGCTTGATAAGTCAAAAGAATTCGCCAAAGGTCTAGGCATGACATTTAAAGATGATGCTGTTTTTGAATCAACTGCAATCGGTAGTAATGAAAGCTCTCCGTTAGATGTCGCTGGAGCTTATGCAGCATTTGGAAATGACGGTATGTACAATAAGCCTCATTTCGTTAAAGAAGTTATTTTCCCAGATGGGAAAAAGAAAAGCTTTAAACCGAAAGAACAACGTGCAATGCATGACTCTACAGCTTACATGGTTACTGACGTTCTTCGTGACGTAGTAAAACCTGGTTCTGGCGGTACGGGTCCAACGGCTTATGTTCCCGGTTTTGATGTTGCTGGTAAAACAGGAACACAAAACTTTGATAAATCTGTTATTAAAAAATACGATATTCCACCTGACGCCAACCGAGATAGTTGGTTCGCAGGATATACACCACAATATACAATGGCTGTTTGGACTGGTTACGAAAAGGATAGCTCAGAAAATTACATCGGCGATCGTTCTACTAGAATTGCGCAACAAATGTTCCAAGTAATGATGAGCAAATTCGCTACAGATAAATCTCGTTTCGAACGTCCTTCTTCCGTACAAGAAATAAACGGCGAGTTATACGTAAAAGGTGCGAAAAAAGATGCAATTAAAGAAATTAAAGTAGATTCACCTAGTGGCCTTAATGTCACTTTCGATGGTGCTAGCACAGTTACACTAAACTGGTCTGGTCCAGCAGAAGTTGATGCATATGCGGCAAGCTATAAAGCCACTGACGGTTCAAGTGGTAGCCTATCAATAAGTGGTACGACAGCTACTCTTGGTGGTATTAAGCCAGGTGTTACTTACAGCTTCTCCGTAGTAGCGAAAAAAGGTACTGGAACAAGCCCTGCAGTTGGTGCATCCTTCACTGCACCTGGAGGAACTCCAGATGCTAAGAAAGCTGAGGATGAGGCTAAGAAGAAGGCTGAAGAAGAAGCTAAGAAGAAAGCTGAAGACGATCAGAAAAAGGCCAATGAAGATAAGCTAAAACAAGAAGAAGCTAAGAAAAAAGCTGAAGACGATCAGCGTAAACAAAAAGAGCAACAAGAACAACAACGTAAGCAGCAAGAAGAAGCTCAAAAGAAAGCTGAAGAAGAGGCTAGAAAAAAGGCTGAAGAAGAAGCTAAGAAAAAAGCTGAAGAAGAAGCTAGGAAAAAAGCTGAAGAAGAAGCTAGGAAAAAAGCTGAAGAAGAACAGCACAAACAACAAGAACAGCAACAAAATACCGGAGGAGATACACCTCACGCAGACGGAAATGTTGTTACAACAGAGTCATAATAAACAAAAAGAAGTCCTTTCTCTTAACGAGAAACGGACTTCTTTTTTGTTATCATTTTCTTTACATATAGCTTTTCTATTTCGATATACAACTGTGCTAATTGAATATAAGAATGATAATTACTCATTTTTTTTATAATAAATGAATATCTCTCCATAAAATTAACAGGTTGTACTTCCAATTTATTCGTATGACCTTCCATTTCATTCAAACTATGAACAGGTTGCTCATTTAGCCAATATAGAATCGATAGCAAATGCGCTGCCAAAAGAATCATTGGACTCTCAGCTTCTTGTTTTTTTCTTTCTCGGAATAGCGTAGCAATTTCTTCATGCTTGCTTTTCCATACATTCAACATCACAGGAATACTTTTTTCAATTTCATTCCACGGTTCGTAGTGTCTTTCAATATCAAATATAAAGTAAGTATTTTGTATTATTTCTTCAAAAGATTGTTCTGTATGATACTCAATCGAATTTACGCCTTCTTTAAAAAATGGTAAGTATCGAAATTCTTTCGGTATTTCTATCACTCGCTCCATCCTTTATTTCCCCTTCATTCGCTTCTTTCCTTCACGACATACTTCTAGCAATCGGCACTCTTCACATTGTGGTCGCTGTGCTTTACAGTGATAACGTCCAAAGAAAATCATGCGATGATGTGTTACTCCCCACTCATCCATCGGAACTTTCTTCATTAACGTTTTTTCCACTTCTAATACAGAGTCTTTCCATCTACAAATTGCTAATCGTTTACTCACTCGTTCCACATGCGTATCAACAGCAATTGCCGGAATTCCAAACGCTACCGATACTACAACGTTTGCTGTCTTCCTTCCTACACCTGGTAATTTCGTAAGCTCATCTCGATCTCTCGGTACTTCCCCATTATAATCGTCTAATAACATTCGACATAACTTTTGAATATTTTTTGCTTTATTTCTATACAATCCAATGGAGCGTATATCTTGTTGTAATTCTTCTAGAGAAACACTTAAATAATCTTCTGGTGTTTTATATTTTTGAAATAAATTTTTCGTCACCTTATTTACAAGTACATCTGTACATTGTGCAGATAATGCCACCGCGATTACAAGTTCAAACGGATTATCATGAATTAACTCACAATGTGCTTCTGGATACATATCCGCCATTGTGTCTAAACAATAACGAATTTGCGTTTTATTTAACATATACTTCCTCCTACATTACTGCTCCAACCAATTATAAAAAGGCACTTTCCCAGTAAATTTCGTCTCTTGTGTTGTTGTTTGTTGCGCTCGTTGCTGATTTGCTCTAAATTTCCGTCCTTGATTTTGGGCTTGATCAACTGTTTTAATTCCATTCTTTTTCCACTCAAATAAAATACGATCAATATATCGGAAGTTCAGCTTACCACTCATCACAGCTTCTCGAAGAGCCGCTTGAATTAAATTCGGATGATGTTGATCTTGATCCTCCCACATCCCTAACGTTTCACATTCAAATGGCGAAAGCGGTCTTCCAAATTCTTTTTCAAATACTGTATATAAATTTACTTGCAGTTGTTTTTTTTCTTTTTGTTCATCTTCTATTGATTCATTCATTAAGAAATGTAATATTTTTTCCCATAGCGGTTGTAAAGAATAACTTTCACACATCATCGCTTCTGATCTTTGTCCACCTTCTAATGATAAAAAACCTTTTTGAATCAATGTCTGAATTACTTCCATACATTTCATTTCCGTTATTGTCATCCGCTCTGAAATCTCTGAAGGAGTCGGAAACGAATTGCCCGATTCTAAAAATGTGTGCACATGAAGTACAACCATAAATTCCGTTTCATTTAACCCTAATTTTTTATAATGCATCATAAGCAATTTTGGAACTGCAATGCTTCCCTGCTCAAACCACTGTAACATCATTTTCTTTTTCATCACCAAACACCTCGCTCTCTAGTATAACACACCTTTCGCTATTTCTTTTTGCCACAATTCGTCAAAAAAACCTCCCTATTATGTAGGGAGGTTTTTTGTATTGCGTCAATGAAATATATAATTAAGCTTTCACTTTACTTTTCATGAACGTATGAATGCGTTCTAATGCTTTCTCTACTTGTTCAAGAGATGTCGCATATGATAAACGAACGTTATTTGGAGCCCCAAATCCTGTACCTGGCACAAGAGCCACTTTTTCCTCTTCTAATAAAGCTTTTGCCCACTCATCAACTGTGTCATATCCTGATAAAGCGACAGCTTCTTTTACGTTAGGGAATAAGTAAAATGCACCTTGTGGTTTAATACAAGTAAAGCCAGGGATTTGAATTAATTTATCATAAATAATGTTTAATCTCTCTTCAAACGCTTGACGCATTGTTTCTACGGGTTCTTGTGAGCCTGCATACGCAGCAATTGCGCCGTATTGAGCGATTGAAGTAGGGTTTGACGTACTATGGCTCGCTAAGTTCGTCATCGCTTTAATAAGCTGCTTATTTCCAGCTGCATATCCAATACGCCAGCCTGTCATCGAATGAGATTTAGATACACCATTAATGATAAGTGTTTGTTCTTTTAATGCATTAGAAAGCTGGGCAATTGAAGTATATTCTGCTCCACCATAAATTAATTTTTCATAAATTTCATCAGAAACGATTAAAATATCATGCTCTAAACATACTTCTCCAAGCTGTTGTAATTCTTCTTTGCTGTAAATCATTCCTGTTGGATTGCTCGGTGAATTAATAATAACTGCTTTCGTTTTCTCTGTAATTGCCTCACGCAGCTGCTTTGCTGTAATTTTGTACTCATTGTCTTCTAAACCTTCTACATAAACCGGCTTACCGCCAGCAAGCTTTACTTGTTCTGGATAGCTTACCCAGTAAGGAGTTGGGATAATAACTTCATCTCCTTCATCAAGTAACACTTGGAATAATGTATATAATGCATGTTTTGCGCCATTACATACAATAATTTCAGATGGATCATACTGAATGCCTTGATCGCGCGTAAATTTCTTCACAATTTCTTGTTTTAACGATTGTAATCCACCTGTTGGTGTATATTTCGTATGCCCTTCTAACATCGCTTTATGCGCAGCTTCCATAATATGATCTGGCGTATTAAAGTCAGGTTCTCCTGCTCCTAATCCAATTACATCATGGCCTTCTGCTTTTAATGCTTGTGCCTTTGCTGTAATTTCTAAAGTTGAAGACGGTGTTAAAGCAGCTACTCGCTTTGCTAATTTCATTTGTAGTTCCCCCTACATCTATTTTTGAGCGCTATATAGTCTTAAAAACGACCCATCTTTAAATTCAAGATAGTAGTAAATATAACGATTGTCATAATCAATATATGTAACTTCCCATAATGGTACATCTACTGGTTTACCATCTCTAAGACCTTTTTCAAAGCCTAATTTCACTTTCAGAATTTCTTTCGGCTTTCTTTTTGATTCTTTACCGGCTTGTTCTATTGTTCTTTGTATAGCCTCTTTTTCGGAAATACCTTCACTCTTTTTCCTTACTACGGTATCCCCTTTTTTCTCAGGCACCCAAACGATAAGTTGTTCTCCCTTTTCATCTGTACCTTGTACGACTGTATATGCATCTTTTCCGTTGTAATAATCAACAGATTTTACTTTTGTAAGCTTTGCTTTTTCTTTTGCAATTTCTACAGATTTTGATTCTTTTGGAATTTTCTTGTCCATCGCTTTATTATAAACATACGCCCCATATATTCCACTAGCAACGATAACGATAATGATTGCAAAGATCCACTTTTTCATTGTATCACTACGTTCTGTAAATCGTAAATACAGCTGTTTCTTTGTCTTTTTCGTCTAATGCTAATCCGAACATGAGGTCCTGCTCTTTTAACGTACGATTCAAACTATCAACGATTTTATACAAATCAGACGAATATTTAATACGCGTCGTTGATAGTACTTCGATTTTCTTCTCCATGAAAAAACTCCTCCGTTACACAAAAATTTCTAATTATAGAAGAACGCAATGCGGTTACAATAAGAGTACATTCTTTACAACCCCTGCTTCATCACCCATCTATTATAGCAGGACATGTACAGCAAAAAAAGGTTTCAAGTCGAAAACCAATACATTTTGTATACAAGAAGTAAGAAAAATAAAATTCCTCCTACCCACATTTTTTACGCCTGAAGTGTTTAGGTACTTCAGGCGTATTTTTCTTCCAATTTTTATTCATTTGACGGTTCTTCTAATTGCACTAGCAACTCTTCTAACGGTCCTTCATAAAGAGGTACATTAGGAATTGATTGTAAAAATCTTTTTCCATAGGAAGAACTCGTCAATCGACGGTCTAACACTACTACCGTCCCCGTATCTGTATTTGTTCGAATTAAACGCCCAAACCCTTGTTTGAAACGTAATATTGCTTGCGGGAGCGCTAATTTAGCGAATACGTCCTCACCTTGATGTTTTAACCACTCACCTTTCGCTTCCATCATTGGCTGATGAGGAGGTGTAAACGGAAGACGGACAATGACAAGACAACTTAAGGCATCTCCTGGAATATCGATCCCTTCCCAAAAACTACTTGTTCCTAACAAAATCGACTTGTCGAACTCTTGAAATTTTCGAATTAAGCGGCTGCGACTTCTATTGTTCACACTTTGTGTTAATAATACATAGCCTTCTAATTCATCATCACTTTTCAAATTCGCATACGCTTCTTTCAACATTTCATACGAAGTGAATAAAACGAGCATTCTCCCTTTTGTAACCTTCGCTATCTTTGCAATATGTTCCGATACAGATTCAATATATTCCTCATTACTTACTTGCTTAATAAAAGGTACATCTGTAGAAACCATTAATTTCATTTGTTCATCATAACGAAATGGTGATGGAACCTTTAAAGTATTGGGAGCAAAATCATGTAAGCCGAGCTCCTCTTTTATATAGTCAAATGTATCATTAACTGTTAGTGTCGCAGATGTAAAAATAACACTCTTTTTTTCTGTTAAAAACTCATCAGCAAATCTTTCGGCAATATGAACAGGCTGCGCATATAAAACTGTTGAATGAATTGTCCCTTTCGTTTCTGTCTCCATCCAAGTTACATATGAATTTTTTTCTAATATGAGTAATTGTAACGATTCTGCCATCTTTCTTAGCAACTCAATTAAATGCGTAAATTCACCCGTAACAACATGCATCTCCCACTCTAATCTACTTTGTAATATATCTACTTGCTTCTCAAGCATAGTCACTACTCTTCTTAATTCATATACAAAACGATTTGTTAACTCAACAATACTATCCCACAACTTACCTTTCTCTACTTCCGTGTTATATCGATAAATGAGCGGCATATTGTTCGTTCCTTGTTCTTGCTTTGTTTGTTTAAATATAAAAGTGCGTAACATTTGGAATAGTTCATCCGCATCAAATTTCAATTCCTTCAAACTATGACTAATCATACGGAAAGTCGAGCGAGAGGCTTGCTCTGATTTTTTCATCATTTTATATACTTTAGACAGCACATCATCTGTTTCTAGTGTACCAAGGCGAGATAACACCAATTGAAAATACATACAGGAAAATTGTTCGCCTAATGTTCTACTCGCAGCTTCTTCGATATGATGAGCTTCATCAAATATAATATGTTCGCATGAAGAAAACAGCGGTTCCTCACTTGAAAAATCTTGAAATAATAATGCATGATTTGTAATAACGATATCTGCAAATAAAGCTTTATTTTTCGCTCGCTGGTAAAAACAACGACTAAACCAATTACTTTGCATACCGCCTGGACTATACGCATCACTACAAATACGATTCCAAAGTAATTTTCCGCCCTCTGGAATATTTAACTCATCACGATCACCCGTTTCAGTTTGCAATAGCCAAACTAAAATCTTTGCCTTCGTAAGTGCCATATCATAATTTTTCTCTTCCTCTTGCAAAGCATACTCAAATTTATGTAAACAAAGATAATGCTTTCTCCCTTTTAGAAGAGCTGCCTCAAATGAAAATGGCATTATTTTTTGCAATAACGGGATTTCTTTTTCCAATATTTGTTGTTGAAGTTGTACCGTTTGTGTACTAATAACGACAGGTTCTTCTTTTTTCTTAGCGAAATAAAGACTAGGAAGTAAATAAGCAAGAGTCTTTCCCGTCCCTGTACCTGCTTCAATAAGAGAAAAACGAGAATCTCTTAACGCCGTGTATATCTCTTTCATCATCATTTGTTGACTTTCTCTTCTTTCAAACTTTGGCATATGTAATTCCAGCTTATCCATCGTTTTATTCAAGAAAGCATCGAATTTTAATGAACATGTTTCTCCAAGGCTTAAGGAATAGTTCCGCTTTTTCAGTGCAATATTTCGATACACTTCATACTCCGCTTTCACTTCTTTACCATGCATTACTTTCTTTAAAATATTTTCAGAAAGTACATCAGCTATATCACTTTGGAAAACATCACTTAATTCATAAAGCGATTGCAATGTAACTAGTGGTAATTTTTCAATTTCATTTAAAAATTGTAAAAACAACTCTGCTGTTGCAAGGGCATCGCTGTCCGCACGATGTGGTTGATCGTGCTCCAGTTCATGTTTCTTAGCTAAATCACGTAATTTATAACTATCAGCTGTCGGCAAAAGAATTTGTGCCAATTCAACCGTATCAATTTTAGGGCAATGTATTTCTGTATATCCAGCCTGCCTTAATTCTTCATTTAAAAAATTCCAATCAAAGTGAACATTATGTGCAACGAAAGCTGCACCTTGTATTAGCTCAACAATCATCGGGGCTACATCTTGAAATAATGGGGCTTGTTTTACAAGACTTTCATCAATCCCTGTTAATTCTGTAATAAATGGTGGGATCTCTCTCTTCGGGTTAACAAAAGACGAAAAAATCTCCAATATCTCTCCATCTTCTACTACAACAGCTGCAATTTGGGTAATTTTATCTTTCCCATCTTTCCAGGAGTTCCCTGTCGTCTCTAAATCAACAACGACATAACGCTTGCTCATATATGTAACACCTCAATTTCTTACCTTTCAAACAACAAAAATTCATATAATGTTACTATACCACGTTTTATCTCATCTTAATGAAAAGATGCACAAAAAAGCTATCTCCTGACATAGAGATAGCTTTCCTATTTTATAATATTGTGCCGGCCTTTTCAGCGCCTAACATTTCAATAATTTGATTCTGGTCGTCTAATACTGCAATTTTGGGTTCTTGTTTATGAACCTCTTCTTCTGTAACTAGGCCATAACAAATAATAATTACTTTATCTCCCGGTTGTACAAGCCTTGCCGCAGCACCGTTTAAGCAGACAACACCGCTACCACGTTCTCCTTTAATAACGTATGTCTCTAAACGAGCGCCATTATTATTATTTACAATTTGAACTTTTTCGTTTTCTACAATATTTACTGCATCCATTAAATCTTCATCAATTGTAATACTACCTACATAATTTAAATTCGCTTCCGTTACAGTTGCGCGATGTAACTTTGCTCTCATCATTGTGCGAAACATAGATGCTCCCCCTTATTTAACCGTTAATGTTATATTGTCAATTAATCTTACATTTTCAAACTTAACTGCAATAGCTAAAATGATTCGTCCTTCAATTTTTTCTACTACCGTTAATGAAGGATATGCATATACATCTGCATAATCTACAGTGCCTTTCGTATACTGTGCAATATGTTCCTTCACAAGTTCCGTAATGATTTCTGGATTACGTTCACCTGCTTCTATTTGTGTTTTCGCTATACATAAACTTTTATATAAATGAAGTGCTTCTTCACGATCTTCCTTTGATAAATATACATTGCGGGAACTTTTCGCTAATCCGTCCTCTTCCCTCACAATGTCAACTGGTACAATTGTAACTGGAATATTAAAATCAGCAACAAATCCTTCAATTACAGCAACTTGTTGTGCATCTTTCATACCGAAATAAGCACGTTTTGGCAATACAATATTAAATAGTTTCATAAGAACTGTCGCAACTCCTGCGAAATGACCAGATCTTTGTTTGCCGCATAATACGTCAGTACGTTTCACGACTTCTACTGTTGTCGTTTGTTCTGCTGGATACATCTCTTCTACACTCGGATAAAATAAATAATCAACACCGTTTTCTTTCGCGACACTTTCATCTCTCTCAATATCACGAGGGTATCGATCTAAATCTTCATTCGGTCCAAACTGTAGTGGATTTACAAATACACTTAAAACTACAATTTCATTTTCTTCTCTGGCCTTTCGTAGTAACGTAGCATGCCCCTCATGTAAATAACCCATCGTTGGAACAAAACCAATACTTTTTCCACTTGCACGAAGTTCGCTCGTAATCTGCTGCATCTCTTGCACTGTAGTTATGATGTTCATTATTGTTTTCCTCCATATAACGCTAAGCATTCTTCCTCTTTCATCGTGAACGAATGTTTCTCTTCAGGAAATTGTCCTGTCTTTACTTCAGCAACATATTGAGAAATCCCACGTACAATTTCTTCTTGAACAGACGTATACTGTTTTACAAACTTCGGAACACGATTTACGCCATATGAGATGAGATCATGATATACAAGAACTTGCCCATCTACTTTTTGCCCAGCACCAATGCCGATTGTCGGAATTGTTAATTGTTTTGAAATTAATTCTGCTAGCTGCATTGGTACACACTCTAATACAAGTGCTATCGCGCCAGCTTCCTCACATTTCTTTGCATCTTCTATTAATTTTTTTGCACTTTCAGCATCTTTTCCTTGTACTTTATATCCACCCAACACTCCTACAGATTGAGGGGTTAAACCTAAATGCGCAACGACAGGAATTCCTGCGTTCGTTAAATAGTGGATAGTTGATATAACTTCTCCAGCACCTTCTACCTTAAGTGCATGTGCCCCACTCTCTTGAACGATGCGGCGTGCATTCACCATCGTTTCTTGTAATGATACGTGATAAGACATAAACGGCATATCAGTTACAATAAATGTCTCTTTCGCTCCGCGGCGTACAGCTTTCGTATGATGAATCATATCCTCTACTGTTACAGGTACTGTTGAATCGTATCCGAGTACAACCATCCCAAGAGAATCTCCAACTAAAATCATATCAACTTCCGCTTCTTCTGCTAATTTAGCAGAAGGATAATCATACGCCGTTAGCATAGTAATCGGCTCACCTTGCTCTTTCATCTTCAAAAAATCTGTTTTTGTTTTCAAAAACTACTCCTCCTTTATGCAGGAGAGAGGAGATGGCCGAAATCATATAAAAAACCCCTCTGGCCATAAAAGGGCAGAAGGGTTGTGTGTTAGTCGGCATTATTCATCCCTCTGTCCCAGTCCGTTATTGGATCAAGGCAGAATCCAAGTTATTATTTTTCATACTGCTTCGAATCATGGTGCAGTTCACTCTGATACTGCCCACATTCGAACTAATTATAGCAAACTACAAAAAGAAATGACTACATTTTTTTGAAAAAATAATTTTTATTTCTATTACGGTATGTGAAATTTAACTTGAGAGTGTATATGCTATAAAGTTTTTATAGAGAATTCAATCATGGAAAGATAAGTCGCTTTGTTTTCAATGCATGCCTTAAAAAATCCAAGATAATTTCTTTTGTAATGAGTTTAAATGTAGAAAATCGATTTAAACATAATGATATTTTATTTGACTGTAAAGTATAAACCTTAAACTAATGATGCAGGTTAATTGAAGAAAAGCACTTAGAAAAGGAGAATCGCGAATGTCTATGAACAAGTGGTTATTTCGATTAATCGGTTTGCTTGTGATGAGTGTGGGTGTGATAACTTTAGGCTCCTTCAATGTATTTGCCGAATCCAGCGTCGTAACACAACCTATTGAGTCAACGAAAGTGATTGAGGTCGAGCTGAACGATGATTACTTTAATCCGAATGTCATCACTATTCCAGTTGAAGAAACAACAACATTGCTATTGAAAAATAAGGGTAAGAATGAGCACACCTTTACAGTGAAAAAACTCGGAATTGACGTCGTAGTTGAGTCTGGAAAAGAAAAAAACATTACCGTAAAACCTAAAAATACTGGTACATATGAATTAATATGTCGATACCATCTCCTTAAAGGAATGGAGGGAAAAGTAATAATCAAATAATGAGTAGGGCTAATCGAGCGTTACTTTAAATACAACTTAGGTTATAAAAACTTTACTGTCATATTACAAAATCTACTCAAAAATATTGAAATAAAAAAGAAGTTCCAAAAGAGGAACTTCTTTTACTTAATTTCGATATCCGCAGAATGAATGTGATGTACTTTCCCTTCATGATCCTCAAGAAGCAACACACCATCCTCTGTAATCCCTTTCGCTAACCCCGTAATCGTCTGTCTCATCATTCTAGCTGTAATTTCTTTCCCGATGCTTACAGCGTAACTTTCCCAAAGAATTTTAGTCACAGAGAAACCATTTTGTAAATACTCTTCATATAGTTTTTCTAGTTGTAAAAAGATTTGTTGCATAAGTTCCGCACGAACAATCGGCTTACCTGATTCAATCGCTAACGAAGTAGCAATGTGCTGAATTTCCTCATCAAAATGTTCTTGCTTTTGATTCGCATTAATACCAATACCCATAATGACAGCATTGATTTTATCAGGATCAGCTTGCATTTCTGTTAATATACCTACAGCCTTTTTACCTTGAATTAAAATATCATTCGGCCATTTTATCCCTACATTTACACCTGTACATTTTTCAATTGCTTGTGCAACGCTAACAGCCGCTAGCAAAGTAAGTTGTGGTGCATGATGAACCGGGATTGATGGACGTAAAATAATACTCATCCAAATTCCTGTTCCTTTTGGTGAGTGCCATTTCCTGCTTAAACGACCTCTCCCCGCTGTTTGTTCTTCCGCTACAACAATTGTTCCTTCTTCTGCACCTTCATAAGCAAGTTTTGCCGCAATATGCTGCGTAGATTCAACAGATTCTTCAAAATACACAGTTCTACCAATTCGCTTCGTTTGTAGCCCTAACTGAATTTCATTCGCAGTCACTTTGTCTGGCTTACTTGCAATTCGATAGCCCAATCGACGCACAGCTTCAAGTTCATAACCTTCACTTCGAAGGTCCTCCATATGTTTCCATACAGCTGTTCTTGAGCATCCGAGTTTATCACTAATCGTTTGGCCAGATACAAACTCTCCATCCGCTTCAGAAAAAACTTGCAATAACTGCTTTCTTATAGTAGATTGCATCTTTGCAGCCACTCCCTTATACTTTCTTTCTCATTAACTATATTTCCTTGTACGATTGCTTCTTCGATTTTTTGAAGCATTTCAGCAACCCACGGACCAGGTTTTTGGTTTGCCCAGTTTAGTAGATCATTCCCAGTCACATTCATTTCTTGACGACTCTTTATAGGTAATGACTCAAATAAATCTTCTACTTTTTTAACGGAGGTACAATTATAACTTTCTATAATCGCTTCGTATACTCTCTCCGCCATTACCGCGATACGAATTCCCGTTTTGTATAGAAGGAACTCGTTCCAATCCGCTTTCTTTCTAGAGCGAATGACTAACAAAATCGCTACAATATCTTTAATTTTTTTATTCGAAAACTTCCATTGACGTAAAAAAACGGATGGATGTTCTTCTCCAATGCAATATAAGAAAAATGCCCACGCCTCAACGTCTGTTTCGAAAGAATCCCATTTATACTGCGAGGCTTTTAAAAGCTTCTCTTCTGACATTTGTAAATATGGTAAATGTGTAAACAACTTCGTTTTTACTAGTTCTTGAAGTCCCTTCGCACAATATGCACCCGTCAATAATTTTTCAAACTCTACTGTAATTCGCTCAATCGCTATATGCTCTAGTAAATGACCGTATGTTTCAATCGCTTCCTCCGTCTTTGTTTCCAAAGAGAATCCTAGCGTACTAACAAAACGAATACCTCGCATCATTCTTAATGCATCTTCTTGAAAACGATCCGCTGCATTTCCTACTGTCGCAATTTCTCTCTTACGAATTGCTTCCTGTCCAGCAAATAAATCAATCATTTCGCCGTCTTCTGTCATAGCAATTGCATTCATTGTAAAATCACGTCTTTGTAAATCCTCTTCTAACGAACGGACAAATTGAACGCTACTAGGTCTGCGAAAATCTTCATATTCGCTCTCTGTTCGAAAAGTGGTTACCTCATAAGGTTCACCATCTTCTACAACAACTACTGTTCCATGTTCAAGACCAACCGGGACATGTCTTGGGAATATAGCCATTACTTCTTCTGGTAAAGCAGATGTCGCAATATCAATATCTCCAATCGGCCTATCGATAATAAGATCTCGTACGCTCCCACCAACAAAGTAAGCCTCATGTCCTTTTTGCTTTAATGTCTCAATAATAGAACTAGCTTTTTTAAATCTTTCCATTTTTGTCATCCCTTAGTACGTCATAATAAATCGTTTCATATTGTGAGACGATTTTTTCTGAGCGGAATTGCTCGTAAACACTTTCTCTCGCTCGTTCTCCTATATTACGGTGAAGTTCCTCATCCTTTAATAGCTGAATGGCTTGATTTGCCACTCCTGTTGTATCGCCAACTTCACATAAATATCCTGTTTCACCATGTTGAATGACCTCTGGAATACCTCCAACCCTTGTTCCGATACAAGGTACACCACACGCCATCGCTTCTAATAAAACAAGACCAAAACTTTCCTTCTCTGATAGAAGCAACATTAAATCACTCATCGCAAGTAACTCTGCAACATTATCTTGCTTCCCTAGGAATAAGACGCGATCTTCAATATGTAAATTTTTCACTAACTGTAAAATCGTACAAAATTCTGGTCCATCCCCAACAAGAAGCAACTTCGCATCTACCTCTTTAACAATTTTAGCAAATGCTTGAACAACATCCTGCACACGTTTCACTTTACGGAAATTTGAAATATGAATAAGTACCTTTTCACTCTCACTTATACCGTATTCTTTCTTTAATTGAGACATATCACGTTTGAAATATACACGTTCGTCTATAAAGTTATATACCGTTTGAATTTCTTTATTTGGTTTTATAAGCTCATGCGTTTCGTTAATTAATGAATGCGAGACAGCAGTAACAACATCAGACTGCTCAATACCAAAACGAATTAAATTATTTAACGAAGGGTCGGAACCTAACACAGTAATATCTGTTCCATGCAAGGTTGTAACAATTTTAATACGCTCTCCAATCATTTGTTTTGCTAAATAAGCACAAATTGCATGTGGTATTGCGTAATGCACGTGTAAAATATCTAGGTTTTCTCTTTGTGCAACCTCTGCCATTTTACTCGCTAACGCTAAATCGTATGGTGGATATTGAAATACAGAGTATTGATTTACCGTCACTTCATGAAAATAAATGTTTGGATACACTTTATTTAACCGAAATGGTAAACCCGATGTAATAAAATGAATTTCATGCCCGCGTTCCGCCAATTGCTTTCCTAATTCCGTTCCAACAACTCCAGAACCACCTACAGAAGGATAACATGTAATACCTATTTTTAATTTCATTTACATCCCCCTATTAAATCAGCATGTAATAAAACCGGTTTCTTACTCATAAATCCTTCGGCATACAAGACTCCAACTTCTTTTCCAAACATCTTCTCACGAGCGACCACAGTTTCAACGTATCCTTCTGTTAACGGCGTCTTAACACCATCACTCCCTATTGAAAACTGGCTTTCATACGCTTCTAGCGCTTCCACTTTTTTAGAAAGGTACTCACTAATATCTATACAAAAATTCGGTTTATGAAAACCATTAATCATATAATTATAAAATGACTCTACACGATGCGGTGGAAGTTCTGGCATATATTTACGGATTCCTGCTGAAAAAATAGCTTCTTCCACAAGTCTTGCACAATTTGCATGATCTGGATGACGATCTTCATAATATGGTGCAAAAACTAGTTTTGGTTTATATGTACGGATCACCTTTACAATTTCACGTATAAACTCTTCTTTCATATACAAACCACGGTCTGGCATCGCTAAATTCAGTCTCGTTTTTACTCCCATTATACGAGCTGCGGCCTTTGCTTCTTCTTTTCTCAACTCTATCGTTCCATTTGAAGAAAGATCAGCTTCTGTTAAATCACAAATACCTACTTCATACCCTTGCTTCGTATATTTAGCAATGGTACCAGCCATGCCAATTTCAACATCATCGGCATGAGCACCAAACGCTAATATATGTAATCCACTCATAATTGTTCCCCTCATTTTCTTAACTTGCGGTAATCTAAATCTCCTCGCTCTAATGCGTGCATTAACATTTCAGCACTTGCCATATTCGTTGCAAGTGGAATCGCATATACATCACATAAACGAAGCAACGCATTCACATCTGGTTCATGCGGCTGTGCTGTTAATGGATCGCGGAAGAAAATCACCATATCTAAATCATTTTTTGCAATCATTGCACCAATTTCTTGATCGCCACCAAGAGGACCAGATTGATATCTTGTTACAACTAAACCAGTCGCTTCCATAATACGAAGTCCTGTCGTCCCTGTTGCAAATAATTCATGCCGTTCAAAAATTGGTTTATATGCGTATGCAAACGAAACCATATCATTTTTCTTTTTGTCATGTGCGATTAAGGCAATTTTCATCCGTTGTCTCCCCTTTACTCGATAATATTTTCTAAACCGTACACAAGATGATCCAGGTTCATTACTGTCTCAATCGATAGTTTTACACCTGACATAAAGGATGCACGATTGAATGAATCATGACGAACTGTTAGCATTTGTCCATCTCCACCAAACATTACTTCTTGGTGTGCAATAAGTCCTGGTAAACGTACGCTATGAATGTGAATACCGTCTACATTCGCACCACGAGCACCTTCTAGTTGCTCTACTTCATTTGGATGGCCTTGCTCTTTTGATTCACGGTTTTGACGAATTAATTCTACTGTTTTTACAGCTGTACCAGATGGTGCATCTAATTTTTGATCATGATGTAATTCAATTACTTCAACATCTTGGAAGTACTTCGCTGCCATTTGTGAGAATTTCATCATAAGAACTGCACCAATTGCAAAGTTTGGAGCGATAATGGTTCCTACTTCTTTTTCTTTTGCAGTCTCTGTTAAACGTTTCAATTCTTCTTCTGTAAATCCAGTTGTACCAATAACAGAACGAAGTCCACGTTCAACTGCAAGTGTAACGTGTTGTTTCCCAACTTCTGGCGTTGTTAAATCTAACAACACATCTGCTTCGACTTCATCTAAACAAGTATGTAAATCCGCGTAAATCGGCGCATGTAACGCTGGCATTCCAGGTAAATCAGAAATTTTTTCTCCACCATGCTTATAATCCACTGCTGCTACTAAATTAAAATGTTCCGTTCTTTCCATAAGAAGGACTGCTTCATGTCCCATACGTCCTCTTGGTCCAGCGATAATTACTTTAATTTCTTTCATTATTATTTCTCTCCCTCATCGATACGTGTCCAGCGATCTTTATCACGTGTATTAAATTTATTCATTACAATGTTATGTGCTGTTTCTAAATCAATATTTAAACTATTTGCCATACAAATCATAACAAATAATACATCTCCAAGCTCTTCTTCAATACTTCTTTCTTTTTCAGTTGTTTTCTTCGGTTTCTCACCATAATAATGATTTACCTCTCTTGCAAGCTCTCCCATCTCTTCTGTCAAACGAGCCATCATTGCAAGCGGACTGAAATAACCTTCTTTAAACTGACTAATATATGCATCTACTTCTTTCTGCATATCTTTCATCGTTTTTGCTTCCATACAATTCACCTCTAATCCTTCCTCTTTCATGTTAGCCAATTCATCGCGATTTGACAAATATTATTCCCCGCTAATCACCTATTTGCGACCCTTTTTTGGATAGACTATAATAAAGTGAAACTTTCTTTTGCGGTTTTTTGCAAAAGATTAGTTGAACCAATCGGGGTCTTACGGCTGGTTCGCCTTGCTTCTTCGCTTTATCCCCTACCAGCCGTTAGAACGGGGTAAAGTGAAACTTTCTTTTGCGTTTTTTTGCAAAAGATTAGTTGAACCAATCGGGGTCTTACGGCTGGTTCGCCTTGCTTCTTTGCTTTATCCCCTACCAGCCGTTAGAACGGGGTAAAGTGAAACTTTCTTTTGCGGTTTTTTGCAAAAGATTAGCCCGAACCAATCGAGTTCTTACAATTTTTACTAACAACTAGAAATTACTTATCATTATGTTTTACCGTTTCAGCGGAGCAATGCAATCATTACATAATTAGGAGGATTTCTATATGACATCAAATTTGAAGATTCGAAATATCATTTTTATTTTAATCGGTTCCGCTATTTTTTCTTTTGGCATTGTGAATATCAATATTGAAAATCATCTTGCAGAGGGTGGATTTACTGGTATTACGCTATTATTATATTTCCTATTTTCGTTTGACCCTTCCTATACAAACTTACTTTTAAATATCCCTATATTTTTCATCGGCTGGAAGTTACTCGGACGAACTACATTTTTATATACATTAATCGGTACATTTAGCGTCTCTTTATTCCTATGGGTGTTTCAGCGCTATGACGCACTCAACTTACATTTAAATTTACAAAATGATATGACACTCGCTGCTTTATTCGCTGGGGCATTTATCGGTATCGGGCTCGGAATTATATTCAAATATGGTGGTACTACTGGCGGTGTTGATATTATCGCAAGGTTAGCTCACAAATATGTTGGCTGGAGTATGGGGAAAACGATGTTTATGTTTGATGCCGTCGTCATTATCGTTTCTATTCTTACATATTTATCATATCGTGAAGGCATGTATACGTTAGTTGCTGTTTTTATCGGGGCGAAAGTCATTGATTTTATGCAAGAAGGAGCCTATGCTGCTAAAGGAGCAACTATTATTTCGGATAAAAACGAAGAAATCGCTGCCAAAATTTTATCCGACATGGAGCGCGGAGCAACCTTCTTAAAAGCCGTTGGATCCTATACAAAAGTGGAACGTAATGTATTGTATTGCGTTGTTGCTAAAAATGAAATCGTGAAATTAAAGAACATCATTACTTCTGTAGACCCACATGCCTTTGTCGCTGTAAGTGATGTACACGATGTAGTCGGTGAAGGATTTACGCTAGATGAAAATAAAAATCCGTTACATAATTAAAAGGCTATAGTAAATGAACTTATATCGAACATGACTCTAAATATATCGACATTTCGACAAGGAATATCCATTTAACAACAAAATACTTCAAATAGCAGTAACTTATTAACGAGAAGAGGCCGTCCAAAAATAATTTTAAGACGGTCCCTTTTCATTTAAAAATTGCTTCACCTTTGCAAAATCCTCACGAATGAATTCCAACAAACCACGATTATAAAAAATCGAAGCAGGATGAAAGGTCGGAAAAATATAATATTCTTTTTCTGTCCATATAAACTCTGTACTTTGCATATCCTTTAATTTTTGAATTGGCTGTTTTAATAATTGTCCGTGTACACCCGTAATCTTTTTATTTTTTCCAGTTAAACGTTGGAGCCCAATATTACCAAGCGTGACAATAAGCTTAGGATCTATATGTTCCAGCTCATAATCTAACAAAGGTGCATGGGCAAGTATTTCTCCTTGATTTGGCGTTCTATTATACTTTTTCTGTATGATCTCGCCACTTCGTTCTCTTTTCTCTCTCCATTTATAAGGCCTGCTCCGGACTGTACTCGTAATATATACTTCTTCCCTTGTAACGTGAATACGTTCTAAAAACTCCATTAAATATTTTCCCGCTCTCCCGCTAAACGGAATCCCATTATGAATTTCTGTTTCACCAGGCGCTTCTCCAACGAGCATAAATGTTGGATTTTCAGGACCTTGTCCACTTAAAAAACCTTCTAGTTGATAAGGAGCGCTACGCTCTTTCACTTGTTTTATTAAATGGTTTGGATATTCCATTATCTCCACCTGCCTTCATCATACGCTACTTATATGTATTATGACTTTCTTACAACGTTTCTTTCATTTTATCCTGTCCATTTATTACAGATAATAAAAAAAGACTATCAAAATTGATAGTCTTTAGTCGTCGCTACGCTGCATACCAGTATATATTAATACGAGACGTAATAATTCAAATACCGCTACTGCTGCAGCTGCTACATATGTTAATGCTGCCGCATTTAATACTTTACGAGCTTGGCCATATTCATCTGTTGATACGATACCTAACGCTTCAATTTGTTGCATCGCACGCTTTGATGCATCAAACTCAACTGGTAATGTAACAAGTTGGAAAACAACACCTGCTGCCATTAAAATAATTCCTAATAACATTAAACCAGACATTTGTGCAAATATACCGATTAGGACGAAAATCCAAGACATATTCGAGCCAAAGTTTGCAACTGGCACTAATGAATGACGGATACGCATAAAGTTATAATCTTTTGCATCTTGAATTGCGTGTCCTACTTCGTGTGCCGCTACTGCTGTTCCAGCAACTGAATGACCGTAATAATTATCTGTTGATAATCGCACCGTCTTAGCAGTTGGATCATAATGGTCTGATAAATGACCTGGTGTTTCTTCTACAGCTACGTTGTATAATCCATTTTCATCTAAAATTTTCCGAGCCACTTCTGCTCCTGTCATACCTGATGTTGAATAAACTTGTGAATACTTGCTATAGGCACTACGTACTTTTGACTGTGCATACAACGGTATGATCATTATGATCGCGAAGTAAATTAAATAAAACATCATGAACCTCCATTGAAGTTTTAATTATAGTACTTCTCATTCTATTTTCTTCTGCCATCATTGTCAATGAATAAACCTTACAATCCGCATCTTTATTTATCCCGCATTAACGGGCAGTAAAACTCCCAACTCAAAATGCGGCTGGAGCAAAGAAGTTAGGTGGGAGATCAACTGCCCGTAAACGCCCGATTGGTTCAACTAATAATCAGTGGGGGATGCCCCCCACTGATTAAAGTTTCACTTTATTGCATTATCTATTTTTAGAATGTACATTACTTTTTCTTTTCTCTCGCTCTCCTTTATACTTTCTCCATCCAACATAAGTTAATGTGAATAAAATAAGTCCTCCAGTAATTGTCATAAACCAAATGAGAGAGGGAGCAATTTCATCCTTTTTTACTGTGTGAAATATCTTTTGCAAATCTCCTTTAATGATTCCTAATTGCATTTGGCCACCTTTCGTTTTTAACATAACGCTACGAAATTCATCCAAATAAGATAAGTGAGCATTTACACGTTGCACTTCATTTTCTGGCAGAGCAATCATTAAGCTTGGATAAATAATATTAAATTCATTTAAAAATGTATTTAATGTTTGTTGAAACTGTCCAGCATCTTCTTTTTCCATCGCTTTTTCCATTTGAGAAAAGGCGCCCATTACTTTTCTTTCTCTTTCCATCCAAAGTGGTTGATATTTCGATACTTGCGCATCAACAGCGAGTTGTAATGCTAGCACATTATCAATTTTAACTTGCTTGCCTAAATCTTCTTCTGAGAGAGATTGTTTTGCCTTGTCGTAAGCTAAAGAAATGACTCTAAATTGATCTGGCGTTACTTCGTCTTTCTTTTCATTCCCCTTTATTACAAACTGCTCAGAGAAACGTTGTAATACTTGTACTGCTTTTTCATCTTCATTACGCTTCACTAGCTGTAACGAGTCATCTAACAACCCTGTTAGTTCACTCCACTCTTCAGCATATATACGTAATGGAAACATTATAATTAGAAATGCTATCAATCCAATTAATGTTCTCTTCATCCCGGTCCCCCCTATAACTACTAGTACAAAATATGTTAATTTGGACAAGAATAGAACAGAACTGGACCGAAAAATATATTATCATTTTCAAAGAAAAAAATTCTCTTTAAGCAGAGAATTTTTCTTTTGAAACCCTTTTCTTTTTTACGAAATATCTATACAAACTGTAACAAAGTATACTACCACTTAAAATGAATAATAAAATAACACATGCAGCATGCATAAAGAATTCTTCTGGTAGCATTAATATAATCGGATCCGTTTCAATATCAAACATCCAATAATCATTACTAAATAAAAGCTTATGGAATAATACAAAACTTTTTTCAAAATTAATAGCAATTGGTAACATCAGTGCTATCGGAAATATGATTGTTAAAATCGATCCGTGCAGTAAAAACTTTTCATTTTTCTTTTTTAATAAATATAAGCCGCCTATTACTGTAATGGTAATTGTCGCATACATCACATATTGAATCTTCACTAAAATATTTTTAACATCTACAAAATGAATACGGCCATTTGTAGACATATCTAATGTTGGTAACTGTAATGCTCCGTCATAAAACGGAGATAAATATGTAATCAGCACATCATAATTCCGCTTAATTTCATCCTTCGTCATATCTGCTAAATCTGGAATGTTTAAAAAATCAATTTCAAAATAATATAGCCATTTTCCGTATACAACTGCCATTATTGCGAGTGCAAAAATAGAAAATGCTATGCTATATGAAACAACTAAAGTAATCAATCGATCCAATATTTTTGTGCCACTCTTATTTTTCTTCATTTTCTCCCCCTAAATGTTCTCACCATCATAAAGAAAACTGTTTTCGGTGCTCACGTAAGCAATAATAATATGTGATACACAGTACAGCAATACTTAACCAAAACGTAAAATAACCAATTTTCTCTACAAACAAATGCAGAATTCCGTATCTCGGCATTTGCCAAAACAAATAATCAATTACATCATTATGTAATGTCCATATACCCGCTACCGCAAAATGCCATTTTTTTATACGGTAAAACGGAGCATATAGCACGCCCTGCACCGCCATCGCAAGATGCGAAAGCATTAGCATGTAGCCCATAAGACCAATAGGGCCTTTTACATAAATCATAATTGCGTTTACAACAACAGCCCATATACCATATTTTACTAAAGTAACTATCGCTAGCGCCTCTATCAATCCCCAGTTTCTCTTTATCAAGAAAGCGATTAAAACAAAGACAAAAAAGAGACTTGCCATAGGGCTATCTGGTACAAACGGCCAAAATATAGGTGACGTTTCTTTTAATTGATTTCCATACCATATAAAACCGTAAATTGTACCTAATATGTTAACAACCAATAAAAATATTAATACGGAGCGTTGTCTTAACATTGCATACAAGTAAGCCAATCTGTATTTCCAACACCTTTCAAACAAAATCATTCTTTCATCAAACTCTACTCTTATTATATAGTAAACTTGCTATCATCAAAATAAAAAGCTGACTACAATTTTTTTGTAGTCAGCTCTCTATTACTTCTTATTATACTTCGCAATAAATTCTGAAAGTTTTTTCACTTCTTCATCCGTACCTTTAAATACACCTTTAGGCATTGCACCTTTTCCCTCTTTCGCAATTTTAGCGATTTCTTCTGGTTTTAAAGTTAAGTTTTGTAGCGCTGGTGCTGCCGCGCCACCTTGTAAATTGTCACCATGACATGTTAAACAAGTATTTTTTTGCATTAATTTATAGCCGTCATCATTTTTATCAACTGGTGCTGTTTTTACAATTGCTCCTTGTTTTTTTGCAGCTTCCCAGTCGTGGTGTGCTACAGATTCCCAAGTTAAAAAGATAATCGATGCAATTGCTAAAAGCATAAATCCAGTTGCTACAGGACGCTTTAATGGGCGTCTTTCTGGGCCTCGGTCAAGAAATGGAGCTAACATTAATGCTCCAAACGCAATCCCTGGCATAATAAATGCTCCAATTACAGTAAATGAACCTGAAGCATAAGAATACTTTAATAACTGATACAAGAATAAGAAATACCAATCTGGAAGTGGTATATATCCTGCATCTGTCGGATCCGCCATTCTCTCAAGCGGTGACGGATGCGCCACTGTTAAACATAAATAACCGATTAAAAAAACTGCACCAACCATCCATTCTTTTAACAAGAAGTTCGGCCAAAATGCTTCTGTTTTTCCTGGGTATTCAGAATAGTCTTTTGGAATATTTGGTTTCCGAGCTACTGGTACCCGAGAATCTCCTACAAACTTCATCCCTTTGCCGCGATGCATAATCTCCCTCCTTTAGTTCTTTTCCCCTTTAATTTAGCAATCTCTTATAGTGGACCGGAAATACCTTGTTTGCGAATCATGATGAAGTGGAAGGCCATTAAACCTAGAAGTGCTGCTGGTAAGAAGAAGACGTGAATAGCAAAGAAGCGAGTTAATGTTTGAGCGCCAACAATTTCGGAATGACCAGCGAGTAATGTTTTAATATAAGGACCAATGAGCGGCGTTTGCTCTGCAATTTGAATCCCTACTTTCGTAGCAAATAACGCTTTCATATCCCACGGTAATAAATATCCGGTAAAACCAAGACCTAACATAACAAAGAAAATAAGAACACCAACAATCCAGTTTAGTTCACGAGGTTTTTTATACGCACCTTGGAAGAAAACTCTGAGTGTATGTAAAAACATCATTACAATTACGAGACTAGCACCCCAGTGGTGCATACCACGGACAATTTGTCCGTAAGCAACTTCATTTTGTAAATAATAAACCGATTCCCAAGCATTTTTAATATCTGGCACATAATACATCGTCAAAAACATTCCAGACAAAATTTGAATTACAGTAACGAAAAAAGTAAGTCCTCCAAAGCAATAGACGAATGCAGAAAAGTGATGTGCTGGGTTTACATGCTCAGGTACTTCATGATCAGCGATATCGCGCCAGATCGGTGTAATATCTAATCGCTCGTCTACCCAATCATAAATTTTATTTAGCATCTACTTTGCACCCCCTCTTGGCTTCGCTTTTCCTAAATACAGCGTCCCATCTTTTACTTTAGACTCGTACACATCAAGCGGAGCAAGGGGCGGCGTACCTTTAATATTAATCCCATCTTTTGTGTAACGTCCCCCGTGACATGGGCAAAAGAATTGATTCGGATGTGCTTTGTCCGAATTCCAGTTAACTGTACACCCTAAATGTTTACATACTGGAGAGAACGCAACAATGTCTCCGCTTTCATCTTTATGAACCCAAGCTGATTTTGGTTCTTCGGACTTGTACCAACCGTCAACCTGCTTCACCTTAAAGTCAAAACGCTTCGGCTCTGTTGTAATATCTTTTACTTGTGCAACAGCCACCATATCCGTTCCCGCTTCTTTTCTTAACACCGGATCAAGCGCAAATCGCGTCATCGGCATTAAAATACCCGCAGCCATAAAGCCTCCTACCCCTGTAAGTGTGTAATTTAAAAACTGTCTTCTTGACACACGATGTTCTTTCTCGCTCACGAAAATTTCCCCCCTCTATCAGAAATTGTCCCCTCGTGATAAATTATATAAAAAATAAATACTAGGACACTATCATGATATAATACGCTCATGCACAGGTCAATATCATACTACTCATAATAATAAGAACTTTCTGTTTATTGCGAGTTTCCCCATTTCTCTTCTAACATAACCATTATATTTTTTATATGTGCATGAATGACTTCTCTTTTCGCTTGATCACTAAATTGCTCTAACGCTAATGAAGGAAACCAAAATAAATCTCCTTGTAACTCTTGCATATCTTCTTTCCATGAAAAATCACTTGTAACATAGGTAATATGCTTAAAACCTTGGATTTGTAAATGATCTGCCCATTCTTGCAAACGACCTTTTTCCTTCTTTTGGCTTTCTACTAAATACGTAAACGCAGGCAGTAAAAGCACTCTCCCTTTATACTCTCTTTCCAATTCCATACTCAACAATTCGATAAATTCACCTTGTTCTACAACCATTTTCATTTCTTTCGCTGCCGAAATTGATAAAAGCGGTATAACTCCTGTATCTACATACTCTCTTGCTTGCTCAAATTGTTCTACATCTTTTACAATCCATTTCACATTTCTTCCCTCCCTTATCAGAAATGACAGAACTTTCACTTTATATATATTAAACCATACTAAAAGAGGTAAAAAAAGAAAAACTACCTAATATAGGTAGTTTTTCTTGAAAAAATTCTGAAATTTGTAAAAAAATAATAATCCAAATAAATTCTATAAAGTCTTTAACTCCACCGTTAACCTATGAAACGCTTCCTTATCTTGCTTATCCAACGCTTCATCAATTTGTTTCAAAAGACGTTCCCTTCTAAATGAAAATACACTCTCTTCTAAAAATCTCTCTGCCAGTAAACGGTCTTTTTCATTTACTTCAATATGCTTTGGTAAATATGGGTTTTCTTCTAATACTGCTACATAATTTGCATTTTGAAACGATGATTTAAAGTTGAGTTGAATATAAATATCCTCATCTCGATTTAAACGAATATCATGAAACGATTTTTCAGCATCTGTTGTCATAACATTTTGTTTAAAAAAGTGAAACGGTGTGTCTTTCACACAATTCGCTGACATCACTAAGCCACGCGGACAATATTTTGCATGCTCTACGAAGTGGACTTTATGCATTAATTGGTCGTGACTCATTAAATAATTCAAAATCCATACACATTCACGCTGTTTCAGTTGGTAATTATTCAAAAACCATTTTACAAAATCCTTCTTCTCGTTTACAGAAACAGGGGTATTCATAGCAATTAAGTCCCTCCTCTGTCTTTCTCTTTTCTTTTTAGATTCAAGAAGCGGCATTCAGTTTCCTTCCAACTTATGAAAAATCCTCTAAATTATATAACAACTCTTCGATATGAATTTGTGTTGGGTCTAGTTGTAATAACTGGGTAAATACTTCTTTTGCCTCTTTTCGTTTTCCTTCTTCCAATAAGAAATAACCGTACTCTTCCAAGAAGTCTGGATGATTCTTAAAAGAAGTATATGCACTTTCATAGTGTTTTAATGCATCCGAATACATTTCTAATTGTTTTTTTGCATACGCAAGATCCCAAAGTAATTGTGTATCTGGCTCTCCGCTATCAATCGCACGCTCTACAACTGTAATTAACTCTTCATACTTTTCTTGTTCTTTTAAGATGTACGCATATTTTAATGTTGCACCTAAATGTCCTGGATCTAACTCAAGTGCTTTTTGAAGCACTTCCTCTGATTCCGCTATTTTTCCTAATTTCGCCGCAATGTTCGCTAATTCTACATAAAACGGAACAGAAAGTTCATCTACTTTAATACCTTCATGAAGTGTTTCATAGCTTTCTTGAAGCATTCCTTCTTTTTCATAGCTTTTCGCTAAATACATGTACAGCGATGCGTATTCAGGATCTAATTCTTTTAATTCTTGCCAAGCACCAATTGCTCTTTGATATTCTTCTCCTTGATATAATGTGAAAGCATATCCAAATAATGAGTGAATATCTTTTTGCTCCTCTAAGCCTGCTTCATAATAAGAGATTGCCTCTTCCCAGTTTCCAATCGCACTTAACGTTTCTGCGAGACGAAGCGCAATGACAACACCACCCATTACTTTATGTTCTGCTAATAGCGACTCGTAATGAGTAATTGCCTTTTGTTCTTCACCTTTACTACTATATAATTCTGCTAATCCAAACGTAATAACAGGTTCGTCAGGCATCATTTCTTTCGCCTTTAATAGTTTTTGCTCTGCTACATCATCAAAACCTTGCATTTGGAATAAGTCCGCAACAAGTAATAACGATTGAACATATAAATCATCATTTTCTGGAATATCATGAAGTACTTCAATTGCTTCATCTTCTTTGTCTAGATCAATATATAATTCTGCTAAAAATACCGTAAATTCACTTTCTTCCGGATATAGCAATCGTAAGTCTTCTGTAATGGCTAGCGCCTCATCCGTAAATCCAAGTGTATGATAGTAGCGAGCGATATCATACTTCTCTTCATCATTCGCAATTTGTAATTGTTCTTTTAATAATTGTAATCCCTTTTCCGCTTCACCATTTTCAATATATGAAACAGCTTGTTCAAACTTTTGCATAAACGTCTCCTTTAATTCTAAAAAATATTCTCTTCTGTTTATTTATCATAAGCAACTAGGTGTAAGAACGCAACCTTTAGAATGAGCATACTTCTTCTTGTACTTTCACTGATAACGATTCGAATATGACACCGATACCGCATCACTACTTTCTATTGTAACGTTTTCTTTCATGACCGCGCAAATAACTTCCCTCATCAATTATTAAGTCCCACAAATCGTGCTGTACAGGTCAGCTTCTCTTTTTAAACTGGGAGTCTGACCGCATATAAATAACGGGATAAAAAAGGCTCCTATAATAGGAGCCTTCACAATTTCTTAAGAATATGTTTCTTCTTTCTGTACTTGCTCATTTACAAGCTCTTTCAATAATTCTATAATTTCATCATTTTCTTCTTTCAAACCAACAGTAATACGAATGCCATCATTTATACCAAATGCGGCACCAGAACGAACAATATATCCTTTTTTCATTAAACGTTCGAAAGCTTCATTACCAGGAATACCAAGTTTTAAGAAAATGAAATTTGTTTGAGATGGATAATAGAATACATTATATTCCTTACAAAATGCATAATATTGATTTAATCCTTCTTCATTCTTTTTCACACATTCTTGTAAAAACGCTTGATCTTCTAATGCAGCGAGTGCCACAGCTTGGGCTACAGTCGATGTATTGAATGGCAACCTTGCTACTTCTAGCTGCCCGATTAACTTCGCATTACCAACCGCATATCCGATACGAAAAGCAGCTAAACCATATGCTTTTGAAAACGTGCGTAAAACCATAAGATTTTCGTATTTTTCAAGAAGTGGTAATGTTTGCGGATAGTCTTCTGCTCCCGCATATTCATAATATGCTTCGTCCATAATAACGAGCGCTGACTTAGGTACTGATTCTAAAAATGAAAGTAATTTTTGTTTCTCTACATATGTACCTGTTGGATTATTCGGATTACAAATCCATACAATCTTCGTTTTGTCATCTACTTGCTGTAACATTGCGTCTAAATCATGAATTCCATCTTTAAGTGGTACTTCACGAACTTCTGCTCCTTCAATCACAGCATGGTGATAATATTGAGAGAACGTAGGATTTGCCATTACAACATTTGTTCCTTCATGTAGTAATGCACGGCTAATCATTTGAATGACTTCATCTAACCCACTACCAAATAACAGTTGTTCTGCTTTTACACCTAAATGCTCTGCTACTTTCGTCCGAAGTTCAAAGGCATATCCGTCCGGATAAAGGGCGTATTGACTCGCTAACGAAGTTAACGCTTCTGTCACACGTGTAGAGCAACCGAATGGATTTTCGTTTGATGCTAATTTCACAATTTTTGATAATCCATATTCCCTTTTTACTTCTTCAATATTTTTCCCAGGTACATATGCTCTCAAAGTTAACAATTGCTCTTTCACTCTCATTTCGCTTCCCCCAGTCATTTTATTTAATTCGATTACAGTATAATTATAGCTCCTCACTGCAATCTTTTATCATAACCGTCACTATTACGAGAATACCTCTAAATCAGCACTTCATACCTCTTCTCTACATCTTTAAACCATATCCTTTTGAAATGCCTCTAACGCAATATGAACAGTCTCATCTGAAATAGATACGACATTCACTACCCCATATTCCTGCATAAGCACCATATGAATTGTTCCTGCATTTGCTTTCTTATCTTGTTTCATCAATTGAACAAGGCGCTCTACATTCAAATCGCTTGGCATTTTTGGATAGCCATATTTCAAGAACCACTGCTTCATCTCTTCATAAGCAAGATCAACCTTGTACACTTGCTCACTTAAAAATATGGCGAATAACATCCCAACCGCTACTCCGTCACCGTGCGTAATACTTCCATACCCAAGCTCTTTTTCAAGAGCATGTCCTAACGTATGTCCAAAGTTCAAATGGGCACGTACACCTTTTTCTGTTTCATCTTGCGATACAATCTTTGCTTTTACCGGAATTGCCTTCGTTAATATATGAATTAACTTCTCGTCACGAAGATCCGCTAATGTTTGCACTTCTTCTTTTAACCAATGATATAGATTTACATCACCAATAAGAGCATGCTTTATCACTTCTGCAAAACCTGAACGCCACTCTTTTTCAGGAAGAGAATGTAAAAATGGTGTGTGATATACAACCGCTTCTGGCTGATGGAATGCACCGATCATATTTTTCCCTAACGGATGGTTAATTGCTACTTTCCCGCCTACTGCGCTATCGTGAGCTAATAAAGTCGTTGGAACCTGAACAAAGCGAATACCACGCATAAACGACGCGGCAACAAAACCAGCCAAGTCCCCAATCATTCCGCCTCCAAGTGCGATAATTAAAGAGTTTCTATCTAATTTATTTTCAAGAGCTGACGTATGAGCCGCATAGAAATTTTCAAAAGACTTCTCTTTTTCACCGCTCGGCACAACGAATGAAAATACTTTCTGTTCTACTTGCAATGCATTAACAACTGTCTGTAAATGTAAAGCTGCAACGGCTTCATCTGAAATGATCATTACGTTAGACACAGCCGGCTGCATATTTTGAACGATCGTTGCCAAATATGACAATGCCTCTTTCCCAACATGTACATCATATTCTTTTGATTTCGTTTGAATATGTATGTTTCCCATTAAAATCCCCTCGCATATTCATTATGTTTCCCAATATTTTCACGGATAAGGTCCATACGGTCTAACCCAAATTGTTCGATTAAAGCAGTCGCTAATTCCCAAGCCACAACCGCTTCTGCAACGACACTAGCTGCCGGTACAGCACAACTATCTGAACGTTCAATGCTTGCTGTAAAAGGTTCTTTCGTATCAATATCCACACTTTGAAGCGGTTTATATAGTGTAGGTATCGGTTTCATCACACCGCGCACAACAATCGGCATTCCAGTCGTCATGCCACCTTCTAATCCACCTGCATTGTTCGTTTTTCTTGTATATCCATGTTCCTCATTCCACAGAATTTCATCATGCACTTCACTTCCCGGTCTATGTGCTGCTTCAAAACCAATTCCAATCTCCACACCTTTAAAGGCGTTAATACTCATAATTGCAGCTGCTAATTTTGCATCTAGTTTTCGGTCATAATGCACATAGCTACCTACTCCAATTGGCATTCCTTCCACAACTACTTCAACGATCCCACCAATTGAATCACCATTTGCCTTTGCATCATCAATCGCTTTCATCATTTGTTTACCAGCTTCGTCATCTAAGCAGCGTACAGGTGATGCTTCTGTAATACTTTTTAATTCTTCAATTGAACTATACGTAATCTCCTTAGTTTGTACACCACCAATCTCAATCACATGGCCCGCCACTTTAATACCAAGTTCTCCCAAAATTTTTTTAGCAACCGCACCAGCAGCAACACGCACTGTCGTTTCGCGTGCCGAAGAACGTTCAAGTACATTTCTCATATCTCTATGACCATATTTAATCGCACCATTTAAATCCGCATGCCCAGGCCTTGGCTTTGTCACTTTCCTTTTCATTTCTTTTTCTTCTTGCTCAGTTAAAGGCTCAGCGCCCATAATTTTTGTCCAATGTGCAAAGTCACGATTTTCAACAACAAGTGCAATGGGAGATCCTAATGTTTCTCCATGTCTAACACCACTTACAATTTGCGCTTGATCTGTTTCAATTTGCATGCGTCTACCACGCCCATATCCCTTTTGCCTTCTAGCTAACTCTTCGTTTATATCATCCGCTACTAAAGGCAGTCCTGCTGGAACACCTTCTATAATCGTTGTAAGTTGTGGACCATGAGATTCACCAGCTGTAATATATCGCATACGTTATTCCTCTTTTCGTATATGTATTTATCTCGCTATATTAAGCAACGATATTATCTTTCATCACTTTAAAAGTATTAAAGAAATTATATAGTAAATCGACCATTTGCTTATTCTCGTTCTATACTTCCAATAGGCCTTTTACTTTACATATCAATATATCATAAGAGCTCAAACTTCGTAACTAATTGAAATAAAAAAAGTGCAAGAAGAATACCCCTATTCTCCTTGCACTTTTTACTATTATCACAGTGATTAAAGCGTTTACAAATTATTTCAAAATAATTAGTAAATCCATTCATTCATTAATTTTGAGTAGTCTACCAATTCTTCTTCCTTAAAGAAAATAGCAATCTCGCGCTCTGCACTTTCTAAAGAATCAGAACCATGGATAATGTTTTTCGCAACAGTTACACCGAAATCTCCACGAATTGTTCCAGGAGCAGCTTCATGTGGTCTTGTTTTACCCATCATGTTACGAGCTGTATCTACTACACCTTCACCTTGCCATACCATCGCGAATACAGGACCAGATGTAATAAAGTCTACTAGTTCACCAAAGAAAGGTTTTTCTTTATGCTCACCGTAGTGTTGTCCAGCAATTTCCGGAGTGACTTGCATTAATTTTGCACCAACTAATTGAAAGCCCTTTTTCTCAAAACGAGCTACAATTTCCCCAATGAAGGCACGTTGTACACCGTCTGGTTTTACCATTAGAAATGTTTTTTCCATAAAAAATCTCTCCACTTCTGAATTATGTATGTAATTGTATATCCCCACACACATATTAACACCCTTATCACAATTGTGCAATAGTTTTGAAATAGAGAGATTATTTTATTATTTAGAAAAAACACTAAAATTTTCGTTTCCCAATATACTTTGCTACATTTTGCAATGCATACTTTGCTTGTCCACGTGGGAGTGGTTTTATTATTTCCAATGCTTTATGTAAATAACGTTCGCTAAACGCAAATGCTTGATCAATCGCTGCGCTATTTTTCACAGCATCAATAATTTCTTTCATTTCACTCGTCGTTGTATTTTCATGTACCGATGTGATTTTCTTGCGGAGTATTGGATCTTCCATCGCATATAAAGCAGGAAGTGTAATATTTCCTTGTAGCAAATCACCACCAGCAGGTTTTCCAAGTTTCTCTTCTGTTGAAACGAAATCTAGAATGTCATCAATAATTTGATAAGACATCCCTACAAAATATCCATACCAAAATAGACGATTTACCGTATCACGATTAGCACCAGCAGCAATCGCTCCCAATTGGCAACTCGCAGCAATTAATAATGCGGTTTTTCGCTTTATTCTTCTTAAATACGTTCTTAAATTTTGGTCATAGTTATATTTATCTTTAATTTGTTCAATTTCACCTTTACAGACTTCTAAAATGGTATGTGACAACGCCTGATGCGCCTCCGGAATTTCGATATTTGTTACACATTCAAGAGACTTAGCGAACAGATAGTCTCCTGTATACATTGCAATACGATCTCCCCATTTCGCATTCACAGTCGCACTACCGCGTCGTAAAAATGCAGCATCAATAACATCATCGTGAACAAGAGAAGCCATATGAATAAGTTCTAGCGCAACAGCGACATGCTTAATTGCGTCTAACTTATAATCTCCAAATTTCCCTGCAAGCAACACAAATACAGGACGAATTCGCTTCCCACCAGCTTCAATAAGTTGTAATGCCGCCTCTTCTACTAATGGTTGTTCAGAAGCAACTGTCTTTTTTAATTCTTTTTCTATCACATTAATATCCGATCGTAAAAAAGAGTACATAAGTTGTAACTTCATATTGTTCACCTTAACCTAAAACTTCTTTTTTCTATTTTGATTCTGGTTTAATACCTAAATGCATCGCTGCTACCCCAAAAGTAAATGGTTTCACTTTGACACGTTCAAGTCCAGCCTTTTCAAACATATTAGCCAATTCTTTCATCCCTGGGAATGTACTAGCAGATTCTTGAAGCCATGAATATTCTTTATAACTTTTCGCAAATATCTTTCCAAATAACGGCATGATATATTTAAAGTATAAAATATATCCTTGTCGAAAACCAATCATTGTTGGTTGAGAGGTTTCTAAACAGATTACTTTTCCACCTGGTTTTACTACACGCGTCATTTCTTTTAATACGTGCATATAATCCGGTACGTTTCGTAAACCAAATCCAATCGTTACATAATCAAATGTATTATCTTCAAATGGAAGTTCCATTGCATTCCCATGCAGAAGTTCTACTTGTTTTAATTGTAACGCCTCTACCTTTTGCTTACCGACAGATAACATGTTTTCACTGAAGTCTAGACCAACAACCTTCCCATGCTCACCTACCGCTCCAGCTAGCGCTATTGTCCAATCCGCCGTTCCGCAGCACACATCAAGCGCTTTACTACCTGGTTTTACATCCATAATGCCCATCGTCTCTTTACGCCATGCTTTATGTCTTTGAAAACTAATTACAGAATTCATCACATCGTATTTATCAGAGATTTTCTCAAATACATCATGTACTCTTTCTTCTTTTGATTGTTGCATGCTCGTACCTTCTTCCAATGTAAAATTGCTTATGTCTTCGATTTATCTCTTAATACAGAATTTATTTCATTTATGTCTGTATGATCTTCTAAAAATTGTTTTTCTTTCTTTCTCAATTCCATCATCCAGCCATTAATAACTGTTTCTGCATCTGCTTCGTTCCCGGAAACCTCTTGAACAGCTTGAAACACAGGTGCATGTTGTTTGTCAGCATACAATTGACTTTCTTTTTGGAGACGATTTTTTCCTAATACATATGTTATAAATGGCTTCCAATGCGATAAATGAAAATGATCACATGTTTTTTGCAGAAGTGCAGACTCAATCGTTACTACGCTTTTCATTATGTCATCCATCGTTTCATGCGCTTTTTGGTATAACATAATTTTATGTTCATTAATCTCTTTGATTCCTTCAGCAAGCGCACGAATTAAGACGATATCACGATTCATAGATAACAAATAATAATATAGCCCACTATAGTAATCACCTGCAAGTACTGTTAATTGGCGACGTTTATGTGATTCAATCGCTTCTTCACCTGCTTTATTTGATACTCTTTCATGCGTATCAAGCGCAATTTGTACAAGCATAATTGTTACTACATAATGCTCAATTTGTTCTATATGTAACTTTTCACTTTTTAAAGCACCGTATAACAATGCTATTTTTTCTTCATCAATAAATGGTTCTTCAATATAGTTTATAAAATAAGGATGGCGTAATTTCTCCATCAATTTCTCTTTTATACCCGCATACCCTCCGTAGATGTCACACACAAAAAATCACCCTTGTTTTCTAATTCATAAAACTTATTATAACACATACATTCTATTTTCTATAACCAAAACTTGGCTACACCTTCCACTCATTTAAGCAATCTTTCTATTCTCACTCTGTCCAACTAAAACTATATCATTTATTCACTAAAAAAAAAAAGAAAAGCAGTTTCCCGCTTTTCTTTACTTCGCTTTAATAAAAGATAAAATTTCACTACGTGCTGCAGCATCATTTTCTAGCACACCACGTACTGCCGTCGTTACTGTTTTCGCACCTGGCTTTTTCACACCACGCATCGTCATACACATATGTTCTGCTTCTACTACTACCATTACACCATGCGGCTCTAGTACTTCCATAATAGAGTTAGCTACTGTTGATGTAATACGTTCTTGCAGTTGTGGTCGACGTGCAATTGTATCTACAGTACGAGCTAATTTACTTAACCCTGTTACCTTTCCGCCTTGCGGAATATATGCAACGTGAGCAACTCCATAGAATGGAACTAGATGATGCTCACACATCGAATAGAATGGTATATCTTTTACTAGTACAAGCTCTTCGTGATCTTCTCCGAATACTTTATGCAAATGCTCTTTCGGATCTTCATGCATACCTGAAAACACTTCTGCGTACATTTTCGCAACACGCTTTGGTGTATCAAGTACTCCCTCACGATTTGGGTCATCTCCGATTGCCTCTAAAATAAGGCGTACTGCATGTTCAATTTGCTCTAAATTAACTTTTGCCATCCGCTAGCCCTCCCGAAAACCTAAAAGTGATACGAACACATTCTAGCATATTTATGTTTTTAAAAGCAAAAAGAAGAGTTCCCAAAAAGGAAACTCTTCTTCCCTGTTAATATGTAAGGATTATTTAACCGCATCTTTTAACGCTTTACCAGGTTTGAATGCAGGTACTTTACTTGCAGCGATTTCAATCTCCTCACCTGTTTGTGGGTTACGACCTTTACGAGCCGCACGCTCACGAACTTCGAAGTTACCGAATCCGATCAGTTGTACTTTATCACCTTGTTTTAAAGCTTCTAAGATAGAATCAAAAACAGCGTCTACTGCTTTTGTTGCGTCCTTTTTAGAAAGGGAACTTGCTTCTGCAACAGCATTGATTAAATCTGTCTTGTTCATGCCATTCACCTCCTCCCAAAGATAAGACTGTATAATGATCATAAAATGAGTCTTACTTTCATTTGTAGGCAATTTTTGCAAATTCTATACTACAAAGATGTAGATAAATCATTATCAACGCCTATATTATACGATTCTCCTTTATAATTCAATATTTTTAAGGAAATTGTTACTCTTAAAATGTGAAAATCTGATGAAACTTGACAATTTACAACAATGTATTAGATAATGACTGTTTGTTTTGCTATTTCATACGCCAAAAGACAAAAAATCCCTCTACAATGAGAGGGATTTTTTCTTATAATATAATCGCAATTAATCCGCCAGATCCTTCATTAATAATTCTTTCTAATGTTTCTTTTAATTTATATCTAGCATTTTCTGGCATTAAAGATAGTTTCGCTTGAATTCCTTCACGAACAATCGAGCTAAGCGAACGTCCGAATATATCAGAATTCCAAATTGACAACGGATCATCTTCAAAATCTTGCATTAAATAACGAACTAATTCTTCACTTTGTTTTTCCGTACCAATGATCGGTTCAAACGTTGACTCCACATCTACTTTAATCATATGAATCGATGGAGCCACAGCTTTTAACTTCACGCCAAACCTTGAACCGTGACGAATAATTTCCGGCTCATCTAAGCTCATATCAGCTAATGCAGGTGCTGCTACCCCATATCCTGTTTGCTTTACCATACGCAAAGCATCCGCCACTTGATCATATTCTATTTTCGCATGAGATAAGTCGAGCATAAGCTTCAATAAATGATCTTTCCCTCGAATTTCTACTCCTACTACTTCTTTTAAAATTTGATCATATAATTCATCTGGCGCATATAAATCAATCTCCGCCACACCTTGCCCCATATCAATGCCAGCTAGGCTTGCTCGATCAATAAATTCATATTGACTAAACTGCCAAACGACACGGTCCACATCACGCAGACGTTTTATATCCTTCACTGTTTCTTGAACTGCTTCTTGATAACTTTGACGTAACCAATGTCCTTCATTTAACACCATTACCCAGCTTGGAAGGTTCACATTCACTTCTAATACAGGGAACTCAAATAACGCTTCACGAAGTACATTATATACATCTGTTTCTCTTAAACTCTCCACACTCATCGCAATGACTGGGATATCATATTCTTCAGATAAACTTTGGCGTAATTGCTCTGTATCTGGATGATACGGCTGTACCGTATTAATAATCATAATGAAAGGTTTCCCTACTTCTTTCAACTCATTTACAACACGTTCTTCTGCCTCTATATAATCCCTTCTTGGAATTTCACCAATTGTTCCATCTGTTGTAATTACAACGCCAATTGTTGAATGTTCTTGAATTACTTTACGCGTGCCGATTTCTGCAGCTTCATGGAATGGAATAGGCTCTTCATACCAAGGAGTATTAATCATGCGCGGGCCATTCTCATCTTCATAGCCTTTCGCTCCTGGAACCGTATATCCGACACAATCTACTAATCGAATATTCACTTCAAGACCTTCATCTACTTCGATAGAAACCGCTTGGTTTGGAACAAACTTCGGTTCCGTCGTCATGATTGTACGACCAGCAGCACTTTGAGGCAGCTCATCCTGCGCTCTTTGACGATCAGACTCATTCTCAATATTTGGAATAACCACAAGTTCCATAAATTTTTTAATAAATGTTGATTTCCCTGTTCGAACAGCTCCTACAACTCCAAAATAAATATCACCACCTGTTCGTTCTGCAATATCTTTAAAAATATCTACCTTTTCCAAGTGATTCCCTCCCTCAAAATTTTTGGGAATAATTCCGCGTTTATAGTCAACTAATACCTTCTCTAACGTTGTCTATAATATCTGATATAATATAATGGTATTCTAGAAGTTCGGACAATATATCATATAATTTTGTCCAATTTCATATGACTATTAAAAAAATACCTTTTGTTTGCATCGCAAGTTGTATAACATAAAAAACCTTTCTTCTAGAACTTATTCACTAAAAGAAAGGTTCATGACTTATGATTTTAAAAAAATTGGTTCTCCATCCTTTACCGTGTACGGTAAAGAATAAGCAGGTACAAACGGGGAATCTTTCGAAAGTATATTCCGAATATCTTCTCCCTCCTTAAATTGCCCTTCGTTTTTTTTCAAAGCTTCATATAAGTCGATTCTATAGTCAACAAAAACTTCTCCTTTTTCATTAATTACAAAAGGAAGTCCTTTACCAGAATACGGACTTGTCACTTGCGGTATATCTTTATATCCCAGTTTTTTGAAATCTAATTCATATACACCATCTGAAATTACTTTTTTAAAAGGTGGATATCGATGTTCATCACGATACATCCTAAGCTTCAATGATAATTCCTGAATTTGTTCAGCCATCCTAACATCGATTAACTTTACTGTTGGGTTTGTTTCAACATCAATTAATACATACTGGTATACTCCTCCACTTTCATACGCATTACCCGGCGCTTCTTGTATGTAGCGCGGAGCAATCTTTTGAAAGTCAATTGGATACTTCTGATAAATAGGCGTACTCATATCACGCGTCTTAATTGGCAATATCCCGTCATTTTGTTCCTTAAATGTCGTAATGGCTTTTTGAACAACTTGTAACTGATCTTCATAAGGAACAGCATTTTGTTTCATATTTTCCTTCGGATACAAACATCCTGTTAACATGCTCATACAACAAAATATTAAAATAATATGGAATTTTTTCACTAACAATCACCTTTTCATACTAATATAACTTGCTGCTTATGTAACATTTTCGAAGTGCACTTCCTTTATTGCTCCACAGGGCCACTAAATACAACAAGAAAAATAACAATTCCCGATACTATCATAAGGGTGTACGCTACTAACGCTGTAATCCCTTTCAAAAATTTATTCTTTATTTTATGTCTACTTAATAAAATAAAACTTACTGCAACAAACATAAATCCCATTGCCCCTAAGGAAAACCACATTTTAATAAGCCCTTCCGACATATACACACCCCTTTATTATCAATCTATTTTTATACTATTTTAACAAATTAAAATCTTTAAACAAATACAAAAAGAACATTTTACTACGAATTAATGAAGTAACACTTTAATCAGTGATTTTTTTGCTCATCCTCCACCAATCTTGATAAAAAACAAAACCGAAGCGACTGTACCTCTCGCTTCGGTTGACCAAATATGCCCAAAACAGCTCTATTCCCATACTTTCATGGCTATCATATGCAATCTACAAACTCTTTGTTTCTCATATTTTATTTTTTAAACATTTTACTTAACGAGCCAAAATCCGTTGGCATATTATTGTTAATAATTGCTTTTACAATTTGATCCTCTTGCTCTTTCGGCACTTCCCGTCCTGCTAATAGAGCAACTTGATGAATCAGTTGGCGCAGCACCGTTTCATCACGCAAATTTGCATTTTGTACAGATGATGCTAATTTAAAAATATCCTCTTTGTTCACTTTCGCTTCCTTCTCAATATTATTAAAAATGTTATTATCCATTCTTTTCACCCTCTCCTCAAGTTACTCTTCATCCTATGCAAAAATAAAAAAATGGTGAAAAGACCCAAAAAATAAAAAGCGACAGCAGTACAAATTGTACCGCTGTCGCTTTTATTTAAAGTAAATCAGGTATAGCTTCCACTTCATGCTTTTTCACACGTCCCATCAATGAACCTACTGCATCTTTCACATCATTCCCATTGAACAGCACATCATATAAAGCAGCTGTAATCGGCATTTCAACTTCCATCTTCTCTGCTAATTCATGAGCAGCTTTCGTCGTTCTTACACCTTCCACAACCATACCCATGCTTTCTAACACTTCTTCTAAGGAGTGCCCTTTTCCAAGCATATTTCCTGCACGCCAATTTCGGCTATGCACACTTGTACAAGTTACAATTAAGTCCCCCATACCAGTTAGACCAGCAAATGTCAGTGGATTACCGCCCATCTTTCTTCCTAGACGAGCAATTTCCGTTAACCCGCGTGTCATTAATGCTGCTTTTGCATTATCTCCTAATCCAAGCCCGTCCGTTATCCCAGCGGCTAATGCAATAATATTTTTTAATGCACCACCAAGTTCAACTCCAACGATATCTGGATTTGTATATACACGGAAATAACTATTCATAAATAAATCTTGTACTTCCTCAGCTGCTTCCATGCGTTTCGCAGCTGACGTGACAGTTGTCGCTTGACGTAAACCGACTTCTTCAGCATGACTCGGTCCAGACAATACAACAACATCTTTAATCAAGTTCTCCGGAATTTCTTCCTCAATCATTTCAGAAATACGTTTTGACGTACCTGGTTCGATTCCTTTACTTGCATGAATCCAAGTAATTGGTTCTGTAACAATTTCTTTCATATCTTGCAATACATCTCGGTACGCTTTCGTCGGTACTACTAGCAGTACTGTATTTACATCTACTAATGCTTCTTCTAAAGAAGAATAGGCTACGATTGTGCTTGGCAATGTAATCCCTGGAAGATATCTACTGTTCTCATGCTTCGTATTAATTTCATCCATGAGCTCAGGACGGTTTCCCCAAATGCGTACATCATGCCCATTGTCAGCTAATACCATCGCTAACGCTGTTCCCCAGCTACCTGCTCCTATTACTGTGATTTTTGTCATAAAATCACATCCTCTCCATTAGTCTCTTGCTCTAGCGATAATGTGAATCGGCGTTCCTACAAAGCCGAATGCTTCACGTAAGCGATTCTTTAAGAAGCGCTCATATGAAAAGTGCATTAATTCTGTATCGTTTACAAACACAACAAATGTTGGTGGTTTTACCGCAACTTGTGTTGCATAGAAGATTTTCAGACGGCTACCATTATGCGTCGGCGTCGGATTCATCGCTACCGCATCCATAATCACATCATTTAATACGTTCGTTTGTACACGGATGCTATGACTTTCATTTACCTCATTGATAACAGGTAATAACGTTTGTGTACGTTTTTTCGTTTTCGCAGATAAGAATACAATCGGCGCGTAATCCAAGAATTGGAAATGAGCACGAATATTTTCTTCAAATGCTTTCATTGTTTTCTCATCTTTTTTCACTGCGTCCCATTTGTTTACAACGATAATAACCGCTCGTCCTGAATCATGAGCATATCCTGCGATTTTTTTATCTTGTTCAATAATTCCTTCTTCACCGTCTAAAACGACTAAAACAACGTCAGAACGTTCAATCGCTCTTAATGCACGAAGTACACTATATTTTTCTGTACTTTCATATACTTTTCCTTTTTTACGCATACCAGCTGTATCGATGATTACATAATCTTGCCCATCTTTACTATATGGTGTATCTACAGCATCGCGTGTCGTTCCTGCTACATTACTAACAATTACACGCTCTTGACCAAGAAGAGCATTTACAAGTGAAGATTTCCCTACGTTTGGACGTCCAATTAAAGAGAAACGAATTGTTTCTTCATCATATCCATCTTCTTCAATCTTTGGAAAATGCTGTGCAGCTTCGTCTAATAAGTCACCTAGCCCTAGTCCATGTGTACCTGAGATTGGGAATGGCTCACCAAATCCTAGCGCATAAAAATCATAAATATCACTGCGCATTTCTGGATTGTCTACTTTATTTACGGCAAGTACAACCGGCTTATTTGAGCGATATAAAATTTTTGCAACTTCTTCATCAGCTGCTGTTACACCGTCACGACCGTTTGTCATAAAAATGATAACATCTGCTTCATCAATCGCTACTTCAGCTTGTTGACGAATTTGTGTCAAAAATGGCTCGTCTCCAATATCAATTCCACCTGTATCAATAATGTTAAATTCATGATTTAACCATTCTCCAGCGCTATAAATACGGTCGCGCGTTACACCCGGAATATCTTCTACAATTGAAACTCTCTCTCCAACAATTCTATTGAAAATAGTAGATTTCCCTACGTTCGGGCGTCCTACTATCGCTATTACTGGTTTCGGCATATACTTTCATCCTTTCAACTTGCTTCTGTTTATTATGTAAAAAACCCTTCTTTGTGCAAGAAGGGATTTGCATTCCAGAATATTTCTCAACGTATCAAAACACCTCACATTATAACACACGTTGCTAATGTTTCACAATAATATATACATTCTCTTGTAAGCGATGCGCAATACCATCTAGAATCGCCTCTAAATTATTTGCAACAAATTCTAGTTCCTCTTTTGACTCACAAGTAAACAAAGGGGCACCACCTGCAAATTTTTCCGGTGTCGTTGTAATAACCGCTAGAATAACACTTTCTAACATCATCTCTTATCTCCCCTTCCTTTCGGGGCTTCCGATGACATATGAACGGCACTTTCTAACGTCGGCACATTCCCTATGACGCCTATCGCTTTCTCTGCATCTTGATCTTGCGGCAAGACAAAAATTCCAACCCTGCCATCCTCTAAATCACGCTTTGCTAACGGTACAAGCGCTGGTGTACCAGAATCTCTATAAATTCCTAACGCGACCGAAACATCGTGCAAAATAGCTTGCCGTTGCCCTAAGTTTGAGATTGTCACCATCGCATCAATTGATTTTGGCTTTAAAATAAATCCCATGCCATATTTCATAATTTCTTCTTGTCTTGCCGGCAATCCAATATTCATAATATAAATATTATCAATATAAAGTCCTGCTCCTTCAAAGTGAAGCGGAACATGTTCAATATCTACTAGATCATGAAGCCTTTTGCCTGACATTAATGTTTTCGCAATAAAAAATGCTATTATAGCCATAATTACTCCAGCAATCCACGAATGGAACCCTATATACGCAAACGTTGTTGCAAACGACGTTAACATCGCCAAATAGTTGCGACTTTCAAAAACTAATGCAATTCCTTCAATGTATGTATTTCCACGCGGTACGAGCTCGTATCCATCTAATTGTTGAAGCGTATTTCTTTCCATATTACGCACATCACGAAATTGCGTCGCTGCTAACGTAAGAAATGTAATTGCAGAAAAATCTTTTTTCAAAATAGACGGGATTGCAATCGCTCCTAAGGCAGCTGCAATTAATCCCATCGCAATATGAATAATTTTCCCATGAAGCCTCGTCGGATATTGTCGCGTATCTGTCCGAAGCATCAAAATCCTCGTTACTGTTCCTGCTATTACGCCGCATAAAATGGCTGGTGTATATTCAGTCATGTATTACCCTCGCCTTTCTTTTACGTGTTTTCCGCTTAAACTGTTCCATGTATACTGATGCTTTTGCAATCCAAAACAAAATTGCAATAAATAACGTAGAAACGGCGACGATATCAAAAAATGCTAAGCTACCGTAATCATACGGAAAATGTAATTTCCGAAAAATAAGTGTCACTAACAACTCCCCTTGTAACATTCCTACATATAGGGAACATAATCGTAATATGCGGTCCCCATGTAATAACACTGATGCATACACAAGGGCACTACTTAACAGAAACAACCTGTCCACTACAATCCAAATCGGATCATATACCTCTAACAAATGAAAACTTGTATATAACATTGCAATAATAAGTGCCGAAAGTAAGCTATATAATTTTTTCCAAATAGAATATAGCGTGATTCCTATAAAAGAAATAATACAAAGTAAAAGAGCATTTACTGATACCGTGAATGAAGCAATCGTCACATGTAACGGAGAGAAAATTATAAAGATCAGTATACAAGCGCCTAACTTCCATCGAGTAGAGTCCTTTTTCATAAAAAAAGTTACGATAACCCATCCTATCCAAGCTACAAAATAAAAAGCACTCCCATCCATCATTTCACCTCCTATGTTTTCCATTATGGGAACTTTTTATGAAAGTTAATCCACTTTCTTTACGTATAGTTTTTTCTTATAACAGCAACACTTTTAACAAGGAGGTGCTATTCATTATGGGTAAAGATCGCCAAGAACGAAAACTAAGAGAATCACGCCGCGTTGAATCCGACCGCGACCAATCACTACAATATCCAGGGGCAACTGGACTTGATACACCGGAGCAAGCTCGAAAGCAGAATCAGCACTAAACATACAAAAAGACGGTTTCGATATTGTACGAAACCGTCTTTCACATAATTATTTTAATAATTTCTATTCATATTTTCGCTAAATTTCTCTCCACAAACATAGAAAAAATAAGTTCCCTCTAATAATTCAGCAGCACATTTTTTTCATTTTTATACCCCCTTTTTCAATCACAACTTCTACAATCAATATGTATTTAGAGCGTAATATAAAATCTCTATTTTCCCCAGTTATGGGATTATACGTAATATAGATTCCCTTCCCCACTTTATATTACGAAAAAAGAAAAGAAAACAAAAAAATCAACCGAACGGTTGATTTTTTATCTCCTACTATAACGAGCAGTATCTATACCACGCTGCATTAACCAATGATACGTTTCGCCTTTTACAACAAGAGGTACAGATTGTAACTCTTCTATCGTCTTTGCCCCAAGAGCTGTCATAATAAATTTCAAATCTGTATGTAAAAGATCGATTTCATCCACTAACTTCTCGACACCATCTTGCATTAAAATGCGTAAAAAATATCCAGCAAACGCAGTTGTATTCGCCCCTAATGCGATCGCCTTCGCTACGTCAAGCGCTGTTTGTATGCCCCCAGATGCAATAAAAGAGAGGTTATTATTTGTAGAGGTTACTTCAATAATCGAGGTAGCTGTTTGTATGCCCCAGTTATTAAAATAAGAAAGCATTCGCTGTCTTCTTTCATTTTCAACAGCAGCAAAATTCGTACCACCTTGTCCACCAATATCAATCGCTGTTACACCTATACTCGCTAACTGTTGCACTGTTTCCTTACCCATCCCAAATCCAACTTCTTTTACAATGACAGGCACTTTACTCTTTAAAACAATTTGCTCAATTCGCTGAAGTACGCCGGTAAAATCACGGTCTCCTTCTGGCATCGTTAACTCTTGTATGACATTTAAATGAATTTGTAGCGCATTCGCTTCAATCATATCAACGGCCCGCTCTGCCTGTTCGACAGTTGCCTCACTACCCAAATTAGCAAAGAAAATACCATTTGGGTTTACCTTCCTGACGATTTTATAAGAAGCCACTTCACTTTCATCTTTTAACGCTGCCATTTGCGAACCTACAGCCATAGCAAGTTTATGATGTTTCGCTACATATGCTAATTGTTCATTAATATGTAACGTTTGCTCTCCTCCACCGCCAGTCATCGCATTGATAAAAATCGGCGAACTTAGTGAAAGTTCGCCGATTTTTGTTTCACATGTTACAGTGTCATAACTTGAATTTGGCAAGCTTTGATGCACAAAATCAATATCATGAAAGCCATGCGTACGAGACTGACCAGTAGAAAGAGCGTATTCAATATGATCTAATTTACGTTTTGCCCTTACCACTTGTACCCCTCTTTATTTCTTTAATTTTTTCAGTTGTTCACCAATAATATCACTTAATTGGAAAGTAGCAGAATCAGCATTTGGCTCATATTGGCTATAATCTTCTGTTACATTATTTTCTTCAAGTGCTTCTTTTATACTTAAAGAAATACGTTTCTCTGCTACATGAACTTCAAGCACTTTCACTTTTACTTCTTGTCCCATTTCCAATACTTCATTTGGATTTTTCACGTGACGATTTGCAATTTGAGATACGTGTACAAGTCCTTCAACGCCAGGCAAAATTTCAACGAATGCACCGAATGTAACAAGACGTTTTACTACTCCCTCACGAATATCTCCAGCTTTTACTTCGCCAGCAACATTTTCCCAAGGTCCCGGCTGAGCTGCTTTAATTGATAAAGAAATACGTTGTGTATCTGCATCAACAGATAACACCTTTACCTTTACCTTTTGACCTTGTTCTAATACTTCAGAAGGTTGCTCTACACGCTCATGTGAAATTTGTGAAATGTGAACTAAACCGTCCACACCACCCACATTAACAAAAGCACCAAAATTCGTTAATCGTTGTACTGTTCCTTCAACAACGTCTCCTTCTTTTAACGAAGAGATCGCTTCTTTTTTCTTAGAATCTAGTTCCAGTTCTACTACCGCTTTATGCGAAAGGATTACACGATTTTTTTCGCGGTCTAATTCAACAATTTTTACCGCTAATGTTTTTCCTTTATAGTCAGTAAAGTCTTCTACATAATGTACTTCTACAAGTGAAGCTGGGATAAAACCACGAACACCAAGGTCCACAACCAATCCACCATTCACGATATCTTTTACAGTAACATCAAATACATGACCAGAAGTAAATTTCTCTTGTAATTCTACCCATGCTTTTTCTGCATCAACAGCACGCTTAGATAAAACAAGATCATCTTCTTCTAATTTAATAATTTTCAATTCTAGTGTTTGATCTAATTCTACAACATCGCTTGCTTTTTCAATATGAACGTTAGCTAATTCACTAATCGGAATTACGCCATCTGTTTTGTATCCAACATTTACAAGCACTTGTTTTTCTTCAACCTTGGTTACAGAACCTGTAACAACGTCACCAACTTGTAATTCTTTTGAATCCATAACTTCTTCATTCATTTTCTCTACCATGGAAATACCTCCCTACAGAATTGACAAAGCATTTTTATGTATATACGAAATGAAAACAAATGTTTTCATTTGCATGTTTAAGAATTTATCATCACATACTCTGTTTCAATACAGTTCACAAGAAAATATATTAAACCTATATAAATAGTATACAGCAAAATCATCTTGAAAAAAGTATGTTTTGAAATATAATAGCGAATATATTCTGACAGTTTTATTCCTCTTTAACTAACTTCTTATAAATTAGCTCATTTGTCAAGGAAAGAGACTCACAATTCACGTATCCTTTACATTTCTATACAAACAAAAAAGAAAGAGGATGATCCCCCTTTCTTTATTTCGCAAATACTCCTGAAACAATACCCATAATTTTTTGGACAACCTCTTCAATTGATAAAGAAGTTGTATCTAATTCCAATGCATCATCAGCCTTTTTTAGAGGAGAAACTTCACGTTCTGAATCTAATTTATCACGCTTAGCAATTTCTTCTTTTAACTGCTCTAAATTAGAATCGAAACCTTTATTCATATTTTCTAAATGTCTTCTTTCAGCTCTTTCTTCTACAGAAGCAAGCATAAAGATTTTCACTTCAGCATCTGGTAACACATGTGTACCAATGTCACGACCATCCATTACTACGCCGCCTTTTTTCGCTAATTCTTGTTGACGGCGTACCATTTCTTCACGAACAAGACGGTGCTTCGCCACAATTGACACTCGATTCGTCACATCAGGCGTACGAATAACTTCTGAAACATCTTGTCCATTTAAAAATACAAGCTGTGTATTTTCCCCTTGCTGAAATTCAATATCCACATTTTTTACAACTTCCATTAACTTCTCTTCATTTTCAATATCCACTTTTTGTTCAAGGGCTGCATATGTAATAGTACGGTACATCGCGCCTGTATCAATGTAAACATATGAAAGTTTCTTTGCAACAACTTTTGCAACTGTACTTTTTCCAGCAGCTGCTGGACCATCTATAGCAATTGAAATTCGTTTATCCATTGTAACACCTCATTTTTTCACTTATAAAACAAAACGAAAAGCAGGTATTCATCCCTGCTTCTTCTCATTTGCTTCACGTCATTAAATCCTCAATTATTGTAGCATAATCCTTCCCGGAAGAAAACGAAAACTACCTACTCACCTGTAAGATTTCTACTTTATTTTCCGCGACGACACCTTCATAATAAACAATTTTAGATAAATATTTTATTGATGACTTATGTATAAATAACGATTGCACAACACAAAGACAGATAAATTGAATTATTAATATACGAATAATAATTCCCTCCACCTTTTTCAAGTTTTTCACTCCTTTCCACCCTATACTCACACATTTTATTTCATAATTTTATACAACGTACATAAAACAATTAAATTTATTGTCATATTCCAAGCATACTTTTATACATTTTCATTGTCGAAATTACTCAAAACATGTTATGTTCTAAATGTATTTTTCAACTTGAAAGGGGTATAAGCATTGAAAAGAATCCTAGTTTTACACACAGGTGGAACAATTGCAATGGAGGAAGATAAAGAAACCGGAGTCGTACAACCAGGTGACAAAAACCCTCTTTTAAAATTCATTCCTGATTTAGAAGGCGATGTTGATTTAATCGTCGAAGATGTGTTCCATCTACCATCTCCTCATATGACACCGAGCGAAATGTTACAATTACAAGTCATCATTGATGAAAGAGTAAAACAAGACAACATTCATGGCGTAGTCATTACGCATGGTACGGATACATTAGAAGAAACAGCATATTTCTTAGATTTAACAGTACAAGCAACTATTCCAATCGTTGTAACAGGCGCAATGCGTTCTAGTAATGAATTAGGTGCTGATGGTCTGTATAACTTCTTATCGGCTGTAAAAGTTGCTGGCAGTAATGAAGCTGCAGAAAAAGGTGTTCTAGTCGTATTAAACGACGAAATTCATTGTGCTACAAATGTAACGAAAACACATACAAGTAATGTTGCAACATTCCAAAGCCCACAGTATGGACCAATTGGCATGGTAACAAAACGTGGTGTTGTCTTCCATCACGCTTTAGTACATCACGAAACATATTCGGTAAATAAAGTCTCTAAAAACGTAGTTGTTCTAAAAGCATATGCTGGCATGGATGATACATTGTTAGCAGCAATCGAGAACCTTCCTGTAGACGGGATTGTTATTGAGGCACTTGGACAAGGTAATTTACCACCAAGAACACTCCCTAGTCTAGAACGATTAATAAACAAAGGAATTCCTGTCGTATTAGTTTCTCGCTGTTTCAACGGTATCGTTCAAGATGTATATTCGTATGAAGGTGGCGGCAAACAATTAAAAGATATGGGCGTTATATTCACATACGGTTTAAATGCTCAAAAAGCACGTATTAAATTACTAGTCGCATTAGAGAATACAACTTCACATGAAACGATCCAAAATATGTTTATGCACGAATAAAAAAGAAGCTGTCGAAGTTTTCGACAGCTTCTTTTTATTTTTCTCTTGATGCAATGGTTTGCGCAATCGCATCCCCATGAAATCTACCGTTTTCTATAAATATTTCATTTGCGTTGTTCCCAGCAGCAATTACACCGGCAATGAAAATATTTTCAGCGTTCGTTTCCATTCTATCCTCTGTATAAATCGGACGCCCTGTTTCTTCATCAATCCGAACACCCATCTTCGTTAAGAAACTATGATCAGGATGGTAACCAGTCATCGCAAATACAAAATCATTTTGGATAGTAAATGATTCACCATCAACTACATACGTTAGTGTATGTTCAGTAATTTCTTTCACATGAGCTTGGAAATGCATTTGAATTGTCTCATTTCGCACTAACGCCTCAAATTCCGGCAAAATCCATGGCTTAATGCTTGGCGAATACTCGCTTCCACGATATAGCACTGTTACACGCGCTCCTGCTTTAACAAGTTCTAACGCAGCATCTACACTTGAATTTTTACCGCCAATAACTACAACATCTCGATCAAAATAAGGATGTCCTTCTTTAAAATAGTGAGCTACTTTCTTCAGTTCCTCGCCTGGAACATTCATATAATTTGGATTGTCATAATATCCAGTTGCTACAACAATGTATTTCGCCGTATATATTTCTTTATTTCCGTCACGTTTTGTCGTCTCAACCTGAAAAATCTCTCCATCTTTTTGAACTTTCTCCACTCGTTCAAAAGCATTTACACGTACAGATTTACGCTTTACTACTTCACGATAATACGCAAGTGCTTGATTTCGAACTGGCTTACGGTTTTCTGTAATAAAAGCCACTTCACCAATTTCTAATTTTTCACTAGAGGAGAAAAATGTTTGATGAGTTGGATAATTATAAATCGCATTTACAATGTTTCCTTTTTCAATTACTAACGGATTAATCCCTACTTTTTGCAACGAAATTGCTGCTGCTAATCCGCACGGACCGCCTCCAATTATGATAGCTGTTTCTTTTTGCATACTCGGTTCACTCCTAGTCTTCTACCTCTGCACTAATTATAAAAACAAGAAAAAACCTACTTACAGCAGTAGGCACCTATCTTTATTGTATTCATTTTTCATATATTTGTCATCTAAACGAAACGTACATCCGATAGACATCTGCTAAAAACTGCTGAAATTTAATACCTTGTTGCCCTAATACATTTTCAGGATCAATCTTTCTAGCTGGATCAAGTTTTTTATGTGATACGATATCTTTTTTCGGATTCAAGCCGAAGTTTTGGCATAAATACGCATGATACCACGTAAAACGATTATATGCTTCCCAAAAGTTAACATCACCGCCATAACAAAGTTCCACCCCAATGGCAGCCTTATTCGCATCATAACCGTATAAGTCATTATCCGTCGGCACACTATATCGAACATGATACGCAACTTCATTTATAGGGATAATTTCTAATATTGTTTTATCATCTATAAATGTATGCGCCGAAGCTTTCGGTTGTATTTCATTAAAGTAATCTCGATTTCCTATCGCATTGCTACCAGGATTCCCTGTATCATGGCTTACAATAAACCTTACTTTAGAAAGAGGAATCCCCGGTCGTGAACTTCCATATCCAATATAGTTACGCTCTATAGGAAACATCGCCATTGCTACCAACTCCCGCTCTAGAAAATTACCTTACTTCTTTATATATGTATTCGGTAGTAATGTCCTTATAGCATATTTCTTACGCGAAGAGAAAATCGAAAATATTTGATGTGAACACCATAAATAACAAAATACTTACAGCCACTCCATAAAAACCGTAAAACCAAACACAATCTTCTTTCGTATCTAAACCGAAAAATTTATTTACCGATTGTAATAATGTGCCACGCTTACTTTGTTTGTTTCGCAATACTTCCACTCGTTCTACAACATCTGCTGGCATCATAAATCTTTGGTCTACTGTCATTTTCATCATTTATCTCTCCTTAAAATCATTTCCGTTTTGTTTATCTAAGGAAAGTATAGCACATTTGTTCGCATAGAACAAGCGTTCTTTTGTTTTTTATTTTATTTTTCAACAAGCCAAGTAATAATTGTGAATATAAAAGCGATAATTGGTCCTACTACAACCACACCAAATATTAAAAACAATAAACCTTCTCCGAACATCCGAACGATACTTGTTTTTCGTGCTCTCTTATCTTTTGCAAGTTCCCCCTCTAACCCTTTCACTTTTTCTTCTAATTGTTCTATTCGTTCCATCATTTCTTTCCCCATATGCAACACCTCACCTAATACTTCAACAAAAAAACGTGATTCCCTCGAAAGGAATCACGTTTTCATTAGAAACTTTATACTTATACCCAGCCTCTGAAGCGACTAGCTTCAGCCATTTTACGAACACCAACCATGTACGCAGCTAAACGCATGTTCACTTTACGAACTTGGGCTGTTTCATAAATAGAATCAAATGATCTTACCATTACTTTTTCTAAGCGTTGTTCTACTTCTTCTTCAGTCCAGTAGTAACCTTGGTTATTTTGTACCCACTCAAAGTATGATACTGTTACACCACCAGCACTTGCTAATACGTCTGGAACAAGTAAAATTCCGCGATCTGTTAAAATTTTAGTTGCTTCTAGTGTTGTTGGACCATTTGCAGCTTCAACAACGATTTTCGCTTTAATATCATTAGCATTTTCTTCTGTAATTTGGTTTTCAATTGCAGCTGGAACTAAAATGTCACAATCAAGTTCTAACAATTCTTTGTTTGAAATTGTATTATTGAATAGTTTTGTTACTGTACCGAAGCTATCACGACGGTCTAATAAATAATCAATATCTAATCCGTTCGGATCATGTAATGCTCCGTAAGCATCTGAGATTGCAATAACTTTCGCACCTGCATCATGCATAAATTTAGCTAAGAAGCTACCAGCATTACCGAACCCTTGAACAACGACGCGCGCGCCTTTAATATCAATGCCACGTTTTTTTGCAGCTTCGCGAATACAAATTGTTACACCTTTCGCTGTTGCTGTTTCACGTCCATGTGATCCACCCAATACAAGCGGTTTACCTGTAATAAATCCTGGTGAATTAAATTCATCAATACGGCTATACTCATCCATCATCCAAGCCATAATTTGAGAGTTTGTGAATACATCTGGAGCTGGAATATCTTTCGTCGGACCTACGATTTGGCTAATTGCTCGTACATAACCGCGGCTTAATCTTTCTAACTCACGGAATGACATTTCACGTGGATCACAGATAATTCCACCTTTACCTCCGCCATATGGTAAATCAACAATACCACATTTTAAACTCATCCAGATTGAAAGTGCTTTCACTTCATTTTCTGTTACATTCGGATGGAAGCGAATTCCACCTTTCGTTGGACCAACAGCATCATTATGTTGTGCACGATATCCTGTAAATATTTTAACAGTCCCGTCATCCATACGAACTGGTATTTTCACTGTCATCATACGAATTGGTTCTTTTAATAATTCATATACTTCGTTTGGATAACCCAATTTTTCTAATGCTTCACTAATAACAATTTGTGTTGAATTCAATAGTTCAAAATGTTGTTCCCTTTGTTGTTGTGTTTTCGTTTGAGTTCCCTTTTCGGCTACCATAGTAAGTAAACCCCCTGTAATTTCACTTGTTTAGTAAACCTTCATTGCCTAGTATACACCGTTAAATTTGGAATGCAATAGAAAACGCTAACAAATATATACAAACTATTTATTATTGCAAGCGTTTTCACTATTATTATAGTCCTTTTATTACTTTTAGAAAAGTAAAATACTTAAATATTTAAATATTTTTTATTTTACTCAAATACAACACCATGAAACTGTATATTTAATTAAAAAGTATGTTCAAGTGTTTACAATCAACTCTAAACTTACTCCCCTTATCCAAACAAAACCTCAGCTATGTTATACTAGCTGAGGTTTTGTTTTTTCACAAAGTAATTGTGTATTTGTTCAATCGCTTGAAAATCCATTAATTCTTTACCATACTCCATGATACGATAAATGGTTGCTGTAGACGGATTACCGTATTCCGCTAAAATAGCTATAAAATCCGCCTTCAGTAATTGAATTTGCTCCTCTTCTTCCATCCAAAGATAGAAACGCTCATCCCACGTATACAGCTTTCCGCCAGTTACACCAAGGTTATATAAGCGATTCGACAGGTTAATTACGTCTTCAAGTGTAGCAAACTCATACAATATATGCTCGCTTTCATCTAGAGTCACTTGCATTTCAATAAACTCGTCACGGAACTCATCATCTGTATCCATTTCTTGATTTTCTTTCGTTACAATTACAACCATTCCTTGTGCTTGTAGAGAAAATACTTCAACTGCGATCGGACCATCCGCTTCAAATCCTAATTCTTTATTTGCTTCTTGCATCATATCACGAAATAGTTGCTGTACTTTCGGCGCATTTCTCCACAAATCCTCTTTCGTTAATCCTCGTTCAGATAAATCATCAAATGTTAGAAAAATTTTTATCTTATTGTAATTTAATCGTTCCAGCCTCATCTCATACCCTCCCTACGTAACCAATGAATCTAATTTTTATTATATGAAATAGAAAATAGATGGTTCTTTTCGAACAACTATTCTGACATTTTTAACCATTCATCCCACTCTTCTTTCGTATCACCGATTAGGATCATTTGAGTGTCCACCTGACCTTCAACACCTATTTTCCCTATAAATCCAACAGAAAGATACTCACTTTTTTCTTGCAACAAAGTAACCAAGTTCATCGCCTTTTTTAGCTCTCGTCCGTCGTCAAAAGATACAAATAAATATTTAGGCTGTATTTGCTCAACTGCTAACAAAATACCCTCTTCATCTAAGCTTGTCCTAATATATATCGCCTCATATCCTTTTAAGCGTAAATACGTTGAGAAAACAAATCCTTTCAACGTATTCTTTTCTAACACAATAACTTTGTGTAGGGAAGAATACATTGAGGCATTATGATACACCATTCCTAAACGCGTTTGTAAAAATGATAATACATATCGGAATTGCGCCATTGAAATCTCATTATTATTTTTTAACGTTAACAATTTGTTTGTCACTTGAAGAACGAGACTTGCAACAACCTTTTCTGTTGAATATATACTAAAAGCTTCGTTTAATAATGCAGAAGTTGTAATTTCATCAAATTTTAACAAAGCTTGTAGTAAATCGTCCACTAAAACAACTTCTTTATCGTAATGTATTTCTTTTTGAACAGTATTCTGCAAACGATTCCCTTCTAATAACTGAACTGCTTGTCCGATCATCATGCCAGAAGAAACCTTTTCCATTAACCATTTCAAAATTTGAATATGCTCTTCTGTATATAAACGATGCCCTGCATGATTCCGCTTTGGAGCAATAATTTGATAGCGTCTTTCCCATGCACGAAGCGTACTCGGCTGAACTCCAATTATATTCGAAACAGCTTTTATATTATATTTTCCATCTAGAGTTGGCATCATTTCCCTCCGCATAACGTAATGATATGTGTTTGAGCAGGGGCTCGAAAGCGAAGTGGGATCAATGTTGTTCCATACCCATTACTAACAAAAAGAGTCATATTTGAATGATTATATACGCCACCTTTTAAATATTTTTTAGATGGGAATAATCGAATCTGTCCTCCATGTGTATGTCCACTTAACACAAGTGAAATTTGTTCTTTTCCAGACATTTTTTTTATTATATCAGGGTTGTGGCTAATTAAAATGCGAAAACCATCTTCTTTACAATCAGCCAACGCTAAATCTAAACGATCACGGCCCATTCCAACATCATCTACACCGAGCAAGCTAATTTTCTCTCCTAATTCAGACTCAAATACAACTCTTGTATTATCTAAAACTTTCACATTATTTTCTAATAGCAAAGCATCTAATTCATGGTATTCAATCTCATAATCATTATTTCCCCATACAAAATATACAGGAGCTATCGCTCTTAACCTTTGAATGTTTGCAGAGATTTTCGATAAGTGGACACCTTTTTCTGCTAAATCACCACCAATAATTACGAAATCTACTTTTCCTTTTACTTGTTCAATTAATGAACTGGAAACGACTCTTCTATGAATATCAGAAATAAAAAACACATTTACTTTTTGAAAACTTTTCGGAAATTCTTCAAATACTAAAGTTTGTTCTAAAACAGTATTACGCATTGCTTCTTTATACATTACAAGAAGAAATAGAATACCAATACATATGAGAGTACTTAATAATATAATCCATATCATATATTTTTTACTCCCCTCCTCATAAAGATATTCCTTCGTTTTTATAACAAGCTGTGAATCGCTTATCTTACTAACTCTCTTGCTTTGTGGATTTATCTTTTATCGGAATTTTCAGTTCTTGACCTTCACTCACTTCATCTTCTTGTAAATTATTATATTTTTTAATCACTTCAATACCATTTTTATCTGAAAAATATTGCTTCGCTATACTTTCTAAAGTTTCTCCCTCTTTCACAGTATGCGTTACCACCTTCTCAGACTGTTTCTGCGACTCAGATTTAGCTGAATCAAAGAAAATCACTTCAAACGCACTTTTTGCAGCGTTATTACTATCGCCTTTCACCTGAATATACTTATCTGTATACCATAAGATACTAATTGGCAGTAGAATGAATAGAAATGTTAAAACTCGGACGAAAATGTGATTCATTTTAAACTTTTGTTTTTTCTCTTTATTTCTATGAAGTTCACTACGCGGCGGTAAACTTTCATTTTCTTCCACTCGCTCAACTTCTAATTCCTCTACAAAATCAGGAATTCGTTTCCTCATGTTGTTCACCACCACCTTCCATTTATTTTCTTAATTGGAGTCCCATTATAAAATCAACAAGAAAGTGTGCAAAGATTGTTATAAACAAATTTCCTGTCCATTCAAATACATAACCAAAGACAAAACTAATGAAACAGACGAAACAAAACAAAAATGGCTTTGTTATATAACGAATATGTAACACTGCAAATACTAAACTCGCTATTACAATTCCGAAATGTGTCTGCACTACACCTCTAAATAAAAATTCTTCTGCAAAGCCGATCACGAACGTAATAACGAGTAAATGCATAACTGACATTCCTTGAAACATCTTATCGTTAATACCACCATCATCAAACCAAGACTCTGGAAACACTCGCATTGCAACATAATCTAATAACACAATACCAATCGCTAACAAACCACCTATTATAAGTATAGGTACGGGTTCCCATTTCCACAGACTAAACACTTCTTTTGTATCTCGAAATAATATATATGCTAGTAAACAACCAATACCAATAATAATTAGCTGTGTTATATATAAATTCAGCCTTATTTCTTTCGGGCTCATATCTTCAACATTATGCCTTTGAATGTTCATCATTCCTCCATCTTTTCTAGGCCGAAAAGCTTTTGTAACTCTGTTTCCCAATTATAGTCGAAATCGGATTGTTGCGCTCGTCTTTTTTTATAATCTGTTTTTGTAATACTACAATGATCACAGCAATTTTTTAACTCTTGCTCTTTTCTATAACCGAACTGTTGCAGTACATATTCACGTCTACATCCTTTAACTTGTATCCATGACCTCATGTTTTCTAGCTCACTATATTTATTACGTAGCCTTATTTCTACTTCGGCTATTAATCTGTTCATGATTTCATCTGACAAGCTCTCTAATATTAATTTTCGCTGCTGTATGATTCCAAGTTGTTCGAGATGATAGCGGATGAAACGCCAATATTGTTCATTAAATCTTGCTGCATTATAACAAATTTCTTCTACATCTTCTATTGATAATTCTTTCGTTTGAAACATTCTTTCTTCTAGTAAAGAAAATAAAAATTGTATTTGCAACTTACTTGGCAATTCATCCTCAATTATTGAAATTGGTAAATCGTGGTCTAACGGACTACACAATAAAATGGCTATACTCGGTTCACCATCTCTTCCTGCTCTTCCGATTTCTTGTAAATAGGAAGCTATATTAGTCGGGTAGTGGAAATGAATAATATATCTCGTATTCGACTTATTTACTCCCATACCAAAAGCACTTGTACATATTACAAGCTGCAACTGATCATTCATAAATTGCTGTTGAATTAACATACGCTCTTCATGTTCCATACCACCATGGTAAAAAGCTACACCAGTAACGCCTTTTCCTCTTAAATATTCCGTTAAACGCTCTGTCCATGCTCTACTTGAACAATAGATAATCCCTGGCCCTTGTAAATACATTACATGTTCCAAAAGCGCCTCTTTCTTCTCTTCTATCGTCTCTACAAATTGTACTTCCATTGCAATATTTGGACGATCAATAGAGTATACATGCTCCGTAGCATTCTTTAAATTTAAACTCTCTGCTATATCTCGCAGTACACTTTTTGTCGCCGTAGCCGTTAACGCCAGTACTGTAGGAGATCCGATATTCTCAATGACTACATTTAGTTTTTTATAATCTGGTCTAAAATCATAACCCCATTGCGAAATACAATGAGCCTCATCCACAACAAATAATGAAATATGAATTTTCTTCAATTCTCTTATTAACAATTCCGACTGCAACATCTCGGGTGAAACAAAAATAAATTTATATGAAGCTAATTTTTTCATTGCTTCTCTTTTTTCATTTAATGTCCGAAAACTATTAAATGCTATCACTCGGTTTTTCACAACATACTTTAGTTGTGTCACCTGGTCTTCCATCAAAGATAATAATGGTGATACAACAAGCACTGTCCCTTCTTGCATTAAACCTGGAAGTTGATAGCACATAGATTTCCCTCTTCCAGTCGGTAGCATCGCTATAACATCTTTTCCTTCCAATAAATCTGTAATAACCCCTTTTTGACCTAGACGAAATTCAGAATATCCAAACCACTTATACAAATATTCCTCAAGTTTCATTTATACCCTCCATCCGTGCTAATACAAGACGGACTTCAAAATAAGAGATATCTTCTCCTACCGCTTGTTTCAACACACGCAACTTACGTGTTTGTAATGCTTCAATTACTTTTGTTACGTTTTCTATTTTTTCCTTTTCCATAAACATCTCGATAGAAAACTCTTTTTCTCGTAAAGCAATTTCAACAAAATGATCTTCTATCGTTGCAACCTTTAAATTTCTAATTGTCGCTATTTCTTCTAAAGAACGCCCTTGTCTCCAAAAATTATATGTTTTTTTCGTTGATAAACTAAACAATTCAGCTCTCTCATTTGGATAAGATATAATTTCAGCTAATAGTGGAAATTCATTTTCTTTATCGCGAACTTCTTGTATAAAGAAGTGAATTGTCCCCCAAAACAAAAAATACACTCGAAATATATCTTGTTTCGTAATTTCTGCTAATTGTTGCAATGTACAACCGATACGTTCATAACCCGTTAGTCGATATGTTACAATCGTTGCTTCTATTGAATTACTTTTTTCTAAAAGATTATGTATTTCTCTCCATAACCTTCTCGCCAATTCACTTCTCCTATACGGAACTCCCGTGAGAAAATGTTTCACCCACACCATTATTTCTGTATCTTGTTGAATGGGGATAAATTTCGTATTATTCTGTTGTAAATTAGATATAGTTTGAATAATTAATGCTAATCTTCTCCAAAATGTTTCACCTAATTCACCATAGTGCAAACCATGTAAATGCGTTGGAAAAGCATAAACTTCCTCCCATTTATGTAACTGCGTTTTACCTACATGTGTTAACACATATGTATTTTCATGTATTTCTTGAATAAAATCTACTTGCAACAACTTTGCAACTTCACGATCATAGTCCGTTCTATTTAACGATTTATATATTCCGAATAAAAAAGAAATCCGGAACATATTTCCATCTTGTAACGTTTGCGAAGAACGTTTTCCTTTTAATAAATAATAAATAGAAGAAACGGTCCTTTCACCATTCAATTGTTTTAAACAATACAATAAAGTATATTGTATTTGCATTACCGCTTCCACCTTCCAATTTAACTTCATTCCTTTTTCAGTATGATTACACCGTCTACTGTTACTCATTAAACTTATCATATTCGCACCATATGCTTGTATATATTCTATTGTACCAAACGAAATAACATTTACGTATTTTGAAAATCTTATGACATAATTAAAAAATAAGTTGACACTCTAATTGATAAGGATTATCATTATAATTTTATGTTGAAAAGTTTTAAAAACCGTTTTACAATAAGGTTATAATTTTTATGGCGAGCTTTTCACATACATATTATCAGGAGGGAAAAAAGATGGCAAAATATACAATCGTTGATAAAGATACTTGTATTGCATGTGGTGCTTGTGGCGCTGCTGCCCCAGACATTTATGACTATGATGATGAGGGTATTGCATTTGTAACATTAGACGATAACCAAGGTATCGTTGAAATTCCAGATGTATTAATTGAAGATATGATGGATGCATTCGAAGGTTGTCCAACTGACTCAATTAAAGTTGCTGACGAATCATTTGACGGCGATGCTTTAAAATTCGAATAGTCTTTTATTAACTTCAAAAAACGCCCCTCATATTAATGAGGGGCGTTTTTTGTTTTCTATTTTCAATCTACTAAATAAAACCATTAGTAGTTCCATACTACTAATGGTTTTATTTTATATTTTATGCATTTTTCATTTTTGCAAACACCCATACTTTCAGGCGTGAGAATAACGCTACAAATACAATTGTTACTACAATTCCTTTAATCAAATTAAACGGTAAGATTGCCGTTATAACAGTCGTTTTTATAGCCTCACTAGACATAGCTGGTGAATTTAAAAACCAAGTGTAAGCTGGGAATATGATGATGTAGTTTAATACACTCATAATTAGCGCCATTGTAATTGTCCCTAGCATTAATCCTGTCGTTAAACTCTTTACAGTACGATACTTTCTAAATAAGAAAGCTGCTGGTCCAATAAATAAACATCCTGCAATAAAGTTTGCAATTTCTCCAACTGGCACTCCTGTTAAACTTCCTTGAATCCCGTAATATAAAATATTCTTTATCCCCTCTACAATTACCCCCGCCATTGGTCCGAAAATAATTGCAGCAATTAGAGCTGGCACATCACTAAAATCAATTTTTAAAAATGGCGGAAGCCCTGGGAACGGGAAATCCAACATCATCAGTAAATATGCAATACTACTTAGCATCGCTACACTCACCATCTGCACTACACTGTTTTTTTGTTTCATCCTTCTCTCTCCTTTTCCATCGATCATCTCATGGAAAGTGGAAAGGTTCTGCTATGCCTATTTTTTCATAGAACGAAAAAACCCTTTGTGTTTTACACAAAGGGAGAATTTAAGGCACACCAAACAGACATTCAAATTCATATCTTTTTTGAACGCTTGAACCTCCATCTTCTCCCATCCAGACTATACTGTCGGCTTTGGAATCACACCAAATCCTGCCTTAACGGCTCGCGGGCTTAGAACGAAATCATAAATAGTTCATCACCGCCGGTCGGGATTTTCACCCTGCCCCGAAGATAGACCGATATTCTATTTTCCCCTTCATTATACAACAACCTAATAACATTGTGAACTAAAAAATTGTAACTTATTAAAAATTAGTTATTTATTTTCAGTAATCAATTAAACCGAAAAATTTTACAATACAATCCATATTTTTATTATTCGGTATTTCTCTTATGAATTCCCTAGCCATATATAACTAAAAATGATAAGATGTTGAATTGTTAAGATAAGAACATTTTCTGAGTTATGGAGGAAATGTCATGAAGAAAGATAAAAGACACTCTATTCGAGAAGCAATGAAAAAAAACTTAAGAAAAGAATACTTTTACTTAAAAAAAGAATTACTTTTCTACTGTCCAATCGATTTAGGCACATTCTCAAGCGAGACATACTATGCCGTTTTCGATGAAGATGGCATCAGTATTTATCAGTATGATAAAAAAACAGAAAGTAAATTAAAATTGTGTGAGCGTCATCCATGGAAGAGTTGGAATAAAGTAAAGGTTGATCACTATTTGACAACTTCTCAATTTATTTTTCAAGGTGAGCGAAACTGGATATTATCCCTTTTCCAAAAAGGAAAGGAAGCTCAAAAAATTATCGAAGAGCATACATCTTTACAAACAGAAGTTGTTTCCCGTTCTTTCTTAAACAAACTTCCTGGTTTCCGTTCTAATACACCGTTGAATAAATACATCGGTAGCATTTGCTACACTGCACTTATTGCATTTTTATTAAAATGGATGATTCCATTTCAAGCACCACAAATTGCCCTGTACTCTATTTCAATTGGATGTATGCTTCTTGGCTTACTTTGTCTGACAATTGGTTTAATTGAACCGACTATTGTACTGTTTCGTACAAAGGAGAAAACAAGAACAAAAGTCTTTTACTTATATAGCTACTTAGCTATTTCTGGATTTATATGTGTCTTTATTTTTTGGTAAAAGAAACCGTCCCAAAATAAATTTTGGGACGGTTTTCTGTTAGGTATAGATCGCTCTTGTTATATCGATATATCTCAATTTGTATCGATACAATTTCATTTACTATTGCAATCTTTACTAGGAAGAAAATAAATTTATTCAAAGGTTATACTTTTGGGGCGGTTCCTTTACTTAACGTATAATTGTTGATTTGGATAAATGCGCTCTTGCTGCAATCCATTTTTTTCTTTAATTTCCTTAAGTGTCATACTAAATTTCCGTGCAATACTAACTAAAGTATCCCCTTTTTGTACGACATATAATGATGAAGAAACAACTTCATTTCTTTGTTCATTTAAAACAAGCAATGGATTCATCGCGTTCTTTTTCGCCATCGTCCATCTTCCTTGATGAAGTTCTAAATGTAAATGTGCACCTCGCGATTCTCCTGTGTTTCCTACTTCTCCAATTTTTTCTCCTTTTGAAATATAGTCCCCTTGAACTACATATCTCTTATTTAAATGCGCATACACAGCCTCATATTCTCCATGCTTAATAAATACAACGTTTCCATAACTATTTGAATAATAAGATTTTGTCACCTTACCATCTTGAATAGCTGCCACAGGCGCTCCGATCGGTGCCGCTATATCAATACCGTAGTGTTTTCCATGCCTCGTCCCAAAATAATCACTTATCTGACCTTCAACGGGCCATGTCCATCGATTTTCTTCTGCGTAAACATGTAATTGAGATAACAACAATACAGTCAATAACATGACGCCACATTTTAACACTTTCATATACATCCTCCGTTTTCTAATTACCACCATACCTTCTCTATTTTGGTATATTACAGAAAAAAGTATACAAAAAAAGAAAGTGAATTACTCCACTCCCTTCTCTTTTTTATCACGAAAAACTAATGCACTGCGGTTATACTCTACATCTTTTACTTGTAATCGAGTATTTATTACTCTAGCTACCGCAAACAAATAATCAGATAATCTATTTACATACTTTAGGACGACTTCATTTATTTCCCCTTCTTTTTGCAATGATACTATAGAGCGCTCTGCTCTTCTTACAACAGTACGTGCAATATGAATAACAGCTGCCGCCTCGCTACCACCTGGTAAAATAAAACGCTCTAACGGTGGCGCTTCTTCTATATACGAATCAATCCTTCTTTCTAAGCTTTCGACCATTTCGATCGTTACTTTATAAGGAATTTTTTGCTCTACTATCGCCAAGTCTCCTCCACAATCAAATAGTTCATGTTGAATATTTTCAAGTTCATTGTAAATATATTCAAAAGATTGACCTTGTAGCTTAGTCATCGCATATCCAATATGAGAATTCGCTTCATCTATCGTGCCATATGCTTCTACACGAATATTATCTTTATCCACCCTGCCACCTATTACACTTGTTTTTCCTTTATCTCCTGTTTTTGTGTATAATTTCATCTCTTTACAGCACCTTTCTTTTTAATTCGACTTAAAAAGAAAAAAGCCCTACTATTATTTATTTGATTTTACAACAAAATAAAAACAGTAGAACTTTATTCATTATCAACTTAAAAAACGTATATCTAAATTATACGATTCGGCAAATATACAGAGAATGTAGTTCCTTCGCCAACAACACTTGAAACTGAAATCTTTCCATCATGGCCTTGAACAATATTTTTAGCAATCGCAAGCCCGAGTCCCGTTCCACCTTTTTTTCCACGTGTTCTTGCTTTATCAGCTTTGTAGAAACGATCAAATAAAAATGGAATATCCTCTTCTGGAATACCAGCGCCCGAATCTTGTACTTCAAAAATAAGACCATTATTTTTCGTGTCAATTACAAGCGTTACATGTCCACCTGCATTCGTATGACGAATTGCGTTATCAATTAAATTCGTCAACACTTGTTCCATACGATCTGCATCAAATGAATATTGTTCAATTGGATTTTGGAAATCAACCGTTAGTGCGACTTCTTTATCCTTTGCAATCCCTTGGAATTTACGACCAATCTTTTCAACGAAAGGATGAATATCAACTTCACCTATATGCAACTCTACATGGCCACTTTCCATACGCGCTAAATCTAATAATTCATTTACAAGTTTACCTAAACGAACAGATTCATCATAAATGATTTGAACAAACTCATTAATTTCCTCTTTCGTTTGCACAATATCATCTAAAATCGCTTCACTATACCCTTGAAGCATGACCATCGGTGTACGAAGTTCATGTGATACATTCGCAATAAAGTCTTGACGCATCTTCTCAAGACGACGTTCTTCCGTCATATCACGCAACACTGCTACAGCCCCACGAATTTTCGTTTGATTGTAAAGTGGCGTCATAAGAACTACGTAGTTACCTTTTTGTAAATTAATTTCAACAACTTGTTGTTGCTCGCTTTCTACAACGAGATGGAATAGTTCAACAAGTTCAGAAGGCAATTTTTTACTTAGCTCTACTTCTTTTTCTTCTTGCCAAACTTGTAAGAAATGTTCAGCCGGTGGATTGATCACAACGACTTCACCTTCTTGATTTAACGTAATAACCCCATCTGCCATACTACTCAAAATACTAGCTAACTGCTCTTTTTCTTGCTGCAAAGCATTCATATTAAACTTCAACTGTTTTCCCATTTGATTTAAGGCCGTTGCAAGCTCACCAATTTCGTCCTGAGATACCATAGGAGCTTTCGCATCAAACTTCCCACGAGCCACCTCAAAAGCAACCTCACGCATTTTTCGGAGTGGAGCTGTAATTCGAGTAGATAAGAAGAATGCAAAGAAAGTTGTTAAAATAATCGCAATCCCTGCTGATAAGAAAATAAAATCAGTCGTTCTCTCCATACCTTGTATCGGAACTTGTAAAGATTCATATACGAACACAGCACTTTGATTTTTTGATTGCACCGGTTTCCCAACGATCATAATATCATTTTCAGTGTTTTTATTCTTCCTACTATTAGAAGCTTTTCTAATGTTATTTTTAATTTCTTTTTTGTCAGTAAAAACAGCCGCTAATTCTTTATCTTCTTTCAAATCATCCATTGTAAGAGTGACTAACCCTTCTTGTTTCGGCGAAGAAGATATTTCTTTACCATCTTCTACAATAATGATCCTTGAAAGGGGATCAGAAAATTTGTACGCGATATTCTCAATCGTCTTTACATCGGCACCCTCTTCAATTAACCCTGAAACACTTTCTGCAACTTTCTGAAGCCTAGTTTCACTCATATCAACATAATACGTTCTAAAAAACTGCGAAAGTAAAATCGCAACAAATCCAAGAACAAACGAGACGAGAAGTAATATGGTCATCCATAACTTCCCTACTACACTTCTCCAAAGCATCAGTCGTTCACAACCTCAAACTTGTAACCTACGCCCCAAACGGTAACAATCATTTTCGCTGCATCTGGTGATTTTTTACTTAACTTCTCACGTAAACGCTTTACATGCGTATCAACTGTACGTAAATCTCCGAAGAATTCATATTGCCATACTTCTTTTAACAATTGCTCACGATCGAATACCTTGTCAGGAGCTTTCGCTAAGAATAATAGTAATTCATATTCTTTCGGTGTTAAGTTCACTTCATTGCCATCTGCTGTAACGCGGTGTGCATCGTTATCAATCGTTAAATGAGGGAACACAGTAACATCTTTCGTCGTTGTATCTTGTGTAAAGAATGTTGTTGGTACAGCACGGCGTAATACCGCTTTCACACGAAGCACTACTTCACGTGGGCTAAATGGCTTTACAATATAATCATCTGTTCCAACTTCAAATCCTTGTACCCTATTTACTTCTTCACCTTTTGCTGTCAGCATAATAATTGGTGTTGCTTTCTTCTCACGAATTCCTTTACACACTTCAATACCATCTTTACCAGGCATCATAATGTCTAATAGGATTAAATCATAATCATTTTGTAACGCCATTTCTAAAGCTGTATCACCATTATCTGCTTCTTCAATTGTGTATTGTTCTCTTTCTAAATACATTTTCAACAAACGACGAATGCGATCCTCATCGTCTACAATTAAAATTCTTGATTCATTTTCCATTTCTACCCGCTGGGTACTTTCACCTCAGCGGTTCACACCTGCCCTTCTACACTATTATGTTGCGCTATTCTCGTTTATTTAAGCAATCCTCTAAACATTTCACTTCCCACTATTATGCTTCACAAGAATAATAAAGTTTGTTCAATTTTTTTCCAAAACTATGTATTTTTTTTGAACAGTATATTATGTCCTCGACATCATTTTACAAAATCAACCGCTACTTTGTCATGTTTTTCTCAAAAAAGAAGAAAAGTTGACAAAAATAAAATAGGAAAGTGACATACACTCTCCTATTTTATTTCTCTATGCATATGAATGTAAACCCGCAATAATTAAGTTTACTACAATAAAATTAAACATAATAATTGCAAAACCGATAACCGCAAGCCACGCCGATTTCTCTCCATGCCATCCTTTAGATAATCGTAAATGTAATACCGCAGCATAAAAGAGCCATGTTATAAGTGCCCAAACCTCTTTCGGATCCCATCCCCAAAAGCGCGTCCACGCTATTTGAGCCCAAATCATTGCAAAAATTAACGCACCTAAAGTGAAAACTGGGAATCCAATTGCAATAGACCGGTATCCAATTTCATCTAATAAATCACTATTCGTATTCTTTACTAACGGCTGAAGTGCTGCTGATACTCGTTTACGTAAAGTAAGCCTTAATACGATATAGAGCACCGTTCCGACTAACACTGACCAAATAACAGTATTTAATTTTTTCGCATTTACAATCGCTGGAACTTCAACTGATGGTTCTAATTTATTTTCTGTCAGTAACTTCCCTTCATGCGGTCCAACTAAGGCTGGAAGATTGTACTTCATCTCAACTTGTTGTTCATTTTTATCAATCCATTGAAACTTAGCTTCATATTTCATACTAGAGAATACCGTCGTTACCGCAATAAATCCAACTGTACAAACAAGTGTGAACACTACCGTTTCTAACCAAAATGTACGTTTACTTCTCGTTGATTGATCTACGTTTTTCAATAAATACATAACACCCGTAATAAAACTAATTGCTAAAATCGCTTGTCCTGCTGCTGCAGTCGTCACGTGAATATGTAACCAGTTACTTTTTAAAGATGGAATAAGCGGAGATATTTCTCTCGGAAACATACTTGCATAAGCAATTAATAAAAGCGCAACTGGTAACGCAAATAATCCGATTATACTTACACGGTACATAAAATACATCACAATAAATGCTCCGACAAGCATCATGCCGAAAAATGTACCAAATTCAAAAAAGTTACTAACTGGTGCATGACCTGATGCAATCCATCTTGTAACAAAATATACTGTTTGTGCAATAAATCCTAAAATTGTGATTGTTATTCCTACATTTGCCCATTTATGTCCCTTTTCTTTAATTGCCCCCCCAAAAAATAGAGTTGCAATTAAATATAGAATAAATGCGGTAAAGAGAAAGTTACTACTTATTTGCACCATATCGTTTCCCCACCTTAACTAGTTTTTTTATCAGCCACTTTATCATTTGGTTGTGGAATGGTTGTACCTTCTAGTACTCTTTCAATATCTTTCTTTAAACCGAACCAATTTTTATTCGTATGTCCTGCAATCCACCATTCATCATTAACACGTTGTATCCAAATACGGCGATGATTCCAATACATACCTTGAATCACACCAACCATAAATATAAATCCTCCAATACCGAGAATCCAAAGTGTTAAGTCTTTTCTTACAGTAAGTGCTGTTGCATTTTGCATTTCCACACCTGCAAATGACATTTTATATTTATTGTTCCCATCAGGTTCTATATTTTGCTGAATACCAACAAAACTTACTTCACCATCTGGTGTCTCAGGCGTAAACATTTTAAATACAAATGCAGGATTGTTTGGTAATTTCGTTTTTGTATTCGGTTTTCCATTCTCATCAAAATAAAAATCAGGGAAATAGCTTAATAGTTCTAGAGAATACCCATTCCCTAAATCGTATTTTTCTGTAGGATTCGCTAAATCGACTTTAATTGGTCCCCACTTTTGATTATTTTCTTTATTTTGCAAGTTAAAAGACATGCTTTTAAATTCACTTTCTTTATAATCGACTTGATAAACAGCGAATTGATCAAATTTCAGCGGTTCATTCACTCGAATTTTCGCTTCTTTTACTTTTTCCAGTTTTGGTTTTTGCCCTGCTATATTTTCGCCTACCGCTCTATATAACACAGCATTTGTTTGGAAATTTTTCGCAATCATTTTATCGCCTACACGGTCTATCGCTTCATCAAAAACTTCCTTGTCCTTGCTTTTATCATAAACTTCTTTTATAAACTTCTCGTTTTTTAAGTAGTATTGCCCATCCGTCCCTGGTATTTCTTTCGTTTCACCATCACGTAACCAAAGCGCTTCGTCTACGTACATACTCGGTAAAAAACGAAGCATTGCACCGAATAAAAAGATAATAAGACCGATATGATTTACATATGGACCCCAACGTGAAAAACGTCCCTTTTCTGCTAAAACATTCCCATCTTCCACTTTCACATTATAATTCGTTTTCTTTAAATTCATTTGCACTCTTTCCAAGTCACCATCTTGTGGTGTACCAGTACCGTATAACCTTTGTCTCTTTAAAAAGCTAGGGTGTCTTTTCACACCTTGCTTTTTTAAAGCTTTGTAAAGCGGAATTACACGGTCTAAACTACATATCACAAGTGAAATACCGATAGAAGCGATTAAAATCATGTACCACCATGAACCATATAAATTATTAAATCCTAATTGATAGTATAATTGCCCTAAAAATCCGTACTCCTGCTTATAATATTCAGCTGGTGCAATCCCTGGAGTTATGTACATCTCCTGCGGAAAAATAGTTCCAATTGCCGATGCAGCTAAAGTAATTACAATGAGCCATACACCTACTTTTACAGAAGAGAAGAAACTCCAAATTTTATCTACTATCGTTTTTGTATGTGTGAGGGATCTCCGGGCACTTCCCTCATATCTCATATCTAGTAGTTTCACATTTTCATTGCTTTCAAACGGTTTCCCGCAAGCTTCACAAAAAACGGTTCCTATCGGATTAACATGTCCACATTCACACTTAATTTCTTTCACCATTCTCACCGCCTCGTAACTATATGTACTATTGTATCTTCCAACCTAGAGTTACCGCAATACTCAGAATTTTTAAACCGAAGGCGCTACACGTTAGCACCTCGTATGTAAAGGCTTTCTTTATTACGGAGTAATTTTCTTTAAGTACTCTTCCAGTTGTTCCTTCGTTTGTTCACCTTTAATCTCTTGAATTACCTTACCATCTTTATCAATCAAGAAGCTTGTTGGTAATGGTACTACTCCATACGTTTTTATAATTTCTCCATCTTTATCGATTGCGACTGGGAACTTAAGATCATATTGCTTCACAAAGTTTTTTACAGCTATTTCTGTCTCATCCGCATCTAACGCGATAATTTCAACGCCTTTTTCTTTATACTTTGGATATAGCTCATTCATATAAGGCATTTCTTTTTCACAAGGTTTACACCAAGTTCCCCAAAAGTTTAAAAATACACCTTTTCCCTTTAAGTCTTTTAGTTCAATTTTCTTTCCTTCCAAATCCGTCACGACAAAATTAGGTGCTGCTTTTCCAATTTGCATTTTCTCTTTATCAGCGAAAAATCCTTGATAGAGTGTAAATCCTACAGCACCGCTTAAAATGAGCAGAATGATAACGCGAAATAATAAGCGATTTTTTTTCATATTGTCTCTCCTCTCCTCGATAAATGTATGTATTCTCTTCTGTAAATGTTGTATTGAATAAATCACCAGCAGAGCACTCCACTGGTGAAAATTTAACTCTATAGCTTATCTTGGCTTTGTAGAAGCAAGCGCGCGTAATTGTTTCACCTCATGTGGTGTCAATTCTCTCGCATCACCAGGTCGTAAACTTCCTACTTCTAAGAAAGCATAACGTTCACGCTTTAATTTCACTACTTTACAGTCTAACGCTTCAAACATACGACGTACTTGACGGTTACGTCCTTCGTGAATTGTTAATTGTACAATCGCCATCTCTTTACGCTTGTCCCAAGAAATAATTTTCACACGCGCTGGTGCTGTTTTTCCGTCTTCTAGTGCAACACCTCGTTCTAACATGCGAATTTTTTCACCTGTTAACGGGCCTTTCACTTTTGCAACATATGTTTTTTCAACTTTATATCTCGGATGCATTAATACATTTGCAAAGTCCCCATCGTTTGTCATTAATAATACGCCCGATGTATCATAATCTAAGCGTCCGATTGGGAATAAACGTTGTGTAATTTCAGGGAAAAAGTCTGTTACAACACTTCTTCCTTTATCATCTGATACACTCGAAATTACACCAGTTGGTTTATATAGTAAAAAATAAACAGGTTCTTCTTTTTCAAGAGGGATGTTATTTACTTCTACTTTATCTTGAGGAGTTACTTTTGTTCCTAACTCCTTCACTATTTTTCCATTAACTTTCACTTTTCCTTGCTGAATTAATTCCTCAGCCTTTCTTCTTGATGCAATACCTGCTTGCGCAATCACTTTTTGTAATCGTTCCATTTCTTTTTTTCACCTCGAATTTATCTTACCTTACATTAGAAAGACTTGGCAACCGCATACGCTTTACGGCTATTCGCTTCATCTCACTTAAACAACATAGCGATGATAATAAACATATAAAGGTCAAATCATGTTTTTTCCTTTATTATTGTCCATATTTTTCATATTTCTCACAATAAAAGTTCATCATTTTGTCAAAAATACCACATAAAAAAACCACCATTAAGCTACACCTTAATAGTGGTCGTATACGTATTATAAGCGAAATAGCCTAAAAAATGAATAGCCTTACTTAAACATTAAAGAAACAAACACAATTGAACAAATAATCCCGATTAAATCGGCAAAAAGTCCTACTTTTAATGCATCTCCCATTTTTCTAATCCCAACAGCTCCGAAGTATACTGTTAAAATATAAAAAGTCGTATCTGTGCTTCCTTGCATCGTAGAAGCCAATCTCCCAATAAACGAATCTGGTCCATACGTAGCAATTAAATCGGTCGTAATACTTAAACCAGCAGAGCCTGAAATCGGGCGTATAAGTGCTAGTGGAACGATTTCTGCTGGAACATGAATCAAATCTAACATCGGCTTCATTACTGATATCATTGCATCTAACGCGCCCGAAGCTCGAAATATAGAAATAGATACAAGCATTCCAACCATAAAAGGTAAAATGGAAACTGCAATTTGAATCCCTTCTTTTCCTCCTTCAACGAACGATTCATACGTCGGAACTTTCTTTATCGTGCCATATAAAAGGATAAAACCGATTACACAAGGGATTACCCATAATGAAATTGTATTTACAATACTCATTTTTTCCGCCCCTTTCTACTCCTTCTCCGGTAAAAATAGCGGTCAATCCAAATTGCTCCAATCATAGAAAGTACTTGTGCAACGAATGTTACCCCAACAATTTCTGTAGGATTCGCTGATTCATAAGTCATTCGAATTGAAATAACGGTAGTAGGAATTAATGTAATGGCTGATGTATTTAATGCCAGAAACGTCACCATAGACCGACTTGCTGAATCCTTCCCTCCATTTAACTCTTTCAGTTGTTCCATCGCTTTAATACCAAGGGGGGTTGCTGCATTACCTAAACCAAAAAAGTTCGCCATCATATTTGATAATATAAATCCCATTGACGGATGATCCTTTGGTATTTCCGGAAACAACCTTTTTACTATTGGCATAAAAAGTGAAACTAGCTTTTTTAACAACCCTGCTTCCTCTGCAATTTTCATTAAACCAAGCCAAAATACTAAAACGCTAATAAGCCCAATGCAGATTGTTACCGCATCTTTTGACCCTTCAAATACAGCTTTATTTACTTCTTCCATCGTTCCATTTATCATGGCATACACAATCCCTATGACCGCCATCGCTACCCATACGAGATTAACCATCGGTCCCAACACCTATCATATAGGAAAAAATTTCTTTCACATTATTCCAGTACATTCCCGTTGTGGCTACTAACTTCCGTTTGCTATAAAATAAGTTACGTTCTCCAACTTTCTCATTGCCAACATAAACTTCTGTCTTCCCCACTTTAACTCCGTCCGTTAGCTTTGCACTTTTATCGAGTTCAACTTTTAATACCACGTTCTTTCTTTCCTCTTCAGTTAACGGTACCGAAAAACTATTTTTCGTATAAACATGATTGGCATACTTCTTTTCATTTATTTCAGCAAGTGCTCCTTGTCCTAAAACTTTTGTTTGCTGAAAACGTTCAAAACCTTTATCAAACAAATTCATATGATCATCCCAATCACTAGAAGCACTCAAAGTTACAACGATTAAATCTAGTCCATCTTTTGAGGCTGTTGTAACAAGCGTCCGTCCTGCTTTTTTCGTAAATCCTGTTTTTCCTCCTGTTGCAAATTCATAATAAGACGTCACCAACTTATGTTTATTTTTCCACGGATAATCCCAAGAATCTGATTTATACGTTTTTGTCCCAAAAATTTTCTTAAAGGTCTCGTTCCCCATTGCATATTTCGTTAATAGTGCCATATCATAAGCCGACGAATAATGTGATCCATCTCCATCCAAGCCATGAGGATTTGAGAAGTGAGTATCTTTCATTCCAATTTCTTTCGCCTTTTCATTCATTAAATATACGAACCCTTCTATACTCCCTCCCACATTTTCAGCAATCACTTGCGCTGCGTCATTACCAGACCTAAGCATAAGTCCATATACTAAATCCTCTAACTTCACTTTTTGTCCAGGTTTTAAATAAATTGCTGATCCTTCCACCCTCACTGCTTCATTACTAACCGATACCATTTCTTTCATTTTTCCTGATTCAGCAGCTAACAGGGCTGTCATAATTTTTGTTATACTAGCAATTTTTTGCGGCTCATGTTCTGATTTCCCGTATAATACACGGCCAGAATGTTGCTCCATTAATACAGCATTTCGAGCACTGACATTGCCGCTCATCTTTGCGTATGTAGGAATCGGCATAACGCTTGCATACATAATAAGAAGCGTTATGATTAAACAAATTCGTCTCATATTTCTCCCCACGTCCTTTTGGCACTTTTTGTACAAGTGTATGCTTGGCCTTTTAAAATATGAACGAAATCTCCCTTCTCTTTCCAATAAAAAAGACGCAGAGAATATGCGTCTAATACGGGGTCCATTCAATTTGTTTCGCACTTTCAAATCTTTTTTCTACATCAGGCCAATTTACAACATTCCACCAGTTTTTAATATATTCATCTTTTCGATTTTGGTATTGTAAATAATACGCATGTTCCCATACATCTAGTACAAGGAGGGGTATCGTATCCCATTGTGTAAATAATTGATGAAGTGTACTCTGTAAAATTTCTAACCTTCCAGATCGGGGGACCCAAACGAGAATCGCCCAGCCTGAACCTTCCACTTTAGAAGCTGCTTCTGTGAAATGTTTTTGAAAACGTAAAAAACTCCCAAAATCTTGTTCGATTCGTTGTGAAAGAGCACCTCTTGGACTTCCACCACCAGCTTTTTTCATATTATTCCAAAATATCGTGTGTAAGTAATGACCTGATCCATGAAAAGCCGCTTCTCTTTCCCAATGCTTAATTAAATCAAATTGATTTGTTTTTCTCGCTTCTTCCATCATCTTCTCTGCTTTATTTAATCCTTCTACGTAACTGCGATGATGTTTATCATGGTGTAACATCATAATTTCTCTAGAAATATACGGTTCTAACGCATTATACGGATAAGGTAATGGAGGAAGTGTATGCCCTCCAATTGGAACTGCTCGTTCACCATCCCCTCTTTCATATAGTTCATATTCCTCTTCTTCCTGCATAAACACTTCCTGTAAATGATGCTGAATATGTTCTACATCATCGCTTATTTCATACATAAACTCCGCATCTGTTTCGTACTCATGCTCTTTCATACGCTCTAATAACGTTTGAATTTTATAAGCAAGCATATGGACATCATACACTTCCATTGCGCGACTATCTAATACGTGAAGAACACTTTCACACCAACTTTCTACTTCATGAAAGTAATTTGTAAATACACCTTGCTGATTCATGTTACACCTCCCTAATGCTATCCACTTAACTATATTCAATGAAAATCCCTTATATAACTGTACAAAAGGAAAAGAAGCTAAGTCCCCTTAGCTTCTTTTCCTCAATCAATATTTGTGTAACATCTTCGTTTGGTAATCTGTCTCATAATATTCTAATTCTTCACGCATCACTTGAAATTTACCTTCTAAATTCTTCATCACTTGCTCTATAGATGCAGGTGGTGTTTGTTGAAAAACGATAGAATTTTTTCCTGTATATGCAGACCGACTATTTTCATACCAATGATCACTTTTCGGTGAAAAAAACTCTGCAATTACTTGATGATAAATCTTATATAAAATTTTTTCAGCTGCAGTTTTTCGAAATGGCTGGCTATTCAACAAAACGAAACATGCATCATGTCCTTCTTCGCAAAAAACGAGAAGACGTCTCATTGATGCTAATAACCCTTTATAATATTGCTCGTTCCCAGTTGGTGTCTCTTCTAATAAAGAAGGCAACGTATGATAATTTACATAATTGGTTATCAAAGTAATAGCACCTTCTAAAAATATAGAAACTTGTTCTGTTTGATTTTCAACCATCAAATTAGACATTTCTTCTCTCTCCTTTGCCATTTCACGCTATTTCTACTCTTTTATTTTTATGTAATTCAGCCATTATTTCTTGTACTTTCAACACTGTTCCCTTATCAAAATATTGTTTAAATTCTTCTATATTATTTAGATACAAACGTTTTCGCGCACAAAGTTCCTTATTTTTCACTAAACAACATATCGCTACAATATCCCGCAAATATATGTCTTGTTCTTCTACTTTACATACCGGATTTCCTTCAAAAGGAGGAACTTCTTGTAAAACTTCTTCAAAATATCGAACGTATAAAACCGAAAAAGTTTTCTCTTTATCATTTAATATATATGTCACTTCAGATCTGTTAAAAAAATCTTCTGATGTATTAGGTTTTGCTTTCTCTAACTCATACCCCGCATAACCTATTATAATCATATACTTCCCCTCTCTTCCTTCTTCTACCTTATTTTAACTTAATTTTCTGACAAACAAAATATTCTTTTAAATATACCTATATAAAAAATAGCTTCCCTATACAGGAATTTACCTTTTTATTTTTCTTGAAGTTTGTCATAATAATATTATTGTCTCAGTTTTCTTATACAAGGAGAGTTGTATTTATGTCGTTTTCATGGAAACGTTTCTTACAAATTGGGAAAATCATCTTCCCATTTGTTGTATTAACAATTGTATTCTTTCAGGCAAAAAAAGAATTAGCAGGCATTTCTTTTTTAGAAGCGATTGATACAATTAAAAACATTCCAACTGGAGGAGTCTTTTTAGCAATTACACTTGGTGCATTTGCTGTATCAACAATGTTCTTTTATGACTATGTTATGCTTCGTTACTTAAAAGCTGATATACCTGTCCAAAAGATTTTCCGTATTTCATGGATTGCTAATACTTTAAATGGATTTATTGGATTTGGTGGTCTCGTTGGAGCTGGTGTACGTACAATGCTTTATCGTCCATACATAAAAGAAAATGGAAAACTTATTAAAAGTATCGCCTGGATGACAACCGCCTTTATTAACGGATTAGCCATTCTTTCATTCCTTGGTCTTATCGGAATATTAGACACGAGATTTATTTTACATGAAAAACCGTGGCTATGGCCTGTTCTGATCTTCTTTGCTCTTTTCGTCCCTATATACATTGGCTTTTCTAAACTTAAAAATAGAAAAACAACGCTAATCGAAGGGCAAGAGGAGGAAGAAAAAAATCCAACTGTTTTATACTCATTAGTTTCATTAGTTGAATGGGTATCTGCCGGTATCGTTATGTACGTCATTTTAATACTATTTGGAATCGAAATTGACTTTCAAAAGTTTTTAGGTGTGTATGTAATTGCTGCTTTAGCTGGCGTCGTTAGTCTTGTACCTGGTGGACTTGGTTCATTTGATCTTGTCTTCTTAACTGGGCTAGGACAATATGGCGTCGATACAGGTGTATTACTGCCTGCTATGTTATTATATCGTCTCGTCTATTATATCTTACCGTTCTGCCTTGGTCTCATTTTTGCGGCTTTTGAAATGACAGGAGTGGCAATTAAAAAGTTTGAAGATAAACCTTTTATTGCGCCTGCATTAGAAACAACTGGTGTTATATGGACTTTGCAGCGTGATTTTTTAGGAAAGCTAGGTTCATGGGCATCTGCTGCTTTAACAGTATTTACTGGCTTAATGGTTATTTTATCGACCATTCTACCAACAAGTATAAACCGGGCACATGCCTTACATATTCTAGCTCCAAAGCATCTGATTCAATTCTCTTTTAGCTTATCGTTAACGTTCGGTATTCTCCTCCTCATTCTTTCACGGGGGATATATTACGGAACAAAACGTTCTTATTATATGACGATTGTTTCTTTAATTGGAGCGGCTATCTTTAATACGCTAAAAGGAATTGATATCGAAGAAACATTTATTTTATTAATCGTACTCGCTGTATTATATATGCTTCGAAAAAGATTTGTACGCGAGAAAATGGAAGTCTCACTTTCTGATATCGTAAAAGTTTTTATATTCTTACTTGTAACGTTATATTTATATAAAAACTTAGGTATTTTATTTGCAGGTGCAAAAGAAGCTTTTAAACCAGATTTTGTCGTTCGTAATATTACACAAGTGGAACGAAGTGCATTAGCAGCTGCCTTTTTCGTTCCTACTTTTTTACTGATTGGCTCACTTATTGCCAATCGTTATCGAAATGAATTTCCCGGGCAACCAGCAAATGATAAAAGGTTGCAAAACTTTTTAGATGAACACGGCGGAAATGTACTTAGTCATTTAGGTTTTTTAGGAGATAAACAATTCTTCTTCAGTAGTGATGGGAAAGCGCTCCTTCTCTTCTCCATAACTGGGAAACGTCTTGTGGTACTAGGTGATCCAATTGGTGATCCTTCCTCCTACCGTACTGTGTTGCAAGAGTTTTTAGCTGAGGCTGATCGATTTGGATATATTTGTGTATTCTACCAAATTGAAAGTAAGTGGATGAGTTTATACCATGATTTTGGTTATAACTTCTTTAAGCTTGGTGAAGAAGCTGTCGTTGATTTAAATACATTTACAATAACAGGAAAGAAACGCGCTGGTATGCGAGCGACTTTCAACCGTTTTGAAAGAGAAGGCTATACATTCTCTATTCACCAGCCACCGTTCTCAGACGAATTATATGAAGAGTTGAGAAAAGTTTCCGATGCGTGGCTCGGCGGAAAAAAAGAGAAAGGTTTTTCACTCGGATACTTCGATCGTGAGTATATTAGCCGTGCTCCTATCGCTACATTATCTGATGCAGATGGAAAAATTATTGCATTCACAACCTTTATGCCCGTATATCAAAACGGATCATTGTCTGTTGATTTAATGCGATATTATCCAGACGCGCCAAGCGGAATTATGGACGCAATTTTCATCCACTTATTCCAATGGGCAAAAGAAAATGAATACCACTCCTTTAATATTGGTATGGCACCACTTTCAAATGTAGGTTTATCGACACAATCTTTCTGGTCTGAACGAGTTGCGGCTGCAATCTTTAATAACGTTCGTTATACGTATAGTTTCAGCGGATTACGACATTTTAAAGAAAAATATAAACCAGCATGGAGCGGTAAATATTTAGCATTTAGGAAGAATCACTCTTTACCAATAACAATGCTCTCTGTAACAAAACTAATAGGAAAAAGAAAAAACAGCTAAACTCTTAGCTGTTTTTTCTTTTTTGAACTTGTACGATAAACTCCTTCTCATACTTCTTACCATTTATATAAAAAGTTCCCCACATTTTATACGTACCTTCGACAGGAAATGTAATACGATATTGTAATTGCTCATCCGTATCAACAGGCATGGCGTATAAAAAGTTTTCCCTCGTTTCATCCACGATATAGAGAGCTTCCACTTCTCCTCTCTCTGAATGTAATTTCAATTTTTCACCCTTTTTCGCTTGAAACTGAAATGTTAAAGTCGCTGGCTCATTCGGATGTAATGCACCAAATAAGAGAGAAACTTCATACTCTCCTATTTTTTTTGTAAGTACGTTATCAATTGGAAATTTCACTTTTTTCTTATTTTTCTCTTCTTTTTCTCTCCCAAAATCTTTCTTAGCGAATGATTCCACTGACTTATCTTTGTCTTCATATAAAAAGATTGTATACCCTTCATCTTTCGCTATTTTGGAAGATAGCTTATATGATCCATTCCCTGCAAATGTAGGTTTCATTTGTTGTACATGTTTTAACTGTCCATCTACAATCACAGCCCGAATTTGATCATTTACACCACGAACTTCATTATTCTTTTTATTTAGTAGTTGAAACAAAATATCTACTTTCTCATTTCCCTTTCCATTTGATACATCCCATTTTACTTCCTGAACATCTCCTACCGTCTCTACGGTTTCTTGATATTTTTTTATGTAAAATCCTCCCGCCACAATAAACAACAAGGCAACAAGTCCAATGACAAGATTTTTCAAAACATCACCTACCATTTTTATTGTCTCTGTTCATACAAAACTTCTTACATATATATTCTAGATTATGATTTATGAAATCCTCCTGTTTTACACATATTATAAATAATAAAAAGATTTTAATTGAACGGATTCGTAGTGTATAATTCAAATGATATTGATTTCTATCGATACATTATAAGGAGGACTTTTCATGAGTGTACATATTGAAGCAAAACAAGGCGAAATCGCTGAATCTATTCTATTACCTGGTGATCCATTACGTGCAAAATATATCGCTGAAACATTTCTAGAGGACGTTACTTGCTATAATAACGTGCGTGGTATGTTAGGGTTCACTGGAACTTATAAAGGAAAACGTGTATCTGTTCAAGGTACAGGTATGGGTGTTCCTTCTATTTCTATTTATGTAAACGAATTAATCCAAAGCTACGGAGTTAAAAATTTAATTCGCGTTGGAACTTGTGGTGCAATTCAAAAAGACGTAAAAGTACGTGACGTTATTATTGCAATGACAGCTTGTACCGATTCTAATATGAACCGTTTAACATTCCCAGGTTTTGATTTTGCACCAGCTGCAAACTTTGACCTTTTAAAGAAAGCTTACGATGCAGGAACTGAAAAAGGGTTACACGTTCGTGTTGGTAACGTTTTAACAGCAGATGTATTTTATCGTGAAAGCATGGAGATGGTTAAAAAACTTGGAGATTACGGCGTATTAGCAGTAGAGATGGAAACAACTGCCCTTTACACATTAGCAGCAAAATATGGTGTAAATGCATTATCTGTATTAACAGTAAGCGATCACATCTTCACTGGCGAAGAAACAACATCTGAAGAGCGTCAAACTACATTTAACGAGATGATTGAAATCGCTTTAGATGCAGCAATTCAGCAATAACACATTAAAGAACTCGTCATACGTCTGTCGAGTTCTTTTTTTATGTGACTTTTTATAAAAAACTACTTTAGAAAGAGACAGATTTCTCCCTCTACTTTCTTGTAACGTTTGTTATAATAAAGAAATCATTTACAGTATTTCTCATAAGAGGTGAAGCAATGAAAAACAGAAGTATCGTCTTTAAACTATTTTTATTAACATCAACATTATTTACAATCATATTCCTCCTCTTTTTCCTAGGACAATCTCTATTTTTAGAGAAGTTTTATATTAATAAAAAAGTGAAAACCGTTCAAACTGCTTTTGAAAAATTCGTAAATAATTACGAAAAAAGCGATAAAAGCTATGAGGAAATTAGAAAACTAAAACAAGAATTTCATGATAAAACAAATGCTGACATGCAATTTTTAGATTCTAATGGCATTATTAAAAGTGAAAACAATTTCTACATTGATGTAATTAATCCTAACAATAATAAAACGTATTCCATTCCACTCAATAATATTTTAACACCCGAAGAATATAATAAATTCGAAAATTTAGGTTTAAAAAAAGATGTAATAATCAATGTCGATGGAATCGTACAAGGGAATATAATAACACCACAAAAATTAGGAACGAATTATAATCAATGGCAGAACGAATATTTCTATTCAGATTTCCAGTCAATTAATGGTAACTCTTCTAAAAATAGACCTACAAGCCGATACAAATCTACAACTCGGATCGTTTTTACAGGTGTTATATCTAAGTTACAGCTCCCATCGAAAGCTGAGGTTCGTCTTGCAAATGATATTGAAACATTACAAGCCGTTCAATATTTTGCAGATATTATTAGAGATGGCACTTCTAACTCGCAGCAATTAAACTCTTTTATATTAGATGGCGGAGAGAATATAAAAAATAGCGTCTTTGTAAAACCTATTATGGAAGACGGAAAGATTACAGAATACGCTTTTGCAATAGCATCTTTACAGCCTGTGAATGAAGCGATGCTCGTTTTAAAAGATTATTATGTTTATGCCTTAATCATCGTGTTTCTCGTGATTATTTTATTATCCTTCTACTACTCAAAGATCATTGTGAAACCATTAATTAAGATTAATCGCGTTACAAAAAAAATGGCTAATTTTGATTTTAGCGAGAAATTACCTGTTGCAGCAGACGATGAAATTGGCGGACTTTCCAGTAGTATTAATACATTATCTGTAAACTTAAAAGACCGAATCGATCGATTAAATGTTGCCAATACAAAATTACAACAAGATATTGAACGTGAACGTCAATTAGAAAAAACGAGGAAAGAATTCATTTCTGGTGTATCCCATGAATTAAAAACACCACTCAGTGTAATTAGGAGTTTTGCAGAAGGAATTCAAGATGGTGTTAGTAAAGATACAACGTATTATACAGATGTTATTTTAGAAGAAACAGAAAATATGAACAGGCTTATTGTTGAAATGTTAGAATTAGCAAAACTAGAATCTGGTACGTATAAACTAGAAATGACGACATTCTCCATCGGTGAATTAATTCAACAAATCCATACAAAGTTATTATTTAGCATGGAGGAAAAGCATTTACAAGTGGACGTCGATGCAGACTCTGCTATATTTGTTAAAGCGAATCGTAGTCGTATTGAGCAAGTAGTTGTGAACTTATTGAGCAATGCAATTCGCTATACGCCAGATGGAGAAAAAATACAAGTCTCTGTTGTAGAAACGGAAGATACAGTAAAAGTCGAAATCGAGAATACAGGAAATCCTATCCCAGAAGAAAGTCTTGAAAAAATTTGGGATCGCTTCTATCGTTTAGATGCATCACGTAGTCGTCATACTGGAGGTACCGGTCTCGGATTATCTATTGTAAAAAACATTTTAGATCTCCATCATGCCGAGTACGGTGTATATAATACGACTAATAGCGTTGTATTCTATTTCAATTTACAAAAAGTAAAAGAAGTCAAATAATTTGTCTTAATTTCACTAGGAGTTCACATGAAATTCACACTCTCCCTTTATAGTAAGAAACAAGTTAATCCTTTCCTTTACACATATAAAAGAGGAGAGTGCGTGAAATGAAACAAGCAGGACAACCTATTCAAAATGAAAAACAATTAGAAACTATCAAAAATATACTTTTAGAATCTTCGAAACGTGATGGCTTATTATTCGTATTAGCTGTAAATTCTGGCTTAAAAGTAAGTGAAATCTTACAATTAAAAGTTAGTGATGTAATCGATGAAAATGAAAATGTTCGCCATTCCATTTTATTTTACAACGAAAAAGTAAAGAAACATAAATGGTTTGCTGTAAATGAAGACTTACAGCACGCAATCGAAGACTACATGAAAGAACGTAAAACTTGGAAACGTAATGAACCATTATTAAAGTCTCAAAAGGGAACAAAATCTATTACGAGACAACATGCATGGTACATTTTAAACAAAGCTGCAAAAGAAGTTGGATTAGAAGGGATTAGCTCACATACACTTCGAAAAACTTGGGGCTATTGTGCATACAAATCAGGTGTTGATATTGCATTTTTACAACACTTCTTTGATCATAGTACTCCATCAAAAACTTTAAAGTATATCGGTATTGCTTAATACCTCTTATACATAAAAAAGGTTACCATTAAAAAATTTGGTAACCTTTTTTATGTTTCATATTCTCTTTTCTTGTCTCTCTTATATTGTAGTGGTACTCTAATAATAAGGGGGAGAAATTATGAACACACTTACTATTGAATTACCACAAGAAACGGCTGAAAAACTTGATTTATTAAAGCAAGCTTACGAAAAGAAAACAGGTGCTACCATTTCTGAAAGCACCCTTGTTCAAACACTTATCTCAAAAGAATTTATCCAAGCGATAACTCCTTTTGATTTACAACAATTCATCAACGGAAAAGAACAGCATTAATGCTGTTCTTTTTATATTTCTACTCAAAATATAAAAAGTTTTTTACTTATTTTTCGAAAAACCATTGACAATGATAATGATAACCATTATCATTTATTACGAAGCCAACAATTGATGAATCAACCAAACGCTCAGTAACATTGTTACCCCTCTTTTTCATATAGAAAGGCACTGTACATTCCCCCTGTTTGTACAGTGCCTTTCTTGTTTATCATTCAAATAAATTTAATTGCTCGGGCTTCGGCTCACCATATGTAATGTTCATCATTTTCATAAGCTGTTTCGCATTATCCGCTGCATCCCCACCTGAATTATTGTTAAATAGTACGTATATGTCCTTTGTCTTCTTTTTTAATTGCTCTAGTCGTTCTATCCATTCTTCCAATTCTTTATTGTTGTAGCGATATAAACAGCGAACCGCCCTCCAATTTTCTCCTTTTTCCAGCCACCCATGAACATTCCGACCATGAAAACGTATTAACGTCATGTCTGAATTCGTTCCTTCTAACACGAGTGGTACTGAGCCTATTCCCGCCTGTGGCTCATCACAAATTGTATGAATCCATTTTTCCTGTTCTAAAAATTGTAGCGTCTTATCTCTCACTTCTGGATAAAACCATGTTTGATTTCGAAACTCTATTGCACACGGTAGATCTTCCATCTTTTCTTTCGTATATCGAAGGAAATCTACATTTTTCTTTTTGCAATCAAACCATGGTGGATATTGAAATAAAATCATTTTTAATTTATTCGCTTCTATTAAAGGAAGAACTGATTGTTTATACACATCACACATCTCATCGAATGTAGAAAAAGGAATTTCCCCTTTCATATGTCCTGTCATTCCTTGATATGCTTTTACGATAAAAGAAAAATCGGTCGGTGTTTCCATCGCCCATTTTGTATAATTTCGTGCAGGTTGCATCGCATAAAATGAACTATCCACTTCCACAATAGGAAAATATTCACTATATGTTCGTAATTTATTTCTATTTTCATAGGGATCTATATATAAAGAATTATGATCTCCCCACCCTGTCACTCCAATGAAAAGCAAACATATTCCTCCCTTTCTAACTTCATCTTTTATTCATTCTACTTACTCCCCAAACACTTCGGCTAATCAATTTCATTAAGTAGCCCTTTCTTTAAGAGTATCCGTATAAAAATATGATATACTATATGGAAGAATTTTTAAATTGAGGGGTTATTTATTTATGCTTCCAAACGATGTTATTGTATCTCATGAAAAACGAATAGAAGAACTAGAAAATAAATTACGTTTTTATGAAGAACTTGTGAATCAATTATCACATCATTTCACATATAAAAATCCACATATTGGTTTACAAATAAAGAAGACAAGAACAACCCATTCCATTCAAAACATACGAAAAGAGAATAAAGAGGCTGATTTTCAACTTACTTGCGATTCATTATTTTTATTTGAACAAATTGAAAAACACTTTGTTCATATTTTTGATGCTTTTTCACATCATGTAACCTTTATTGATAGTAAAGGGAATATTACTTTATGTAATCAAGCTGCTGCAGATGATTTTGGTGTAATACGAAATGATCTAATCGGAAAACCGATTCAACAATTACTGAACTTACCAGAAGAAAAAATTAAAGCTATTGAAACATTAAAGACGGGAACAGAAATATATAATGAAGAAGTTTTAGACAAAAACTACGGTATTATAAATAACCGAATTATTCGTGATTATAATGGAGAGATTTTTAGAGTTATTAGTGTCTTCCATTATTTAAACACAGAACGTGATGCAGAGAAATTTTCTTTAGCAGGACGAATTGCAGCCGGGATTGCACACGAAGTACGAAATCCTCTTACAACAGTACGGGGATACTTACAATTTTTACAAGAGAGTGTCTCACCGTCAAATAAAGAATTATTTAAAAACTTACTTATTCCTGAATTAGATCGGGCAAATAGTATCATTACAAAATTTTTAGCTATTTCAAAAACACGCGAATTTACAAGAGAACCGTTTCCCATTAATACCTTTTTACGTGAGTATATTCAACAGTTATTAGCTAGTGAAGTGTTCTTGCATAACATTTCAATTGATTATAATTTTTCTACCGAATTAGAAGGTGTACTTGTCAATATTGATCGTCATGAACTCGTACAAGTTTTTTTGAACTTATTTCAAAACGCTGTCGATGCTCGAGGTGAAAAACCTCTTTCTATTCAAATCACTAGTTATCGCCTAGATAACTTTGTTCGGATTACTTTCAAGGATAACGGAACCGGTATTCCTCCAGCTATTCAAGAGTATATCTTTGATCCGTTCTTCTCAACAAAAGATTCAGGAACAGGACTGGGCTTGTCAGTAACGAAGAAAATTATTCAAAATCATAACGGCACATTAAAAATGACTAGTAATCAAGACGGTACAACTTTCACTGTTTCTATTCCAATCCCCCCCAAAAAACCATGAAAGAAAGAATGAATCAATACAAATAATGGACTGTTCCACGAACTGCACACCAAGTGTTACAAAATATATAACACTTGGTGTGCAGTTTTTTATTCTAACCTATGCTTCTTTAAATGATATAAATGTTTCTCTTGAACATTTCTCTACTGAAATTAAAAATCTCGAAAAAGCATATCAATTAAAAACCTCCCCTTTACACATATGACTAAATCATGGCCCCATCAAAAAGACAAAGCCGTTTTTAAAGGTAACTATGCAGATGCTGATATTACCTACCCTCCATTCCCGCACCTTCCAACATATGATAGTTTTTATGACCATGAAACTATTCAATTAGTACAGGATATTTTTAATAAAGATTTCATCACATACAAATACCCATTAACCCCGTAAAAAAATAAGCGTTTTTTTCGTTTTATGGATATAAATTTATCTGAGCTTGATAGCCATGTGACGAGCCCCCTATAAAACCTTCGTTAAGGATATCCCTAAAATTAAAATTTAGGTGATTTTTGTAACAATATATCTTGTTAATCCATTTTTTATAACTTATAATATTCACTGTGTATGGTGTGTATATTGTATATCATATAACATAACACTCATCGATTGAGAGGTTGTTTAATGAAAATAATCTTAAGTAATGTATCAAATCAGCCTTTATATCAGCAGATAAAGGAACAGATTAAAGAATCAATATTTAACAATGAGTTGAAAGAAGGAGAACAATTGCCATCAATCCGCTTATTAGCTAACGACTTACATGTAAGTGTACTTACCACCAAAAGAGTCTATGCAGAACTAGAAGCAGAAGGTTTTATTGTTACTAGGATTGGCAAAGGTACCTATGTAGCACCTACAAACCTAGAGCTATTACTAGAATCTAAGCGCCGCATGGTGGAAGTCAAGCTCGCTGAAGTTTGTCAAATGGCTCGAAGTATAGGAATTCATGCAGATGATCTCCATTCGATACTGGACTTAATTTTAGAGGAGGAGAATGAAAAATGAATGCTGTATTAGAAGTGAATAATCTAAATAAAACTTACGACAATTTTTCATTAAAAGATGTTACTTTTTCACTTAACAAAGACTGTATAACAGGTTTTATTGGTACTAATGGCTCGGGGAAAACCACTACAATTAAAGCAATCCTTGGCCTCATCTTAAAAGATTCCGGAAAAATTAATTTTTTAGGAAAAGATATAGATAAAAATGAAAGAAAGTTCAAAAATAAAATTGGCATCGTGCTGGATGAGGGATATTTCTATGATGAATTAACATTGAAAGAAATGAAAAATGTGATTGCCCTTTCCTATACTGATTGGGATGAACCGGTTTTCTTAGCTTATATTAAACAGTTTAAATTAAATCTAAAACAGAAAATTTCTACCCTATCCAAAGGTATGCGGATGAAATTTGCAGTTGCATTAGCTCTATCCCACCACGCAGACCTATTAATAATGGATGAACCAACAAGTGGTTTGGATCCATTGGTACGGAGTGAATTGATGAACATTCTTCTGGATTTTATGAAGGAACCAGGGAAAAGTGTCTTTTTTTCCACTCATATTACCTCTGATTTAGATAAAGTTGCGGATATGCTTATTTTAATCGACGATGGAAAAATTTTAGTTAATGAGGAAAAAGATGTGTTAGTGGACACACATGCATTGGTAAAAGGAGACAATCAATTAATTAATGAACAAACAAAAAAACTTTTTTTAAATTTGTATCAATCTCAATACGGATTTGAGGGGATTACTCATAAAAAAGATGATGTGCGTCGACTCATGCCTGATGTATTGATGGAAAGACCAACTATAGAGAATATTATGCTTTCATATATTGGAGGTAATAATCATGTTAATTAACCTTGTAATGAAAGACTTTATGCTAGTTAAAAAATATTTCTTAATTCTACTCGTTTTTGCAGCTATCGCTCCTATTTATGTTTCTACACAAATACAGTTAAACGATGGCGGTCTTGTTGGCTTTCTTTTAACTGTGCTTTTGATGGAGCATATTTTGTTTGGTACGATATCCAAATTTGAGGATCAGTACAAGGGAGCCGCTTTACTTTGTGCAACTCCGTACACACGAAATGCATTTGTAAAAGCAAAGTATCTCTTTCTCTTTGTAATTTTCATTTGTGTCTCCCTCATCCGTATTATTACATCAATTATCATACCATCAGGTATAGAAAAACTCAGCGTTAACGCTCTTGGAATAACATTTTTAATTTTTAGTATTTTATTTGGTATTCTACTTCCTGTTCAATTTAAATTCGGTTATGACAAAACAAAAATTATATCATTTTTCACTGTCTTTTTAATACCTTTTGTCGCTCCTACTCTTATAAAGGGAGTTCAATCGATTCACATTGATTTTACAATCACATTTCCATTTCCACAAATTATTCAAGAATGGATGCCTTGTTTCATTTCACTAATCATTAGTCTTGTCTCAATGATTATATCTCTAAAGATATATGCAAAAAAGGATCTATAAGTAAATTTTAAATATAATAGGGATAGTTGTTAAAGGAAATATATGTAGTATCGTACAGATTCATTTCTTTTCAGCCATCCCTTTTAAAAATTTAAGTCCCCGTGTGATGTACCTTTTTCTTAATTAAGTAGATTTTATGGATATTAAAATAAACTAAGTCTTTAAATCATTAGGCTACAACTTTATGCCTCCTCTTACGGTCAGCTTATGGATTAATAATTAACTTACGGCCAATTTATGCTTCCCATTCTGTTGAATAATTAGACAATTATCTGCAAAAATAAGTGTTTTCTGGCCAACTTATAGGTAAAGTGACATTAGGAAATACGAATGCACAAACAGTATCACCGGGAAGCAATATACAATTCAATGAAACATTCGAATTAACAAACATCTCCTTTAACGTTTCTGATACTCTAACTGTTTTAGAAACTGGTATATACGATATTAGTTTCTCCGCATCTACAACCTTCCCAGGTTCTTCACCATTTGGTTTCGGTCTTTCATTTAACAGCCAACCACCTAGTCCTAATTTTTCAACTAACGTTATCGGTAGTGCGTTTTCTTTCTCAACAATTATTACTTTAACAGCTGGCACAACAATTTCCGTACAACCCACAGCAAACAAAATTTCCATTCCTAACACAGGCGAAACAACCGCTATACTTTCTGTCTTCCGAATTTACTAACCACAATTTTCAATAATATTTTGGAATGACCAAGCACATTTATAAATAATAGGTATGATCTTGATTGTCTATTAAATCTCTCTTTTAATAAAAAGGAGCACTTATTTGGGAGGATAAATGCTCCTTTTTTACGTTTCTTTACCTCAAATTTACTCTATCTTAATCCTCATTTTGTATGATAAATAATGAAGCCAATAACATGAAAGAGGGATGAAAATGAGAGTCATGTCACTAATACGTATTTGGATTGCTCTTATGGTATGCATTATTTTATGTGTAGGATTCTTTTTAACTCTAAAATATTCCACTATATCAAAAGCAGAGAGAAAAACAGTTCCATATAAACTTTTGTATACGAAACAAAACAACATCCCTTATTCCAATTCCACAAATAATGAAAAAAAAGTAATAAAAGGAATGCTTATTACGAAAACTTCTAGTTACGAAACTCTACTTCAAATTGCTGAAGCGATTAAAGATCAGTATACAAATAAAGGAATTGATGAAATTACGCTTTCTATCCATAATGAAAATAATGGTAGTTATGAAGAAGAATTGCCGTATGAACCTATTAGTAAAGGAAAGATAAGTATCACATACAATTCTCAATCCTTTGGCAGTACAAACCTTATACTTAACGAATGATATCATTATCCCGCTACTTGCGGGTATCTCATAAAAGCCCAATTGATGTGAGTTGATAATCAGCAGGGATGGGACCCGATTAAAGTTTCACTTTATTTTTCACGTAAAAAAGAGGCGAATTTGGTTATTCGCCTCTTTCTTTTACCAAAATGATGGAATCCATTCTTTCACTTTATCCAACCACTCTTGCTGATCTTTTTTTCTTTGTTGTTCCTCTTCTTTCTTTCTCTTCTCTTCTTCTTTTCTTCGTTTTTCTTCTTCAATTGTTTTCAATTGTTTTTTGTAGTCAGCCTCAGATATTAGCGATAATTGAAATGCTTTTTGAGCTGGGTTTGCATTTGCTTTTTTCATGATATCCCGGAACATCGTCGTCGTAATTTGACTACCCCCTGGGATATAATGCTCACTATCGGTTTTATCATATCCTACCCAAATCGCACCTACTAAATCTGGTGTGTATCCAACAAACCACGAATCCTTTGCACCATTGCTTGGACCATTTACAAGTTGAGTAGTCCCTGTCTTTCCTGCTGTATCAACTTGATTAACCTTCGCTTTTTCACCCGTTCCCTTTTCAACAACACCTTTTAATAAATATGTCATCTTTTGAGCAATTTTCTCACTCGTCACACGCGTCTCTTTCTTATACCATTTCCCAATTGTTTCCCCTTCAGCATTTTGAATTTCTCTAATTGCATGAGCTTCCACTTGAACACCATCATTTGCAAATGTACTATATGCTTGGGCCATTACAAATGGAGATGTACCTACATGCATCCCACCTAAAGCGATTGGATACGTACGATCTTCCGGCACTAACGGAATACCAAATCGCTCTAAAGATTTCAATCCTTTATCTAATCCTATTTGTTCTAACAGCCAAACAGCTGAAACATTATACGACTTTGCCACCGCTTCATACATTGTTACATTACCATGAAAGGTATGATCACTATTTTGCGGTTCATATTCTTTAATACTAAATGGTTCATCTTTTAATATATCGTATACTTCATACCCTTGTTCTAACGCTGGTACATATACAGCAAGAGGCTTTAACGTTGAACCAGGTTGTCTTTTTAATTGAGTCGCATGGTTAAATTGTAAAAACTGATATGGCCCTCTGCCCCCAATTAAAGCTGGAACACCACCTGTTTTTGGATTTATAAGGACGACACCAGTTTGCATAAGTTGGTCTGATCCACTATCTTTGAAATAACTATCGTTATTCACAACATCCTCTACAGCCTGTTGTTTTTTCGGATCAAGTTCTGTATAGATACGATAACCACCTGCTAAAATTTCATTTTGTGTTAATTCGTACTTATCCATTGCTTCTCTAACAATATAGTCTACATATTGAGAATATTTACCTTTGTATTTATCATCAACACCACGTTTTAATACAAGGCCGTCCTCTTTTTCTTTATTGTATTGTTCTTCAGAAATATATCCTTGTTCTTTCATTAAACTTAATACGACATTACGCCGTTCAATTGATTTATTAAAGTTTTTATAGGGCGAATACGCAGACGGCGCTTTAATCAAGCCTGCAATCGTTGCAGCTTCTGAAATTGATAAATCCTTTACATCTTTATCAAAATAAGATTTAGCTGCCCTTTTTATTCCCCAAGCACCTTCTCCAAAATAAATTTGATTCATATACATTTCAATAATTTCATCTTTTGAATAAGTACGTTCTATCTTTTTTGTTAAAAAGTATTCCTTTATTTTACGAGAGAATGTGCGGTCTTGTGTCAAAAATACATTTTTCGCAAGTTGTTGTGTAATTGTACTTCCCCCTGCTACAACTTCTCCTGCTGTAATATTTTTAAAAACCGCACTTATAATTCCACTATAATAAATGCCATGATGATTAAAAAACCCCTTATCTTCTACTGCAACAATTGCCTGAACCATAATGTCAGGAATATCTTTTCTTTTAACGCCTTCTGTTTTCGAAGAAGCTAATTTAGTCGCGACTTCATTATTTGCATCATAAATTAAAGTCGGTTGCGGAACAGCTTGTTTTAATTCAGATATGTCTTGAATGGAAATTATTATATTTATAGCAACAAATAGAATAACGAGCAAACTCCCCAATACAATTAATGAATTACGAAGTTTCTTCCTCTTATTGAACCACTCAAGCATTTTTTTTAAGTGAGTGTTCTTCAATTTCATTCGTTCACTTCCTTCGTTTGTTTACACTCTTCTTTTCAAAAGGAATAATATACCTCCTTTTGAATTTATTATAATAACGTAGTCGTTCCTATAGTGTAAAGCTTTTCTTTCACATTCATACTTTTTGCCCAAAAAGGACATTCTACAAGTAAGATATTCCTTGTTGATTATTAATATTATTAATAGAACAACGCGAGTTATGTTAAGTTTTTGTAAACTTTTCGATAAAATGTTTTAAAAAACGACAGTTTTTTGTTAGAATTGACTAGCCAATATATTTTACATATATTACTTTTGTGGGGGTAACAATAATGGTCTTTAAATCAAAAAAAGATAAATTTTCTGAAATGCTAATGAATGTTTCCGAAAATTTAAAAGAAGGCGCGCAGTTTTTCGTGGAGTATAAAATTAAAAATGCTAGCGATTTAAAAGAATTTTCTATGCGCATGAAAGAGTATGAGTCAAAAGGCGACTCATTTATTCACGAAATCATTATGGAGCTAAACAAAGCGTTTATTACTCCTATTGAACGTGAGGACATCCTACAACTTGCAATGAGTATGGATGATGTATTAGACGGATTAGATCACAGTGCTGGTCTATTCGAAATGTATTCTATTACAGAAGCTGATGAATACATGATTAAATTTGTTGAAGCAATTAATCAATGTGCAATCGAAATTGCAAACTCTGTTGAACTTCTGTCTAACAAAAAATTAGTCGACATTCGCACAAATGCAATTAAGATTAAGGATTACGAGTCACAATGTGATGATATTCGCCGTCATGCGATTAAGCACTTATTCTCTCGTGAAAAAGATCCGATTAAGATTATTCAATTTAAAGAGATTTACGAAGAGCTTGAAGAAGTAGCTGATAGCTGTCAAAGCGTTGCAAACGTATTAGAAACAATTATTATGAAGAACGCGTAAGGAGTTTGATCATGGATACACTCTTGATACTGACCGTTTTAGTAGTCATTTGCGCTTTAGCTTTTGACTTTATCAATGGATTTCACGATACAGCAAACGCTATTGCAACGGCTGTTTCAACGAAAGCTCTAAAGCCTAGACATGCAATTATTATGGCAGCTATTATGAACTTTTTAGGTGCAATGACATTTACAGGTGTAGCAAAAACGATTACAAAAGATATCGTTGATCCATTCGCCTTACAAAATGGTTCTCTTGTAATTTTAGCTGCTTTGCTTGCGGCAATAGCTTGGAACTTAATTACTTGGTACTACGGTATTCCAAGTAGTTCTTCGCATGCAATCATTGGAGCAATCGCAGGTGCAGCAATTGCTGCTGCTGGGTTTACCGCTTTAAATTTCAAAGGGTTCATAAAAATTATTGAAGCTTTAATCTTTTCACCAATTATCGCTTTCGTTATTGGTTATATCGTATACAGTATTTTTAAAGTAGTCTTTAAAAACTTTAACTTAACGAAAACGAATAAGAACTTCCGTATATTCCAGATTTTCACTGCAGCATTACAAGCTTATACACATGGTACAAATGATGCACAAAAAGCAATGGGAATCATTACAATGGCTCTTATGGCAAATAATTATCATACTTCTAGCGATATCCCGTTCTGGGTACAATTATGTTGTGCGATCGCAATGGGGCTTGGTACTTCTGTCGGTGGATGGAAAATTATTAAAACTGTCGGTGGACAAATTATGAAAATTCGTCCTGTAAATGGTGTAGCTGCCGATTTATCATCATCACTTGTTATTTTCGGTGCAACATTCATTCACTTACCGGTTAGTACGACGCACGTTATCTCTTCTTCTATTTTAGGAGTTGGTGCTTCTCACCGTGTGAAAGGTGTAAAATGGGGAACTGCAAAACGCATGTTAATCACATGGGTAATTACACTTCCTATTTCAGCTTCTTTAGCTGCTCTATTCTACTACCTATTACAATTTGTTTTCTAATCAAAAGTCGTCTTCCTTATTTTTCTAGGAAGACGACTTTTTTTGTGAACAAGCCTATTTCTTATTAAAAAGCGTGTATAATAATTGGTGGATAAGTTATTTAGAGGAGTTGGCAATTTTGGAATACATCATGTTACTTTTCATCGGACTAGTCGCCGGGACAGTCGGAAGCCTAGTTGGGCTTGGAGGCGGAATTATTATTGTTCCGTTATTAATTGGATTACACAGTTTATCACCACAACTTGCAGTAGGGACTTCTATGGTAACAGTCGTTTTTACAGGACTATCTTCCACCCTTACTTACATGAAGCATAAACGAGTAGATTATAAAAGTGGACTTATTTTATTTATCGGAAGCGGACCTGGTGGTATTATCGGATCATGGGCAAACAAATTTTTAAACCAAGATACATTTTCTTTATACTTTGGGATTTTCCTTATATTCGTCTCCATTCTTCTTATGCTACGAGACAAATTAAAACCTCTTTCCTTATCAAATATGACTGTAATTAAGCGTTCTTTTACAGATAACGAAGGAAATACTGTACACTATCAATTCCCACCGTTTCTCGCTATCTTTATTGCCTTTATAGTTGGATTTATATCTGGTTTATTCGGAATTGGTGGTGGCGCCTTGCTTGTTCCAGCAATGATGCTCCTTTTTGCATTCCCAGCACACATTGCTGTAGCCACTTCAATGTTTATCGTATTTCTATCAGCAATTGTAAGTTCTTTAACTCATATTTCTCTTGGAAATGTCAGCTGGATGTATGCATTAATTCTTATTCCTGGCGCATGGATTGGCGGAAAAATCGGGGCTTATATTAATACAAAATTAAGCGGTAATGCCGTAATTAATTTATTACGTATCACATTAATAATTCTTGGAACTAGATTAATCATTACTTCACTTTTATAACGCGTTCTTTCTAGAATGCGTTTTTTCTTATACACATGAATATAAAAAGGCTCCTAGGAGAACAAATAAAACTACACAAACACTTAATAGCATAAAATTTGAAATATGTACTTTCTTCAAGTTGATCACTCCTATAGCTGCGACTGTTATCTTTATGATAGCGAAAAAACAGTTCGCATGCGGTTACAAAGTGCTAACAATGCAAAATCATTTATTACAAATTTTATCCTTTTATTTCATTTCTTCGTATAATCTATCGATTCAATAAAAAAAGATGTCATATTGACATCTTTTTAGTGAAGAAGTGACCATCCCATAAAGTCTTCATGTACTTGGCACGCCCTCTTATCATTTCGATCATATAATTCAGCATAACTATCTGTTTCTTCATCATAAGCCATCGTATAAATAATTTGGCCATCTACTTCAACGGATAAAACGACTCCACCTTTCATCTCTTCTACATGAATGATAGCATTCGCTGGAATTCTCATATCCGTCATCTTCATCGCCTCTAACAATATACTAAACCCCCTACAGCGTATTCATTGCTAGTACTATTACACACTAAATAGTATACTACTGTAATAGCATACATTTCGTCAATGAAATTGCTGTTTAAATAGCATATTGTCTTTATACATATACGCTAAAATAGAAGAAATAGAAATTGCTTAAATGGGGGGCTAACATTGATTTTACACAAGGGAGATGTACTATTCCGTCAAGGCGAGAACGGTCCTTTATATTTTATAAAAACAGGTTTATTAAAAGTGGTACGGCTACAAGAAGACGGAACACCCTTTTTATTCAACATTATCGTTCCAGGTGAAACGATACCTCACCATTCTTTAATTTCACCAAAGGAATATCACGGTACAGCTATCGCTTTAATAAAAACAGAAGTTGAACCTATTATGAGTAGTGAATGGTACGATAAACTTCAGGCAAATCCTGAATCATATGCCAACATCGCTATGCAATTGCAATCAAAATTAAGAATGATGCAACAACGAATTGATCAATTGACAACCGTCTCTCCAAAAGAACGTCTTCATCGTTTACAAGAGTGGTTCACACTCTATTTAGGTGACATTCCTATATATGAAATATTAACGCAAAGTGAAATTGGTCAACTAATAGGTATACGCCGTGAAACAGTAAATCGGCTATTAAGAGAACAAATAAAAAACGAGGTAAAATAATACCTCGTTTTTTATCATTCAAATTCGGCCTATTGTAGGCTTGCTGCTGGACCGAAAAATTCATAATGAATATGTTCTTGTTTCACACCTAAATCGGTTAGTACAGCATTTATATGCTTCATAAATGGCACTGGACCACAGAAATAAAATTCTGCTTCAGTTGTTGGAATAATAGTGTGCAGCCATTCACTTTCAACGAAACCTTCTTTATCAAAATTCTTCATTTCTAAATCTTTTTCGGTCGGTGCAGAATAGCAAGTGTATGCTTTAACTTGTTCGTATTCATTATCTACTGCCTTAACGTGTTCTTTCATCGCATGTGTATTACTATTTATCGCCGCATGAACAAAACATACATTACGTTTTGAGTCCTGATCAATTAACGTATTTAGCATACTCATCATCGGTGTAATCCCCACTCCACCACTAATTAGTACAACAGGTAATGTTGATTCCATATTTAATACAAAATCTCCCGCTGGTGCACTTACTGGTAAGATATCTCCTTCCTCTACATGGTCATGTAAGTAATTAGATACTTTTCCGTCTGGTGTATCTACACCTTTTTCCTTCTTTACACTAATGCGATAATATTCTTTTCCAGAAGCATCAGATAAACTATATTGACGATTATGTGTATATGTTTCACCTTTAATATTTATTTGAATCGTTACATATTGTCCTGGGATGAATGAAGAAACTTTCCCGCCATCTTCAGGTTTTAAATAAAATGATGTAATAACGTCGCTTTCCTTCACTTTTTTATCAACCACAAAGTTGCGGAAATCTTTCCATCCACCTTCTTTATATGCAGCCTCTTCATACATCTCTGCTTCAATACTAATGAATGCATCAGCAATAACACCATACGCTTCTCCCCATGCATTTAAAACTTCATCAGGTGCACCTGCGACCTCTTTAATTGCGCGTAGTAAACATGTACCTACAATCGGATAATGTTCCGCTTTAATCCCTAAACTTCTATGCTTATGACCGATTTGTTTTACAACTGGAATAATAGCTTCTAAATTATCAATGTACATTGCAGCTGCATAAACAGCATTTGCTAACGCTTGTTGTTGTCTTCCCTTTTTCTGATTCGTATGGTTGAAAATATTCAATAACTCCGGATGTTCCGAAAATAAAATTTGATAAAATCTCGTTGTAATTTCAACACCTTTTTCTTGTAATAATGGTACTGTTGACTTTACGATTTCAATTGTTTTTGCACTTAACATTTTATCCAACTCCTCTATTTCCTTAACTGTTTTTAGTTTAACTGAATTGTATAATACATATTGTGATTTTAATCACTATTAACACGGTGTTTTTGTGAAAAATATATGAACATTGTACTTACAAAAGAAAATAAGCTAACATTCTAGTTAGCTTATTATTCCCTGTTTAACTTCTCCCTATCATTTCGACACTATTTTTCTACATGCTTCTCCTTGGCAAATGTTCTTGTAAAACAATATACCCTTCATAAGCTGTATAACCAAGGATAGCTATTAATCCGATATAACAAGCAAATACTGCCCATTTCGTTTTCGCATCAACTTTATAATAGTTTTCTTGTTGTCTCTTTTCTGTATCCCATTCATGTAATTTTCTTTCTGACATTTCAAACGCTTCTCTCATATGAATTGTATGCGTTTCTTTTTCATCTTCATATGGAACGTAATCAAGTGGCTCAAACTTTGGTAAAAGGTACTCTAACACTTCAATCTTTTGAAGTTCTCCTGTTTTTAATTCTTTCTCCCGCTCTCTTTGTCTCAATACATTCATTTCATGGTGCATCATATATATAGTTCGATGCACCGCACCAGTTTCTTTTAATTCCTCTTCAAACCTAGAAACATATTCTTTCATTCCATCAATTCTATATCCTAATTCCTTAATTGGCTCATCTCTCTTTATTACCCTATATAATTCCATACAGCCAATAATAAAAATAAATCCTCCAAAAATACTTTTAAAGTAAATTGAATAGCCTAGCAGTAAAACAAGTCCTGCTCCCCAAATTTTAGTACTTACAACTGAAATAATTCGGCCACCATCTAGCGGTGAAACTGGAATTAAATTAAAGAAATTAATCATACTTCCAAGCAAAATAACAAGCGCCCAAAATGGCTCTTTCGTTATTACATACAGTGGAATAGCTGGTAAAAATGAAAGCAATCCAAAAAGAGGTCCCATATAGGCGATATAAGCTTCATCTTTTGCATTTTTCGGCATCTCTTTCATCCCAATAAGAGCTCCCATAAATGGAATAAAGATCGCGGGTGATGTTGGTATCCCTTTTCTTTTCGCAGCCCATAAATGACCCATTTCATGAATAAACAACAAATAAACGAGCGCTACCCCAAATTTCCAACCATATATAACTGCGTATGCACCAAGCGATAGAAACATACTAAATACAGTTGAAAACTTAGCTAATTTAAAAATTGCAAATACCCACTTTAACTTAGACAGTAAAAATAACCCTATTGCAACGATAATTCCCCATAATCCTTTTTTATTATCTTTCATATTCCTCTCCTTTATCTCTCTTTAATGAGCAATAAACACCCATCACAACTTATTCTTTTCTCTATTATGACATATTTCTTTCTATTCTTAGAAAAAATGTTTATTTAATCCATTTTTAGCCAAAAATATAAATGAAAGGAGGTATATACACATGAAATTACAATCTATCATAATAGGCGCCCTATCTTTTTTAGCTTCAACTCTTATTTTTTATACAGTTAGCTATATATTATTATTAGATTGGTTGCCAAATCACTTATTTATCGCTCTTATCATTCTTTCCGCTCTTATGATTTCTTTTCTTATTACACGAAAATCAATGAATAAGCCATCAGCTAAAGCAAAATAATAGAGAGGGTTCCTTTTCCCTCTCTATTATCATTTCCTAGGAAAGGCCATATAGATTTTACGATTCACATTTATCCCGCTATTTGCGGGTAGTAAGACTCCCACCTCAAAATTCGGCTAAAACAAAGAAGTTAGGTTAGGTGGGAGCCCAGCTGCCCGTAAACGCCCGATTGCTTCAACCAATAATCAGTGGGGGATGAACAAAATCCCCACTGATTAAAGTTTCACTTTATCTTTGTAAATTCATTTTTTCACCATACTCTTTAACAATTTGAATTATATTTTGAAAAACACCTATTTTTTCTTTTTTACTATTTAATATTTTCAAATCGTAATTTTCATAATATGTTTCTAATGATTTTAATTGTGATAATGACGCATCTTTTATCGGAACAGTAACATTCAATTCATACTGCTTATATCCTTCTTTTACTTTTTCAGCTGAAATGATTTCACTCTCTTTTGCTCCAATTAATTTTTGAATTTTTTCCGGGAAAATCAATTGCAAATAATATTCTTGTTCCTTTACTAACTTATTGTATAGTGATTGTGAAATCGTATAACGTACCGTATAATTCATTTTTTGATCACCTGATTTAATATGAAATGCAGTAATCTGCAAATCTTTTTTTGTTACTTCCGTTAAAGGTCCTACCTGCATCTCACCTTCCTTTTGTTCTGAAATCTTCGGAAATATAGCCAAAAGTTGTTCCGTATCTTTTTCGTTCAGCATATACATGTCGTCCTTATATTGCACCCACCCTCTTCGGTCTTCTCCTCTTAACCATGCATAATATGTTTCCTTTTCCCCATCTCTACTAATTTGTATTTCGTATTCCGGTTCACCAAAGCTACCTGTTACTTCTTGTTTTGCCGCTTTATTTATTATGTCTATTACTAACTTAGCTTCTGATTCCTGTAACTTTTTCTCTTTATGTTTTTTTTGTATAACAGTTACTCCTACTGTTTCTTTCACTTCATTCACCGTCTCTTCTACTTGTTTTGTTTCTTTCTTCTGCTCAGCTTGTCCACACGCCGCAAGTAAAACCACCAATAAAAACATGACGTATTTTCCTTTCAAATCAATTCTCCTTTTCCAATAAGAAATTCTTATAATAGTCATATATAAAACAAAAACGTTGCATGATAAATAATACGCTATACTATACACTGAAGGGAGGATTTTACAATGTCCATCAATTTTCATGATGCAAATAATAAGTATACGTATGCAACTCGTAATGCACATATTTCATGGAACAAAATGATAAACAACATTGTAAATATACAAAACAAACAAGTAATTGATATAGGCTGTGGTGGGGGAATTTATACGAAAGAACTTGCTCTTATGGGCGCTGAAAGTGTTGTTGGCCTTGATTTTTCAAAAGAAATATTACAAGCTGCAAAAGAAAATTGTAGCGGCTTTCCAAACATTTCATTCATTCACGGTGATGCACATAATATCCCATACCCCAACGAAACATTCGACCTTGTCATTTCGCGCGCAGTTATTCATCATTTACAAGACATTCCTACATTTCTACTTGAAGCTTCTCGCATACTAAAGAAAAACGGTGTACTTATTTTACAAGATCGAACCATTGAAGATTGTACAATTCCAGGAAGTCCAGAACACATTCGTGGATATTTTTTCTCAGTATTTCCAAAACTCATTGAAACCGAAGCAAAAAGAAGACCAAAAACTGCTATTATACAGCAAGAATTACAAAAACATTCTCTTCACGTGTTCCCCACTCAAACACAATGGGAAGTACGGAAAATACATGATTCTGTAGAAGCGTTACTGCAAGACCTATCTCCTCGAACCGGACGATCCATTCTATACGAATTAACAGATCATGAACTTTCTCAACTTCTCCAGCATATCCAAACAGCATTAAAAAACGTCTCTCCTATTATCGAAAGAGATCGGTGGACCATTTGGAGTGCCATGAAATTGTAAGGAAGGAAGCCTCACAAAATAATGTGAGGCTTCCTTCTTTCATAATCTAATTTTACAACACTCTTGATATCCCCCACTTCTGGCCTGTGCACTTCCACACTTCGGACATACTAAATATCTAGACTGATTTGTCAACAAACTACCTTTTTGAAAGAGTAAAACTTCTGCTTGTTTAAACGAACGCGAATAATACAACCACATAAAACCAATTATAGCAATAATACCAAATAACACTCCCATCGCAAGCATTTCAGTCACCTCTTTTGGTTTGTTCTTTCCAGCAAGTGGATTGTTGTATTATTCTCTATAAATTCAACTAATCCCTGCTTCACTCCTGTAAATATCAATTTTCTCCACATTTTTTACAATTCTCTACAAAGTTTTATTTTGTTTTTACAAATCCCTTCGAGACGTTTATATTCCCGACTATATTTCAATATTCAAACGTATCTACAAAAAATATATTGACTTTCTAAAAAAATCATGCAACAATACTGTCAGAATACTTGAACTAAAATTCATTGACGAGAACGAGTACGTTATAGAACTGTTCCCCAGAGAGTTGGCGATTTGCTGAAAGCCAACGTTCAGTGCGTAACCGAAAATCATCTCCGAGAAGTAGAACTGAATGTTACAGTAAGTTCTTACCGGCTGTCCCCCGTTACAAGGAACACGTATCATGTTGTACGTTGCAAAGCCGTATACATATAGATTTATTTCTACATGTATAAATTAGGGTGGTATCGCGGGTAAATATAACTCGTCCCTTTCTTTAGGGGCGAGTTTTTTGTGTTCTTACAAATGAATTTTAAAAAGGAGGAAAAACACAATGAACACTGTATCAAAAAAACATATTTTTTTCACGGGTCTTATGCTATTTTCTTTATTTTTTGGGGCAGGTAATTTAATTTTCCCTCCCATGCTTGGACAAAATGCAGGTGAAAACTTTTGGCCTGCAATGATTGGATTTTTACTAACAGGAGTCGGCTTACCGTTATTAACTGTTATTGCAATTTCTTTATCTGGGAACGGTATGCAACAACTTGCAAGTCATGTTCACCCATTATTCGGAATTTTCTTTACTGTAGTTGTATATATTGCAATCGGTCCATCTATGGGGATTCCACGTGTCGCTAACGTCGCTTATGAAATGGGTGTTAGTTCTTTCTTGCCAGAAACAATTCGATCTAGTAACCTAGCGCTATTTTTATACACAGTCATCTTCTTTTCTATCGTATTTTGGCTTAGTTTAAATCCATCTAAACTTGTTGACCGTATCGGAAATATATTAACACCTATTTTATTACTTTCTATTTTCTTATTGTTTGTTAAAAGTGTATTTACACCACTCGGGCAATCAGGACCAGCAATGCAAGAATATCGAACTTCCCCAATTTTCAAAGGTTTTATGGAAGGATATTTAACGATGGATACTATCTCAGCACTTGCATTTGGGATTATTGTTGTAAATGCCATTCGCTCTAAAGGTGTGAATGATCGTAAATCCATTGCCATTGCAACAGCAAAAGCAGGACTTATTGCCGCTACTGGGCTCGTACTTGTATATGGTGCACTTGGCTGGCTTGGTGCAACTAGCATCTCTCTCGGATACGCAAAAAACGGTGGACAGCTACTTACTGTTATCGTACAACAATTATTCGGTCCATACGGTCTGCTTCTACTATCTCTTATCGTTACACTCGCTTGCTTAACGACATGCGTTGGACTTGTATCTGCATGCAGTCAATATTTCTCAACATTATTGACGAAATTTTCATACAAAATATTCGCAAGTATTATTTGCTTTTTAGGACTACTAGTTGCCAACTTAGGTTTAACAAAAATTATTGCAATCTCTGTTCCTATTTTACTTGTTGTATATCCAATAGCGATTGTACTCGTTCTACTATCACTACTTCATAAGTATTTCGGCGGGTATCGATCTGTTTATGTAGGTGCTTTAATTGGAGCGGCAGTTGTAAGCGTATTTGACGGGCTCAAACAAGGCAATATTTCTGTTGCGTTTATCACATCTCATTTTGAATTTATTCCACTTTATAATCAAGGTATCGGATGGCTTATTCCAGCACTATTAGGTGCAACTATCGGTTTTACGATCGCTAAACTAAGCAGAGCAAAAAAAGTTCCATTAATAAATGAATCTCAAAACATAAAAGCCTCATAAAAAAACTCCCAAACGGGAGTTTTTTATATTTGATAAGCAGTATGATTAAAACTACTTATTTTATACGCTTTCGTATAATAATCAATATTTGTATCTACTGTTTCTACCTTAACAACGTCATATTGCTCTTCTTGCTTTACTAAAAATAAATAGTATTCCTCTGTCGCTTCGATAATAGCAATTCGATCTGTTTCAACATTATATTGTTCACAAAGTGCTTGTAATGCGTTCACATAATCCCCTAATTTTTTAGATTTATCCATTCCAAATATAGTTTGAACTAACATATACATTCTCCCCTTTATATGTCCTGTTAACACCTTTATGATAACGCTTACATTTTATATCGTCAATAAAAAGCTTTGGCATATAAATAGCCAAAGCCTTTTATCATTTTGTTAATTGATGCCTGAACGCATAAATAACTGCCTGTGTTCGGTCACTTACATGTAATTTATTTAATATATTACTTACATGTGTTTTCACTGTTTTAAGGGCGATAAATAGTTCATCTGCAACTTCCTGATTACTTTTTCCCTCTGCAATTAATAGCAAAATTTCATACTCTCTTTCCGTTAACTCTTCATGTAAAGGTTGTTCCTTCTTTTGACGCATACGAGACATCATTTTACCAGTAACTTTCGGCTCTAATACGGTTTCCCCGTCATAAGTAGCTCGCACAGCATCCGCAATATCACTTGCTCTTGATGTTTTCAATAAATAACTTGTTGCTCCAGCCTCAATCACAGGATACAATTTTTCATCATCTAAAAAACTCGTTACAACTACAACCTTTGCTTCTGGCCATTCTTGAATAATAGCCCTCGTTGCTTCAACCCCATCCATCTCATCCATAACAAGGTCCATTAAAATAATATCCGGTCTTAATTGAAGTGCTAATTCTGAACCTTTTCTTCCATTTTCAGCTTCTCCAACTACTTCAATATCTGGCTGTGTCGATAAATACGCTGATACACCCATGCGAACCATTTCATGATCATCAACAAGTAATACTTTTATCATACTTCTCCCCCTCTCTCAATCATAGTCGGTACTTTCACTTCAATTTGCGTTCCTTTATTTGGAAAACTAAGCACTTTTAGTGTCCCGCCAATCTCATGAACACGCTCTTGCATGGATCTTAAGCCATATGAACCCGCCTTATTAACTCCTACTTCAAATCCAACGCCATCATCTATAATTTTTAAAATCGCATATTGATCAATTTTACGAAGACGTACTTCCGTTTTCTTCGCCTTCGCATGCCGTAAAGTATTTGATAGTGCTTCTTGCACAATACGGAATAAGTGATCTTCTACACCTTTTTTTAATTCAATAGGCTCAATAAGCCATTCAATTTTCATATGTTGTTTTCGAGATAATTCCGTTAACAATTCTTCTATGCCCTCAGTCAGTTTTTTACCTTCCAATTGTACTGGGCGTAAATGCAGCAATAACGCTCTCATTTCTGATTGCGCATTTACAACCATATTTTCAACAAGCTGCAATTGTTTTTTTGTCGTATCTGGAAATTCAGCTACTTGTTCATTAATCGCTGACATCATCATCGACATTGCAAAAAGCTGCTGACTTACTGAATCATGCAGTTCCCTTGCTAATCGATGCCTTTCTTGAGAAATCGCTTCTTGCCTCATCTCTTCATTCCAATGAGCTCGTTCATTCGTTACTTTTTGAAATAGTCCCGCTTGCTCCTCTAATCGACGAGCAAGACCGATTACTTTTCGTTCCACTTCATGAAACTCATCATCCGCAGTAAACGAAACATCATTTGGAAAATTCCCTCGCTCTACTTCAAATAGAAAAGTATTTAATCCTTGTATACGCTGCTCAATATAATAACCGATAGCATAGCCTATAATTCCTCCAATAAGAAGACTAGTACTCATAATAAACAAGCCAATTGGAACAGAAGCGATGGATTCTTTCCAGAGTAAATCATAAACTTGTTGTTCGCTTTTCCATACATATACAATTGTACAAATAAGTGCGATACTCACAGAGGACAACATAGAATATCGAATATACATCCACGAAATATTCTTTTGTTTTTTCATTATACTTTCCTCACTTCCGTATCGCCTACGACAAGCGAAGAAATAATTTTTATACGGCGGGGAGCTTCTATATACTGCTCTGTTCTAAACGTAACATTACGGTTAAACCCTGTTTCTTCGTGTCCTGGCAGAAGTACTCGCCCAACAATAACAGAGTGATTTAAAGACAGTTCAATATCATATGGAACATATAAACGGATATTACCAACTACACCCCTAATAACGATTACCGTTTCTCCCTCTGGAATCATCGCGGTCGTTAAATCAATTTCAACATCACAAGCACCATATTGAACATTAATATCCTCAAGCTCATAAATATGATCCATCACTCGTACATTTCCTACGAACATATTTTTCAAGTACGGTTCTGTACGATATATTTGTTTTTCTTCATCTATATATCCTTTTTCTTTAATTTCAACCTTCATTGCTTTTTGCTGATGTCCTTGCTGAATAAGTTGATAACCAATTAAAGCTAAACAACCAAATACTACGAGTACAAAGGCTGCTGATGAGAATAAGAAAAATAAGAATACAATACCACCAACAAATAAAAATACATTTCCCCTTACATAACGATTCTTTTTTCGATAATACCTTCCAAACATAATCATAATAAATGCAAAAATAAGTGCACCAGGCTCAAAATGACCAAGTATCATATCAAGAAAAAGACCGAATCCAAATACGATGAGGAGCATCCCCATTAATTGTGTTTTTGAAAATTGCTTTTTCATTTCAGCTCCCCCCTTCAAATCACATATACATAGAAGAAAAGGCATTGCTTTCCAACACCTTTTCTCCTATCACTATATCATAAGCCTGTTTTATAATATACTACAATTATTTTGTTATTTCCTTCGTTAACGATACTTCACTTTTTTCTTTCATTTCACGCTCAAGTTTTGCAATTTTCATATCAAATGTATCGCGCTCATGCTCTTCATTCATACGAGTTTCTAAGTCACGAATGTGATCTTCAATTTCTTCGAATCGTAAGAACGGATTATTTTCATCCATTTTATGCATCGCAGTATTCATACGACGATTTGCATGCGCCATATTTTCACGTGCCATTAATTCCATACGTTTTGCGTGCATTTCTTTCAACTTATTTTTCATTTCAGAAAGACGACGCTCTAATTCATCAATTTGCTCTACAACACCTGCATACATTTCTTCTAATCGAGTTACTTGCCCTTCATAATAAGCTACCTCTTCTAATGCACGCTCATGCAGTTGTAATTCGCCTGCTTCTTGAGCAATGATAGCTTGCTTTGATCTTTTGTTAACGAAATAGCGTGCTTGCTCAAGCTCACGAGCGAAGTTAGATTTTAATGTTTTATGACGCTGAATTAACTTCTCAATTTTTGTTATTTCACGCTCACTATCGCGTAAATACTGGTTTAACATAGCAATTGGATTTTTTCTTTCTTTCTCATCTAACACATTATGAAAATCAGCTAAAATTGCATCGCGTACACGTCCGAATAAAGATTGTTTCATTATAAATCTTCCTCTCTTCTACTTTATAAATTTGATTTATTTTTTATTAGTTTTTCATTAATTTGTTCCACTCATCTTCAAAGTTGCTATATGATTTAGAACTTTCTGGAGCAGAATCAACAACTACAGGTTTTTCTTTTTTCCACTCACGGTATCCGTAGTATAAAACTACTAATGCTGCGATACCGATTAATGCTGGGGAATGAGAAAGGGCGATGGACAAGCCGATCAAACCAACAATACCCCAAGCTAACTTTCCAAAAAATGATTGTGCTCGCACAAATGATTTATAGCTCCAGTACACAACTCCTGCTCCGATTGCGAATCCTATAATACCAGCAAGACTACCAAGAGCAATTAAAGCCAAAATACCGGCCGCGATAAACGCTAGAAATTGTTTCATCTTGTGCTTGCCTCCCTTCGATTTGATACTCTTATCTTAACTATTTTTTCATTTTTCCATAACGAGCTTAAGAACCGTTTTCAACTCAGACTTAAGACCGAGACGTATTCAGTCCTTCATAATACAAAAAACGTGCAGAGATATTCTCTGCACGTTTTCCGTTTCCAATCTTAATGCTTCATATTAAATTAAGCTGTTTTATGGCACTCTTTTTTCTCAGTTACTTTCGAAAACTTCGGAAACCCAATCAGAATCGAAACTACTCCACATACCCCAACTAAAATGGGATAAAAGGCATATGGTAACAATTCAACCGGAGATAAAGCTGCAAATCCTGCCGCGGTTAACATTTGAGCCCCATACGGAATTAACCCTTGTACACAACATGAGAATAAATCTAATACACTCGCTGATTTACGAGGATCAATTTCATATTGATTTGCAATGTTTTTCGCAAGCGGACCTGTAAAAATAATTGAAATTGTATTATTTGCTGTACACATATTCGTCATGCTCACTAATCCAGCAATCCCAAACTCCGCTCCTTTTTTCGAGCGAATATTGCGAGTTAAAAGATTCATTAAATATTGAATACCGCCATTATATTGGATCAATTCAACCATACCACCAATTAAAATAGCAAGTAATACTAACTCCATCATACCGCCCATTCCAGTCGTTACACTTTTAAAGAAGCTCTCTAGCGTGTAACTTCCATCTATAAATCCGATAACACCAGATAGTACTGTACCACCAGTTAATACAATGAGTACATTCCAACCAAGCAGCGCTGTAACAAGTACACCTGCATATGGCAAAATCTTCACCCAATCAAAAGTATGAGCTTTAATTTGTGTATCACTTCCTAAAGTAATAATTACTAATAATACAATTGTAATAATAGCTGCTGGCAATACAATTAAAAAGTTTGTTTTAAACTTATCTTTCATTTCTGTTCCTTGTGAACGTACAGCTGCGATTGTTGTATCTGAAATAAATGATAAATTATCACCAAACATTGCCCCACCAACAACAGTTGCCATCGTAAGTGCAATTGAGATATCCGTTTGTCCACTAATACCTACAGCAATCGGGGCTAACGCTGCAATTGTTCCCATTGAAGTTCCCATCGCTAATGAGATAAATGCACCTATAACAAAAATTCCAGCTACGATAAATCCTGGTGGCAAAATAGATAACGCCAGATTAACAGTTGCGTCTACTCCACCCATTCCTTTTGCTGTTTCAGAAAATGCACCTGCAAGTACAAATATTAATACCATAATCATGATATCTGGATTTCCTGCTCCTTTAGCGAATCGTTCTACTTTCACATTAAAACTTTCTTTACGATTCATCGCTAAAGCGATTCCTACAGCAATTGAAATCGCTACAAGTATCGGCAATTTATAGAAATCACCTGTAATAATTCCAGAACCAATAAATAGCGCCAAAAATATCCCAAGTGGTAATAAAGCTAAACCATTTCCTCTCGTTTCTTTCAAAGTACCATCTCTCCCTAGTTTCAACCTTTTTTCTAATGAATAACAAAAGACCTCTTCCAACGAGAAGAGGTCTTATACATCTATAAGAAACACTCTTCTCATCTTTCAAGCACATGCTTGCTGGATTTGGCACAGCACTCTAAAATCGAGTCCGCTGCCGAGGCATCGTAGGGCCAGTCCCTCCGCCTCTCTTTATAAGAAGGTTTCATATTTATTTTTTAATAATAATTTCTTTCCTAACTTTACTCGCTTACAAAACAAAAGTCAATTATTTTTTGTATAGATTTTTTTGGTAATTATACAAAAACGCGAATACACCAATCATTTTAATTTTTCAATTTCTTTATCTAATATTGAAATCCAATAAAATTCTCCGTTTTTTATCGTCGCTACAATCCATTTTGTTCTATGCCAAGCTAGTTCATATTCTTCCTTTGTAACATCTCCCATACTATAGGCATCCTCTAACTCGTCTTCATCCAATACATAAATCTCACCGTTCGGTAACAATACTACATCTAAATATAAATCATCAAAATAAGGTAAACCACGCTCGTCTATATTATATTCTTTCGTCACGTCAATATAATATTGCACTAAATTTTTCCGGTCGTCTAGCATAGCCGTAATCGCAAAGTTTTTCCCATCTATAAAATATTGCACCCATGTATACTGATCGTCTGCAATACAAACTTCTTCACCATCATATTTTTTATAACTAGGTTCTCTCACTTTTTTTATATCTAATATTCCAAGCATCCCATCTTCTACCTGCTTGACTATATAATCTTTTTCTATTAATCGCTTCCACGAAGAACCGTCACCATATTTACGTTTCATTACGCCTGCTCCTTTTCTATATAGAGAAAAGCCCCCACATATTATGTGAGAGCTTGTTCAAATTATAATTAAGCTGCTTGTTTATTAGAAATTTCTTTCAAATAAGCTTGTCCTTTTTCAGCGTCATATTGACCTTCCCACTTAGACATAACTACAGCTGCTAAAGAGTTACCTACAACGTTAACTGCTGTACGAGCCATATCTAAAATACGGTCAATACCTGCAATAAATGCTAAACCTTCAGCTGGAATCCCTACAGTACCAAGTGTCGCCAATAATACTACGAATGATACGCCAGGCACACCCGCAATACCTTTTGATGTAACCATTAACACAAGTAATAATGTAATTTGTTGTGTAAGGGATAAATCAATGCCGTACATTTGCGCTAAGAAAATAGCCGCAATCGCTTGATATAAAGTCGATCCATCTAAGTTAAATGAATAACCTGTCGGAATAACGAAAGATGTAATTGCTTTCGGACAACCGAATTTCTCCATTTTCTCCATGATTTTCGGTAAAACTGTTTCTGAACTTGCTGTAGAGTATGCTAAGATCAGTTCGTCTTTTAAAATCTTAAAGAATTGGAAAATGTTAATCCCAAATATTTTCGCTGTAAGTCCCAATACAACTACAACGAAGAAGATCATTGCCCCATACACGACAATTAGTAATTTTCCTAACGGAATTAATGAAGCTAGTCCAAATGTAGAAACTGTAACACCAATTAATGCAAATACACCAAATGGCGCAAATTTCATAACTTGGTTTGTTACGTAAAACATCGCGTCGGCTACACCTTGGAAAAATTGCATAACTGGCTTTCCTCTTTCACCAATTGCCGCTACACCTAAACCAAATAATACAGAGAAGAAAATAATAGCAAGCATATCTCCTTCAGCTAATGATTTCATAATGTTCGTCGGCACAATGTTTACAAATGTATCCGCAAACGAATGACTTTGTACTTGCTCTGTTGTAGCTGTATATTTCGAAATATCTGTCTTTGTTAACTGGTCCATATTTACGCCTTTTCCTGGTTGGAAAATATTCGCTACCAGTAGGCCAACAGCAATCGCAATCGTTGTAATAATTTCAAAGTAAATAATTGTCTTTCCGCCTAGTCGACCTAGTTTTTTAACATCGCCAACACCAGCAACCCCAACAACAATACTTGCTACAACAATCGGTACAACGATCATTTTAATTAATCGGATAAAAATATCACCAATTGGTTGTAAATAGCTCACTACTGCCGGATTGCCAAAGAAAATCGCCCCAACTGCAATACCAAGCGCAAGTCCTATTAAAATTTGCCATGCAAGTCCTATCCTTTTCATACTTGCTGCAACCCCCTTCTTAGATGCATTCACTCTACCCTTCTCTCGTTCTATGAAACTAAGAAATTAAGAGTATTACATATTATTCGACAATTCACTACATTTTGTCCCTGTTAAAAATCATAAATCAAAAATTTAAATCTGACAACAAAATAAGTTTGCCCGAACACAAATAATTTTCTTGACAAAAACAAACCTCATGTCAGAAAACCTCACATGAGAACGATTCCTTACCAGTGTTTTATTGCGCTCCCAAATAGTATTTCACTACATAAAACAGTCTCCATTTTTCCCTTTATCTTACAATAAAAACCAAAAAATACACCCTTGTTGCACGCATAAAAAAATGTAACTACCATGACAATTAAGGTTAAAAAATGATAAATTCCGACAAAACTTAGCAATTTTATAAAATTTTCTTTACATTATGATTACAACGATAGACACCATTCTTCTTCTTATGATATATACATTCATAGGGAAAGGAGCCAGACAACAATGAAAAAGAAATTTGCAGCATTTAGTGTTTTAGCAGCAGGAACGATATTTGCTTCCCCATTACTTTCACCCGTATACGCTGAAACGAATCAAGATAAATTATCTAATATTCAATCTGAATTAGAAGGTAAACAAAATGACTTACAAAATAAATCAGCTGAGAAAGAACAAATAGAAAAAGAAATTCAAGAATTACAGAAGAAAATCGACGAATTAACTACTTCTATTAATAAAAACGAGGCTGAATTAAACGATACAAAAAAAGACATTAGTAAAACCCAGCAAGTAATCGCTGAAAAAAAGAAACATATAGAACAATTACAAACAAACATAGATACACGTCAGGAAGTTATTAAACAACGATTACAATCCATGCAAGAAAAACCACGTACAAATATCATTACAGAGGTATTAACAAACTCTGCAAACATTGCTGATCTTGTTGATAATATGTACTCCGTAAGTTTAATATTAAACAACGATACAGATATTGTGAAAAAACAAACAACAGATCAAAATGCTGTGGCGAAAGAAAAAGAGGCTGTTGAGAAAAAAGAGCAACAACTAAAAGAAGCTGAACAAAAATTAGTACAAAAACAACAAGAGTTACAAACAAATCAGCAACAGCAACAAACACTTATTAACGATCTACATACAAAAGTAGCAAAAGTAGATTCAGAGATTGAAGGATTAGAAGAATCCAAAGGCATCTTAGAAAACCAGCGTCAAGCTGTTCAAAAAGCAATCGAAGAAGAAAAACGTGCAGAAGAGGCACGAAAAGCGGAAGAAGCCCGTAAGGCAGAAGAAGCGCAAAAACAAGCTACTACATCTGCTCAATCAGCTCAATCAGCCCCAACACCACACGATACAAATACCGGCGGATTTATTAAACCAGCTGCCGGATCGAAAACTTCTGGATTTGGCGCGCGTTCTTTAGATAACCATAAAGGGATCGATATTGCTGCTTCAGGAACAGTTCCAATTATTGCTGCTGCAGATGGCGTTGTTATTCGTTCGGAATTATCATCAAGTTACGGAAACGTTGTATATTTATCACACCGTATAAACGGAAAAACATATACAACAGTATACGCTCATATGAGTAGCCGTTCTGTATCGAATGGACAAACTGTAAAACAAGGCGATCAACTCGGGTTCATGGGAAATACGGGTCAATCATACGGTCAACATTTACACTTTGAACTTCACCTTGGAGAATGGAATGTCGGTAAGACAAATGCAGTTGATCCATCTCCTTATATCGGATTATAAAAAAACTCGGTGCATACCGAGTTTTTTTACTACCACTTCACACTTTATAGGCATTTCACATAAACTACAACTAAATGCCTATATTTTGTGGGGGGATAAATATGAATACACAATTACAAGAAGAAATAGAAGAAGCTAGAGAAACATATATTGGTCGACTATTTACATTTGGCGGCTCAGTGTTATTTTTAATCGGTTCATTCCTCGCAGTCGTTACAGCCTATAAAGCATATAATCGTCTATTACATTCATCAACGTCAGCATAAAAAAAGACGGGAGATCCCCATCTTTTTTTATGCAAACATTTTAAATACACCGATCGCATTTAAAAATACGATAATTACAGTTACTGGAATTATATAACGTAATAAGAAAAACCAAATATTAAACAATGTTTTCCCTTTCGTTTCCGTAACTTCTAATTCTTTCATTAATAACTCTTTACTCATTTTATTTGGTACGAATAGCGAAATGGCTAGTACCCCTAACGGCAGCAACACATTACTTACCGAAAAATCAACGAAATCAAAGAATGTCTTCCCAAATATTTTCACATCACTCATAATTCCAAACGATAACGCTGATGGAATTCCAACTGCAAAAATAAGAATACCAATTAATAACGATGCTGATGGACGCTTCTTCTCATTATCTTTCGCAACAGATGCTACTACAATTTCAAGCATTGAAATCGCAGATGTTAAAGTCGCAAAGAAGAATAAAATTAAAAACATAATAAAGAAGAATTGTCCAAATGGTATTTTCGCAAATACTGCTGGAAGGACGATAAATAGTAGTCCTGGTCCTTCAGTCGGCTTAACTCCTAATGCGAAGATCGCTGGGAAAATTGCTAATCCTGCAAGTACTGTAATAAAGATCGTTAAGCTTACAATAGACGTTGCTGACTTAGCTAAGTGCTCTTCTTTCTTTAAGTACGAGCTATACGTTACCATTACGGAGGCACCTACTGTTAATGAGAAGAAAGATTGTCCCATCGCATATAAAATCGTATCTGCTGTAAGCTTTGAAAAATCAGGTTTTAAGAAGAACTCTACTCCAGCAAAAGCTCCATCAAGTGTTAAAGCACGAATAATGATAGCAATAAACAAAATAAATAATAGCGGCATCATGTACTTACTTGCCTTTTCTATACCTTTCTCTACACCTTTACTTACAACAAAAATAGTACAAAGCATAAAAAGAAATTGTGCTCCAATCGCACTTGCTGGATTTGAAATTGTTTCACCAAACAATTTCCCATAATCAACTACTCCGTTCCAGAAGCTACCTGTGACACTATAGTACAAATAAAGTAAAATCCATCCACCTACAACACTATAGAAAGAGAGTACACTAAAACAAGTAACAACTCCCATACGACCAATCCAAGGATATACTTTACTATTTGGTACTAGTACTTTATAAGCGGTAACCGCCTCTTTTTGCGTGCTACGTCCAATAACAAACTCCGCCAATAGAAGAGGCATACCTATAAATAAAGTTAATAGTAAAAATACAAGGAAGAATGCGCCTCCCCCGCCATTACCGGCAACATATGGAAATTTCCATATCGCACCAAGACCTACTGCGGCTCCGGCTGCTGCGAGTACAAAGCCTATTTTCGACGTCCATTGCTGTGTTTCTTTCATCATAATTTCTCCTTTTCTGAATATTTAAACTTTTATTAATTATACACTTTCATTTCATACTCGCACACCTCCTTTAGAAAATAAAAAAGTCCCCTACACGCAAATATGCATGTAGAGGACGATATATGTAATGTAAATACCGTGGTACCACCTCAATTGGATTGATAAATCCCACTTGTTCAAGTACAGGAATAATTCCGATACTCTATCCTTTTAACGGCGGAACCCGGGTTGCCTACTACAATGTTCAACATACCTCTCGCAAGCCCATTCTGTATATTTTATCGTACCGGGCTCACACCTTACCCCAGCTCTCTGAACGCATCAAATATACGTACTCTTCTTGCTCATCGATTTCATCTATTGAAGTTACTTGTGATTATAAATTATATTTTTATAGTTGTAAAGTGCAATTTACGTTTTATCCCGCATTAACGTTCAGTAAGACTCCCACCTCAAAATTTGGCGCAGGCGAAGAAGTTAGGCGGGAGACTAACTGTCCGTAAAAGCCCGATTGGTGTGGGCTAATAATCAGCGGGGAATGCCCCCACTGATTAAAGTTTCACTTTATTATTTTAGAACTTTCTCCTCTAATTTTTGTAAAAACTGTTCTCTCTTTTCCTCATTTTGCACATATACTGATTTCAATACTTCTTGTAGCAATATATTTCGCTCCCTCTTTTCTAACTTTAACTCTTTTAACTTGATTCTTACTTCATATAGAAAATCTAAATATATTTCGTATGTTTCATCGTATTTATTCGCGATATCGTCTCGAATTTTTTTCGCGAGCTTTGGACTTGCTCCCCCGGTGGAAACCGCTATATTAAGCAACCCACGATGAATCGCCGCCGGAAAATGAACATTACCACTTTCTGGGTTCGTAATAACATTTACCAACTGATTCTCTGCGGCATCTTCAGCAACTTGTTCATTTAATACGGCATCACTACTCGCTGCAACAACTAAAAAAGCACCTTTAATATCACTTTTTTCATACTCTCTTTGATACCAACGAATTTTCTTCTCTTCAACAAGTTTCACTAATTTTGTATCCAATTCTGGACTTACTACTACTATATCAGCACCTTGTTTTAGTAAAGGAATAATTTTAAATCCCGCAACTGTTCCTCCACCAATGACAACAACACGTTTCTTATCAACTCGCACTGTAAGTGGATACATATTGATCTCCCTTCAATAACTCCTTCGTTTTCTGAATTAACATCTCTTGAAACGCTTCATTCTTTCCTAAATATGGGCTTATTTTTATCCCTTCCAACTCATATTGACGCACTTCTTTCTCAATATGTTTCATAAGTAATCCTGTAAATAACAAATACGGTAGCACAATGATACGCTCTTCTTTTCGTTCTACAACTTCCTTCAACTTCTCCTCAAATTTCGGCTCCGCAGCTGCTAAATAACAAACCTCTACTTTTTTAATTTTCTCTTCAGTTTGAAATAAAGAAGCGATCCAATTTATATCTCGTAAAACTTCAGGATCACTACTGCCCCTTGCAACGAGCAACAGTATCACATCGTCCTTTTCTTCCTGTTCAATGCCACTTCCGTTATATACCGATTTTATAAGTGTTTCTGATACACCAAACGGATTACCATAAGTAACTTTAATATTTGGATATTGCTTATTTAACTTTTTCAATTCAAATGGTATATCTTTCTTCACATGACCTGCCGCTAATAAAAAAACAGGAATAGCGATAATTTCTGTCGCCCCCTGCTTCACACATGTACGAAATCCTTCTTCAATAGAAGGATTCGCTAATTCTAAGAAACAAACCTCTTGAATCGTCGCTTCTATACGGCTCATACATGATGTAATAAATTGAATTGCTTCTTCTTTCGCTGCCCTCAAACGACTTCCATGACATATATATAAGATGGCTTTCATTTTATAACACTCCGCTTACTTGATAAGTCTGTTCCGTTTGTTTCTCAAACCAATGGATCTTTTCTCTAAAACGGACAACTTCTCCAATTACAATCATGCTCGGATTTTGAATTTGTTCTTTTTTCGCAATATCTACAATTGTCCCTAACGCCCCAACAACTGTGCGCTGCATAGACGTCGTTCCCCGCTCAATAATAGCAGCAGGGGTACTTTTATCCTTTCCATGCTTGATAAGTTGTTCACATATGTAGGACAAATTACTAACCCCCATATAGACAGCTAATGTCTCTACACCTTTCGCTAGATTTTCCCACTTCACTTCCTCTTCAGCATCTTCTTTCCTATGTCCTGTCACAACAGCAAAACTCGCACTTGCATCACGATGCGTTACAGGAATGCCAGCATAAGCAGGTGCGGCTATTCCAGCTGAAATACCTGGGACAATTTCAAATGGCACACCTTGTTTCGCTAACGCTTCAGCTTCTTCTCCACCTCTACCAAATACAAATGGATCTCCACCCTTTAACCGCGTTACAACTTTTCCTTTTTTTGCGTATTTAATAAGAAATGTGTTAATAGTCTCTTGCTTCATCGTGTGATAATTCGGGAGTTTCCCGCAATAAATTAAATCTGCTTCCGGCTTTGCATAAGAAAGCAATTCTTTATTTACTAGACGGTCATATAAAATAACATCTGCCTTCTCAATGCATTTCAATCCTTTAACAGTGATTAAATCTGGATCCCCAGGACCCGCTCCAACGATATAAACCTTCCCCATCATCTCTCCTCATTTCTACCATTAAAGTGAAACTTCCATCCTTATATACGAATGGAAGTTTTCAATATTTCTTATTACACTGTTACCTACTCATGAATAACAAAGGCCGCGCTTTTTCGAACCTTCTTTTTTTCAAACAAGGAAATCTCCTTTACTTCTGGTAACGGTAAAAAATGTTTCTCAAGCTCAATCTCTGCAAGCTTAAATGCCTGTTCTTCACTCTGAGCAACAACAACAATCGGAACGATATTATTCGCTAATACAGCTTCAAATCGATATAAGTCCATATTGCCCCTCCTAAGACGCTATTACTTCTTCTAACACATTATTTAACGCTATTTGTAATGTCTCTACACCAACGCGGCCAACAAAATCATAAAACGTTTCAGCTGGTAACTTATTCTCTTTGAAATAACTTATAAATGATGCAAGCACCTCCGGTAGATCTTCACCATCTATTTTCCCTTTTAGCTTTTGATTATAAGCGCCGCCATCTAATAGCGTTCCACCTACATAAATTTCAAACGCCTCAACAATTCCTTTTTCCTTCGTTTTCATTTTCACCCCTTGTAATCCAATATCAGCAATTTGGCGTTGACCACATGAGTTCGGGCATCCTACCATATGAATTCGAACCGGAACATCAAGCGCAATTTGTGTATCTAAGTATTCTGCAATTTTTCGTAATCTCTCTTTCGTTTCTACAAGAGCGAGATTGCAATATTCAATACCAGTACATGAAACCGCATGACCGATAAATGATTTCGGACTTGCAGAGATTGCTTCAAACAACGGTTCACTTAATAACCCTGTTACATTTTCTGGTGGAACATTCGGAATGATGAAGTTTTGTGAGTTACATGTACGAATTTGTCCATTTCCATACTGCTTTGCAATTCTTGCAATCTCAAACATTTCTTCTGCATGCAAGCGTCCTACTGGTACATTAAAACCTACATATTTTAATCCCTCTTGCTTTTGATTTTGAACACCATAAAAATAGCCTGCATTCCATCCTTTGAGTGCACTTTCCCCTTTACTTTGCAGAGGTCCTGTATACTCTAGTAGTTTCTCTTTAAATTTCTCTGCTCCCCAGTCTGCAACAAGAAATTTCAAACGTGCTAAATGACGTTTTTCCCGATATCCAAAATCACGGAATATAATAGCAATCGCTATCGCTACCGCCTTCACTTCTTCTGGTAAAACGAACACATCTAATTCTTCCGCTAAATATGGACGAGCTGATAATCCTCCGCCTACTTTTATATGAAAACCAACTTTTTTCTCACCATCTATTTCTTTCGTAGCAGGTGTAAATGCAACACAATTAATCTCTGCGTTTGCAGAGTTATAAACATTAGAACTAATAGACATTTTAAATTTACGTGGTAGATTAGAAAATTCTTCATTATGTTGGAAGTATTCGTATATTTCTTTAACAATTGAAGTTGTATCAAATAGTTCGTTCGCATCAATCCCAGCAAGTGGATTCCCTGTAATATTCCGCGTTATATCACCGCATGCTCCTGCTGAAGATAATCCAACTCTCGCTAACCTTTTAAAAATATCAGGAATTTGCTCAATTTCTAACCAGTGAAACTGTATCGCCTGTCTTGTCGTAATATCTAACACGTCACGCCCATAGTCTTCAGCAATAGAAGCAAGTGCTTCTGCCTGCGCATTTGTAATAATCCCTGAAGGAATATTCACACGCATCATGAAATAACCCGCTTCTTTTGGACGCTGCAAATACAATCCTGCCCATTTAAATGCGTCCCACTCTTCTTTCGGAATAGATTCGAATCCGTTTTCTGCATAGTAAGGAATATCATTAAAGATTTCCAATCCATCTTTTTCTAATTTCTTTTTCTCGCTTTGATTTAATTTTTCATTGTTAGCCCATACTTTTTCATAACTCATTTTTAATCCCCCTATATAAAACTACGCCCTTGTAAGTACTTCACAATTTGTTCTGCACATTCTTCAATAGAATACTTGTGCGTTTCTACAATTAATTCTGCTTGTTCCGGTTCCTCATACGGTGAATCAATTCCCGTAAACTCTTTAATATCACCTTTTCTCGCCTTTTTATAAAGTCCTTTCGGATCACGTTTCTCGCACTCTTCAATCGGACATTTTACAAACACCTCAATAAATTCATCCGCCATTAACAAATCCCTTACTTGTTTACGATCTATTCGAAACGGTGAAATAAATGCTGTAAGGACAACCGTCCCTTGATCTACAAATAGCTTCGCCACTTCGCCAATACGTCTTATATTTTCCATGCGATCACTTTCAGAAAAACCTAAATCTTTATTTAATCCGTGGCGAATATTATCCCCATCTAGCACATAGTTTCCTATATTCTTGTCAAATAGTTTACGGGCAACTGCATTCGCTACTGTAGATTTACCTGAAGCTGATAAACCAGTAAACCAAACTACAAAACTATGATGCCCATTCTTTACTCTTCTCTCATCTTTTGAAACAGACGCTGTATGCCAAGTAATGTTCGTATCCATCTCGTTCTCTCCCTATTCTGTTACTACTTCTTTTTTCAAACCTTTAATTAACACTTCCACTACCTCTTTACGACTAAATGCACTTGGCGGAATCTCACCATTTCTTAACATTTCTCTTACTTTCGTACCCGATAAAATGACATGATCCTCTTTCCCATGCGGACATGTTTTCGTCGAAGCCATCGATTCGCATTTAATGCAGTAAAAACTATGTTCAAAAAATAACGGCGTAATCCCTAACTCTTCTACTGTAAAATTCGTAAATATGTCCTGCGCTTCGTATGTTCCGTAATAGTCTCCTACCCCGGCATGATCACGCCCTACAATAAAGTGGGTACACCCAAAATTCTTTCTTACTAATGCATGAAATATCGCTTCCCTTGGTCCTGCGTAACGCATTGCTGCAGGAAACACCCCTAAAAAGACGCGCTTTTTTGGATAATAGTTTTGAAGTAACACTTCGTAGCTTTCCATCCTTACATCAGCAGGAATATCATCTGACTTTGTTTCCCCAACGAGCGGATTTAAAAAGAGACCATCTACAATTTCAAGAGCAGATTTTTGAATATACTCATGAGCACGATGTACCGGGTTTCTCGTTTGAAATCCGACTACTGTTTTCCAACCACGTTTTTTAAATTCTTCTCTCGTTTCAATTGGGTCTAAATGATAAGAAGGAAATTGCTTATTTTCAAAGCGTTTTATAAGAGTAATAGCCCCTCCAACGTAAACATTTGGTCGTTCATATAATTTTTTCACTCCTGGATGAGCCTCATCCGTCGTTTTATATACAAGTAACGCTTCTTTTTCTTTATCAGGTGCAAAAATATCTTCTATTTGAATGACACCATATATATTTCCGTCGTTGACAAGTTTTACTTTCTCCCCAGCCTTCAGTCTCTCTGCTACTTCTTCTGTTACTGGCAATGTAATCGGTATACTCCATACGCTACCATTTGCTAAACGAAGCGTTTCTACAACCGAATCATAATCTTTTTTTCCTAAAAAACCAGTAAGCGGACTATATCCCCCTGTCGCTAGCAGTTCTAAATCGCTTAACGCAATGTTGTCTAGTTTAATTTCTTTTTCAATTTGTGATACGTCGTATGTCTCATCTACACGGTTTATTAATTCGTTTATTATAGTCATTTTCTATATCCCCTCTTAGCTTTATTTCAAGATTCATCTTATTGGTAATGAAGACCGCACTCGGTTTTCACTTTCCCAGCCCATCTACCTTCTCTTGAATCACCACCTGCTCCTACAGGTAACGTACATTTCTCACACCCAATACTTGGATATCCAATATCATGAAGTGGGTTATACGGCAAGTTATGTTTGTATACATATCGCCACACTTCTTTCCACGTCCAATGGATAAGCGGACAAACTTTAATAGATTGAAAACGATGATCTTGATTTATAAACTTTGTATGCTTACGCGTTTCTGATTGTTCCCTTCTTAATCCCGATATCCACGCTTTTTCTGCTGCAAGTGATTTTTCCAAAGGCAAAATTTTCCTAATCTTACAGCAGAGATTTGGATTGCTTTCCCATAGTTTCTCACCATGCAACTTCGCTTGTTCATCAAGTGTAAGTTCTGGTTGTTTTTCTATAATATTTAATGAAGGAAATCGCTCACGTACTTTTTTAATCAATTCGTACGTTTCTTGAAAATGAACATTTGTATCTAAAAATACAACTTTAGCAGATGGATTTACTTGGTTTATAAGATGGAGTAATACCATACCCTCCACTCCAAAGCTACACGCATACACAATTTCATCTTTATATTCTTTGTAAGCCCAACTTAATACTGATAGCGCGCCCTTCGTTTCATCTTTTTCCGAAAACGGAACACTATTTTCTTTCCACGTCTCATAAGTCAACATGTCTTTTCCCCCTGTAAAAGCAAAAAGACGGCTTTAACCTATTAAAATAGATTAAAACCGCCTCTAGTTTTTCTAGTCAGCGCTTTTTACTTTAAACGGACCTTTTCACTTTTCTCTAACTGAATGACTTTTCCATCTTGCACAACAATTGTAATTGAACCATATTTCATATCAGCAAGCATCGTTTGAATTTTTTCAGATACTTCATCAAAATGTTCCCGTACGCTCACGCGAACAGCCCCCCTTTTTTATTCATAAAAAAAATCTTTCCCATTTCGAAAAGACTGTTCGGTAATATATTTTACCTTATCTTTCAAAATGGATTCCATTTTGCTGGATTTAGCACCTTGCTTTTTATAAGCAGGTTGCCGAGCTTCGTAGGGCCAGTTCCCTCCGCTTCTCTTGATAAGCTTTGTATTTGTATTTTATCACAATTCTGATTTTTTTCAATCCTAGTTTTCCGATATATTTTAATTATTTTATTTTATAAAAAAGGAATTGCCCATCCGAACAACTCCTTTTTCACATTTAAGCAAGCTCTTTAATACGTATGCGATCGTTTCCAATAATATTTTCATACGTTTCGCGTTCTACAACAATTTGTGATGCTCCGCCTTTTGCAAAGACGACGGCTGGTCTACAAATACGATTATAATTATTCGCCATCGAGTACCCATATGCCCCAGTGCAAGAAATTGCTAGTAAATCAGAAGAAGCAACTTTCGGTAGATGAATATCCCAAATCAACATATCTCCACTCTCACAACATTTTCCTGCAATTGAAACGAGCTCCTCATTTCCATCATTTCCTCGATTCGCCAACATTGCCTCATAACGAGCTCCGTATAGAGCCGGCCTTAAATTATCTGTCATTCCACCATCCACTGAAACATATTTCCGAATGCCAGGAATATCTTTCACCGATCCGACTGTATAAAGTGTTGTTCCGGCATCACCTACAATACTACGACCTGGTTCAATCCATATTTCTGGAAGCGGATATTCGCATTGTGTAAACTGTTCTCTTATCGTACTTGTTACGGCATGAACATACGTTTCAAGTGTTAATGGTGTATCCGACTCCGTATAACGTATACCAAATCCGCCGCCCACATTCAACACTTTTACTACATAGTTTGTTTGTTCTCTCACCTCTTCTAAAAATTGGCGAAGAACTTCAATTGCTCGAACAAAACCAGCTGTTTCAAATATTTGTGATCCGATATGTGAATGAATTCCTAACACATTATAATTTGACTTTTGTAATGCTAGCTCAATCGCTTGCATTGCTTGACCATTTGAAACACCAAATCCAAATTTCGAATCCTCTTGGCCTGTTGTTATATATTCGTGTGTGTGTGCCTCTACTCCAGGCGTAACACGGATTAATATGTTCACAAATTTCCCATGTTCTACTGCTAAATCATGTAAAACTTCTAGTTCAAAGAAATTATCTACTACAAAACAACCGATATTTGCCTGAAGAGCCATCACTATCTCTTCTTCTGTTTTATTATTTCCATGAAAATGAATACGCGATGCTGGAAATCCTGCTTGGAGTGCTGTATATAACTCTCCTCCAGAAACGACATCTAATGACATATTCTCTTCACAAGCTACTCGGCACATCTCCATGCACAAGAACGCCTTGCTTGCATATGCTACTTGATAAGAGAAACCACTTTCTTTAAAAGCACGATGAAACGCACGACATTTCCCTCGAATAGACTCTTCATCGTATACATAAAGTGGTGTTCCGTATTGTTTTGCGAGCTGCGTCGTATCGCACCCTCCAATTTCTAAGTGTCCTTGCCCATTGATTCGGCTTGTGCCGTGTAAATACATTTGAATTCCTCCCTTATTTCCTCTAAAACTCATAACCCCAATCTTCTATTCATTGCAGCACGCTTTTAGATAGACAAAAAACGCGCGGAACAATGTTCACACGCGTTTCTTATTAGGAAAAATATATATTGAAAAAATAAACGAGTTGTTATCTTCTCAAATAAGAAACCGCATCAACATCTCCAAATAGCTCTCCATAAAATAAATCTTATGACAGTACTACATTTATTCAATGCAGTCCCAATATATGAATAAGGTGGTCATTCTTATATTTCGGCAATAGTCCCTTTCAACCTATGATCACAGATTCCACTAAATCTCCCATAGCTTACTCTTTCCTATCGCGGCCTCTACCTTTGAGAGTAGATGAGGTAAGTCTATTTAATTTTCAAACATCTAATTGTTGCTATTAACAATACCAAAGGACCATTTTATTTGTCAAACAATTTTTTATATTGTTTTTTTACAGTTTAGTTTCGTATCATCTGGTAAGCGCTTTACTGAAAACTTTACAACTTCCCATTCGCCTTCTTCGTTATTAAACGTAATTGTTACTTTTTCAAATGGCGGAACAATTTTTCCACCGACCTGTTCATACTTTGTCACTTCAATAACCGCTCGGAATAAATATGTACCACTATACACTTTTTTTAAACTAATGATTTTAGGACATTGATAAGGTTTCAGGCTCCCATATTGTTTTTCAATTGCTTTATTTATTTTCGGAAATAAAACAGAATAAAGTGCGTCTTCCATAAGAGGTGTATCATATTGAGCTATTGACACACCCGGTGAAGCAAAAAGTATAACACTACTGCACACTATAAAATAGAATAATTTTCGCATTATAACCTCCGTATTATTACGCGATTCCTTCTACGCACGATAATTATCATACATAGAAATTCCATTTTATTTTCTCCTACTGCTCTTTTTCTACTCAATTATTATAAAAAAGTCCACAACTCTCTTTTATTTTCGTATAATGATACTCATAGTATAATAATCATAATAATAAAGGACTGTTCGTATATATAAAGTGAGGCACTATTCAGACGAGCTCACAAGAACCGTCATGCTTTTTAGGAGAGGAGTATATTATGCTACAAAATCTGTTTCCAAAATTACGATTTGCACTCGTTGCAGTCGTTTTATTATGGATTAAAACATATATCGTGTACAAGCTAGCGTTTGATATTAAAATTGATAACTTCTTTGAAGAATTTATGCTTTTTATTAACCCGCTAGCTTCATTACTTTTATTTTTCGGCTTAGCTTTATTTGCATCTAAGCACAGAAACCGAATTATAATTGGAATCAGTTTTATACTGTCATTTATTTTATTTGGAAATGCAATGTTTTATGGGTTTTATAACGATTTCGTTACCTTCCCGGTTTTATTCCAAACAAATAATATGGCTGACTTAGGGACGAGCATAAAAGAACTCTTTACGTATAAAACATTACTTTTATTTGCAGACGCAATTATTTTAATGTTTATTTCGCGTAAGTTCCCATCATTTGGGGATAAAACACCACTTTCCCGCTCAGAAAAACGAACTTTCTTTAGTGGTGTAACAGCGTTATTAGCACTACAAATTGTTGTGTCAGTTATTTATAAACCACAAATGTTCTCACGTTCATTTGACCGTCAAACTGTCGTGAAAAATTTAGGTTTATACACATATCATCTCTTTGATATTACACTTCAATCTAAGTCTTCGGCTGAGCGTGTATTTGCAAGTGGCGACGGATTCTCTGAAATTAAAAACTATACAGACGCAAAAGATAAGCAGGTTGATAAAAACTTATTTGGAGCTGCAAAAGGTAAAAATGTAATTTTAATTTCAATGGAATCTACACAAAGTTTTGTTATTAATAAAAAAATAAATGGAAAAGAGATTACTCCATTTTTAAATGAATTTATTAAAGATAGTTTTTATTTCGATAACTTCTATCATCAAACGGGACAAGGTAAAACTTCTGATGCTGAATTTATTGTTGAAAACTCACTTTATCCGCTAGATCGTGGTTCTGTATTCTTTACTCATGCAACAAATGAATATACCGCCACACCAGAACAATTAAAAAAATATGGCTATTCTTCCGCTGTATTCCATTCAAACGATAAAGCGTTTTGGAATCGTGATGTAATGTATCCTGCGCTTGGATATGATCGTTACTTTAACTTAAATGATTACGTAGGCACGGAACAAATGTCTGTCGGTTGGGGATTAAAAGATAAAGAGTTCTTTGAACAATCTATTCCAAAGTTAAAATCTTTACCGCAACCGTTCTATACAAAATTTATCACTTTAACAAACCATTTTCCGTTTCTTCTAAATCCAGAAGATCAATATGTGGATGAGTTTAATTCGGAAAGTGGCGTTTTAAATCGCTACTTCCCTACAGTTCGTTACACGGATGAAGCTCTTAAATTATTTATTAATCAATTAAAAGCAGAAGGACTATATGACAATTCTGTTATTGTCATTTATGGAGATCATTATGGCATTTCCGAAAACCATAACGCGGCTATGGCTCAGTTCCTTGGGAAAGACACTATTACACCGTTTGATTCGATGCAATTACAACGTGTCCCTCTTATTATTCATGTGCCTGGTCAAGAAGGAAAAGTTATTTCTAAAGTATCCGGTCAAATTGATATCAAACCAACTCTACTTCATTTACTTGGTATTAAAACAAATCAATCAGTTGAATTTGGAACTGACTTATTTATTAAAGAAAAAAATCCACTAATGGTAATGCGAGATGGTAGCTTTGTTTCGGAAGATTATGTTTATACAAAAAATATGTGCTATAAAAGAAGTACGGGTGAAGCAACTGATATAACACTATGTCAACCTTATATTGAAAAAGCAAAAACAGAATTAAAATTCTCTGACAAACTAATTTATGGAGATTTATTACGATTCGATCCTAACAATCGATATAAAACTGGAACGATGACAACAAAATTTGAATAGTGTAAGAAGCAACTTTATATAAGTTGCTTCTTTTTTACTTATTTCCCCCCATTATTCTTCTATGAAATCTTTCACAAATTGGGAATTTCTTTCGTATGAGGAAGAAATTTATGGTATGATAAAATAAGTAAACTTTCATACACTAATTAATAATTTATAACAGAAAGCAAGGGATCAGATTTTGTATAGAGCAGCTATTCCAAATTTATTTACGCTCGGAAATTTATATAGCGGATTTTTATCAATCGGCTATGCATCTTTAGGATATTATAAATCAGCTGCTATTTTAGTACTTATCGGGATGATGTTAGACAGTCTTGATGGTCGTGTTGCTCGTTTATTACGTGTTGATTCACAAATGGGAAAAGAGCTGGACTCGCTTGCGGATGTCGTAACATTTGGTGCAGCACCTGCTGTTTTGATGTATTACACATCTTTCTCAAACTACGGAATCATCGGACTATACATAGCGGGATTATTCCCTCTTTTCGGAGCATATCGTTTAGCACGATTTAATGTAACACCATCTTCTACTTCAATGAAATATTTCACTGGAGTTCCGATCACAGCAGCGGGAGGGCTTGTCGCTTTCTTAACATTATTTTCACATACCATTCCAAAAATCGTTCTTATTACAGTATTTGTAACGTTCGCATTTTTAATGGTGAGCCGCATTCGTATTCCAAGTTTAAAAGATGTACCAATTCCACGATATAGCATCATTATTACACTATTTTTAGTTGGAATCATTATCACAATGTATCAAACAGGGTTTGGTAATTTTTCTGTTTTCTTATTCATTGCCATCCCACTATACATTTTGTACATGTTATCTCAATTTCTTAGACAAAGACCCTCTAAAAGAGCGAATAAAGAGAAATAAAAGAAACCTTCCCAAATCGGAAGGTTTCTTTTATTTTGTCACTAATACTTTTTGATTTACAGGTGTTACTGGTTCTTCACCATTCAATACAGCTAAAATATTTCTTACAGCCATTTCAGCCATCGCATCACGCGTTTCAAATGTTGCATTTCCTACATGAGGAGCAAGCACAACATTCTTTAATCCTTTTAACTCTTCAGTAATTTTCGGTTCAAACTCAAATACATCAAGAGCTGCCCCTTCAATTTCATTCGTTTTTAATGCATGGGCAAGTGCCGCTTCATTCATAATTGGTCCACGTGAAGCATTTACAATATATGCTGTTTTTTTCATCATTTTAAACTGTTCTTCATCAATCATATGATGTAGTTTCGGATTATAAGCACAGTTAATTGTAATAAAGTCTGCTGTTTGTAATAATTCTTCCAACGTTACATATGTTGCTCCTAGTTCACTTTCAGCTTCAGGCTTACGATTTGGCCCTGTATATAAAACATCCATTCCAAATGCTTTCGCACGCTTTGCAACTGCCTTACCGATTTCTCCAAGGCCAATAATTCCAATTGTCTTACCATGTACTTCTCGTCCTAAGAAAAATAACGGTGCCCATCCGTTAAATCCAGTTGTACGACATAACGTATCCCCTTCAGGAATTCTGCGTGCCGTTGCTAAAAGAAGTGCAAATGTTAATTCTGCTGTCGCTTCAGTTGATACTTTTGGTGTATTCGATACTACAATTCCTTTTTTTCCTGCATACTTGTAATCAATATTATCGTAACCAGCACCATAGTTTGCAACAATCTTTAAATTAGGTGCCGCATCCATAACTTCTTTCGTCACCTTTGTAGAAAGTAAGCTTAACAATGCATCTTTATCTTTTACACGCTCTGTTAATTCATCTACAGAAATTAATTCCTCTTTATCGTACATTTCTACATCATGATCCTTTAATAGTTCTAATCCGATTTCTGGAATTTTTCCTGCTACTAATATTTTCGACACTACTAACACCTCTTCTATAGAAAATAAGATATCTCTTATATTTCATTGTAAGAAATCCACATATAAAAACCAAGGAATTTGATTATAGTTTTGAAAATCGACACTTTTTTCTCCATAAGAAAAGAGGAGATTCATCTCTCCCCTCTTCTTACGCTTTCTCTTGCGATTCTTGCCCAAGCTTTGCATCGATTGTTCCTTCTGCAACTGTGTCGCTAATTTGTTCCTCAATAACTGAATTAGCTGTTTCATTTGTTTCAGAAGTATAGGCTTGTTCCACCGCTTGTACATTTTGTTTCTTTTGTTGTTTTGCCATGTCTTACCCTCCTTTTTATTCTTTCTTATTTTGAACAAAAAGGGTGGTTTTCATCAAAAAATTGTGGGTCATTTTAAAATTGTTACTTCTTCTTCAAGCGGTCTCATGACTCTTGCTCGTTTCGTAAATGTTGCGATATGAGTAATACCGTGAGTTCGTAATGTTTGCACATTTTCTTTTACGTATTTCCCTAAATCATTCGGATAATGAGCATCTGAAGAAATAGTAATTGGAACACCATATTTAGCTAATACTTGTAGATAGAGCGGACTTGGGCACATCTCCCGTACAGGATAGCGATAGTACAATCCCGCATTTATTTCTGTTGCGGTATTTGTTTCTACCAATGCACGCCCAATTTTCTTATAGTATAAAAGCTGTTCATTCTCATCTAATCGATAATTAAAGACTTTTATATTATCAAGGTGAGCTATAATATCAAACAACTCAGAACGAACCGCACGCTCAACCGTTTTGAAAAACGTATCATATAACGCATGTAATTCATGCTCCTCGAAGTACTCTTTCGTATCCGGATTATCAAATCCCCATCCGTCAAGAAAATGAACAGAACCAATTACATAATCGAAGTCTCCTAGCGCCATTAATTCTGCTAGATCTTTTTCACCACCGATAAAATAATCCGCCTCAATTCCAAGTTTGAGCGTTACTCCTCGTTTACTCCATCTCTTTTTTGCCTCCTCGATCGCCTTTGTAAAATCATGTAGTGAAGCTACTCTTACTTGGTCTAGCCACTCTTTCTGTAAACGACCAAGTTTTGAATGACTAATATCTACATATCTTTCATAATATTCTTTCGCCTCATGAAAACGATATAAATGATCAACAATTCCAACTTCCTTTATTCCTTTTCGCACTGCTTCTTCTAAATAGAAATCAATCCATTCCGCTGTAAATGGCCCTTCCTTCACACGCTTTTGCAAACGTTCTTGTGTTTTCATAAGCCAATCGATAGAATGCCTGCCTTCTTGAAGCGGCTCATAATATTCCAGTGCTTCATTTATTTTGGCAAGCCACCCTATTGAATAAGGTCCTTCTTCTAAATGAAGGTGATAATCTACTTTCATATGTATTCCCCCTTATAATGTATCTATTTCTTTTCGCTCCCCTAATCTCGAAAGCTTACCATTTCTTTCTTTCACTTCTTGCATAACATCTTCTAGTGAAATATTTTTTTCAGCCAATAGAACAAAACAGTGATAGAACACATCAACCATTTCTTTTACTAATTCTTCTTTATCATTATTTTTAGAAGCAATGATTACTTCAGAGCACTCTTCCCCAATTTTCTTTAAAATTTTATCTTCTCCTTTTGAAAATAAATAATTTGTATACGATTCAGGGAGTGGGCTTTTCTTTCGTTCTTCAATTGTTGCAAATAATACCTTAAGAATATCTTCCATATGTATCCCCCTAAATAATTTTATAGTGAAAACATGTTTTCTCTCCCGTGTGACAAGCAGGTCCTACTTGTTTTACGTTCACAACAATTGAATCTTGATCACAATCTAAATAAAGAGATTGCACATATTGGACATTACCTGATGTTTCTCCCTTATTCCATAACGATTGTCTCGAACGAGAATAAAACCACGTTTTTTTCGTTTCCACCGTCTTTTCATACGCTTCTTCATTCATATAAGCTAGCATTAACACTTCTTTCGTATCTTCTTCAATAACAATGGCCGGTATTAAACCTTTTGAAAAGTTGGGCTTCATAACCTCACCTCGATGTTTGCATCTCTTAATTTTTTCTTTACATTCTGTACAGTCGCTTCACCATAATGAAAGATTGATGCTGCTAAAGCTGCATCAACTGTTGTCTTTTGGAAAACTTCTATAATATGATCCGCATGACCACAGCCGCCTGATGCGATTACTGGTACGGAAACACTTTTTGAAATTTCTTCTGTTAAATGAAGATCGTAACCGTTTTTCGTTCCATCTGCATCCATACTCGTCAATAAAATTTCTCCTGTCCCTAGCTCAACAACGAGCTTCGCCCATTCGATTGCATCCATTCCCGTATCGACTCTTCCGCCGTTCACGTATACATTCCATTTATCTTCAGCTACTTTTCTAGCATCAATTGCTGTGACCATACATTGTGAGCCAAAATGTTCTGCACCCTCTTCTATTAGCTTCGGATTTCGCACTGCCGCTGAGTTTATTGAAACTTTATCTGCTCCAGCTCTTAGTAAATTGTACATATCTCTCACACTTGAAATCCCTCCACCAACTGTAAGAGGAATAAATACTTTTGAAGCTGTTTTTTCTACAACATCTATAATCGTTTTTCGCCCTTCATGTGTCGCAGTAATATCTAAAAATACAATTTCATCTGCTCCCGCATCATTATATAAAGCCGCTATTTCAACAGGATCACCGACGTCTTGTAATCCTATAAAATTTACCCCCTTTACGACTCGCCCTTCTTTCACATCTAGACATGGAATAATTCGTTTCGCTAACATAATTTTGTTACCTGTAATACTTCTTCTAAATCAATTGTTTTCTCGTAAAGCGCCTTTCCAATTATGACACCATATATATTCATATCATGTAATCTTTTCACATCTTGAATAGATGCCACTCCTCCAGAGGCAATGAGACGAATGCCCACACTTTTTTGTAGTAACTCTAATTGTTCAAAATTAGGTCCTGTCAGCGTCCCGTCTTTCGAAATATCTGTAAACACAATTGTTTGAACACCTAAACTTTCCATTTGTTTTGCTAAACTAATGTAAGAAATTTCAGACACATCAAGCCAGCCTCTCGTTGCTACGAAGCCATTTTTCGCATCAATTCCAACAATGATTTTCTCTTTATATAGACAAACTGCTTCTTCTAAAAATGTCTTATCATAAAGAGCAGCTGTTCCTAAAATCACTTTTTCTACACCTACTGACAATAACTTCTCCACTGCTACAAGTGATCGAATTCCTCCTCCAACTTGCACCGGAATATGTACCGCTCTACATATTCTTTCAATGATGGGCAAATTTAACGATTCACCGGCAATTGCACCGTCTAAATCAACAATGTGTAGTATTTTCGCTCCGAGCTTTTCAAATATGATCGCTTGCGCAACTGGATCTTCATTCATTACCGTTTCTTTACTAAACTCTCCTTGATAAAGTCTTACACATCGTCCTTCTTTTAAATCGATAGCTGGGAAGATCTCCATGCTTCTACCACCCCTTTAAAATTTTTTAATATGTGCATTCCAATTTCTCCACTTTTTTCAGGATGAAACTGAGCACCAAATATATTTCCTTTTGCTACAAAACCAGGTACTTGCACCCCGTACTCGCTTGCCCCATACACAATTTCTTTTGGACAATCTGCATAATAAGAGTGGACATAATATACGAAAGAACCGTCTTCTATTCCATTCCAAAGAGTTATTTCTCCTTCTTTCTTCAATTCATTCCATCCCATATGTGGAATTTTATAAGGAACTTTTAACTTTCGAATGACACCTGGCAATAAACTTAATCCGTTACAGTCTTTTAATTCCTCACTTTTTTCAAATAAAAGTTGCATGCCTAAGCATATGCCAAGGAACGGTTTCCCTGAATTCCCAACTTCTTTTAGCACATGTACTAAACCTTTTTCTTCTAGAACATCCATCGCTTTCGGAAATGCGCCTACTCCCGGCAAAATAACTCCATCACTCCTTAATATTTCTTCTTTATCATCCGTTACGATATACTCCACTCCAACATATTTTAATGCTTGTTCTACACTACGAATATTTCCCATTCCATAATCTATAATGGCAATCAATTACAACATCCCCTTCGTTGAATTTACACCAGTAATGTTGGCATTTTTATCGACTGCCTCTCTAAGCGCTCGGCCAAATGCTTTAAATAAAGCTTCAATTTTGTGATGCGTATTACTTCCATACAAAATGCGAGCATGTAATGTAATATTGGCAGCATGAGCAACAGCTCTAAAAAATTCTTCCGTTAATTCTGTATCAAAATCTCCGAGCTTCGGATTTGTTAATTCACCTTGAAATACAATATATGAGCGTCCGCTTATATCAATTGCAACAAACCCTAAAGATTCATCCATCGGTACATATGCCGATCCATACCTGTTAATCCCCTCTTTATTTTGCAATGCTTCTTTCAAGCAATTTCCGAGTACAATTCCAACATCTTCAACTGTGTGATGAGCATCCACAAACACATCACCTTCCGCTTCAACTTGCAATCCAAACCTTCCATGTCTCGCAAATAAAGTTAGCATATGATCGAAGAAACCAACACCCGTTTGAATAGAAACATTCGTACTTTCATCAAGCTGTAAACGTAATTTAATTTTTGTTTCTGATGTCTCACGCACTTGACTCGAATGACGCATTATTCTTCCTCCTCAAATCTAATTTGAATTGCCTTCGCGTGTGCATGTAAGCCCTCTTTATTTGCAAGTTCTACAATATGATGCTGTACATTTTTTAACGCTTCCTCCGTATAAGAAATAAAGCTTGATTTTTTCACGAAATCATCGACTGATAACGGAGAGAAAAACCTTGCCGTTCCACTTGTGGGTAATACATGATTCGGTCCTGCCAAATAATCCCCGAGTGGCTCAGGTGCATATGGTCCAAGAAAAATGGATCCCGCATGCTTTACATAAGCTAGAGCATTCATTGGCTCTTTTATATGTAACTCTAAATGTTCTGGAGCGATTTCATTTGATAATTGAAACGCCTTTTCTAAAGAAGGAACAATACAAATTGCTCCATTTCTTTTTATAGCTTCACGAGCAATCTCACCTCGTGGTAATGTCCCTAACTGCCTTTCAATCTCTCTTTCTACTCCTTTTGCTAGCTCTATATTCGTTGTAATGCAAATTGCTGTTGCTCTTTCATCATGCTCCGCCTGTGACAATAAATCAGCAGCAATATACTTGGCATTTCCTGTTTCATCAGCAATAACTACAATTTCTGACGGTCCAGCAATCATATCGATATTTACTATTCCGTATACTTCTCGCTTCGCTAGAGCGACGTACAAATTTCCTGGTCCAACTATTTTATCGACTTTCGGAATCGATTCCGTCCCATATGCTAAAGCAGCAATTGCTTGCGCACCACCGGCCATATAAATTTCATCTACTCCCGCAAGGTTTGCTGCAGCTAATATATGTGGATCAATTCCACCTTCTCTCGGCGGTGTTACCATTATAATTTTTTTCACACCTGCAATTTTGGCTGGCAATACATTCATTAATACGGATGAAGGATAAGAAGCTGTCCCGCCTGGCACATATACACCTACCTTTTCTAGCGGCCGAATGAGCTGACCTCTAATTATGCCTTCACTCACGCAGTCAAACATTGATTGCCTCTTTTGCTTTTCATGATATGAGACAATGTTTCTCTTCGCTTCTTTTAACGCTTCTAAAAAAGAGTGCTCTACTAACATACTTGCTTGTTTTATTTCTTCCTCACTTACACGAAAATTTGTAACCTCCACACCATCAAACTTTTTTGTATAGAAAGATAAAGCCTCATCTTTACTCTCTCTTACGTTTTGAACAATTTCTCTAACATTTCTCTGAACAGTTTCTTCTATTATATTAGCGCTTTCCCTTAGCACTTTTATTTTGGCTAATGCCTCTTTGAAATCTTCATAAACTATCTCCATTTTAATCCCCCTATTTCCCTGACAAAATTTTTTGCTCCATCATATTTATAACACTGAATATTTCGTCTTTTTTGGTTTTTAAAGCTGCCTTATTTACAATCATCCTCGCTGATATAGAGCACATTTCTTCAAATACAATTAGTCCATTCTCTTGTAACGTTTTTCCTGTTTCGACAATATCAACAATCGCATCTGCCAATCCGAGCAGCGGAGCGATTTCTACAGAACCTTCTATTTTAATAATTTCTACATCTTCTCCTTTATCATGGAAATAAGTAGAAGTAATGTGCGGATATTTCGTAGCAATTCGTTTCTTCCTGTAACTCTTCGGATTGTACGTAGGAACAGAAGCAATACAAAACTTACACATACCCACTCCTAAATCCACCATTTCATATATATCTTTCTCGTTTTCCATTAAAATATCTTTACCAACGACACCAATATCAGCTACTCCATGTTCCACATAAGTAGCGACATCCACCGCTTTCACTAAAATAAATGAAATATTAGTATTTTTACTTTGAAAAACCAGCTTTCTCCCTTTATCTTTAAGCTCTGAACAATCGATACCAATTTGCTCAAACAGTGGAATCACATGCTTTTCTAGTCTTCCTTTCGTTAACGCAATTTGAATGTTACGCACGAAGTCTCCCCTTCTTTCTGGATGATCCATTTCTCTCTCCATACATATTCCACTAATGATTCATTCTTTGTCTCAACGACCGTCATGATTTTATTCTTTTTTGCAAAGTGAAAACTATCGTTTATATTAGAGAATAAAGATAGCTCTACTTTCTTCCCATCCTTTTGCAGTAAACTTCGTAATCGTTCTGCTTCTGCCAACCTATTTAACTCATAATGAATCATAATATCTATTTGCTTTCGTTTATACGGTTCTTGTTGCTCTTGAAGTGCCTTAACAATTTGATTTACTTGTACCGCGAGTCCAACTGCCGGCATCACCTCTCCAAAATTGCTAATTAATTCATCATATCTACCTCCACTAACAATTTCTTCTCCAATTTCATATATATACCCTTTGAAAATAACACCCGTATAGTAATCTAAGTGTTGAATCATACCTAAATCAATTGATATGTAAGAGCCATATCCTAGCTTTTCAATTGTTTCATACATTTCTTTCACTCTTGCAATGGCCGTTTTCATTTCATTACTTGAAGCAAGTTTTTCTGCTTCTTCAATAACTTCTAAATTCCCAAATAGTCTTGGCAACTTCTCAAGTAATCTTACTGTTTCATCACACCGATCTAATTTCTTTTCCCCGATAAAATTTGAGAGAGCAGCATAGTTTTTTCTTTCTATATACGTTCTAAGCACTCTCTCTTCCTCATCATGAATGGAAAGTTTTTTTACAATACATTTATATAACTGAACTTGCCCAATCTCGATTGTAAAAGATTGTACCTTCAACTTTTGTAGTGCTTGAATTACACTTATCACACATTCAATTTCAGCTCTTACATTATCAATCCCAATAATTTCAATGCCACTTTGCACGATCTCATTATATTTTCCAGAAAGGGACTCATTCGCTCGAAATACATTTCCACTATATGTTACTTTAAGAGGAGTATCCCATCTCTGCGTCCCGATCACTCTCGCTAGAGGAATTGTCATATCTGGGCGTAAGACGATAATCCGTCCTTTTTCATCGAAAAACTTATACATCTTTTCTTCATCTATCGGCCGATTTTGAAAAGCAAACACATCATAAAACTCAATCGTAGGAGTCCTTATTTCTTCATAACCCCTTTCAAAAAATGTACGCCTTAATTTTTGTTCCACCTCTTCAATTAACGTACATTCTTCGAATAAATAATCTCTCGTTCCATTTGGATTTGCCCTCTTCCACTTTGTCATCTAAATTCACACACCCTTTCCTCTCTAATGTATGCCCCTTCCATTCACCTAAACCGAAAATAAAAAGAGCCTTGTAGACAAAATACCTACAGGGCTCTTTAGTAGAGTGTAGGTACAACGGGAATACCCCTTGTACCTACACGTTTTCACGTTAGGTTCAAGGGTTTCATGTATGATGATGTAGTTGTGTAAGCATTTTAATAGATTGTATTGTATTCATAATACTTACTCCCTTTCTCCTCTAATTTTTAAAATAGTATATAACAGTTAATTCTGAATGTAAATACATTTTTAATATTCCGTTATTTCTTAATATAAAGCTACTTTTCTTTCATACTCTTCAATTTCTTGTCCATATTGCATTGTAATGCTGATTTCATCTAGGCCATTTACTAATTTTTCTTTCCACATTTTCTCGATTGTAAAATGGAATCTGTATGTGTTCGTAGTAATTACTTCATTCTCTAAATCAACCTCTATTTGATCTCTCGCATCCGTCTTAGCAAGTTGTTCCCGCATCTCTTTCTCCATTACGATCGGTAACATGCCATTCTTCATACAATTCATATAAAAAATATCTGCAAATCCACCGGCAATAATAACACGAAAACCATAATCAGCAAGTGCCCAAGGCGCGTGTTCTCTTGAAGAACCACAACCAAAATTATCCCCAGTAATTAATATACTCGCACCTTTTCTTTCTTGTGCATTAAGCGGAAAATTAGGATTTTCATGCCGATTATTATCATATCGCCACTCATCAAATAAATATTCTCCAAATCCTGTCCTTTCAATTCTCTTTAAATATTGTTTTGGAATAATTTGATCTGTATCAATGTTATCATTCATAAGTACTGCGGCAGTACCTTTATGAATACGAAATGGCTCCATCATAACTCTCCTTTCTAATATCAACAAAATGACCATATAACGCGGCCGCGGCCGCCATTGCTGGACTAACTAAATGCGTTCGCGCTCCTTTCCCTTGCCTTCCTTCAAAATTACGATTTGAAGTAGATGCACAATGTTCCCCTTCAGGTACTTGATCCGGATTCATTCCAAGACACATCGAGCATCCAGGCTCTCTCCATTCAAATCCAGCTTCTTCAAAAATAAGATGCAGTCCTTTTTGCATCGCTGCTTCTCTTACCCTTTTAGACCCCGGCACAACAAGTGCTCGCACACCTTCTTTTACTTTTTTCCCTTTTACAACAGATGCGGCAATTTCTAAATCGGATAATCGAGAATTTGTACAAGACCCAATGAAAACATGCTGAACTGGAATGTCATAAGTGCTTTGCCCAGGTCTTAATCCCATATATGCAAATGCTCTTTCATCATTTGCATCATGCTTTTCTGGCAATTTTTCATCAATACGAACACCCATACTCGGATTTGTTCCCCAAGTAACGTACGGTGCTAAATCCGTAACATTTATCGAAATATGTAAATCATAAATTGCACCTGCATCTGTATAAAGTTCAGACCATTTTTTCGTGAAACATTCATAGTCTTTCGGTGCATATTTACGCCCTTTTACGTAAGAAAAGGTTTTCTCATCTGGTGCAATAATACCAGCTTTCGCTCCCCCTTCTATTGCCATATTGCAAAGCGTCATCCTCTCTTCCATATCCATAGCATGAATTGTCTCTCCGTAAAATTCCATTACATATCCCGTTCCAACTGCTACGCCGTACTTTGAAAGGAGATGCAAAATAATATCTTTTGCATAAACACCTTTTGGTAACTTTCCTTTTAATTCAATGCCCATCGCTTTCGGTTTTCGTTGCCACAACGTTTGCGTTGCTAATACATGCTCTACTTCACTCGTACCAATACCAAATGCTAGCGCGCCGAAAGCACCATGAGTAGCAGTATGACTATCACCACAAACAATTGTTTTTCCTGGTTGCGTGAGTCCTAATTCTGGACCGATAACATGAACAATCCCCTGCTCTTCATCTCCAATATCAGCTAATGGCACCTGAAATTGTTTACAGTTTTCCCGAAGTGTATCCAGTTGCTGCTTCGCAATACGATCCGTAATATTCCAAACATCTTTCGTTGGAATATTATGATCCATCGTTGCAAATGTTAAATCTGGTCTGCGGACAGTTCGATTTGTCATCCGCAAACCCTCAAAGGCTTGCGGTGACGTTACTTCATGAACGAGATGAAGATCGATATACAATAAATCTAATCCATTTTCGTTTGTCGTAACCACGTGTCTTTCCCAAAGCTTATCTAGTAACCTTTTTCCCATTATCGTCCTCTCCCTACTAGCGCTTGCTCTTCCATTTCTTGAATAACTGCCTTCGTAAATGAAGTTGTTGTCTCATTCCCTCCGATATCTGCTGTACATTTTCCTGATGTAAGAACTGCAGAAATAGCTTCTTCAATCGCACACCCTTCTCTCGTTAATCCGAATGATTGCCCAAGCATCATTGCAACAGAACGCATCATCGCAATTGGATTCGCCTTATTTTTCCCCGCAATATCCGGCGCTGATCCGTGAATAGGCTCATATAATGAAGGGCCATTTTCGGCATGGCTCGCTGACGGAAGCATTCCTAATGATCCAGCTAATACAGAAGCCTCATCACTTAAAATATCACCAAATAAATTTTCCGTTACGATAACATCAAACCGTCTTGGATTCCGAATTAATTCCATAGCTGCGGCATCTACTAAAATGTGTTCTAATTCAACATCTGTATAGCGAAGTGCTACTTCCTCTGTCACGGTTCTCCATAGTTTACTAGACTCTAAAACATTCGCCTTATCAATAGATGTTACTTTTTTCTTCCGCTTACTTGCTAATTGAAAAGCGTACGAAACGATACGTTCAATTTCATGGCGATGGTACGTAAGTGTATCCGTTGCCACTTCTTCCGTTCGTTCTTTCGGATAAGAAAAATAAATTCCTCCTGTTAATTCACGAACGACAACGAAATCAATTTCATCAGCGTTTTTTAATGGTGATAAATGTGCAGTTGTGCTTTCTACCGTCACAGGGCGAACATTTGCAAATACACCAAGTCCTTTTCTTAAAGCTAATAATCCTTTCTCCGGTCTTTCTTTCGCGCGATCCCAACGAGGTCCACCGACTGCTCCTAGTAAAACCGCATCACTCGCTAAACAAGCGGCCAGTGTTCTCTGTGGTAACGGCTGGCCAGATAAATCAATAGCAGCTCCGCCAAAGTACTCGTCTTGCAAATGAAAACGATGTCCATATAACCTCTCTACCATATGCAATACTTCCTTCGCACTTCCCATAATTTCTGGGCCAACACCATCACCAGCTAAACAAACGATACGTTTTTCCAATTTCAGCACCCCTTTAACAGAATTTTCAGAACCCTAATTTGATAGGTGAGGAAAATTCCCCTCACCTATCAAATACTTACTTTACAAGTGATATAAAAGATTTTAATTTCCCTGCTGCATGGACGTAAGCTCTCGCCGATGCTTCCAATACGTCTTGTGCAACTCCGAAACCTGATACTTGATGAGTTCCTTCTTTCAATTCAACATGAACGTGAGCAAGTGCATCTTGACCTTGCGTAATGGATTGTATGCGATAATCTGCCAATTCACATTCTAATCCTAAAATTCTTTGAATTGCATTGTAAATCGCTTCAATACTACCAGAACCAGTAGCTGCATCTTCGTATACATTTCCTTTCTCATCTTTCAGCACAACTGTCGCGCATTGTGTACTATTGGATACGAAATGTACTTGCAATTGCGTAATATTATATTGCTGTGCTGCAAAAGCTGCTTCGCCAAGCATAAGCGCGCGTAAATCTTCTTCCGTAATTTCCTTTTTACGATCAGCTAATTTTTTAAACGCTTCAAATACCGCATCGCGCTCTTCATTTGTAAATTCATAACCAAGCTCTTTCATTTTTTCGGTAAACGCGTGACGCCCAGAATGTTTACCAAGTACAAATAGGTTTTGAGATTCTCCTATAAGTGCTGGTTCAATAATTTCATATGTTGTCACTTCTTTTAAAACACCATCTTGATGAATACCTGATTCGTGAGCGAATGCATTTGCACCAACGATTGCTTTATTTTTCGGTACAACCATACCTGTTAAACGACTTACTAAAGTACTTGTCGATTTAATCTCTTGTAGTGTCATAGAAGACGCAGCTTTATAGAAATCTTTTCTAATATGAAGCGCAACAGCAACTTCTTCTAAGGCCGCATTCCCTGCCCTTTCTCCAATTCCGTTAATCGTTCCTTCTACTTGTAACGCTCCGCCTTCAACTGCAGCTAACGAATTTGCTACTGCCATACCAAGATCATCGTGGCAATGACAAGAGAAAATTGCTTTTTCATACGATGGAACGGATTCTTGTAAGTATTTAAAAAGAGAATAATATTCTTCCGGATTCGTATATCCAACTGTATCCGGAATATTAATTACATTCGCTCCTGCGCGAATCGCCACTTCTACTGTTTCCGCTAAAAATGCTCTTGATGTTCTTGTTGCATCTTCTGCAGAAAATTGCACTGTCGGAAATAATGATTTTCCGAGCGTAACTGAGCGATGAATACTATCTAACACATCTTCTTTTGACATACAAAGTTTATATTTCATATGAATGTCACTCGTAGCTAAAAATACATGTAGACGAGGAGATACAGCACCTTTCACAGCTTCATATGCTCTTCGAATATCACTCTCTTTTGCTCTAGCTAAACTCATAACTGTAGCATTTTGAATTGTATTTGCGATACGTTTTACTGCCTGAAAATCCCCTTCGGAAGCCGCTGCGAATCCAGCCTCCATTACATTAATACCAAGCCTCTCAAGTTGCCTTGCAATTTGTAATTTCTCTTGTTCATTTAAGTTAACTCCTGGTGATTGTTCGCCATCACGTAGCGTCGTATCCATGAACAAAATCTGCTTCATATTATTTAACCCCTACCTTTACTCGCGGCTGTACGAAAGGCATCATTTCACGTAATTTACGTCCAACTACCTCGATTTCATGTTCATTTTCTTTCTCATTTGTCGCATGGAAATTTGGTCTTCCCGCTTTATGCTCTGCAATCCAGCCTCTTGCAAATGTACCATCTTGAATTTCTGCTAGTACTTCACCCATCGCTTTCTTCGTATCTTCAGTAACAACACGTGGTCCTGATACGAAATCTCCCCACTGCGCTGTATCTGAAACTGAATATCTCATATTTTCAAGTCCACCCTCATACATAAGATCCACAATGAGTTTCAGTTCATGTAAACATTCAAAATATGCAAGTTCAGGTTGATAGCCCGCATCAACTAGCGTCTCAAACCCTGCTTTAACAAGCGCAGTCACTCCGCCGCAAAGTACAGCTTGCTCCCCAAATAAATCTGTTTCTGTTTCTTCTTTAAACGTCGTTTCTAATACACCAGCTCTCGTCGCTCCAATTCCATCAGCATAAGAAAGTGCTTTTTCAGTCGCAACTCCAGTTGCATCTTGATATACTGCAAATAATGCAGGAACAGCCCCGCCCTCAGCAAACGTACGGCGCACTAGATGTCCTGGACCCTTTGGTGCTACTAGAAATACATCTACATTCGCTGGTGGTTTTACTTGATTAAAGTGAACATTAAACCCATGTGCGAACACGAGAGAATTTCCTGCCTGTAAATTCGGTGCAATTTCCGCTTCATACACTTCTGGCTGCAGTTCATCAGGTAGTAAAATCATTACTACCTCTGCCTTTTTTGCCGCTTCTGCTACTGTATATACAGAAAACCCATCTTCTTTCGCTTTATCCCAAGACTTCCCTTTCCTTAGCCCTACTACTACATCAAATCCGTTATCCCGTAAGTTTTGTGCATGCGCATGACCTTGCGAGCCATATCCGATGATTGCTACTTTCTTATCCTTTAATACATTTACCTTTACGTCTTTTTCATAATAAACTTTTGCCATTTTCTTTTCCCCCTATATTTAAATGATTATTGAATTAACATAACTTGCTTATCTTGCTTTTTCATACTACGTGTAAATGCTGTAACACCTGTTCTAGCAATTTCTTTCAAACCATATGGACGAAGTAATTCGATTAACGCTTCTACTTTATCCTGCGTACCTGTTACTTGCACGACTATGGAATCCTTTCCAACATCTATTACAGCGGCTCGAAACGGTTCAATTAAACTATACAATTCCGCTCTTGCTACAGAAGTTGCTACTTTAATAAGGGCAAGCTCTCTAGCAATCATTGCTTCTTCCGTAATATCTGAAACTTTCAGAACATCAATTTGTTTATGAAGTTGTTTAATTAGCTGCTCAACTTGCTGTTCACTTTCAACATGTACAACAATCGTCATCCGCGAAATATCCGATGATTCCGTATGCCCCACTGAGATACTTTCAATATTAAAATGTCTTCGTGTCATAACACCTGTAATTCGGTTTAACACACCACTTTGATTTCGAACTGTCGCTGTAACAATTCTCTTCACCTTTTTTCCACTCCTTCCATTTGGTGAACACCTTTCCCTGGCGCAACCATCGGCATAACCTTCTCAGATTGAAGTACACGGCAATCAATTACTACTGGCTCTTGTAATTCAATCGCATGTTGTAATTGATTCTTTGCAAGAAGTGGATCATCAATACGGACGCCTTTTATACCATACGCATTCGCAAGAGCGACGAAATCTGGTTGACATGGCAGTAAAGAATGTGAATATCTTTGATTGTAAAATTCGTCTTGCCATTGTCTTACCATCCCTAAAGCTTCATTATTTAAAATAAACACTTTAACCGGTAAAGAATGTTCTTTTAATACCCCTAATTCTTGTAACGTCATTTGAAATCCAGCATCGCCAACAATTGCAATGACTAGTTCATCTGGCTTTGCAATCTGTGCACCAATTGCTGCCGGAAATCCGAATCCCATCGTTCCTAATCCACCAGAAGTTACCCATTTATCTGGATTTTTCAGCGGATAATATTGTGCTGCCCACATTTGATGTTGCCCAACATCTGTTGTTACAATCGCTTCTCCTTTCGTAATTTCATATAGCATATCAATCGCGTATTGAGGCCTAATACTTTCAGAAGTTTGTTTGTAAGAGAACGGATACTTTTCCTTTCTACTCTTTAATAAAGAGAGCCATTCATGATGATTTTCTTTCCTTCCTTCTGATTGAAGTAATACTTCTAACGCTAGCTTAGCACTCGCAACTATTGGGATTTCAGTCGGCACATTCTTTCCGATTTCTGCTGGATCAATATCAATATGTGCGACAGTTGCTTCTTTAGCAAAATAAGCTAAATTCCCAGTAAGACGATCATCAAATCTTGCACCTATATTAATCAGTAAGTCACATTCATATAACGCCATATTGGCTGTGTAAGAACCGTGCATTCCTCCCATCCCAAGAAATAGTTCATCATCTGGCGGAAAACCACCAAGACCAAGTAATGTATGCACAACAGGAATTTCATACTTACGAGCAAAACTTGTTAATTCTTTCGAAGCTTTCGCATGCAATACACCTGCTCCAGCTAAAATTAACGGTTTTTTTGAAGTTTCAATTGCCTGTAATAATTTGTTTATTTGGAGTAGATTTGGTTCATAATTAGGGTTATATCCTGGTAAATCCATTTCTACATTACTACAACGCTCTCCCTGCTCTACTACCATATCTTTCGGAAGGTCAATAACGACTGGGCCTGGTCTTCCTGTTCTAGCAATATGAAACGCTTCTTTAATAATTCGAGGTAAGTCGGATGCTTTTCGTACTTGGTAATTATGTTTTGTCACTGGCATCGTAAGCCCCATAATATCCGCTTCTTGGAAAGCATCACTCCCAATTAACGTTGTTGCTACTTGCCCTGTAAATACAACGAGCGGTAATGAATCAATCATTGCATCAGCTAGACCGGTAATAACATTTGTTGCACCAGGTCCACTCGTTGCAATGACAACTCCTGGATTTCCCGTAATTCTTGCATATCCTTCAGCAGCGTGAATGGCCCCTTGCTCGTGCCTCGTTAAAATATGTGGAATTTCACAGTCATAGAGTGCATCATATAGAGGTAAAACGGCACCACCCGGATAACCGAAAATCACTTCTACGCCTTCCTTTTCTAGCGCTTCTAACAATAGCTGTGCACCAGTTCCCAGTTTCTCTTCCGTTTTTGAAGACATTTTTCTTATAAGCCCCCTTTTTTAAACTTTTATACAATAAAAAAATCCTACGTCCACACTCCAGCTATGTGCTGAAGGGACGAAAGATTTCGCGGTACCACCCTTCTTTGCAAGAATACTCTTGCCTCAGTGACTCGGGATGAGTCTAGCTAATAACGGAGCTACCGTCTAAGCCTAGACAAATGCTTCAGCTTAGCACTCAAGGGCGATGTTCGTCGACGTGAACCATCGGTTTTCAGCAACCACCGACTCTCTGTGAGGCTTCACAATCAACTACTCCTCCCTATCAACGATTTTTCGTGTCATATAGAGTTATTATCCAATTTTATTTTCTTCGTAAATTTTCTCTCCATCTTCTACAACTAATTTACGGAATTCTTCTAATAAATGATTCGTATGTGGTCCAGTTTTCCCTAAACCAATCGTCCTACCATCTACTGTCGTAACAGCAATAACTTCAGCAGCTGTTCCTGTTAAAAATACTTCATCAGCTACATATACATCATGTCTTGTAAATAACTCTTCTCTTACGTCATACCCCAGTTTTTCGCCAATTTCTAAAATCGCGTTTCGTGTAATACCTTCTAACGCTCCAGCAGAACTTGGTGGTGTAATTAATTTATTTCCTTTTACAATAAATACATTATCGCCAGAACCTTCAGCTACGTATCCTTGATCATTTAACATAAGTGCTTCTTGTACTCCTGCTAGTTTCGCTTCAATGCGAACTAAAATATTATTTAAGTAATTTAAAGATTTTACTTGAGGGGATAAAACATCTGGGCGATTTCGGCGCGTTGCAACTGTTACAACCGGAATCCCTTTTTCGTAATATTCTTGTGGGAATAAAGATAATTGTTCTGCAATTACTACTACATTCGGTTTTTTACAAGAATCCGGATCTAATCCAAGATTTCCTGCTCCCCTTGATACAACAAGGCGAATATATCCATTAGATAATTTATTTTGTCGAATCGTCTCAACAACAATATTCGTTACTTCATCTAACGAATATGGAATTTCTAACATGATGGATTTCGCTGATTCATATAACCGGACAAGATGCTCTCTCAAACGGAAAACATTACCGCTATAAACTCTAATTCCTTCAAATACTCCATCGCCATATAAATAGCCATGATCATATACTGAAACTTTTGCTTCATCTTTTGGAACAAATTCCCCATTTAAGAAGATCCATTGCTCGTTCACTGGAAAGCGCCTCCTATGTTCTATGAATTTTTTATTGTTTCCTAGTTTACTCTCCTTTCTAAATAAATCAAGTGAATTTTTAGAAAATTTATAATTTTTATTCGTACGCACATCTTTAATTATATTGATTTAACAACATTGTTAACGTTTACAAAAAGTCAAAAAATTTTTTTCGCCAATTTCCACTAAAAAAATATTTGTTTAAAAGAAGGATTTTCGCCAATTGATACGAATCTATTGTATTCAATAAACGGACGTCCGATTTTATAAATTCGGTAATATACAACGACTTTTGGTGAAAAAGGGGGAAAATAACAAAAATAACGCTGTCTAAAAATAACATTCATATTTTTCATTTCGTAATCATAATCCTATTTTTAAAAAACATTTTGTCAAAATGAAGGAGGAAATAAATATGGCGTGTGTACAAATTAAAGGAACGAGACAAGAGGTAGTAGAAATGCTGCAATTATTTGATCTGATGGATACGAAAGGTTTTTGTAAATTCGATAATTATGTAGAGGTAGAACCAAATAGTAAAGAACATAACAACTTTATCGCTTCCATCGACATTCAATCTAACAACACTCCAGCCCAAGATACATTAAATGATCAATTCGTTAGCCAAATGCTGACTGGTGTATATAACGACTAATGCATAAACTCTTCTACCATCTTTTCATAATATATGCTAAAAACTTGAGCATACTAGCAACTAGATGGTAGGAGGTGAGAATTATGGCTAAAATCGGTGTTGAGAACTCTTTAACAGATGTTCAGCAAGCTCTTCAACAACAAGGGCACGAAGTCGTTACACTTAACTCAGAAAATGATGCACAAGGATGCGATTGTTGTGTTGTAACTGGGCAAGATTCTAATATGATGGGTATTGCAGATACATCAATAAAAGGATCGGTAATTAACGCACACGGTTTAACAACGGATGAAATTTGTCAGCAAGTTGAGAACCGTGTTTAAAAAGCTTTTTCTTTTTACAGTATAACGCACAAAAAGAAAGAGGACCCCTTTTGAAAAGGAGTCCTCTTTTTTATATTCACCTAACGGGAAAGTAACATATACTGGATGAAAGCCCTACCTCTCTCTCATCATTACGGTTCCACTGACCGCTCCTTGATTCACTAGTATACATATAAAGCTTACAAATACAATTTATAGGGTTTGTTCACAAAAGTTGTTAGTAAGATTACCCGATCTTTCGCAAACTTTTCATATTATATTCATAAGAATTATTCACTTTACACTAGCTGTAACCGAGACACGAATTAAAATTCTAACACCAATACAATAACTTGTCAACATTTTTTACAAATTAAAAACAGACAATAACGGTTTGTCTGTTTTAGAATGGAGCTTTTTCTTTTATTACATATACAACAAAGCCACTTACTAACATAAATAAGCCAACTACTAAGTTTTTGATATTAATCATAAATACCTCTCCCTTATTTCACACATCATATATATTTACATTTCAATTATTCCGATCATCTTAAAGCGCACTTTTTCTAATATATCACAATTCCTAAAAAATGCAAGTTCACTTTTGACGACCATTCACAAATTTATCCACAGTGCTTGGTACAGTATTTAAAGCTTTCTCAATTAAATGTGTACTACTATTGAGATGCAAGACTTGTACACCGTTAGAACCAACTACTAAAAAAGCAACTGGGCTAATAGAAACCCCAGCACCACTTCCGCCTCCAAATGGATGCCCTTGCTTGTTCTCTTTATGCTGACCTTGTCCGCCATTATGTTTTTCGGTAGTGAAATCCCCTTTAAAGTCACTTCCACCAGCTCCAAAACCAAAAGCCACTTGAGATACTGTTAATACTACATTTCCGTCCGCTGTTGAAACTGGACTTCCAACAATCGTATTTACATCTACCATCTCTTTTAAATTTGTCATTGCTGTTTTCATTAAATTTTCAATTGGATGTTCCATTATGTACTGCACCCTTTCCTCATTATTCCTTTTTATACTTTCCAAAATAGAGGAAGTCATACTAACTTTTCCTATTTCAAAAAAACAATTTCCATCTTTTAAATGGATAATACTCCCTACGCATCCTCGGATAAAAAAGAAAAAGAGATACATACTACTATTGAACCTTGTTATGAAAGGAGTCATGACTTTGACTGAGAAATTTGATGATTATAAAAGAAGAGATAGAATAGATAGTGACTATAAAGAAGAATATGCAGCTGAAGTTGCACCACAGCGTATTGATTATGATTACGATGATAAAGACAACAAAGATAACGTAAAATCATCTGCCGCTGGGTCAACTGCTGGTTTCATCGCTCTTGCCTTATCTATTTTATCACTCTTCACCTTCCCAACACTATTTGGTCTTGTTTCTGTTTTACTCGGTATTTACGCTTATAATCGCGGAGCTACTGTAACTGGTGGTATCGCTGCGATTGTCGGCGGAATTGCAGCACTTATCGCGATTTTATTCCGAGTAGCTCTGATTGGCTTATTGTTCTCTCTTTTTTAAAAAGAAAAAGGTATCTCGCTTTATGCGAGATACCTTATCCTGTAAATACATCTTCCGATGGATATTTTATTTTTTGTTTTGCTGGGCGTGCCAAAGAAAACACAAATGTTAACGGTCCAATTAACCCACAAAACATAACAAACATGATGATACATTTTCCAAACGCTGATAACTTTGCAGTAATCCCCATTGTTAATCCAACTGTACCAAACGCGGAAATCGTTTCAAATAATAATTGAATGAAGCTGAAATTCTCTGTAAGCATTAATACAAATACAGCTGTAAAAATAAGGATTTGACTAGCTACGACAATCGCCAGAGCTCTCGTTACTGTCGACATTTTAATAGTGCGCTGAAATAAAACAAAGTCCTCTTTCTTTCTAAAGAAAGAAATTACGGATGTAATTAAAATAACAAAGGTCGTTAATTTAATTCCCCCACCCGTTGATACACTTCCTGCACCAATAAACATTAAAACCATTGTAAATAGTATTGATGATTCCTCCATTCCCCCATAATCAACTGTGTTAAATCCAGCTGTTCGGGGTGTAATACCTTGGAAGAAAGAAGCCCATAACTTTTCATTTAAAGGTAAGCTCCCTAATGTTTTCACATTATTATATTCCAATACAAAAATCACAATCATCGCTATAACATTCAGCGCTACGGTTCCAACAATCATTATTTTAGAATGAAGCGATAGTTTTCGAAAACTACGACTATACCATATATCAATTAATACGGTAAAACCAAGTCCTCCTATTACAATTAAAGAGCAAATTCCAATATTAATAATAGGATCTCCTACATACCTTGTTAAATTATCTGGCCAAAGAGCAAAGCCAGCATTATTATAGGATGCAATTACATGGAAAATACTATAGTATAAACCTTTTCCAAAACCAAACTCTGGAATAAAGCGAATTGATAAAAAAATAACTCCAATAAGCTCAATACAAATAGAAAAAATAAAAACTCGTTTCACTAATTTTACAAGACCACCTATATTTGTTTGATTAAATGCTTCTCCAATTAGTAATCGGTGGCGCAAGCCAATTTTTTTACCTAATACCCAGACAATTAAAATGGCAATCGTCATTAGACCTAGACCACCTGTTTGAATTAAAAACATAATAACAATTTCACCAAACATCGTAAATGTACTTGCAGTATCTACTACTCCTAAACCCGTTACAGTCGCTGCCGACGTTGCTGTAAAAAAAGCATCTACCCAACTAATATGTACTTTCGTTGCGAATGGTAGCTTTAATAACAAACCTCCAACCACAATTAAGCAAAAAAAGCCTAACGCTAATATTTGTGGTGGGTTTAATCGTATAAAACGATTATAAAGCCCTTGTCTTTTTGTTACTTCCATATCACTAACTCCCTTGATAAAGTGAAGCTTTCCCCTCATAAATAAAAGGCTTTTTAAGAGCCCTCAAATTGTTGGGATAAACCTTATATTCTTATAATATAGTTGAGCATAATCCTTTTTTCCATAGATTTCAACTTTTATTTATATTCGGACTTCATTTCATTTTATAACAGGAAACTTTCTATTTCTCTTCTTACTCTATAACTCTTGCAACAATAATTTCATATGTACTATTTTTCAAATCCCCATATCTTTCACTCTATGTTCACACAGGAGTCACATCCACCTTTTATAGTATACGTATCGAAGCTGTTCCTCCCTAATTTATAAGACATTCCCCAGTGTCTTTGAATAGCTTCCATCCCTAATTAAATTGACATAAATTGTCCCCTTCCTTTGACCATCTCATATGTGATGGTCTTATTTTTTGTTTTCTTTTTCTTCTTACTTAAAACTTCCTCTCTCTTTCACTCTATGTTCACACGGGAGTCACATCCACCTTTTATAGTATACGTATCGGAGCTGTTCCTCCCTAATTTATAAGACATTCCCCAGTGTCTTGAACAGCTTTCCATCCCTAATTAAATTGACATAAATTGTCCCTTTCCTTTGACCATCTTTTATATGATGGTCTTATTTTTTTGTTTACTCTACCTTATATTTAAAACTCCCTCTCTCTTTCACTCTATGTTCACATGAGAGTCACATCTACCTTTTATAGTATACGTATCGAAGCTGTTCCTCCCTAATTTATAGGACATTCCCCAGTGTCTTTGAATAGCTTCCATCCCTAATTAAATTGACATAAATTGTCCCCTTCCTTTGACCATCCTATATGATGGTCTTATTTTTTTGTTCACTCTATCTTTTTATTAAAAAACTAAAAAATCCCTCTCTCTTTCACTCTATATTCACACGAGAGTCACATCTACCTTTTATAGTATATGTATCGAAGCTGTTCCTCCCTAATTTATAAGACATTCCCCAGTGTCTTTGAATAGCTTCCATCCCTAATTAAATTGACATAAATTGTCCCCTTCCTTTGACCATCCTATATGATGGTCTTATTTTTTTGTTCACTCTATCTTTTTATTAAAAAACTAAAAAATCCCTCTCTTTCACTCTATATTCACACGAGAGTCACATCTACCTTTTATAGTATACGTATCGAAGCTGTTCCTCCCTAATTTATAAGACATTCCCCAGTGTCTTTGAATAGCTTCCATCCCTAATTAAATTGACATAAATTGTCCCCTTCCTTTGACCATCTTTTATATGATGGTCTTATTTTTTTGTTTACTCTACCTTATATTTAAAACTCCCTCTCTCTTTCACTCTATGTTCACATGAGAGTCACATCTACCTTTTATAGTATACGTATCGAAGCTGTTCCTCCCTAATTTATAGGACATTCCCCAGTGTCTTTGAATAGCTTCCATCCCTAATTAAATTGACATAAATTGTCCCCTTCCCTTGACCATCATGTGATGGTCTTATTTTTTATTTTCTTATCCCTATTTTTTCAACATAAATGTCTGTTTCACAAATCTATAAAAACAACATTATTCACCCTTATTTCTATTTCAGAAAAACATTTTTCTGTTAATAATTTTCAGAAGAAATTGTCATTATTCAGAATTCCCAGTATAATCATATTATAAAGTAATTATATAAGAATAATCGGAGTTCCAAAAGCGATAAGCTCTTTTGTACAACCACTAGGTGCAACAATTAATATGGATGGTACTACTATGATGCAAGGTGTAGCAACTGTATTTATCGCACACGTATACAGCGTTGAACTTACATTAGAACAATTAGCTATGGTCGTATTAACTGTTGTATTAGCTAGTATCGGTACTGCTGGTATACCAGGTGTTGGACTTGTAATGCTTATGATGGTTTTAAATCAAGTGAATCTACCGGTAAAAGGTATCGCTTTAATTATCGGTATTGACCGCATTCTAGATATGTCTAGGACTGCGGTCAATATTTCCAGTGCTGCAATTTGCGCAATGATTGTTGCAAAATCAGAAGAAAAATATAATACTAATCAATCTGCAGCATCTTAAATCAAAAAAGGAGTGAATCATTTCACTCCTTTTTTGATTTACTTCCTTTTTTCGAACGATATTCTTTCCCTTTATTATCATTACCAGTTTCAAATTCAGTACTAAATTCCTGATTAAACTGTCCTGATCTCGGTGAACCTTGATTACCGCTCCCTTTACTACCATTACGATTTGTCATATTTCTCCCTCCTTCCATTATTAGTAGTATGGCGCTCTATCTTTTTTCATACACATTTTTTTATCATCTATTACATACGAAAAAAGACCTTCCCCATATAAGGAAGGTCTTCTTCGTCATTACGTAAGCGTTTTCTTGATTGTAACTAATTAAATAAGTTTTTTTGAAATAGAAATCATTATATTCATTTCATCTTCTGAGAGTGCAGAGAATCTTTCTTGTAAATATTGTTTTTTTGCATCCTCCATTTTCGCAACTAAATCTTTCCCTTGTTCTGTAATCTCTAAATATACAACTCGGCGATCTGATGTAGAGCGTGAACGAGTTACAAAACCTTTATTGATTAATTTTTCTGTAACAGCTGTAATATGACTATTCGACACATTTAACTCATTCGCTACACGTGATACCATTTCTTTATTTGCACGATTCAATATTCTAAGGACGATGAACTCATTCCACGGTATGTAACCACCAAATATTTTTCCAATATCATTACGCAACGTGCGAAACATAGCAAACACATTTGTCGATAGTTCTTCCATTAATTGCTCTCGATTTTGAGACAACTTTGACAGCTCCTTTTATTTCATTTAGTTAAATAAAAACCTTATTAATAATTTTACATGAAATCTTACTTTTTGTCACCTTATTTTCCCATAATTCGTAGTTTTTTAATATACATTTCATGATACAATGAAGTTGATTTTCCAGAAAAAGGAGTGAGTTTAATGAATGAGGAGGAGAAGTTTTCTAATTTCAGCCTGAAAGATAAAACAATTATCATTAGTATTATTGTTCTTTTTCTCACTATAGTTTTTGCATTTATATTTTTTGTGTATGTAGGAATCTTTCAAATTACAGGTATAGAGTACTCCTCACGAACTGCTTTACTACTCTTTTTTTTATTTATCCTTTTCTTAGATGGTATTACATACTTTATTTTAATCTTCTTTAAAGCGCTGTTATATCCAATGATGACAAACATGCCAAATTGGCTCTCGGTTGCTCTTTTCTCAATCATTGAAATTACGTTAGATTGGTTCGTCATTCATACTGCCGATGATTGGATAGAGAGCGTACAAATGTCTAACATAACTGAATTATGTGCCGCACTATTCTTTTTCATCTTAAATAAATTATTAAGTGATAAGAAAGAGTAAGATTACAAGCTTTTCTATATGAAAATTGGTACAATGAAAGCAAATCATACTAAAGGGGTGTTAATTATGAACTTACAACAATGGGCTGATAAAGGTATGTCCTTTGATACATATGTGAATGAAATGAAAGTAAACCAATACGAGCTACTGCATATTTACAATAACTTTTTAATTCCAAATGAATTACTTCCTGTTTTAGAAGAACGTCAAAATGACGGCTGGCGTGTTATCGTATTAACAGCTGACTGGTGTGGTGACGCCCTTTTATGCGTACCTGTTATGAAACGAATTTCTGAAGTTGCAAATATTGATATGAGATTATTAATTCGTGACGAAAACTTAGAATTAATGGATCAATATTTAACAAATGGGACAGCACGTGCGATTCCAATCTTTATTTTCATTGATAAAGACGGAAATGAACAAGCTGTTTGGGGACCACGCGCTCCAAAAGTACAAGAATTAGTAACTTCAATGCGCGCTACATTGCCTGAAAAAGAAGATCCAACATTTGAGGAAAAACAAAAAGAAATGTATGCGAATTTCCGTGCTACATTAGCGGATGATACTTCTCTTTGGGAACATGTAATGGAAAGCATGATTGAAAAAGTAGTAAAATAAAAAAACCTGCCGATTTCGGCAGGTTTTTTTATTACATAATGAAGAAATAGAATACCGCAGCTAAAATGAAACGGTAGTAAGCAAATGGTGTTAGTTTTACACGTGCTAACAATTTTAAGAATGAAACAATTGCAAGCATCGCAACAACGAATGCAGTTACAAATCCCGTTACAAATAACGTTACATCTGCTGAGCTTAATACATCCCAGCTTTTAATTAAATCTAATCCACTTGCAGCTACCATCATCGGTACTGCTAAAATGAACGTATATTCAGCTGCCGCTGTATGCGACACGCGAGCTAATAAACCACCACTTATTGTAGAACCAGAACGAGAAAATCCTGGCCAAAGTGCTAAACATTGGAACATACCAATTGTGAATGCCTGTTTATATGTGATTTCATCTAACGTTCTTGCTGTACTTGGTTTTGAGAACTTCTCAGCAACAATCATTAAAATACCGCCAGCAACTAAACTAATAACAACCGGTCCGGTTCCAAATAAAACGTCTTTAATAGCACTATGGAATAATACGCCAAGTACGCCGGCAGGAATCATCCCAATAATAATATGTAATAAATTTAACGATGGCCCTTCTTTTACTTTTCCAATTCCAACTAACGACCATAAGCGTTTCCAAAATACAACTACAACCGCTAAAATCGATCCCAATTGGATTACAACTTCAAAAACTTTCGCTCTATCACCTTCAAATCCAATTAAGTGTCCTGTTAAAATCATATGTCCTGTTGATGATACTGGTAGAAACTCTGTTAACCCTTCAACAGCACCCATGATTAAACCAATTAACCAATCAGCCACAAGTAGTGCCTCCTTAATAACAAATAATATGTAATTTTTCACACCTTATCATAATACCTTATCCCTTTTCAAAGTGCATCCTTTTTTATTGATTTCATATATCACAGGCGCGTATTTCTTTTCTATTTTTTGATTAAATTGTATGATAGGAAGGATTGTTTTTTTATCGGAAAGGGGATTTTATGAAAGAAACTACTTCATTCTCACAAAAGTTAAAGCAATTTGTATTACTATTTTTTCCGATTTTCGTAACGCAAATGTCATTATTTGCAATGAGTTTTTTCGATACAACAATGTCAGGACATGCAAGTCCTATTGATTTAGCAGGTGTTGCGATCGGAACAAGTATATGGATTCCAGTGAGTACGGGATTAACAGGAATTTTAATGGCTACTACTCCAATTGTTGCACAGCTCGTTGGATCCAAGAAAAAAGAGGACGTTCCCCACGTTGTCATACAAGCAGTTTATTTAGCAGTTTGTGCTAGCTTCGTTGTCATCCTTATCGGCTTCTTCGTTGTTTCACCTATTCTAAACGGCATGCGTTTAGAAGAACCTGTGGAACGTATTGCAGCACAATTTTTAAGTATTATCGCGATAGGAATTATTCCTTTATTCACTTACACTGTTTTACGCGGATTTATTGATGCATTAGGAAAAACTCGAACAACGATGATCATTACGTTACTATCATTACCAATTAACGTAATATTAAATTACTTATTAATTTTTGGTAACTTTGGTTTTCCTAAACTCGGTGGTGTCGGAGCGGCAATTGCTTCCACTGCAACATATTGGTGCATTTTAATTATTACGGTCATTATTATTCGCACGAAAGAGCCTTTTGCTTCTTTCAATATTTTCAAGCAATTATATCGCCCTTCTCTTTCCAGTTGGAAAGCATTCTTAAAGCTTGGTGTCCCTATCGGATTTGCTATCTTTTTTGAAACGAGTATTTTCGCTGCAGTAACACTTATGATGAGTAACTTTAGTACGACAACAATTGCAGCGCATCAAGCAGCTATGAACTTCGCTTCCTTGTTATATATGACTCCTTTAAGTTTAGCAATGGCGATGACAATAGCAGTTGGATTTGAAGTTGGAGCAAAACGATACGATAACGCAAAACAATATGGATTTATCGGGATTGGCTTAGCACTTGCATTCGCCCTATTGTATTCAATTCTTCTCTACTTCTTTGATGATGAAATTGCTTCAATTTATACGACAGATGCAAAAGTTCATCATTTAGCAAAAGAATTTCTTATATTTGCGATTTTATTTCAAATTTCAGATGCAATTGCTACTCCCGTACAAGGAGCACTGCGTGGTTATAAAGATGTAAATGCCGCTCTAATTATGACGTTAATTGCCTATTGGGTAATAGGTCTACCTCTTGGCTACATATTAGCAACGTATACGGAATGGGCCGCGAAAGGCTATTGGATCGGTCTTATTATCGGTCTAGCATTTGGCGCTAGCTTCCTACTTATCCGTCTCTTTCAAGTTCAAAGAAAATATACAACCCAAAACAGCCGCTCACGATAGAGGGGCTGTTTTCTTTATGCATATTTTTTCTTGTAACGTATAACATAATGAAAAAGAAAGGTGGATACATATGGATGAAAAAGAAAAAAATCAATCATTCGATGAAGAATTCGCCCCTGAAATTTCACCTGGATATCGGCAAGATGTACATAAGCCACCTAAATATAAAAACACTTCGTTTTTAATGGGCATTACCATTTTCGCTGCTGTATTACTCGTACTCATCATTTTCGTCTATTTTTAAGGAAAGGTGACATATTATATGAAGAAACAAGATTCCAATCGTTCAAAAAGGACTGTTAAAACACAAAAAGGATATGCAGGAGATTCTGTTAATACACTTAAACAAGTCGAGCAAGGAAATTTATACATTGCTCAAAAAGAACTTGGTCAACAAAATGAAAATCTTTAAAATCCCTCAAAGAATTGAGGGATTTTTTGATTACGGATTAACGGGAGACTCCATCTCAAAATTCGACTGTAAAGCAAAAAGATTCGGTAGGAGCCGGGCTGCCTGTTAATTGCCCGATTGATTAAAGTTTCACTTTATTGTACGTACTGCTTTTGTTCTAACACCATAAATATGTTATTAACCTTTACAATTTTTATGTCATAATTTAATTTCATTTCACTTCTCTTACCGTTTTCAGTACCAGCAACGTACGCTACAGCATGATAGCGAAAACTCTCGTCAGTCACTTCACGTATATCCTCTTTTGTAAATTTATACTCTAAATCTCGAAAACGATTTGGATAATAATTATTCATTAATTGTTCATACCCTCTATTTACAAATAGTTCTTCACCCTTTTGTTTCACATCTTCTTTATTATTAAACTCAAACACTGATAGCTGGGCTGTCACAAAGTGTTCTCCTACCTTTTTCATTTCTTTATCAGTTAAAGTTTCTATACTTTTGTTCTTTAATTCCTTATTTAACTCGTACTGATTTATCGGTTTAAAAGTAGCAAATACTATCTCTTTATATGACCAAAACAAACTAAAAGCGATACATAGAGAAATGATTACTATTCTTTTCTTCGTAATACACCCTCCCTCCTTCATAATGGTAGTTACATTTTAACACGTAGAAAGAAAATTCTGATATCATAAAGTGGAATAACCTAATTTTCACTTAGAAACGAGGAACAATTATGGACTCTTACAAAAAATATATAAAAGAAGCTCTTCCTAATCTTTCTATACATTCATATAAACAAAATGAAGAAGGCTGGGATAATATAGCAGTTATAATAAATAATGAGCTACTGTTTCGTTTCCCGCGAAAACAGGAATATGCAAAGCGTATTCCTTTAGAAAAAGAACTATGCACACTTCTCTCTCATTCGCTACAAGAAATTGAGGTTCCAAAGTATCACCTATTATATAAAAAGGATACTGATACTGTTCCGCTTTGTAGTTACTATACTCTCATTCATGGTGAACCATTAAAAACAGAAATAGTTACTACGCTAGAGAAAAAAGAACTAAACGCACTTATTACACAATTAGCTACTTTCCTTGTGGCTCTACACAGTATTCCTTTAAAACGTGTTAAAGCGTTAGGATTCCCTATCGAAAAAACACTTACCTACTGGAAAGAGCTGCAAACAAAATTAAATCAATATCTTACTAACAATCTTACTTCCTTCCAGAAATCAGCCTTAAATCGTTTATTCGAAAATTTCTTTGCATGTATAGCTACATCCACTTTTCAAAATACAATTATTCATGCTGACTTTACACATCATCACATTTTGTTTCACAAGCAGAATAAAACCATTTCAGGTGTCATCGATTTTGGTGATGCTCAAATTGGCGATCCCGCTTTTGATTTTGCTGGGCTATATTATGATTTCGGACATGAATTTACTACATCTGTATATGAACAATACAGTACACTTATTTCTCATCATGATCCATTACTCATTCACCGCATCACTACCTTTTATCAATACAGCCCTTTACTACATAACCTTATTTATAACATTGAGACAAATAACGAAATAGAATTAAGTAAGTGTGTAAAACAGCTGAAAGCGAGATTACAGGGGCGAGATTAAATTCTCTCCCTATATTCCATCTCCTCATACATCATTAACTTTTTATCCATTTCAACAATAACTTTATACAATTGAAACGCCTGTAAAATTTGCAGTTGAATTCCAAAAGGAGCATTCTGTTCTTTTAACCATTGAAATACTTTCGTTTCATCTTTCATTGATTATTCCTCCTCTTATAAAGTGAAACTTTAATCAGTGGGGGAGTTCATCCCCCACTGATTATTAGTTGAACCAATCGGGCGTTTACGGACAGTTGATCTCCCACCTAACTTCTTTGCTCCAGCTAAATTTTGAGGTGGGAGTCTTACTGCCCGTAAATAGCGGATTAAAATCTGCTACAAATATACCGTAAATGATGAAAAGCTTTTCATGTCAATAATAAAAAGGATGCAAAATGCATCCTTTAATGTACGATATTTTTCTTCTGCGGCGCTTCTTCTTTTACCTCTTCCACTTGGCATTCACTACGAAAAGCACAACTCATACACTCGGAACGAAAATGACGCTCTGTGTAGTGCTCAGGTTGTTGCAACATTTCTTTCATTCTAAATAAATCATCCATTCCAGCTATAATATCTTCCTGTTTCGGAATGTGCTCATACTTAGTTCCTTCTATTAAATTAATAATTTCAATTTTCTCTGGAAGAATGCCGAAAGCTTTATAACTGAATACTGTCATTAACTTCTGACAAAGAGCAAGCATTTCCTCATCCGCATCGATAACATACTTTTTAATTACAAATGACTCTGTACTCCACTCACCAACTTCAAATGTCAATGACATGTGAACACCTAACTCTTCCATATATGTTTGAAACTTCTCATATAAAAACAATGGTGGTGTCTGACTATCATCTCTTTCAACAAACTGTAATAAGTGATCAGTTAGCTTTGCTAATACAATATAGTACTCCGTCTTCGAAGCAAACATATTAATCCTTACTTTTTTCCAGTACTTTTCTATTAGTATTAAAAGTAAAATCTTTGTTTGTTGGCCCGCAGGTAGCGTGTAATATTCGTTAATAATTTGATTCACAATCATTTGTGCTATTTGTTGCCATTCAAATGAAGAAGGTTCTTTTCTTTTTATATGACGGAAATAAAATTTATGCGGACAACGCATAAAATCATACAAATGGTAATCTGTCATCGTTTTGATTGCGATTTTCTCATGCAATTGCTCTTCATCTCCCTTCTGCCATTAAGAAAGGTATTTTACAAATTCCGCTCCAAATTGTAAACATTTTTCTACATCTTCATCTTCTGGCGTTAATTCTACTTTTAGTCCTTCTAACACCACTGCCGCCCCGCGCTCTTGCAGCTTTTCTATTAAAATGTCAACCGCCACGCCGTATTTCGGATAAGCCGAATCACATGACCCGAATACCGCTGCTTTTTTCCCAGTTAAATCAATAGAATCCATTGCGTTATAAAAATCTAAGAAATCGTCTGGAAGATCCCCGTCTCCCCAAGTATAAGCGCCTAAAATAATACCATCATACTGTTCTAATATAGAAGCTTCTGGTGAATCCATAATATCAATAACTTCAATCTCATTTTCTGTTTCGCGAATTGCGCCCGCAATATGCTCTGCCATTTCCTCTGTATTTCCACTCATACTTGCAAAAATCATTACTAACTTACTCAACTGAATCTCTCCCTTTACTATGTATCGCTTTTTCTGTTTGAATTACATTCTTCTCATCTATATATTCAGAACGAATTACATTTCGCTGCCATTCAATATGCTGATCAACATCTTTATTTTTTTAATCCCCTTCGTAAAAGGTGATATTTTTTTCTCATTAACATGTCGTATCTATTATATTGATAATAATTATCAATATCAACTGTATCATTAGATTAATTGAAAACGATTATCAAAGTCAATAACTTTTTTTAAAAAAATGATTAAAATGTACAAGCTTGTCCGTTAGCTATTCATATACTATAAATGAGCATAGTTCTTTCTCAGCCCTCTCTGACGGAAAGAAATAAAAGCAACTGCGATAGAGCGCAGTTGCCTTTTTTTATATTCCCCTATGATTTTAGTAACCTTATCGTTGCTTCTAAGAATAATTCCACTCCATAAATTAAAGCTGATTCATCTACATCAAATTTCGGATGATGATGCGGATAACAAGTACCTGCCTTTTGATTCCCCGTCCCCAATTTAACGAAGCAACCCGGTGCTTTTCTTAAATATGCTGAAAAATCTTCCCCCCCCATAGAAGGTACAATGCTCACAACACGCTGGTTTCCGAACAAATGTATTACGCTTTCTTCTACTACTTTCGTAATATATTCATCATTAATAACCGGATCATATCCGTAACGATACGTATATGTATAATCCCCTCCATGTGCTTTTGTAATCCCTTTTACGATTTGTTCAATTTTCTCTTCCGCTTCCACTCTTAATGTTTGATTAAAAGAACGCACAGTTCCCATTAAAGTTGCGGTATTTGGAATAATATTGTCAGCCGTTCCCCCATGAAATTGCGTAACTGAAACGACCCTTTGCATAAAAGCACTTGTATTTCTTGATACGATATGTTGTAAATTTGTAATAATCTGCGCTCCAATAGCAATAGGGTCAATCGTTTCTTCTGGCCGCGCTGCATGCCCTCCTTTGCCGTGAATTTCAACTGTAAATACGTCTGGTGCTGCCATCATCGGTCCATATACAATTCCTATCTTTCCGCTTTCCAAGCCAGACATAACATGTAAGCCTATTACATAATCAACACCGTCCATAACGCCCGCTTCAACCATTTCTTGTCCGCCACCAGGATATACTTCTTCTGCATGCTGAAAGAATAGACGAATTTCTCCTACAAACTCTTCCTTCATATTTGACAGCGCCTCTGCTGTACTTAATAAAATAGCTGCATGTGCATCATGCCCACAAGCATGCATCCTTCCTTTATGAACAGACGTATAAGATTTACTTGTTTCCTCTTGAATTGGTAAAGCATCTATATCCGCTCGAATCGCAACTACTTTACCTCGCTCCACGCCCCTTTTAATTGCTAATACACTGTATTTCGTTGGCCTCGTCACTTCAAAAGAAGAAAATGAACATAATGTATCATATATAAATTGCGAAGTTTCTTTTTCATGAAACGATAATTCCGGATACTTATGGAAATGCCGTCTCCATTTCATAATATTTTCTTCTGAAATAAGACTCTTCCACACTCTATTCATGATAATTTCCTCCTTTTAAAAAGAGCTAGAAATTTAAAGTTTACTAAGCCTCTGTTGATTGAATGAAAAAACAAATATTATATTTTCACGTCTTCTCACAATCCACTTTTATGTATTCATACAATTCACTGTCTATTTACATGTCAAACCCATTACAAATTCATGCCGAATGTAATATAATTACTAAGTTAGGGATTTTCTTTTTTAGTATTTAGTGCTAATATCAGAAAAGAGCCTTTTGTCTTATTTTTACCTAAAATGTGGAATTTTGTTTTTTTCACAATAATGTAGGACATGATACCTACAAAGAGTTATTATTTCATTAAGAGAGGGAAAGACATGGAAAGATTAAAAGAGATATGGTCTCGACCACTCACACAATGGGTTGCAAAGACGGTTTATTACCTTGCAATTTTATTTGCATTACTTTGGTTGTATGGATTCCATGATACAAACACAAGTACATTTATTTACAATGAATTCTAGGGTGGGAACGTTATGAAGTTATTAGAACAAATTGAAAAGTGGGCTGCAGAAACGCCTGATCAAACCGCTTTTGTTTGGCGAGATGCGAAAATTACGTACAAACAATTAAAGGAAGATTCTGATGCGTTAGCACATTGGATTTCTTCTGAGTATCCAGCTGATCGTTCACCAATTATGGTGTATGGTCATATGCAACCTGAAATGATTATTAACTTTTTAGGGTGTGTAAAAGCTGGACATGCTTACATTCCTGTAGATTTATCTATCCCAGCTGATCGTGTACAACGTATCGCTGAAAATTCTGGTGCGAAATTACTTTTATCAGGAACAGAAGTATCTGTAACTGATTTACCAGTTCGCATTGTAAGTGAAGACAACTTAAAAGATATTTTCTTTACTCATAAAGGGAAAACTCCAAATCCTGAACATGCGGTAAAAGGTGATGAGAACTTCTATATTATTTACACATCAGGAAGTACAGGTAATCCGAAAGGGGTTCAGATTACTTATAACTGCCTTGTTAGCTTTACAAAATGGGCTGTAGAAGATTTTAACTTACAAACAGGGCAAGTATTCTTAAACCAAGCACCTTTCTCATTCGATTTATCTGTAATGGATATTTACCCATCATTAGTAACAGGTGGTACACTTTGGGCAATCGATAAAGATATGATTGCACGTCCAAAAGACTTGTTTGCTTCTTTAGAGCAATCGGATATTCAAGTATGGACTTCAACACCATCTTTCGCTGAAATGTGTTTAATGGAAGCATCTTTCTCTGAGAGTATGCTACCAAACATGAAAACATTCTTATTCTGCGGTGAAGTGTTACCAAATGAAGTGGCTAGAAAATTAATTGAGCGTTTCCCGAAAGCAACAATTATGAATACGTACGGTCCAACAGAAGCTACTGTTGCTGTGACAGGTATTCACGTTACCGAAGAAGTGCTTAATCAATACAAATCACTTCCAGTTGGCTATTGTAAATCAGACTGTCGCCTTCTTATTACGAAAGAAGATGGCACGCTTGCACCTGATGGTGAAAAAGGTGAAATCGTAATTGTCGGTCCAAGCGTAAGCGTTGGCTATTTAGGAAGCCCTGAATTAACAGAAAAAGCATTTACTATGATTGACGGTGAGCGTGCCTATAAAACAGGCGATGCTGGCTATGTAGAAAATGGTCTTCTATTCTATAATGGTCGTCTTGATTTCCAAATTAAGCTTCATGGTTATCGAATGGAATTAGAAGAAATCGAACATCATCTTCGTGCGTGTTCTTACGTAGAAGGAGCAGTTATTGTTCCAATTAAAAAAGGTGAAAAATACGATTATTTATTAGCGGTTGTTGTTCCTGGAGAGCATTCGTTTGAAAAAGAATTCAAATTAACATCTGCAATCAAAAAAGAACTCAATGAGCGATTACCAAACTACATGATTCCACGTAAATTCATGTATCAATCTTCTATTCCAATGACACCAAATGGAAAGGTAGATCGCAAAAAATTATTGAGTGAGGTTACAGCATGACCGCATATGGATCATTTTATTTTTTCGCTATAGTGGGCATTTTATTAATACCTACTATCATAGCTGGATTAAAAGGTAAAATGTTGCGTAAATATAATGCCGTTTTAACATTAGTCATGCTTGCAATTATCTTCTCTGATAAACCGAAGCAAGCAATAATGTTAGCTGTATTTATTATTTGGCAATATGTCCTTATTAAAGGCTATTTAACTTTAAGAAAACAAAATAATAATACGTTCATGTTTTGCATGGCCGTTATTCTATCAATTTTGCCGCTTATTTTGGCAAAAATCGCACCGTTTGTACATGATTTAAAATTCATTGTTTTCGCAGGTATGTCTTACGTAACATTTAGGGCAGTACAAATGGTATTTGAAATACGTGATGGTTTAATTAAAGAACTTTCATTCTTTAATTTCTGGGAGTTTGTTTTATTCTTCCCTGCTATCTCAACTGGACCTATCGATCGTTATCGACGATTCCAAAAAGATATTCAAAAGCCACCTAGTGCAGAAGAATATCAAAATTTACTATATACAGGGCTTAACCGTATTTTCCAAGGTTTCCTTTACAAATTCATCATTGCCTACTTACTGCAAAAACATCTTGTAGATGCAGTAATCGCTAATAAGGATACAATCGTATCTAATATGATTTATATGTATAGTTATAGTTTATACTTATTCTTTGACTTCGCTGGCTATAGCGCGTTCGTAATCGGTGTAAGTTATATGATGGGGATTAAAACACCTGAAAACTTTAATAAACCGTTTATTAGCCGTAACATTAAAGACTTCTGGAATCGCTGGCACATGAGCTTATCATTCTGGTTCCGTGACTTTATTTACATGCGCTTCGTCTTTTTCGCAACGAAGAAAAAATTACTGAAAAACCGATATACGATTTCTTATATCGGTGCATTTTTAAACTTTTTCATCATGGGGATTTGGCATATATTAGGTGAACATATTTTCCAATACATTATTTACGGTCTTTATCACACTGCCTTGTTTATTTTGTTTGATATTTTCGAACGAAAAAACAAAAAGCATAAGTTTTGGCCAAACAATAAATTTATGCATGTCCTTGCGATTGTAATTACGTTCCACTTTGTATGTTTCGGTTTCCTAATCTTCTCTGGGCACCTTAACAGATACTTTTAATGCACCCTTCTTATACCATTAAGAAGTTGCACATATAATATATTTCGGATATAAAGGAGATTTTAAAAATGGCAGAATTTAAAGAACAAGTATTAGATATTTTAGAAGAAGTATGTGAAAACGATATTGTGAAAGAAAATTTAGATGTTCAATTATTTGAAGAAGGTATTCTTGATTCTTTCGCTACAGTATCTTTATTAGTAGAATTCCAAGAGCGTTTAGATATCGAAGTTTCTATTTCTGATTTTGACCGTGACGAGTGGGCTACACCAAACATGATCATTAAGAAGTTGGAAGAAATCCGATGAAAAAAGCAAAATTTGGTCCGATGCTTTTAGCATTGGCCCTTTTTGCTGTATTCTTACTTATTCCAACGCGCTTCCTACTTCCACTTGTAAGTGATGAGAAGGTAGAACAAGCTGCAACTTCTTTAAAAGAAGAAAAAATTCAAAGTATGATTTTACAGCAAAAGATGTTAGCAGATCCAAAATATCTTCCGATGTACGGTTCGTCGGAATTCGCACGTATGGATGCTTTTCATCCATCGAATTATTTCAAAGTAAAACCTGAAGGGTTCACACCATTCCTTCTTGGACGCGGCGGAACACAAGACTTTGTACATGTATTAAACTTCGCATCTACAATGGATCAATTGAAAGATAAGAAAATGGTATTCGTTCTTTCACCGCAATGGTTTGTACCACAAGGTATTGATGAAACACACTTTGCACCTAACTTTTCAAAACAACAAGGTTACCACTTCATTTTCAACAATGATTTAAAACCTGAAATGAAAAAACAAATTGCACAGCGTTTATTAAACTTTGAGATTGTTAAGAAAGAAACTTTATTAAAAACTTCGCTTGAAGGTATCGCTTATAATGATACGAAACATAAAGTAAAAGCACTTGCTGCTAAACCTTTTGCTTATATTTATCGTAACATTTTAGATCGTAAAGATTTATTTACAGCAATGTTTGATATTAAACCGTATAAAGAAAAACTTGACCCTTCATTAAAACAAATGAACTGGGAAGAAGCTCGTAAACATGCGGATCAAACAGGTGCAGCAGAATCAGTGTCTAACGAATACGGTATTGAAGATGGTTACTTCAATAACAAAATTAAGAAAAAATTAAAGCAGCGTGAAGGCTACTTAAAAAATGAGGCTTATGACCAATCACCAGAATATGAAGACTTACAACTTGTACTTGATTTATTAAAACAATCTGGTGCAAAACCACTCTTCATTTCTGTTCCTGTAAAAGGTCCTTGGTACGATTATGCTGGATTCCCGAAAGAGCGACGCGAAGCGTACTATAAGAAAGTTCATGAGCAAATCGAGAAAGCTGGTTATCCAATTGCCGACTTCTCAAATCATGAGTATGATAAATACTTCTTAAAAGATCATATGCACTTAGGTTGGAAAGGCTGGGTTTACATCGACGAAGCGATCCAGCAATTTTATAAAGCAAACTAATAAAAAGACCGCTTGAATTACTCAAGTGGTCTTTTTCTATATACATTTTGTAATTGTTCGATTACATTCTCCGCTTCTTTCATGACCCGCTCCACTACGTGCTGAGCTGATTCTATTCGTGCTAATGACGATGCTTGTCCCGCCCAAAGCGACATGTATTCGCCTTTATTTTGCTTCGCTGCTTCTTGACGTATTTTAGAAGTTAATACGTTTTGCACTGGATACATCGGAAGCCCTTCTTCTTTTCCTTCATGTTTCTCTATAAATTCATTACGAATACCCCGTGCATATTTCCCGGAAAACGCACGGGTTACAGTTGTACTCGTATCTGTACTTTGTAATACGGCCTCTTTATATGCATTATGTGTAATACTTTCTTTACTCGTTAAAAAGGCTGATCCCATTTGAACAGCTTCTGCCCCTAACACAAATGCCGCAACAAGCCCTTGTCCGTTCATTACACCACCTGCTGCGACAATCGGGATGTGCGGAACTGCTGCGACTAACTGCGGTATTAATGCAAACGTACCAATCATAGCATCTTGTTCTTTACCGATAAACGTTCCTCTATGCCCTCCTGCCTCGCTACCTTGTCCGGCGATAATATCTACCCCTAACTCGGCCAGTTCTTTCGCTTCTGCTACATGAGTAGCTGTTCCAATAACTTTTATTCCGCTTCTTTTTAAATCATTTATTTCTTCTTTTTCTAACGTTTGAAATGCAAAGCTAACGACCGGTACCTTTTCTTCTAATAGCACTTGTAATTGTTCTTTATAGCTTTTGGGAAGCTTTAAAGTCTTTTCCTCCTCTATACCTAACTCTCTATTCACTCCACTAAGTAAGACTTTCGCCTCGTTTACCTTCTCTTCTTCTATTTGTATCTCTTTCGTTAAAAGTAAATTAACACCGAAAGGCTGATTCGTTAACTGCCTTATTTTATAAATCGCTTCACGAATTTGTTCTGGGCTCATATAGCCTGCTCCAAGCGTCCCTAGTCCTCCGCTATTACTTACAGCTGCAACAAGTTCTGGCGTTGTAATCGCACCTGCCATACCTGCTTGAATGATGGGATACTTAATTTGCAATATGTCTATTACTCGACTTGTAAACATCATTTTCCCTCCTATCCCCCTTATATCTTCTTTATTTGACAAGCTTTCCCCTTCTTTTACAAGGTTTGAACTTCATATGAAGCGAATATATTGAAAGAGAAGGAGGCTGAGAACAATGATTTATCCAAATGCGTTAAAAAAAGGTGATACAGTAATGATTATTGCACCATCTGGCCCGCCAACACTTGAGAATGTATTAAAAGGTGTGAACGTATTACAAGAGATGGGGTTATCCGTAATAATTGGGAAGAGCGTTTATGAGAAGTATGGATATTTAGCTGGAAGTGACCAAATTCGTCTTGATGATATACATGAAGCCTTTACAAACAATGAAGTAAAGGCAATTTTCTGTGCACGAGGTGGTTACGGAAGTGCTCGTCTCCTCCCCCACATTCAATATGAAATTATTCAACAAAATCCTAAAATCTTTTGGGGATATAGCGATATTACAGCTTTACATACTGCTTTTTCACGTTATGCAAAGCTTGTTACGTTTCATGGTCCAATGATTGAAGAAATAGGAAAAGGTATAGATTCTCTCTCTTTATCTTCTTTCAATCAGCTCTTCCACCCGTATTCATCTATCTTATCTGCATCAGAATGTATCGTACCTAGCTCACCATGTACAGTTACAGGCACATTAATTGGAGGGAATTTAGCTGTGTTAACGAGTATAATCGGCTCACCTTATGAAGTAAATACAACCAATAAACTTTTATTGCTTGAAGATATCGGGGAAGAACCGTATCGCATTGATCGTATGTTAAATCAACTACTTTTATCTGGACAGTTTAATGAATGCAGCGGTGTTATTTTTTCAAGTTGCCACGACTGTACTCCTTCCAAACCATCCCAATCGTTGCAAGCAATATTATATGAATATTTCACGCCATATAATATACCTGTACTATTCGGTTTACCGATTGGACATATAAGTCCAAATATCGGTATTCCACTTGGAGCTACAGCGACAATAAATACAAATAATAAAACACTCTCTATTTCTCCCGGCGTAGCCACTCCATGTTCAAATTAAAAAGGAAGAGCAATTAAGCTTTTCCTTTTACTTATAATAATTAAAAATTCGTCCAGATGCGATATCGGCAATTTCTTCTGGAATAAATGTTTTACTTATATCAGTACCAACGTTTAATACAGCTGTTGCATCTTTCTCGATGCTACCAAATAATTCTTTTCCACGTATCGTAACAAGGGGTGTACCTTCTGGTAACACATCTTTTACAAATTCCAATTGTGTAAAGAACGGAACAATCCATCTTCCTTCTCCTTGGAAATGACGCAAACGAAGTGTTCCTTCCGTTGCCCCGTCTTCTGCTTCTACCGAGCCAGCAACATAAAACTCCGTTGTTAAAAGCAATTCATAAAATTCCTTTTGCTTTTGTTTATCATCCCCTGCTAAAACGAGTACTTTTTCTATTTTCTTTACTGGAATTTGCTCCATATGATGCCACCCCTATTTTCAAAATGATTATACTTAGATTATACGAAATATTCTTATTTTTTTCTACATAATTCCGCAATTATTTTCTCGAAATAATTTTAATACTTCTTTTGTCGTCACAATCGTAGCAAATTCTTCATGTAAATTTACAAGTGTCATATTATGAATAGCCTCTGCACTATACTCTGTCCCGTCTGGACCTGTACGATTAAAAGTAGCCGTCGCATCGCTCACTAAATACGTTGTAAACCCTAAATTACTTGCCATCCTTGTTGTAGTCTCTACACAATGATTTGTTGTTAATCCTACAATCACTACCGTATTACATTTTCGCTCTCTTAATTGTTCTTCTAAATTTGTTCCAATGAACGCGCTATTAACAGATTTTTGAATAACTACTTCACCTGACAGTGGTTTCACTTCTTCTTTAAAGTTTACTGTTTCTGCTTGTTGATAAAACATCGACTGAACATTTTCTTTATTTACATGTTGAATATGAAAAACTGGTAGTTTCCTTTTTCTCCATTCTTCTAACAAACTTCTCATATTTTCTTCAGCCAAAAGGTTATTTCTCTCGCCCCAGTATGGTAATTGAAACGCCTTTTGTACATCAATTATGATAAGTGCTATTCGATTCGTCATCATTTTCTCCTTAATTTGGTTGTAATTGAAACAGAAAACCAAGTTGTTGTGATGCAGTAATAAAACAAATATAAGCGCACAGCTCTACAATTTCTTTTTCCGTCCAATATTGTTTTAATACACGAAACATAGTATCATCTATCGCCTTTTTATCGTGAACAAATGTATGCGCAAAAGTAACTGCTACACTAATTTCTTCTACCTTTTGCATCTCATCAGGTCTTCCCTTTGCCATGCAGTACGGACATTCATTCCCATAAGCTAATGTTCTTCTCACTTGCTCCTTCAGCTCTGCCGAAAGAGTCCCTTTATGATACAGCGTATCCTCTAACGTGCTCCATGAATTTAATATATCTGGATTATGACCTAATAACTTTTGAAACTTTGTATCTCCTACATTTGATAATGAAATTCTCTCCATCATTTCCCCTCCTATTTCCTTCTATTTTATTGTAAAATAAACGAAGTTCACTTTACATTTCATATGAATCTTAATTCATATTTTTTCTTTACAAAAATTATCATTTTACTGGAGGTATATTTACAAATGCAACTAGACCGTGTTGATCGAAAAATTTTAAATGAATTATATAATGATAGTCGCCTTTCCATGCGCGAATTAGCAAAACGAGTAAACTTATCTGCTCCGTCTACTACAGAACGTGTTCGTAAACTTGAAAGTGAAGGCATTATTCAAAAATACACAATCGATATTGATTATAAAAAAGCAGGACTTGTTTTAGATTGTATTTTAGAAATCACTTTAAAAAATGGTGATACAACACGTATGCAACAATTTATCCAGTCTTATCCATCTGCAAGTTTTTGTTATCGAGTAACAGGAAGCTTATGCTACATCGTAAAAATTTCTGTTCCTTCACTCGTTGAACTTGAAGAATTTATCAATGATGTTTCTTCATACGCAACGACAGTTTCTCATATCGTATTATCAGAAGTATCTCTTACTCCGGACATTGAACATATCTTCCCAGAAAGTTAATTGATCTTTATTCATAAAAAGATGAAAAACCCCTTACAAAAAGAATAAAAATGATATATTATGTATTAAAATACATAAAGTTCGAGAAAGGGGCTTTACATTGAAAATCTGGTTTTATGAAAAAACGGCACAATTAGATGACTTGCTTGGTATTTGGGACAATGTTCCGACCATCCCTCGAATTGGTGAAAAAGTGGAGATTTTAAAAACAGTCCGTATCGTTACAGATATTAAATATGTAAAGAACGGTAATAATTTTCGTGTAGAGATTATTACGAATTAAAAAACATCTCTCCTTTTATACAGGAGAGATGTTTTTTAATTACCTATCATGCGCCTTTTTTATAACAATTTTATCTTCTTCTACAGATACTGTTACATAGTCATTTTCCTCTAACCGGAGCTTATTTACTACTTCATCTGGTAATTCTACAGCCATCAATCTATCCGTTACAATCACTTGGCTATATATTTCATTTTCTTCTGATGCGTTCACTACTTTTTCTTCATTTATGAAGCGAATCGGTGGCACACCAACTTCTTTTACTATACGCCATTGTTTCCAAATGTAAGGGATTAGCCAAAGTAACCCGACAATCGCAAGGCCAATGCCGATCCATAAATTACTTTGTGCCTGCAATTCCGTAATCGAGATTGCATCACTTCCCTCTCCCCCTACAAATTGCATACTTGTTGCAATCAAATTATTTAATGCATGCACAGCGATATTCGTCCATATATTTTTCGTCTTTATGTATAAAAGGCACATAATAACACCAAACATGAAAGCACCGATGACATCAAAATGTCCTAAACCAAAAATAAGTGAAGATATAATTACAGCTCGTTTAATCCCCCATTTATAAGCCATTCTCTGTAAAAAGAAGCCTCTAAAAATAACTTCTTCCATAATAGGCGCTAATACACATGCTGAAATGAAAGTAAATATTGTCATATATATGTTACTCGTATTAATAACATTTCCGTCTTCTAACACACTCACTAAGAAATTAGGTAACGTATGTGCTAATATGTAAAATTGAATATGGGATATACCAACTGAAAAAATCATTCCCATTATCGTCGCTAATAAAATTAATCCCCACGGTAAACGTCCTGGCTTATCAAAAAAACTTTGAAACATAACATTATTTTTATTTGTTTTTACGTATAACCAAAATAACGGAAATACAAAAAATACAGTTATTTGTGAAATAACCTCTACCGTATTATCAGAAACATTTGATAGACCTAACGGGATCATCGTAAGGAACAACCCTATAATCATCCATCCAAAAAAGCTACGTAACCTTATGCGTGAAAATGCATATTGCAATATTGAACACCTCCAAAGATAGTTAAAATAAAACTTTAATTAATGTTTTATAGAAAACCCCTCTCCTACAAATGGCAGGATAACTAAATTATAATATGAATATAGTTGAAATTCTTCCTATTTTTCTCAAAAACTTTCGAATAACATATCTCTTAAAAATATATAGTAATCAATTTATTTAATATACCAGATCGCTGTTCTTCAAATTGAAAACTAGGAGAAAGTTATGTAATAAAAATCCCCGTTTTTACAAGCGGGGATTACTTTTATTATAATACGTCACGTTTTTGGAATAATACACTTGATGCTACAAGTAATACAGCAAAATATGCAACTACAAGTAATAATGAGGTTGTAAACGTAAATTCTGTAAATGGTGGTTCTGAACCACGATTAATTAATTTATTGCCGTCATAAGCATTTAAATTTAAGTGGAACAACACAACAAATTTTGCGGTGCCCTTTGCAAGCATCATAAGCATCATCTTAATTGCTCCTTGCAAGAAATATAAGAACAACGTAATAATTAATGGCAATACGGATTTTCTAAATACATTTGCTAAGAAAAAGGCAAGTGTTGCAAAGAAAAATGGTGATACAAGTTGATATACAATTGTTTTTAATAGAATCGCTAACGTTAACTCTGTTTTACTATTGTCCATTACAATCCCACCAATAATCATGGCAATTAACGTACTAGCAAGTACAATAAATAACATCGTTAATAACACCGTAATATATTTAGAAAATAAAACTGTAATTCGTTTTCTTGGACGAATTAGTAATTGTTTAATTGTTCCTTTTTGAAATTCATCCGTAATTGTACGAGAAGCTGTTGTAATTCCAAAAATCGTGGCAAATAATATAATTAGGCCGACACCTGAACTTACAAAATCTATTACAAAATCTAAGTAAGATCCACTCAAACTACCGGCTTCACCCCATTTTACCATTACTACAGCTCCTAAAATCTCCAATAAGGCAATCACACCGATTAAAATATACATCCCTTTTTTCGCATGTAACTTCAAAAATTCATTTTGAACTAATTTAAACATTACGCTTTCACTCCCCCAGTAATCGCTAAGAACTCATCCTCTAACGTTTTATTTTGAACAGTAACGCCATAAACAAGCACATCGTCATTCACAAGTTTTTTTACAAGTTGTGGAATGCTCTCTTTTGTTACAGATGCCACGATTACATTTCCTTGTGCCTTACCTTTAATGATTTCATTCGCTTTCTGAACTTCATCTACTTCAAACGCTACAACTACTGTCTCGTCATGTTTCGCTTGTTCATGTAAGTTGTACTCTTGTACAAACTCACCTTGTTTAATAATAACGACGCGGTCACACATTAATTCAATTTCACTTAATAAGTGGCTTGATACGATTACTGCAATATTTTCTTCTTTCGCTAAACGCTGTAAATAATCACGAATTTGGCGAATACCAGCTGGATCTAATCCATTTGTCGGCTCATCTAAAATTAAAATTTTCGGTTGATGAAGTAATGCCTGTGCAATTCCTAAACGTTGTTTCATACCAAGTGAATATGTTTTCACCTTTTTATGAATTGCATGCTCTAATTCAACAAGTTTTACAATTTCATTGATACGCTCTTTACTAATAGGTGTAATTGCCATGTTCGCAAAATGCTTTAAGTTTTGCATACCAGTCATGTAATCATATAATTCTGGATTTTCTACAATCGCTCCAATTTGCTCTAACGCCTTTTCACGCTCCGTGCGAATACTATGACCACAAATTGTAATATCGCCTTCTGTCATAGAAATAAGACCTGTCATCATACGAATTGTCGTCGTCTTACCACTACCGTTCGGTCCAAGGAATCCGTATACTTCTCCTTCGCGAACCTCAAATGATAATCCACGAATAATTTCTGTTCTACCTATCCTTTTTCGGACATTTTCTAATTTTACTACTACATTTCCCAATGCCGATTCCTCCTTTAGACTTCTAGTCTTTTATCGATTATGCGACCTGTTATATAAACAAGTAGAATAAATATTCCTATAGAAAAACTAAAACTATATAAATTCATAAATTTTTCGGGATATAAATAAACCCCGCCATAAAACGATTCATCTATATATAATAATTTATCCATAAAATAACCTCTAGGTACGAGCTTACCTAATGTTGCGTATATCATGCTCATTGCTTTACTTAATGTAAAAAACAAAGCAAAGATAACACCGTATTCACTTTTCTTCTTAAGAGAAAATACCTTCACACTCGCTGTTACAAAAAGTAAAATAAGTAACTCACTAACCAAATTAAATACAAACAAAACTGAAGATACTATTTGTTGCAACGGTTTTTGAGTTAAACCAATAAACGCTTCATACATTTCAGTACCTTTTATTAATTTAATAGAGATACTATATAAGAATATTGTACCTAAAAGTTCAAAAATAGCTAAATAGATAAAAGCAAATAACAATATCGCTAAAACAATTTTTCTACCTGATGTCGGTGTTAATCGAAATAATGTGCTCTCAATCATTTTTCCGAAAGCAGACATCGCTTGAATGAATATCATTACTACAAAAATTATATATATAAATATAACTAACATAATTATGATTGTTTGGCTTATTTCTCCCGATTCCTTCTTAATATAATTGCCCATACATACAAAGGCAACAGCCACAACAAATATAAATGACAACAACAAAATAACAATCTGCTTTTTATTCATATTGTACATATATATTAAGCTCGACTTCATCTACTAAACACCTCCTTAAACACATCCGTAACGGCTTTTCCTCGCTGGAAACGTAACTCCTCTACATTTTCGTGAAGTATACTCTCACCATCTTTTAAAAAGATTACTTCATCAAAAATATTTTCAACTTCTCCGATTAAATGTGTTGCAATTAAAATGGTACAATCTTCGCGATAAAACTGTAAAATAAGTTCCAATACGTGTTCTCTAGAAACGAGATCAATCCCGCCCAGCGGTTCATCTAGCACGTATAACTTCGCTTTTCGAGAAAACGTTAAAATAATTTGAAGTTTTTCAACCATACCTTTTGATAATGCTGCAATTCTTTCTTCTAACGGTATTTTAAATTCGGCGATCGTATCTACAGCTTTTTGAATATCGAAGTCTTTATAAAAATCTCGATAGAAAAATAAAGCGTCTTTTACAGTCATCCAATCATCAAAGACAGGCTTATCGGACATAAATGAAACGATTTCTTTCGTCTCTAATCCTACCTTTTTACCATCTATTGTAATACTACCTTCAGAAGGGTGCTGCAAGCCTGCAATCATTTTCAATAACGTCGTTTTCCCGCTCCCATTATCTCCAACAAGCCCTATAATTTTCCCTTCAGTAATCTCTATGTTTAATTCACGGACCACTGCTTTTAACCCGTATCTCTTCCATAAATTTTCTATTTTTAGCAGCTTCGTCATTCACTCTCCTCCTTTTTCTCATTTAATGAAGAACGAAGAATTGAAAAAATTTCTTCTTCTGAAAAACCTAAATTGTCCATTCCATCTATAAAAGAATGAAGTAATTCTTTCGCCATCTCTTTGCGCAGCTCCATAATTTTCTCCCCTTCATTCGTTACATATCGTCCCATTCCTCTACGTGTTACAACAACTCCATCCCGTTCTAACTCTTGAAATGTACGTTGAATCGTATTTGGATTTACTTGTAATTCACTCGCTAATTCACGTACAGATGGAATTTTATCGCCAGGCAATAAATGACCTGTTACAATTTCTTTCTTTATGTATTCCATTACCTGAATATAAATTGGTGTATTTGGAGAAAATTCGATTTTCATTTCTTCCCTCCTTCTGTCTTAGTGTACTAGTTAAATAGTACACTAAGACAAAGTATATGTAAATACTTACAAATAAAATGTAATAAAAAGGCAGTGTAACTCTCGTTACACTGCCTTCTTGGAATCAAAACCAGTAAACCCATTAAACGAAACCCATAATGGTTTTACTAGTTTGAATTTATATATAATCTTATACGAAAATTATTTCACCTTTACTTGCGCTAGTACAGATTTAAACGTATTAATGACTGTATCTACTTCTTCATAACTAATTGTTAGAGATGGTTCAATACGAATTGTTTTTGAGTTAATCAATGTTCCCGCAACCAGAATACCTTGATCAAACATTGCTTTTGAAACTTCATAACCAATCTCGTCTCTATGGAATTCAATACCAATCATTAAACCTTGACCACGAATTTCAAAGATTTTATCTTCGTGTCCTTCTGCTGCTTGTTTCAATCCTTTTAAGAAATACTCCCCAACTTCCGCAGCTCGTTCCGGTAATTTCTCTTCCAATAATACATGGATTGTTGCAATTGCAGCAGCACATGCAAGAGGATTTCCTCCAAATGTTGTTGTATGCATAAATGGATTTTCAAACCAACTTTTGAATACTTTTTCTTTCGCAACAATAGCTCCCGCTGGCATTACACCTCCACCAAAAGCCTTCGCAAGACAAATAATATCCGGTACAACATCATATAATTCTGCAGCAAACATTTTTCCTGTACGTCCCATTCCAGTTTGTACTTCATCAAAAATAAGAAGTGATCCAAACTCATCACAAAGCTCTCGTACTTGTTTCAAATAATTTTCTGGAGGTAAAATAATACCGCCCTCTCCTTGAATTGGTTCTAAAATAACTGCTGCAACATCTTCTCCCACTAATGCACATGTCTCAAACGTTTTTCTCATCATCTCAATATCGCCAAATGGAACGTGGCGGAAACCCGGAATTAATGGTAAAAATGGCTTACGGAACATTCCTTTTGCCGTTCCGGATAAAGAACCAAGACTCTTACCATGGAAAGCACGAGTTGTAGAAATGAAAGTTGTTCGTTCACTATACATTTTTGCTAGTTTTAATGCTGCCTCTACGCTTTCTGTTCCACTATTTGTAAAGAAGGCGTATTTCAAATCACCAGGTGTAATGTCTGCTAAAATCTTTGCAAGAATTGCTCGAAGTGGATCTAGTAAATCCTGACTGTGCAATGCTTGACGCTTTAATTGATCTGTCACAGCTTTTACTACTTTCGGATTACGGTGACCAACATTGTAAATTCCGAATCCACCTAAACAGTCAATATATTTTTTACCATTAATATCCATGAAACAGGATCCTTCATCAGACCATTCTACTGCTGCAAATTGTCCATCCTTTGTTACCGTTTTTCTATAGGCTAGAAAACCAGGATTCACATGCTCTCTAAATCCATCTACTGTTTCTTTTTGAATCCAGTTTGCCTCTTCTTCAGAAACCTTTTCTTTTTCAATTAACTGTAGTACTTTCGTAATATACTCATTTACATTTGAACCTTTTACATCTTGCTCATTCAATTTATTTTCTACGTTCGTTCCCATCTATTTCACTCCTACATTTTTTTTATTTGCAAACCAACCAATAGGTTCTACTTCTAGATTTATATTAATCTGCTTAATTTCTTGAAATTCCTCTAAACCAAACGTTCCTAGACTACGGCCTATACCACTTTGCTTATATCCACCCCAAGGTGCCTCATTGTATGTTGGATGATAGCTATTAATCCACGTAATTCCTGCGCGAAGCTTGCGAATCACGCGCATTGCTTTTGCACCATCAACCGTAAATACACCTCCAGCTAAGCCATAATCTGTACCGTTTGCTAACTTAATTGCTTCCTGTTCATTTTTAAACTTTTGAATTACTACAACAGGACCGAAAATTTCTTCCTGTACAATGCGCATATCGGGTTTTACATTGACAAAGACCGTTGGTTCAATAAAGAAACCCTCGCCTTTTCCATCCGTCAGTATCCGCTTACCTCCACAAGCAATGTCTGCGCCTTCGTCTTTCCCAATTTCAATGTAGCGTAATACTTTTTCCATATGTTCTTGACTTACAAGTGGTCCCATTTCTGATTCAGGATTATCACCAGGCCCAACGTTAATTTGCTGTGCTCGCTCCACAAAACTATTAACAAATCTATCGTAAACGCTTTCTTCTACTAGAATTCTCGATCCTGCTGAGCATACTTGTCCACTACCTGCATAAATACCAAATAGAGCATAATCAATAGCCGTTTCAAAATCTGCATCTGCAAAAATAATATTTGGAGATTTCCCTCCAAGTTCTAGCGAAATCTTTTTCATATTATCTGCTGCTGTTCTCATAATGTGCTTACCTGTTTTTGTTCCACCTGTAAAGGAAATCATATCCACTTTATTACTCGCTGCAATTTCATTTCCTACTATTGGACCGGCCCCCATTACCATATTGGCAACACCTTTAGGTAGCCCTACTTTTTCAAGGATTTCGAATAGCTTTGTCGCAGTGATTGGTGTCACTTCAGAAGGTTTAAACACAATTGTATTTCCAGCTGCTAAAGCAGGTGCAATTTTCCATACACTCATCAATAGCGGATAATTCCATGGAACAATTAATCCACAAACACCAATTGGCTCTCTTACAACCATCGCTTGCATCGGATCGGCTACGTGATATGTTTGACCATCTGGCTTTGTAATCAATCCAGCATAATAGCGAAAACAAGCCGCTGCATCTCCAATATCTCCTTCGGCCTCACGGTACGTTTTTCCATTATCCATTACTTCAAGGTACACTAATTCTTCCATATTTTTATCAATTTCATCTGCTATTTTAAATAAATATGATGCCCTTTCAGCAGTGGATGTTTCTGACCAAATTCCGCTATCAAAAGTCTCTCTTGCCACTTCTATCGCGTATTTTGCATCCTCGATTGTTCCCTCAGGTGCATATGCTATACCCTTGCCATTCGCAGGGTTAATAATCGTTCTTTTCTCTTGATTACTAGACTCTCTCCATTCACCGTTTACATACATTTTTAAATCTAGCACTATATTGAATCCCCCTTTATCGATCGTTTATATATTTATAAGCAATTTTCATGCCAATATTTAAAATACAAAGGAATCCTATAAAAACTAACTATATTCTTACATGTAACAAAAAAGAGTTATGCATTTTTGCATGCACTATTCCATTTTGCATAAGACAGAACATCAATCAGTGCCATTATCATCTTTCATTTTGCTAAAATTTAAGATGATAGTACTTACTGCCCACAAATAGCGGAAAACTTAATAAACTAGCAAAAAAGGAGAAGTCCATGTGACCTTCTCCTTTTTAGGAATAAGAGATTATATCAGCCGCTATCCCTTTTTCGCTAATAATTTTTTGATATTTTCGACTCACTGAAGATTGGCTGATGCCAAGAGCTTTTGCAGCCTTAGTCGTTGTTTTATACTGCTTCATTGCAAGTAAAATCAATTGTTCTTCTACAGAATGTAGTGCTTCTTGCAACGGTAATACTCTTGTAATAACTGGTTTTGATTTTTTAAAGTCATAACCGGGTGTTAAAAACTTGCTAACAAACTCTGCTTCAATTACTGGATCGTCTGCTGATACTACTAAACGTTCAATCATATTTTGTAATTCACGTACATTTCCTGGCCATGAATAAAACTCTAGTAGGTTAAGTGCATCCGGAGTTAAATGATAATTTTTATTATATTTTTCATTTAACTGTTGTAAAAAGTGAAAGGCAAGTACTGGAACATCTTCCATTCGCTCTCGTAGAGGAGGAACTTGCAATGGAATTACATTTAAGCGATAAAATAAATCTTCACGGAACGTTCCTGCCTCTACCATCTTTTCAAGACTCTTATTTGTAGCGGCAATGATTTGCACATTTATTTTCGTAGGTATTGTACTTCCGATAGGAATTACCTCTTGTTCCTGTAGGACTCTAAGTAATTTCACTTGCAAATGTAAGGGCATTTCTCCAATTTCATCTAAAAATAAAATACCTTGATCAGCTCGCTTAAAATATCCTTCTTTTCCATTTTTATCTGCTCCCGTAAAAGCACCTTTCGTATAACCAAATAGTTCACTTTCTAACAAAGTTTCTGGAATTGCTCCACAATTTAATTTTAAAAATGGCTTTGCAGATCGCTTTCCAAGTTGATGAATTGCTTGGGCAATTACTTCCTTCCCGACGCCCGATTCTCCAGAAATAAGAACATTGGAAGAAAAATCTGCTATTTTTTTAGCTTGGTTAATAATTTGTTCCATTTTTGGACTACAGTAAATAAGCTTCTTAAGAAAGCGATCTTTATTTTTAAAGTCATCTAATTCCTTCTTATATTGCTCTGATATCTTCTTTATTTCATGTAATTCCGTCTTCAATCTCGTTGCTTCTGTAATATCTCTTGAGGCAATAATAATACGATGAAGCTCTCCACTTTCACTAAATACAGGATTTCCAACCGCTAATATTTTCCTTCCGTTTTTTGTTTCTTGTACAACGGATACCTTTTTTTGCTGTTCCAGCACTAATCGCGTAACAGATGGACTAAATAATCCTTTCTTTTCTAAGTCTAAAAGATTTTTTCCTAAAAGATCTTTCAAATTACTTCCCCAAAAATCATTGATAACGGTTTCACTATAACGAATTAATTCCCCTTTATGATTAACAACTAATATTTCATCATAAATACTAGACAAGATTGCATGTAAATCTTTATTTAAATCCTTGATATACTCAATTTCCATCGCCATGTCCTCAACCATCGGCAAATCTTGTACAATAATAACCATTCCTTCAATACTTTGATCAAAGTTTGGAATAGGACTATAGTCAACTAATACACCCATCTCATTTGTGATTTGTAATTGATTCAAAATCGTTTTTCCCGTTGCAAATACGTTATTAATATGTTCTTCATTAAAAATCTGTTCTGCTGGTACATTCATAACTTTTTCAGGAGTCGATTTAATCATCTTCAAACCAGATTCATTACAATTTACAATTTTTTTTTCACGATTTACTACAAAAATCCCCATTGGAATAGACGTTAAAATAATTTTCAGTATATCAACACTCTGATTTTCTTGTTTAAATAGTTCTGCAAAAACATCTTCTCTTCTTATATACCCTGTTGGCTCATCCATTTCATTTTTTACTATGGCAATCGGCGCTCCAATAATTTGAAAAAGAGCTGTTAAAGAAATATCTTTACTAAGATGACATATTGTATCTAGCGAAACAGCATTTGCAAGCAGTGCCTTGGAAGTTAATCCCTTACTGTTTGATAGCAGATCCTTAACATGAACGTATGCAAATAATTTCTCTCCTCTTTTTAAAAATAAAAAAGACTCTTTTATATTTTCAATCTCTATATTCCATTCCTTTTCAGATTGATCGATAGGCAGAGAAACAATAGGTCTAATTTTTTTATGAGCAATGGAAAACATTCTGCTATTCCTCCTTTGAACTACTTAACTTGTATTGTATCATTAAATGCAGATTTTTTTAATTAATCTGAAAATAAAACATTCCTTCTTTTGTTTAATAAAAAAAGGAAGATGAACGCCTCCATCTTCCTCATTGTTCTATCATTAATCACTACCACTAACGAAAAGGTCTTCTTGAATATAAGCTAATACCATACCTGGAATTACTTTATCTCCTGCCTCTACTTCTAAGGAATGAACTTCTCCACTACATCCCATTTTAATTACTTCCAGTTTACCACTCATATCTTTAATAGAAAATAATGGCTCCCATTCATAAACTCGAGAATCCTTATCGATAGACACTTTTTCAATTGTTCCATAGCATGGACTCGTAATAATATCATAGTACATAATCAATCATTCCTTTCTTTTATTCTATTAATATTGTTCTTCTAACCTTTGTGACTGAAGAATCATATGGAAAAAGCTTTGAAACTCTTCTATATCTTCTACCTCAATTCCTAGCCTTGGTGCCCAATATTGTTCCTCCCCAATATCTTCTTGACTTAATAAAATCATTCTCCCATTTTGAATAGAGGTAACCATTGCTTTTCCAAGAAACTGTTGTGAATACGTAACAGCTATATCATAACGATGACTATGCGACAAAATACAATAATAACCGATCTGTTGTCTCTCTACTTCTTCTAATAAAATATCCAGTTTCATTTTGGCCCTCCTTTAGGTTAAAAATGCAACCAACCTCTTAGGCGCGATGCTTCTACAATCTTGTGAACCCCTTCAATATACGCAGCAATTTTCATATTTACTCCATAGCGTTTAGAAGTGTCAAGTACGTTAGAAAAACTAGAGGTAATTTTCTCCTTTAGACATTGATCAACATATTGCTCTGTCCAGTAATACCCTTGGTTATTTTGACACCATTCAAAATAAGAAACAATCACGCCACCAGAGTTTGCTAAAATATCTGGAACAACCAAAATCCCCTTTTCTTCTAACATGGTTATCGCCTCTTTTGTTGTTGGACCATTTGCAGCCTCAATGATAATCTTACATCCAAGATTTCCTGCATTATGTTTCGTAATCACTCCCCCAATTGCCGCTGGAATGAGTACATCACATTCTTTTTCTAACAACTCCTGATTAGAAATTGTTTTACTAAAGAGATTCGATACTACACCAAAAGAATCTCTGTTTTCTAGTAAATAAGGAACATCGAGACCGTCTGGATTATAAATCCCTCCTATAGCATCTGATACCCCAACTACTTTCACATCAATATCATATAAATATTTCGCCAAATACCCTCCAACATTCCCAAATCCTTGAATAATAACTCGCATATTTTGTAGCGGAATTTGTTTTAACTCACTTACTAACTGAAGTGTATACAATACACCTTTTGAAGTTGCTGTTTCTCGGCCCTGTGATCCTCCTAGCATTAACGGTTTCCCGGTAATAAAGCCTGGAGAGTCAAACTCCCTGATATGATCATATTCATCTAGCATCCAAGCCATAATTTGCGCATTTGTATACATATCAGGGGCTGGAATATCTTTCGTCGGTCCTACAATTTGACTTACTGCTCTTACATACCCACGACTTAGTAACTCTAGTTCTCTAAAACTCATCTCCTGCGGATTACAAATAATCCCGCCCTTTGCGCCTCCATATGGCAGCCCTGTCACTCCACATTTCAAGCTCATCCAACCAGCAAGTGCTTTTACTTCTTCTGCCGTAACATCTGGATGGAATCTAATACCGCCTTTTGTTGGCCCTGCTGCGTCGTTATGCTGAGCGCGATACCCTTGAAACACCTTTGTTGTTCCATCATCCATTCGAACAGGAATGCTTACTTCTAAAAAGCGCATCGGTTTTTTCAAAAACTCGAATACTTCGTCTGGATAACGTAAAAAATGAAGCGCCTCTTTTAATATAGATTGAAATTCCTCTAAAGGATTTTCAAGTTCAACTGTATTTGTTTGTTTTTCTGATTGAATTGGCATGATAACACCCCGCTTTATATTTATTACTAATTGTACAAAGCAATAATCGTGCCAAGTGAAAATACTAGGTTAATCATATCGTGTCATCCCCTCACTTATGAATCTTTGAATGACTTATGCAATACTGCATGATTATCAAATATAAAAGCAAAAGACACCGGAATCTATCCGATGTCTTTTGCTTTTATATTTCCTGTACTTCTTCAAAATGCATTTGCGGAGGAGCTGAGCGGAACATATTTGTAATATATAGAAGGTACCCAATTCCAATAACAGCCCAGCAAAGTCCCAGAATAAGTGAATGAATATTGAGGTTAAACCATAATACTGCTACAGTACCAGCACCTAAAATAGGCATAACTAAGAAATTTAAACAGTCTTTTATCGTCTTATACCTTTTTTGCTTAATGATATAGTAGGAAATTACAGATAAATTAACAAATGTAAATGCAATAAGCGCCCCAAAGTTAATAAGAGATGCTGCCGTTTCTAAATCAATGAATATAGCGGAGAGCGAAATAATCCCTACAAGAATAATGTTATATACTGGAGTTCGCCAGCGAGGATGAATGTATCCGAATATTTTCTTCGGAATTACATTATCTCGCCCCATTACGTACAATAATCTGGACACACTTGTATGAGAAGCTAGACCGGACGCCAGTGTCCCCATAAGCGTTCCTACTAAAAAGAAAGCTTGAAATAGTTTTCCACCAACATATAACGCAATTTCTGGAGATGCTGATTCTTGATCTTTAAATACAGATGTATCTGGAAAAAAAGATTGTGTAAAATACGTAGTAGTAATAAATAAAATCCCACCGATTAAAGCAGTAAGAAAAATAGCTCGAGGAATTGTCTTCTTCGCATTTGGTGTCTCTTCTGCAAATGTAGTTACTGCATCAAAACCTAAAAATGAAAAACAAAGAATTGTCGCACCTGCAACTAACGGTGATATTTGTATATCTGATTGAAAAAACGGCTGAATGGAAAAAACTTCTCCTGTTCCCTCTCCCGCTAGTAAACCTTTTATAACTAGAAAAACAAACACGGCCATTACTAGCACTTGAAATATTACTAAGAACGTATTGAAGTTAGCAGTAACATTTACGCTAATCATATTTATTAATGTAATCAGTAGAACAAATCCAATGACCCATATCCAATTAGGAACACTCGGGAAAAATGCTGACATATAAATTCTCGTTAATAGTGCGTTCACCATCGGTAGAAATAAATAATCTAATAATGCTGACCATCCAACAAGAAATCCAAGCCTTGCACTAATTGTCTTCTGTGTATACGTATAAGCAGATCCTGCGGTAGGAAAAACCTTTACCATTTTGCCGTAGCTTGCAGCGGTAAACAACATTCCTGCTAATGCAATCAGATAAGCTCCTGGAACATGCCCGCCCGTTTTTTCAGAAACGATCCCAAATGTATCAAACCCAACCATCGGTGTCATATACCCGACCCCTAGCATAACAATTGACCAAAGCCCTAATGAACGTTTTAAACCAACCACTTTTCCCACCTATCATTCCTCCTACTTTCTCTATCTACTTTCCATTTAAAGATTGACAGCCAAAAGGAAACGCTTTCAAATCACCATATATATCAAACTAAGTATTACCTCCTTTTTACGTTTTCTAAATATTCATGCAATTTTCGAGCCAAAATTTCTAGCATTTAAAAATTCAATACGAAAAAGAACGTATAGGTAGAATTGGGCCTCATTTCTTCTTATTTTTTATTCATTTTGACATAAGTTATTCAATCCTTCATAACACTAAATATAACTTTAATCCGTATTTTTTATTTTCACTTCCTCACAAATTGGGCTTTTACGAGATAGAAATATTTCCACGAAATAATAACATTATGTAAACTATTCATAGAAAAAAAGCTGTCTTTTCTATAAAGACAGCTTTTTCTATGACACCATATTAAAAATTGAATACAAAGTCATCATCTGATAACTTTTCAACATTTGTTGCTTTTACGTAACCATTTCCTTTTACAGAGAAGAAATCATGGTTTTTCGTATCTGTACGTAAACCATTTAAAACGATTGGGTTAATTTCTTCTTCTTCAAACTTCGGTTCAAGTCCTAAGTTCATAAGTCCTTTATTCGCATTGTAACGAACGAAACGATTTACATCCTCTACAAGACCGATAGAAGTGTAAATTTCTTCTGTGTATGCCATTTCAATTTCATATAGTTCCATTAATAACTCTTGCGTTTCTTTTTGCACTTCTTGTTGATCTTCTGCAGAAAGTTCCGCGAAGATTTGTTGTGCTAAAATACCGACGAATACGCCGTGAATAGACTCGTCACGAATTATTAAGTTAATAATCTCACCACTTGCAGTCAATTTTCCTTGTCCTGCTAAGTAAAGTGGATAGAAGAATCCACTATAGAATAGGTAACTTTCTAAGAACACACTTGCTACCATTGCCATGTATAACTCTTTTTTCGTTACTTCAGGCTTTAATAAACGACGATAGTAACTCGTAATAATACCAGCCTTTTTCTCAAGTAATGGATGATTATCTACCCATTCAAAAATATCATCAATTTCTTCTTCCGTAGCTAACGTTGTAAAAATATGACTGTAACTCTTCGCATGTACTTCTTCCATAGCTCCCATGAAAGCTAATACACTTTTCGCTTGTAAATTTTCCAGATGAACAAGTACAAGAGGCATCCCTTCGCCGCCTTGTTTCGTATCTAAAAGTGTTAAACCACCTAATACACGCTTATAAGCAATTTGCTCTTCTTTTGATAATTGCACCCAAGTATTTTTGTCAGAAGACACTGCGATTTCTTCTTCTGTCCAAAACTGAGCGATGTTTTGCTTCCAAAACATTAAACTAAAATCATCTTCTTTTTTGTTCCAGTTTACCGCACGCATTAAATCGCCCCTTCTCTCTAAATAAACATGAAAAATTGATAACTAAGCATGAGCAGGGTTCAGAAAAACCCTGCTCACAATGTCTCACTTTTTCTTATTAAACAGTACAAGCTACGCACTCTTCCACGCTTAATTTACGTGTTCTCGTATAATACAGACTCTTCAAGCCTTTTTTATGTGCATAGATGTAGTAACGTGCTAACTCACGTGTTGAGATATCACTATTAACATAAAGAATCGTACTAATTCCTTGGTCAATATGCTCTTGAATTTCTGCGATTAAATCAATTAGTTTAAATTGATTCATGTCGTAAGAAGATTTATAGTACCAGAACGTATCTTTTGATAAATATGGCATTGGATAATATGTTGTCGCATTCGCATATGTTCTTGATTCGATTTGACTTACGATCGGCATTACGCTTGAAGTTGCATTTTGAACGTAACTGATAGACTGTGTTGGAGCGATAGCAAGACGATATGAGTTATATAATCCATTCTTCTGCACTTGCTCTTTTAAACTTGTCCAATCTTCTTTTGTTGGAATATGAATTCCTTCAAATAATTGCTGAACTTTTTCAGTTACTGGACTGTAATCTGTCGCTTCATACTTTTCAAAGTATGTGCCGTTTGCATAATCAGACTTATCGAAGTCTTTAAATGTTTCGCCTTTTTCTTTAGCGATTTCCATACTTTTCTCAATAGAGTAGTAATTTAACATCATAAAGAATGTACGAGCGAACTCTTTCGCTTCTGCACTTTCATAAGCGATTTTATTTTTTGCTAAATATCCATGTAAGTTCATTGCACCAAGTCCAACTGAATGAAGCTCGTCATTTGCTTTTTTCACAGTTGGTGCATTCGGAATAATCGTCATATCAGAAACAGCTGTTAAAGCTTCCATTCCCGCATGAACTGCTTCACGAATTTCTTTATTTTCCATTACATTTACGATATTTAACGATCCTAAGTTACAGTTAATATCACGGCGGATAATATCATCTGTACCGTAATCGTTTATTTCAGAAGTTTCTTGAAGCTGGAAAATTTCTGTACACAAGTTCGACATCTTCACAGTTCCAATATCCTTCAGTGGATGTTGATTATTTGCATTTGATTTAAACATTAAGTATGGGTAGCCAGACTCAAGTTGGATCATAGCAATTTTAATAAGCATATCACGTGCACTAATATCTAGTGGCTTCTTCTTCACTTTCGGATTGCTCATTAATTCATCGTACATTTCATCAATGTCAATATCATCTAAATGCTTTCCGTATTCCTTATACACTGTATAAGGCGCAAAAACATGGAACGGTTCGTTTTTCTCAGCAAGCTCAAAGAACTTACTTGGGACGATAATTCCGATTGATAGAGACTGAATACGGCTCTTTTCATCGGCATTTATTTTTTTTGTATCAAGGAATTCAATAATATCCCAATGGAAAATGTTTAAGTATACTGCGCCGGCACCTTTTCGTTGGCCAAGTTGATTCGCATATGAAAACGAATCTTCAAGCAATTTCATAACAGGTACTACTCCACTTGCAGCATTTTCGATACCTTTAATTTGCTCACCGCGTGCGCGTAGCTTAGATAAGTTTAAAGCTACTCCCCCGCCAATTTTCGATAATTGCATTGCAGTATTAATGTTAAAGCCGATTGAATTTAAGCTATCATCCATCTCTAACAAGAAACAAGACACCATTTCTCCTCTTCTGCTTCTTCCCGCATTTAAAAAGGTTGGTGTCGCTGGTTGGTAGTTTTGTTTGACAATCATGCTTGCAAATTGTTTTGCTTTCGCAACATCACCGCGTCCTAAGTATAATGACACAATTGCTACACGATCTTCATAGCTTTCTAAGTATTGTTTTTGATCATTTGTTTTTAACGCGTAATCTTTGTAGAACTTAGATGCTGCCATATAAGATTGGAACTCGAAGTTTTCACCATAAGCGATGTTATATACTCCTTCTACTTCCTCCAAGCTATACTCGTCCAGAACGTTGTAATAGTAATCATGTTCTTTCATATACTCCATTCGCTCTGCCACGCTATTAAAATGAACGGTATTCGCTCTAGCTTCTTCCATAAAGACTTCTAATGCTTCTTTATCTTTATGTAGCTGATAGAAACCGTCCTGCATTTGCGTGATTTCATTATTCAGTTCAATGTGTCGCAATCTCCCGCACCCTTTCCTTAAAATATTCTACATCGTTATTTGTTCCAGATAACTCAAATTTTGATACAATAGGCACTTCATATTTAGCAGAAATTTTGTCAGCACTTGCACCGAACATGTCTCCCCAGTTACGATTGCCGCTTGCAGATACGCCTTTTAATTTTTCATTATTGCGCTCTAAAAAGTCTAAAACACGTTCTGGTACATTGCCAAAACCTGTTGTATACGTAATAAGAATAAAATCTTCATCTATTACTAGATCTTCATCAATTTGAACGGCCGGCATATTTAATTTGTGGATGAAACGCTTCACGTTTCCTGTCATAGAATCATATGCAACTAACATTTCCGACCCTCCCTCTCCAATCTATACTCTCTGTATGTCGCTCTCGATTTCTCTATATATTGTATTACGTTTCAAAATAAGACACAAGATATATGTATAAATTCTTTCTTTTTTTAACTTTTACTTTTCGACATGATAGCCATTTTTTTTCAATACAATGACTATGAAACAACATTCTAAAACTCATGTCAATAAAGTGCTTTTCAAAAAAGTTGTCAACGAATTTAACCTTATTTTAAAAAAAGTTAACAATATTTTTTGTCATAAAACGGTAAATGCTGGAGGAATATATTTCTCCAGCATCACGCAAAAAAGAACAGACATGAAACGATAATCTGTTCTAACAAACGATTACATTTATCAATTTTACTTTATTAAATATTATACATATACTTTCGTTGCTCGTTACATACTAAAAGATAACTATTATAGAAAAAGATTATTATTATGGAATTTCAATTTATTTATGAAAAGTTTATTCAGAGTGCTCAATACGCAAAATATCTTTTACAAATATGTGATGTGGATTCTCATCTTTATCAAGCATTGTACATACAGGAGCTTCTTCATCAAAGTATACGATCATTCCTTCTATGTACTGATATGTATTTTGAACTTGTACAGTTACTTTAATTTCTGCTGCTTGCTCATACGCCCTTTTTATTTTCTGAAGCATTTTTGTTGAACATTTTCGTTTCTCTGGATACATAACCATTCCCATAAATCTATTGCCAGCTCTATCTTTCCACATATAATCCCAATGCGGTAAAATGCCTTGTTTAAAATCGCCCATAATTCTCCTCTCCTTTATCTTCTATTTATGAACGTGGCGTTTCTGAATATGTATAAATTACTTGCCCGCCGCGCTGTGCGTTCCCAATAATATGTTTAAAATCTTCTCGACTTACTACAACTTTCCTAAACGTATAAAATACATCTTTCGTTGCAACATACTCCTTTATCTCGCCATTTTTCAGCTGATCCAAAATTGTATTTGCTAATTGTTCATCCATGTATTTCACCTCTATGCAATATTTTATTTTATCGTATATTCTATAGGTCAACAACTGTAAAATTATCCAGCTGCTATTCTCCAATTTCATATTCATTATTTGTAAAACAATTTTATTTTACTATATGTCCACTAAATATCATATACTAACATAGCTACTTCTCTATATCAAACATTTCGACATTCAATCATACAAAGTTCCATACCACTATGTTACAATATACGAATAGAACTAGGAGGGATACTATGATTCGGAAAGCAACAAAGACAGATGCAAAGGCAATAGCCCCTTTATTGTATAACGCTCTGCACGAAATTGCTGAAAAAATCACTGGTAGCACAGTTGAAGCAAAAGTATTACTTGGACTTGAAACATGGTTCACAAAAGAAAATAATCGATTGAGCTATGAAAACTGTTTAGTAGCTGAACAAGATGGAAAAGCAGTTGGGGTTATTGTCGTTTATCACGGTAGTGACGCTGAACAACTTGATGCACCAATCGTACACTACTTAAGAGAACTACATGAAGACGAATCCATTACGTTAGAAAAAGAAGCTGAACTTGATGAGTATTATATTGACACGTTGTCAGTTTCAAATATGTACAGTGGACGTGGCATTGGCTCTAAATTAATCGATGCAGCTGAACTTCATGCTGCTGAAAAAGGTCATGAAAAAATCGCCTTACTTGTTAACTTAGAAAACAAACGTGCTTTTTCACTGTATGAAAAACTAGGTTACAAAAAAGATAAAACTGTGATGCTCGTTGGCGAACCTTATGCCCATCTAATAAAACCATTACGTACATTGGTTTCTATATCTTAAAAAAAGCACACGATTTTATATAAAATCGTGTGCTTTTAAGTTAATTTTGTATTTAATACCCTTCCATTCATCGCCTCATGGAACGTATACTTTGTATATCCCCACGGCTTCCGGTGAAAAATAGGAGGTCCAGACCATCCCATCGCCCTCAGTTCCGCACCAATCATCGTATTAAAATAACTATGTCCTACTATCGCGATTTTCCCGTGCACCAGCGCGTAGCGATGTAACATATTAGCAGCTTCTTTCGCCCTTTCTCTTGCTTCTTTATACGACTCAACACCTTTATGATACCCAACCATCCATAAAGCACGTCCAATAAAAAACCACGTTCCTGGTTTACATTTAAACCATTCCGGTGCAAAAAAACTCGACGGTACTTCTACTTCCCTAAAAAGAGAATTTTGCACAAAGGACAAAGAATTCATTAATTCCGCTGCTGACTGTACAGCACGTCTTTGATCACTCGATACAATTAAATTTGCCGATTCTACTGCCTCGATTGTTTCAATCGGTATGTTACACTCCCTACCCACACTATCTACATCATATCTCTTCAGCCATTCATGAAATGAAGTAATTGTCATCGGTTCTATAGCACTATTCAAGCGACCATGACGAATAAAAGATATCCACATTCTTTCCACTCTCCATTCATCACTTACGAACTATATTATGTACTATTTCTTACATTCATCATAACATGCTGAAAATAAAAGTTACATATTGTTACATATCTCCGCCACTATCATGAGTAATAGAAGCATCTATTCCATCAAAGTATGTATTCGTTTCATATTGACGAATTTTCTTCAACTGTATATAAGAAAATAAAAATAAGAACAAAGCTATAAAACTCCCCATAATTTCAAACATTATTTTACCGCTCCTATTTCCCCCATATTAACAGACCAACATCCATTTCCATTATACTCCAATATAAAGATATAAACACTTTTTCTCCACCGTCATATTAAATCTGGATATTATCTTACAAAATATGAATTTTTTTCGACTATTTACTTTGAAAACATTTACAAAACAGGAAACATAGTTCAAAATAAAGGAAAATAAAAAATCCCAAATTATTCTTTTTTGGAAAAACTGTAACAAGGAGAGTTGCTTATGCAGATCGCAGAAACTGGAGATATCATCGAATTTAAAGGTGGCATGCAAGGCCGTGTTCAAAAAGTAAATCAAAACTCTGTTATTGTTGATATAACAATTATGGATAATTTTAGAGAACTAGATATGGAACCTCTTACAGTTGTAAGTCATAAAAACTATACTGTCATTAATCAAAATGCATAATATAATAGAAAGAAAGGGCCTGTATAGTATACAGGCCCTTTCTTTCTATTAACGATTATCAATTGTTTCCGGATATAAATCGTGGTTCATCATACGGTAGTCTGCCATTTGTTCATACTTCGTTCCTGGTCGACCGTAGTTGCAGTATGGATCAATTGAAATACCACCACGCGGTGTAAATTTCCCCCATACTTCAATGTAACGCGGATCCATTAATTTAATTAAATCATTCATAATAACGTTCATGCAATCCTCGTGGAAATCACCGTGATTGCGGAAGCTAAATAAATATAACTTTAAAGATTTACTCTCTACCATTTTTTGCTCTGGAATGTAGCTAATATAAATCGTTGCAAAGTCTGGTTGTCCTGTTTTCGGGCATAAACTTGTAAATTCAGGACAATTGAATTTTACAAAATAATCACGGTTTGGATGATTATTATCAAATACTTCTAAAATTTCCGGGCTATATTCAAATAAATATTTTGTATTTTGATTTCCTAATAATGTTACCTCTTTTAAATCTTCATCTAATCTTCCTGCCATTTTAAACATCCCTTCTCGTTATACACCGCGTTTATTTCCCCATACTAACGCATGAAGCTGCGGCAATACTTTCGCATCATTCATTGCTTTACAATTTACAGCTTTATCAATCAGCCACTCATATTTTTCTAATAGTTTATTTATTAGCATCGCATCATCCACTGTTTTTGTATCATCATTCCCTACTTGTAAGAAAAATGGTACATCTGGATATCGTTCGTGCATCTTAACTGCATATTCAAAATCATGATCATCGAATACTACTACTTTTAAACTAATATCTTTTCCCGCTAGTTTCTGAACAACAGCATCTAACTTCTGAAAATCTGTATGCATCGCCGAACTTGGTGGTTTTGGAGAAATCGTTATCTCATCAATTTGAAGTAACCAATCTTGCCATTTACTCCCTTGCGTTTCGATTGCCGTTCGCATTCCATTCTCTTTTAATATAGAAAGAAGAAACTCAATATTTTTCAGCAATACCGGATTCCCGCCTGAAATCGTAACATGAGAAAAATTTTCGCCACCAATTTCTACAAGTTCATTCCAAACGTCTTCTGGTGTCATCTGTCTAATTTGATCTTTAGCTGATCCATCCCACGTAAATGCTGAATCACACCAAGCACAGCTATAATCACAACCAGCTGTACGGATAAACATTGTCTTTTGCCCTACAACCATCCCTTCACCTTGAATAGTCGGACCAAATATTTCTAAGACAGGGATTTTACTCATCGAGCATCCACTCCCGTCTTACTTCCGCATAACTAGTTGGTGTCTCAAAAAGACGAACAAATTCAACACGAGCTCCTTTATATTCGTTTACACGATTATCTTTCGTTAATGCTTCTGCCATCTTTTCATAAATCCAAACAACCATATTTTCAGCAGTCGTATTCATCGCTGGTAATGTTTCGTTTAAATAGCGATGATCTAAATATATTTCGATTTCATTTTTCCAAATTTCTTTTATATCTCCAAAGTCAATTGCAAGGCCTATTTCATTTACATACCCACTAATTCCAAATACAACTTTATATGTGTGACCATGTAAGTTTTTACATTTCCCTTCATAACAATGTAAATGGTGTGCTGCATCAAATGTAAATTCCTTGCTGACCATTACTCTTTTATTATGATATTTGAGTTGTTTACGTTGAATATCCTTGTCCATTTTTTGCAAATTTTCTACGATGCGAAATCCAAAGAAATTATCCATTAGTTGTTCGCTCCTTCGCGTTCTTGTAAGTACGTATCTAATCCCGCTTTACGAAGTTGACATGCCGGACATTCACCGCAACCATCACCAATGATTCCGTTATAACATGTTAATGTTTTTTCTCTAACAAACTCGAATGCTCCAAGTTCATCAGATAATTTCCACGTCTCTGCTTTATCAATCCACATAAGTGGTGTGTGAATGACAAACGGATAATCCATAGATAAATTTAATGTAACGTTTAACGATTTCACAAACACGTCACGGCAATCTGGATAACCACTAAAATCAGTTTCACATACACCCGTTACAATATGACGTGCTCCAACTTGTTTTGCTAATACAGCAGCAAATGATAAGAATAGTAAATTTCGTCCATCCACAAATGTTGATGGTAATTCACCTTCTTCATGTGTAATCTCCATATCCGTTCTCGTTAACGCATTTGGAGCAAGTTGATTTAATAGACTCATATCTAGTACCGTATGTTTAATTCCTAGCTCTTTCGCAATTTCCGCTGCACAATCAATTTCTAACTTATGACGTTGATTGTAATTAAACGTTACAGCTTCTACTTCTGCAAACTGTTGCATTGCCCAAAATAAACATGTTGTACTATCTTGTCCACCACTAAAAACAACAACCGCTTTTTCTTTTTTCATTTCACTCATTCTCCTTCTCTACTACGAATAAGAAGAAAGAACGTTCTTGAACTGTCACAATAAAAAAACAAAACAATACCTAAGGATATTGTTGTTTCCATAGTTTTTTATAGAGGGAGTTCGCGAACCTCTCCCATGCATAGCACGGAATTCCTTCTTTCATTGACAAAACTCATTGTAACATATTGTATACTACCAGAAAAAATTTCTGATTTTTCCGCTATTTCACATTTCATTTCGTTCGTTTTATAGTATGATTGATTTAATATTAGGGGAGGGGGCATCATACTGAAACTCTTTATTATTTACCTCTTTTTAAATATACTATCCATTCTCGTTACAATGCTTGCATATCACTTATTTTGGAATCAAAAAGGAAAGCGATCTCCTAAATTAAATTCAGCTATATTTATTGCATTATGTTGTCTCGCTACTATGCTATGTATCACTTTTGCTGCAAAAACAACTAACGGTTTTCAATTCGATATGCGACATATCGTATTAATTGTCGGCACATTAACAGGAGGACCTATTGCCGGCGTTTCTATTTTAGCTGTATTAAACATATATCGCTTCTTATTAGGAGGAGTAGGGGTTTTTCCATCCTTTATCGCTTCTATTCTCCTATTCATTGTTCTACTATTTACATGCAAAGTTTTTAATCGAAGCTCCAATCACATAAAAATAGTACTTGCTATTTTTTACAGTCTTACTTATGGGTTTGGTTGGATACCATTTTTCCTTGCAAGGGTTACTAATGATGCAGATTATATCCCACATATTATCGTGTATGAACTATGCACAATAATAGGTACGATCCTTATTTTATATTTACTACACATATTACAAACGCAGGTTCGTCTCCAAAATGAACTTATGAATGCTGAAAAATTTCATTTAATAGGCGAAATGGCTGCTTCCATCTCTCATGAAATTCGCAATCCTTTAACTTCAACGAAAGGATTTTTGCAACTTTTACAGTCGGATACATGTTCTGAAGAAGAGCGAAAATTGTATATCGACATAGCCATCAATGGTATCGAACAAGCAAATCATGTCCTTACCGACTACCTAACCTTTGCAAAACCGAGTATTGAAAAAGAACAAACATTACAGCTAGAGGAAGAATTACTGCATGCATTATCTTTAATTACACCTCTTGCCAATTTGACAAATGTTCGTACCCATTACATAAAGCAAAGCACTTCTTTCTTTATCGCTGGAGAGAAGCAAAAACTAAATCAATGCTTATTAAATATTTTAAAAAATTGTATTGAAGCTATGCCAAAAGGCGGTGATCTTTATTTCACATTAATTCCTGATCATAAGCATATACAGCTATATATAAAAGATACAGGAGTCGGTATGAATCAAGAACAAGTGAAACGTCTCGGTTCTCCGTTCTATTCAACGAAAGAAAAAGGCACTGGGCTTGGAATGATGGTCGTATTCAGTGTTGTTCAAGCTATGAATGGAAGAATTGATATTATAAGTGAAAAAGGAATCGGTACAACCTTCTTATTAACCTTTCCACTCATACAAAAAACGTGATGAAATAATCATCACGTTTTTTCTGTCCCTTCAACCAATTCAGCAAAAGCTTTCACTTTTCCATGTGGTTTTTGATTCTCTTTACGAGCTTTCCAAGCGCGCTCTTCTTCTCTCTTTTTCTTGGACATACTTTTCAACTCCTTCTTTTCTTTCTCCATGTAGTATTCCAAAGTAAGAAAGAAAACTATGCATGCGTCAAAAAAAAGAAGCGGTTTCCCACTTCTTCCACTTTATCGCTGTAAAATTGCGTGTTTTGCCTCTTTTAACTGCGTAAGATGTCTTTGTTCATGCAAATCAAGAAATTGAACCCACTGATACAAATTTAAATCATGAAAAACCGGATGCTTTAATCCATTTTCAAATAATTCTTTTTCATCTATGACACTATGAAGCGCATGTAACAGTTCTTGTCGTGAATGTTCTAGTAATTGAATTCCTTGTTGTTTTTTCATTAAAGTTTCTGTTGGTTGCATTTGCTGAGGAGCTTCTCGTTTATGTGTGCGATCAAGCGTAAGTTGAAGGTCTTTAAATGGAGTTGCATTTCTTTCTTTTTTTTGTAAAGCATATACAAGGGCAGATGTGACAGATTGTTCAACTAAATGCAAATGATGCAAAATTTGAATAATACTCCATTTATCACGACGTGGCTTTAGATTTACTTCTGTATCATTTAACATTTCAATTTCTGATAATAGCGTGCTTCGGGTAGACTGTAATGAGTTCAACAAACTTTCTAAACTCACATCCATATTAGATTGAAGCATACTTCTTTCCCCCCTTTTTGTTGGTGAAAAGAGGTGCTCCTTATTCGAAACACCTCTTAATAATTCTGAATTTTCTTTTATTATCTCATCATTTTCCCATTATGTCGATGTTAAACATGTGAAAAAAAACGCATGTTTTTTACAATTTTGTGTCGTCAATCGCATGTAGCCATGCTTCAATTTCTGTAATGACACTTTTCACACAACCCTCAGCAAATGGCGATGTTAAGTTTGCAACTTCTACTAATTCCAAGAATGATTTACTTCCCCCTTGTTGACAAAGGTTCACATAATCTTCCCACGCCTCTTGTCTATTATCTCTTGCACGTTTCCAAAATTGCAGTGCACAAATTTGAGCAAGTGTGTAATCAATATAATAGAAAGGTGAGCTATAAATATGACCTTGACGTTGCCAGAAACCACCGCGCTCTAAATAATCATTATCCTCATAATCACGATGCGGTAAATACTTCTTCTCTATGTTACGCCATGCTGTCTTACGCTCTTCGGGTGATGCCTCAGGATTTTCATATACATAATGTTGATATTCATCAACAGATACACCATATGGTAAAAACAGAAGTGCTGAACTTAAGTGAGAGAAGTAATATTTATCTGCATCTTCTTCAAAGAATAGCTTCATCCATGGCCATGTAAAGAATTCCATACTCATAGAGTGGATTTCACACGCTTCATATGTTGGCCAATTATATTCTGGAATTTCAAATTTACGACTTTCATATACTTGGAAAGCATGACCCGCTTCATGTGTTAATACGTCAATGTCACCAGATGTTCCGTTGAAGTTTGAGAAAATAAATGGCGCTTTATAATTCTCAATATATGTACAATATCCGCCACCAGCTTTTCCTTTTTTTGCAACTAAATCTAATAAGTCATTATCTAACATGAAATTGAAAAATTCATCTGTTTCAGCCGATAACTCTTTATACATCGTTTTCCCATGATTAACAATCCAATCCGCATCTCCTTTTGGAGTTGGATTACCTGTAGCAAACTCAAAGTTTTCGTCGTAATATGCTAACTTCTCTACACCGATACGCGCTTGTTGTCTCTTTCTTAATTCCGTTGTAACTGGAACGATATAATCAAGTACTTGCTGACGATAATTCGCCACCATCTCCGCATTATAATCTGTACGATACATTCTTGCATATCCGAGTTCAACAAAGTTTTTGAAACCTAAAGATTTTGCAATTTTCGTTCTCACTTTAACAAGCTCATCATAAATACGATCTAGTTCTTCCTCATTCTCAGCTAAAAATCCGTAGTATGCTTCACTTGCTGCTTTACGTTCGCTTCTTTCTTTTCCTTGCATAAATGGAATCAGTTGTGATAATGTTCGTTCTTCCCCTGCAAAGTCAATTTTTGCAGATGCTAATAACTGTGTATATTGTGAAGACAATTTATTTTCTAATTGTAAATCTTTCACGACGTCATCTGAATATGTTTTCAAATCACATTCCGCTAGAGCGAATAATTGCTTTCCATAATACGCCTCTAACTCTTCACGGAATGGAGAATGAATTAACGCTTTATAATATTTTGTGCCATACCCTTGTACAACTGGAGAGAACTCATCAAAGAAATCCTGCTCTTCCTTATAAAAAGCATCTGTCGTATCAACAGAATGACGAATGTAACAAAGGTTCCCCATTGTACCAAAATCATTGCGAATTTCGTTAACTGAATTGATGATTTGTTTTTGTTCTTCCACAGTTTTTGCGTTATCAAACTTCTCTAAAGCAACAGTAAATTTCTCTTTTAATTCTTCAATATTTGGCCGTTTATATTCATAGTCTTTAAATGACATGAACGAGCCTCCTCTCCATTATACGTATCTCTACTATAATTCCATGTTTCCTTTCAAATCTCCTCTTATCCTTCAACAAAATTCGGCACATGGTGCCTTGTTTACATGCAAAAAAGCTTTGGATTTCTTTATCCAAAGCTCCTTTGGAACGTATTATCATTTTTCATACTTTCCAATTTTTTTCAGCAGATCAAGCAATTCATCCTTTTCATCCCTCGTTAACATTTCAAAAGACTGATGTATAACTTGCTCATGCCCTGGAAAAATAGAAGCAATAAAGTTCTCTCCAGACTCAGTTAATTGCGCATAAATAACACGTCTATCATTTGGGCACGGGATCCTCTTTACTAGCCCCTTTTTTTCCAGCTTATCTACAACATATGTAATGCTGCCACTAGCTATTAAAATACGCTCACCAATTTGCTGAAGTGGTTGACCGCCTTTATGATATAGTAGTTCTAACACAGCAAATTCAGTTGGATTTAGCCCGTTACTTTGTATGGATTTATTTGTAGTATCCATAATAGAGCGATGTACACGAGATAATGCAATAAACACTTTTAAAGATTGAGAAATATCTTCTCGTTCATTATTTGATGTCATACAACTTTCAACCCTTCACTTAAATTCTTAGCAATAAAAAGAAAAACGGCTTATTACTTCATATAATTTCCGAATGAGCATTCACTCACCCATTTCCTCTCCCTTAATATATTATGAATGATTCTTGAATAAAAACATGACAATTTTAACATAGTTTATATATAATGATAATAAAAAAGAAGGAGTACCACATTTGAAAGTCAAATTCCAAAGCATTGTTTTATATATATTGCTTGTTATCCTACCAACGATAGGGATTGGTGCTACATTTTATTCGTATCATACGTATAAAATGAAACAGGAAAACACACTATCCGCTCATACGGTTCTCTTTTTATATCGAGACTATTTAGATCATCACCTTGGTGAAGCGATTTCTGCCTTAGAAATGCTCGCAAAAGTCGTAGGTACCGAGACTGGTAACATAAATGGAATTAAACAAATTGTACATGATACAGATGGAAACGATGCACGCTTTTCTGGCCTATATTACGCTACACCAGAAGGAATCATTACAATTGCATCAGAAGGCGAATCACCGCCTATAGATGTCTCAGACCGCAAGTATATTCAAGACGCATTACAAACTAAGAAAACAACTGTATCATCCGTCATTACAGATCGCGTCCTTGGACATCAAGCTATTATGATTGCTTCCCCAATATTTAACAAACAGAAGGAGCTCTCAGGCTTATTGTTAGCAAGTTTACGCTTTGACTACATTTCATCTTCTTTAAATGCTATCAAACCACAATACCATTTCGAAGTAACTGATAAACATGATGTAGTTTTTCTAACCGATGATAATAATGAAACAAGTGATGAGCATTCTAATATACTCACTACCCCACTCCAAAGATTAAATTGGAAGGTCTCTGTTTCTCCATTGCCGATTCAACAACAAACTTTATATCAGTTAGTTTCAATAGAGTGTATAGCTACTTTATTTTTAATGTCTATTTTATTTTTACTTACTCAATATATGTTATTAAAACGTCAAACAAAACTGGAAAGACAACAAAACGAACTACAAAAAATTGAATTGGTTGGAACTTTTGCAGCTAGTACAGCACACGAAATCCGTAATCCTCTTACTGGAATTAAAGGACTCATTGCACTATTAAAAGAGAAATATAAAGATGAACAGGATCAGTTCTACTTTTCCATAATCGAACAAGAAATAGAACGGATTAATGAAATTGTAAGCGAATTTCTTATTCTAGGAAAGCCAACTGCCATCATTGAACAAACATATGATGTAAGAACAATTCTTAATGAGGTCGCATTAATTATTCAATCTGAGGCGAATTTACATAACATTGTATTCCATTTACATTTGCCAGACCATCCTGTTCATATCCGTTGCTCAAAAGACCATATGAAACAAGTGGTTTTAAACATTACCAAAAATGCAATTGAAGCCATGACTTCTAGTGATACACTCACTATTGTCGTAACAAACAATGAAACACACGCACAATTGCAAATTATAGATACTGGAAAAGGGATTCCAAAACATATTCAAAAACACCTCTTTCATCCGTTCTTTACTAATAAAGATACTGGAACAGGTCTTGGACTTGTCATATGTAAACGAATTGTAGAGATGTACAATGGGCATATTTTTATTGACAGTAAAGAAAACGAAGGAACGACAGTTCATATCGAAATTCCGTTACACATAGTATAATTATCCTTATTCTATAAGGGTAATTATACTTATTTCATAAAACCAGCTACAAGCATTCGCCAAAAATTATTCGATTTTCCTTCATACCCGATTTGGAAAATAGGTACTTTTATAATTGAAAACCATTTCGGTGTTTGTTTTTCTTTATAACGCTGGTACTGTAAAATAAGCTTGTCCAATTCTTGACTAACTTGAATTGTCTCCCTACTATTTAACCCACTTGTTAATCCTAATTGAATCATTTCTTCACGCTTCATATGAATATCACGTGAAAGCTTTTCTAATGTGTACTTCCTTTTTACAGTAAACATCCATATCCCCCTTATTATACTTCCATGCTCTCAACTTCACTTCTCCATTGATTTTTTAACTACTTAGTCATATACATTTTTAAGAATCAGAAAATTTAACATTTTCTCCCTGTAATTTACAAATCTTTACCCTCACTTTGAGAATTATTACAAATTATTCTATCTTTGTAAATACATTCGCAATAATAGACATTTTTTTCATCTTCTTTTTTTGTAAATACCAAGTAAAATGCGGACTCTCTATTTTTCACATACTTTTCTTCGACATTTTTTGTTTAATTTATATAAAAACGCAAAACATAATGATAATTGATAAATATAGAAAGGAAATATTTATATGCGTAAATATACGATTGTATTACTCATCTTTACTATGTTCGTACCCTTCTTCTTATTTCCCATTCAAGCGAATGCCCATACGAATAAAGTAGCTATTGTCATTGATGATTTCGGCAATAATATGAAAGGGACAGATAAAATGTTATCGCTTCCCATCCCACTAACTGTCGCAGTCATGCCTTTTCTTCCTTCCACAAAAGAGGATGCAATAGCAGCCCATAAAAAAGGACATGAAGTTATTATACATATGCCTATGGAACCCATTAAAGGTAAAAAAGAATGGCTTGGGCCAAAAGCGATTACAACTGATTTAAGCGATGAAGAAATAAACAATCGACTCGAACAAGCGATCCAAGAGGTACCGCATGCAATTGGAATGAACAATCATATGGGTTCAAAGGTAACAGCTGACGAAAGAATTGTCCGTCTTATACTTGCAGCTTGTAAAAAACACGGTCTATTTTATTTAGATAGCAAAACAAATCCTAATAGTGTCGTTCCAAAAATAGGGAAAGAATTAGAGGTACCTATTATTGAAAACCAACTATTTTTTGATGATGTTTATACAGCAGGACATATTTCAAAACAAGCACAATTACTCATCAAAAAAATTCAAGAAACCCCTATTATGGTAGCTATCGGGCATGTTGGGCCACCAGGCGAAATTACATCACGTGTGATTGAAACTTCCATTCCGAAAATTCGCGAGCATGCAGACTTTATTTATTTATCTGATTTAGCATTATCTCCACCGCCTGTTTCCAAATAAGATTCATTTCTCACACTAAAAAAGGTACCTATCTACGTATAACAGATAGGTACCTTTCCTTTTCACTTTAAATATAATCTACATGACTGACCCGGAATCCCTTTTTCTCTATTTTTTCAATTAATTGCTTTAATTTTTTTTCATTTAACGTATCAGATATATTTACGATAACACGGCGAATATATTGATCACCGTTATCTAACGTAAATAGTCCACCTATATTATATGCCTTTAGCAATGTCCCAATTTCTTTAATCGTCCCCTTACAATCTTGTGTTGCAATTGTTAATATATACCCTCCTGTTCGCATACCGAATGAATCTTCAATAACATCAAATATATTAGAATGTGTTAAAATGCCGACAAATTCATTATAATCATTTACCACAGCTAAAAACGGAAGACGACGGATAACATAAAAAGCTCTGAAAAAAGAATCCTTTTCAAAAATAAATGCAGAGGAATTTTCCTGCATATCTCCCGCATTTACATGCTCTAATCCGCTAATACACTTCTTTTCTAATAAATCCACTTTATAAATAATCCCCGTGAATGTCTTCTCATCTTCTGCTAATACAGGGATTGCTCGAAATCCCGTTTCATTCATAATTTGCAATGCCTTTTCACCAGTATCATTCGTCTTACAATAAGTCACCTGCTGCTTTGGCAGAAAATGATATTTAACTCGCAAAATATGTTCCTCCTTACATGTCATCATGTAATCTATATATAATAAGGAGACCTATATTTTATGAGTGAAATTATTTTTAAAACGCTTTCATTTTTTTTCGTGGAACAGTAATCATTGTGGCTATATTTTATATAACCGAACTTTTCGCCCCTTTTATCATTAAAAGCTTTACGTGATAGTTCATTAAATACTCTATACCTTCCAACCATTTTTTCGCTTCTTCTGGAGTTTTCCCCCACACGATCATGCCGTAATTATGAACAAGTACTACTCCTCCGCCTTCAATAAAATTTGGCATATTGCTTTCTAACAAATCAGCGAATTTTTTTTCATCTTCTACAATTGGAATTGTCATTTCTGTTATACCTTCTTTTCCAAAAACACGTTCCACGCTGCGTTTATCAAATGTTACTTCGCCTTCTTCTCCATATAGCTCTGATATTAAATGACTATCTACAGTCTGCACTTGTAAAATACATTCTGCACTGCTTTTTTTATAAATATCCGCATGCATAAATGACTCTGCAGCTGGTTTTTCTTCGTTTTCAAATACTGGCTCACACATGCAATTTACGACAATAAAATCTTCTTCTGAAAACAACCCTTTATCTCTTCCCTCAACATTCACTAAAAATGTTAATGGCTCTTTTGATGTACATAACGATAAACTAATTTTTGTACCATAAAACCAATCACGAAGTGCCAATTCAGATTTCACATCTTTTAATTCATTCCATTTCTTCAGAAAAAATAACATTTCGTCACCCCCGCCGTAATATTCATATAATGTTCGAACCCTTTCTATGTAAAAGGAGTATTTTTTGATTATTCTAAAAATTTAATTGAATTATCACATGAGAATGCTTTTTTGTCAATATGGTTTCACCGCTCCTTTTAAAAATAGGCTACCCATATGCCAATCCTATTGTCTATTTTCTACTTAATTTTACAATAGAAAATACGTTATTCTCCTAATGAAAGAATAACGCATTTTACTCATTTATTATTTAATTATTGCATTATGCAAAAACTGCGCATATTGTGCTTCTTCTCAAACTCATCAATTTCAAATTGAACTACTTTCGTCCCATTTTTTCTCTTATCCTCTGACAAAACTTTCACATCATGAAATACACCAGGTTGGTTTCTATCTTCTATTCTAAGATATTGAAAATAACCGCTATCTTGTACGGTTACAATAACTATTTTTTCCCTTCTTCAATCGCTACTTTAGGATTTTTTATGTATTGAGCAACCATAGATGGCTCATCTTTTTGATTCTTATATATTTTAATCTCAGTATCATACGTGCGATCACTTTCTGCTGCTAACGCTGGAGTAGAATACGCAGCAAAAGGAATAGCTAATGTCGTGGCTACTACTATAGCCTTAATATAATTTTTTCAAAATAATATCTCCTATCATATATACTCATTTAATTGATAACGAATAAATGAGTATATTACATTAATTTTATATTTCCAACGATAAAAAAATAAAAACTCTTTATTCAACGGGCTTTTTTACCTATAGTATGCAGAATTTCACTCTTTTCTTCCTCATTAATGACACCAATTTTCTGCAAAATATTTGCATACAATACAAGTTTATTATATATCCGTTCTGACATAGTTCTCCTTCTTTCCTCTAACCAACTTTTTTGATATTGGTAAATTATATGAAGGAAATGAGAAAATGTGTCCATTTTTTGCATAAATGCAAAACTTTTATTTCGTTACTTGCAGACAGTAAAACTCCCACAAATTTTTTTGCCAGCAAAGCCAAAAAAATTTGTGGGAGTTTAGATGCTTTCACTTTATTTAACAAACTGTCCATTGAATATTATGCTTTTTAGCTTCTTCTTCAAAACTATATGGCATTTTTTTATCACAAATAACATGTTGAATGCGAGAAAATGCTGCTATTCGATAATTCCCTTTTACACCTACCTTTGTATGATCACATAGAATATATGTTTTTTCCGCTAGTTTCATCATCGCTTCTGACAGTTTCGCTTTTTCTAATTCAAAACTGGAAACTCCAAAACTAGGTAATAACCCATCAATCGAAACAAACGCTTTATGAAAATGAAATTGATGAATCACTTGCTGCGAAATAGATCCTGATACACGCGAATGCTTTGGGGATACTTTCCCACCAATAAATAAAACTTCACCATGAAACATCTTTTTATTAATAGAAGAGATTAATTGTGTCGCGACTGGAAAAGAACTCGTAACAATCGTTAAATTTTTACGATGGACAAGATATGGAACCATTTGAAGTGGTGTGCTTCCATCATCGATTGCAATGACATCACCATCTTCTACAAATGTCGCTGCTTTATAACCAATTCTTTTCTTCTCTTCTATATGTAGCATCTCTCTTTCTAACATCGGTGCCTCAATCCCAGCGCCTGGAAGTTGAACAGCTCCACCATACACTTTCTTCAGCTTTTTTTCACGATCTAATTCTTCTAAATATCGACGAATTGTTTCTGTTGATACAGCGAATTCTCTCGCTAATTCTGAAACTTTTACTTTCCCTTTAAACTCTACCTTTTCAAGAATGGTTCGCTTTCTTTCTTCTCCTACTACAGACATAGCTTCACCCCATTTATATCTCATAAAGTTCCTTGCTTATACAAAATTATAATTTTCTTTGTCAGTGAAAACCTCTTCATGAATATGAATACCGCGCTTTTCTAGTTCATCAAAAATAATTTGTGGATTTTCGAAAGCTTCCTCAGGTGTAACAACACCCATTTTATTTACATTCCCATTTGCAATTAGCTCTGTCGCAATTCCAAATGGAATACCGACGTTTCTCGTATAAGCTCTTAATTTTCCCCACCCTTCAATAGATCCATCAGATAACGGGTGCGTATGATATAATACATGTCTTTGCTTCTCATTATTTTTCATGCCTATTACTTCTACATGAAGTGCATAACCATAAACCTCTGTTTCTTGCCCTTCTTTCGATTGCAATAAATACTTCGAAATACAATCCATAATGCCGATTTCTTTCCCGTTTATTTCAATCTGATCATTACGCAATATACCGTAATTATATAAAGCACGTACGAGCTGCATATTTTGCTGTGGCCAAGTTCCTCTCGTCTCTATCAGTTTGACACCTTTATCTTCTAGTGCTTTTGCTAACGTAATTGTTTCAGAATGGGGAATGATATACTGCGTTGTTTTACCGTAAGGCGCTGGCAATTCAATTTCTCTTGGGCGCGCAAACGGAGGTACTTGCTTAAACTCACAGTCTTCATACACTGTACGCGATGGTAAATGTGGATCATATTCATATGTCGTTGTCTCTGTAATTGATGCTGAAAAAGCAATTGGACGATACGAACCGTGACTGACCCGAACAGAGTCTACATGATCTAGCTGGTTTGCTGCATGCATTGCCATCATTTGCGTTACACCTGGCGTCATACCAAAACCAGGTAAACATGTTTTTTCATTTTGAACAAATATAGAATGGGATTCATTTTCTTCACCAAATCCATTCAAGTTCACACCGTGACACCCAGCTTCCGCAATACAGCGAGTAGACAGTCTATTTAACTTTATCGTCGTGCCATCCATTACAATGTCATAGCCTTTCATTTTTGCGACAGTATCCTCATGATTTGTCACATCAACTTTCACAAAATCAACACGAGGATCATTTAACCACTCTACTACTTTATGACCCTCTTCTTCATTAAAATCGGCTACTGTAATTGTCTCAAATGATGAAAATTGAACTAAATCTAAAATTGCTTCACGACAAATTTTACCTGCTCCACCTAAGCAAAATACTTTCAACCTATAACAGCTCCTTTAGCAATACTATCAACTAAACGGTTAATATCTTCTTCATGTACATCACCGATATTTCCAATGCGGAACGTATCTACTTTCGAAATTTTCCCTGGGTAAATAACAAATCCGTATCTCTTTAATTCGTTATATAACTGCTGAAATTCAAATCCTTCTTCTGGATAAATGAAAGATGTAATAATAGGAGATTGATATTTTTCATCTACTAATGGCTTAAAGCCGATTTCTTTCATTCTGTTCACTAATAGTTTTTGATTGTTGTAATATCGATTGTAACGCGCTTCTACTCCACCCTCTTCTTCTAATTCAAGTAATGCTTGATAAAAGGCGCGTACAATGTGAGTTGGTGAAGTAAAACGCCATTTCCCATTTTGTTCTTCCATCGTTTCCCACTGATCATATAAATCCAATGATAAAGAACGGGCTTGTCCTTTACATTTCAATAGTTCATCACGTTTTGCGATGACAAAGCCGAATCCAGGAACACCTTGAATACATTTATTCGCACTACTAATTAAAAAATCAATTTGCAAATCAGCAATATCTATTTCAATACCACCGAAACTACTCATTGCGTCAACCAGTGTAACTTTTCCGTATTGCTTCCCTAATTTACATACATCTACAATTGGATTAATAATACCTGTTGTTGTTTCACAATGAACAACTGCAATATGAGTAATCTCTTTATCTTGTTGCAATAACTTTTCTACTTCTATAATATTAGTAGGCTCCCACTCTTCTGTTTGACTGACCACCACATCGATATGTAACATCTCTGCCATTTGCACAATGCGCTTACCGTACGCACCATTTGTACAAACGAGAAGCTTTCCGTTTGTAGGAACGACAGAACCAATTACTGCTTCAACTGAAAACGTACCGCTTCCTTGCATTAAGACTGTTGTATATTTCTCTTCTTCCTCTGTTGCTAACGATACAAGTCTATTTCTTACATCTTGCACCATTGTGTTATATTCAACATCCCACGTACACCAATCGTATAGCATAACTTCTTTTACTGTTTTTGTTGTCGTTAATGGTCCTGGCGTTAATAATAAATAGTGATTTTCATTCATGATCCCGTGCCCCTTTTATGAAATAATAAGTTCTTGTTTCTCGATATGTTCAATTACGCTTTCGAGTTCCTGCATCGTTTCGATCGTAAAGTGTGCCCCGTTTTCAATGAAACGATTACGAACTACTTCCATTTTTTCGCGAAGCGCTACCGGATTCATATTTTCAACTTCCTCTTCCGTTAAACCGAGCTCACTACTGCCAAGAATTACACCAACTGTCCACATTCCAGCATTTCTTCCCTCTTTCATATCTGATACCGTGTCTCCAACTTTTATCATATGATTCATTGGATATACACCAAGTTCCATCGCATTTTTATAGCACATCCACGGATATGGACGACCTGCTGGAACATCATTTGGTGTCACAAGAAAATCAGGTTTATACCCTTGTAGTGCTGCTTCCTTTGCTACAATGTTCATCATTTCTCTCGTATAACCAGTTGTTGAACCAATTTTAATGCCTCTTTCACGTAAAGAAGCAATCACTTCTTTTACTCCATTAATCGGCGACGCATAGCGCGGTAAAATAGCGAAGAGAATTTCTTCAAATTCTTCATACATTTCATGAATGTCTGCTTCTGTTGGTAATTGTCCGAAGACACGATTCCACTCATTCACAATACGAGGCATCTCTGTTAGTGCCCTTACATGATCTATTTTTAATAATCCCATTGGCTTACGTGCTTCTTCAGCTGTAATTTCAACTCCACGTTTATGGAAAATCTCCATAAATACTTCCAGTGGTGCAAAACATCCGTAATCAACTGTCGTACCTGCCCAATCAAAAATAACTGCTTCTATTTTCATTTTATCCATCACCTTTCTTACTTATCTTTTTTGCCATTGCGAAGTTCGGTTACGAAGAGCTTTCGTTCCCCATTCATATACAACTCTCACTACAATATTTGTAACAACAATAAGTACACTCATCGCAGCTGCTGGTGCCACATTTCCTGCATCATCCATATTTACAATCGATACGGCAGCTAGTTTAAAATCAGCTGCGTACAAGAAAACAACCGCCGATACAGTTACCATTGCGTTTACGAAGTAATACATAACCATTTCTAAAATTGCTGGTAAACACATCGGGACTGTTACTCGAAAGAATGTTTTATAAAACGGAATGCCCATCGACTGTGAAACAAGTTCAAACTCTCGATCTAGTTTCTTTAAAGCGGTCGTTGCCGTAACGAATGTTACAGAGTAAAAATGAATGATATTTACTAATACTAAAACGGCAATTGTGCCATATAAGGAGTGAAACGGATTCGTTACTGAAAATCCAAGGATTTGAATCGTTGGTTGACTAAAGAAAAAGACGTATCCTAACCCAAGCACTAAACCTGGTATCGCCAAAGGTACGATAGAGAAAAAGTAACCTGTTTTCCGGAAAAATTGTAGCTGATCTATTTTCTCAATTGCATATGCGAATACAAATGTTAAAATCGCCCCAATAACAGCTGTAATTGCTGAAACGATTACGCTATTTTTAAACGCTTCAAGTCCATCCCCTGTTAAACTTGAAAAATTAAAATGCTCAAATGTAAAGCTCATATTATATGGCCATACTTTCACACTTGCAGCAATACCGACTGCAACAAACAAAAGAATAATCATAAGAGTAATTACACTACAATATATAAATGAGATTACATCCCTTTTCTTATTAGCTGTTATTCTGTATGGTACTGCTTTTGAAGATAAGAAATTCGCCTGCTTTCTTTGCGTAATACGATCAACTGCAAAAGCAAAAATAGCTGGGATTAATAAAATCATTCCGACAGTTGCACCCATCGGCATATTTTGCTGTCCAATTACTTGCTTGTATACGTCAGTAGCAAGTACATTATATTGCCCACCAACAATTTTTGGTGCCCCAAAATCAGTGAAACTAAGTGTAAACACAACGAACATTGCACTAATTAATCCGTACTTTACACTAGGTAAAGTAACAGTGAAAAATTGCTTTGTTTTACTCGCTCCTAACATATTAGAAGCTTCATATAAACGGTAATCAGAACCTTGGAAAGCAATTAATAAAATAAGGAATGCTTGTGGAAATGTATACATAACTTCAGCCATTACAATTCCTACTGGTCCGTATAAAGGGATTTGTATACCTTCAAATAAACCAAACATCCCTTTTGTTATTAACCCTTGATTACCAAATAAATATGTAAGTGCTATACCATGCATCATCGTTGGAGCGAATAACGGTAATAACGCTACATATTGAAATACACGCTTTCCAAAAACATTCGTACGGGCAATTGCATATGCGTAAACGAATGCGAATGCAACTGAAATAATTGTTGTAACTCCCGAAATCCATACCGTATTTTGTAATGACTGAACTAAAGTTGGTGTTGTAAAATATTTACTGAAATTCGCTACACCAACGAAAGCTCCATCTTTATCATAAAAAGCTTGTGTAAATAGTTGTAATAGCGGTAATACAAGTATGATAAGAAAGGAAAGCATCATACCAATAATTACGAGCCTTTGGATCCATTCCTCTTTTCCTATACTTCTCTTAATCTTTTTTTTCGTACTTTCTACCTTATAGTTTTCTAACATCTCCATCTATACAATGACCTTCTTTCCATATGACAACATATGATTTTCTGAGAAAGAGATTTGAATGGGCTTTCCTTTTCTAATAGCCGTTGCCTCTACTTCCGATGCCAATATATCCACTACAATTTTCTCATTATAAAGATGTGTTTTCTCTTCTATAACCCGCACTTCTGTCCGGTATACAGATCCACGAAACTCCATACTTTCCACAACTGTCCTAATTCCATCCTTTTGTACAACTGTTACATGTTCAGGACGAATTGCATGTTCTTCGTTATTTTTCGAAAAGAAATTAATAGAACCAATAAAATCTGCCACAAACGGATTGGCTGGTCTTTGATAAATTTCCTCTGGTGTTCCAATCTGCATAATTTCCGCATGATTCATTACAACAATTTTATCAGCCATCGTTAATGCCTCTTCTTGATCATGCGTTACCATAATCGTAGTTACTCCTATTTTTTCTTGCAAATCACGCATTTCTCTACGCAACTTTTCACGCACTTTTGCATCTAAAGCAGATAACGGCTCATCAAGTAACAAAATATCTGGAGACAGAGCGAGCGCACGTGCAAGTGCTACTCGCTGCTGTTGTCCACCAGACATTTGAGCAGGGTATTTATCTTTTACATTCAGCAAATCAACAAGTTCTAACGCAGCTAGCGCTTTCTCTTTTACTTCTGCTTTCCCATATTTTTTTGTCTTTAAGCCATATTCAATGTTTTCAAGTGCTGTTAAATTTGGAAATAGTGCATACGATTGAAAGACCATTCCAAAGTTCCTTTTTCCAGGCGGCAATGCTGTCATATCTTTTCCATTCACAGCTATACTACCTGTCGTTGGTTCTTCTAACCCGGCTAAAATGCGAAGCAACGTCGTTTTTCCACAACCACTTGGGCCTAATAAACAAACAAACTCATTTTTTTTCACTGTAAAAGAAATATCTTTTAACGCTGTAAATGCATCAAACTGTTTTTGAATGTGTTGAATTGATAAATATTCGCTCATTTTTCTCTCTCCCACTTACTTACTTTTTAGGTTCTGCTTTTTGGCCAAACTCTTTTTCCCAACGCTCTAAAATTTTGTCACGATTCTCTGCTGCCCATTTGAAGTCATTCTTTTTGTATAACTTTTCTGTTACATCTTTAGGGAATCCATCTGGAAGTTTATAATCATTTTTAATTGTCGCAAATCCATTTTTCTCGAAGTATAACTTCATTACATCATCTGTAATTGCCCAGTCTAAAAATGCTTGCGCTAATTTATCATTTTTTGCATTATCTTTCTTAATAAGTGCATTCGCTTCTACTTCCCAGCCTAACCCTTCTTTCGGTAGTACAACTTCAACTGGTGCACCTTTTTGTTTCTCTTTCAAAGCACTATAAACCATTGATACGCCAACTGGATATTCACCTGCACCTGCTAATTTCGCTGGTTTTGAACCGGAATGTGTATAAGTTGCCATATTATCATGAAGTTTCTTCATGTAATCCCAGCCCTTATCTTCTCCCATAATTTGTAGCCATGCAGAAACTGTTAAAAATCCTGTCCCAGAAGAAGCTGGATGTGGCATTACAAGCGTTCCTTTATATTCAGGTTTCGTTAAATCTTCATATGATTCTGGCATCGGTAAATTTTTCTTCTTTAATTCTTCTTTATTTACAGCAATCCCCGTCATAAATGCAGTATTACCTACCCATTTTTCTGGTTTCTTATCATCTTTAAATTGCGGAAGGACGCGATCCGCTCCTTGTGGAGAGTATTCTTTTAACATATCTTTTTTCTCTAAAGCTAATAGACTAGACGCCGCAGTTCCCCATACAACATCTGCTTGTGTATTTTTCCCTTCAGCTAGCAATTTCGCTGTAATAACTCCTGTTGAATCACGAACAATGTTCAACTTCACATCTGGGTATTTCTTTTTAAAGGACTCAAGATAAATTGGTACAAGTTCTTCTTCAATGGCCGTGTAAACAGTTAATGATCCAGATAATTTATCATCTTTTACTTTTGCCCCGGCGCTTTCTTCCTTCTTTGCACCACACCCCATTAATAACGAAAATACCATTCCAGTTGCTACAGCTTTAAAGATTGTTTTTTTCACTGTTTCTCTCTCCTTTTACAAATCTTATGTACAATTCAAATATAAACAACTAGTGTAAAAGCAGTATTAAACCAACATTAATCTTTTGTTTGTTGTTTGTTTTTGTGTAATACGTTGCTACTTCTATGTTTTTTCGCATTTTTCTGCCAATAGAAAACAATGAATTTACAAATAATTAAAAAAACCTTTATAATCCCACAAAAAAAATGAGGCGTTTGTAAAAAACGCCTCATTTTTGTTTACCTTTTTTTGAATTACGATTTGCATACTTTGCGCTATTTTCTCCTTCATACTCTAATGCAAATTCTGCATCTGGTAAGCTTTCTTTCGGAGTTTTATTATTGTTGATTGCCGCGTTTTGTTTCACTTTTCTTTTTACCAATACATTCACCTGCTCTCAAGGATTCACTTTCTACTCTAGTTTGAAGCAATCTGAAATAATTATTACTGGCAAGTGTTAACAAGTACATAAGAGACTCTAGATGGAAATACTACATATGAACAAATCATTAAAAAGGAGCGATTATTTTGCAGAAGAAAGAAAAAATCCAGTCGCCAATTTTAGACGAAACGCTCCCGCATCAAATGAACTTTCCCTCTTTTAAGGGAACAGGAAAAAAGATGCAACAACCTTTTATGAATCAATATGAAATTGTAATTGGAGACAGTAAATATGATTCTGAGAACAGTCCGCTTCACAACTGGAGTGATGAGGTAGATCCTGCCATTATGGCAGGAGAAGAATGGATTCATCCTACAAATGATATCGGATGGATTGCAGAAGAAAATCAAGAATTGCTCAAAAACGAAGCTGATAACAAAAATGAAACTTTTATGCATCCTCAATTTGGCATTAACGACTAAAAAACCATTCTACCTAACATAGGTAGGATGGTTTCATACTATCCAATAATAATTCGTTCTTTCGGATACTTATAGCGAGGTGGTTGTTCTCTTCCACCGCTAGCTAATATAAATGTTAAAATACCAACACGTCCGATAAACATAAGTACAATGAGTACAAGTTTCCCCACAGTTGTTAAATCTGAAGTAATCCCTGTCGATAGTCCAGTCGTTCCGAAAGCAGAACAAACCTCAACAATTAAGCTCATAAGCGGCACATTTTCCGTAATGGATAAAACAAATAGCGCTGTGGCACATAATAAAATCCCCATCGTCATAACGACAGATGCTTTCAGCACATCCTCTTCATGAAGCTGACGTTTGAAAACTCGGACTGTTCTTCCGCCCTTTGCAAATGTATATAACGATAATATACTAACCGCAAACGTTGTTGTACGTATCCCGCCCCCAACCGAACTAGGAGATGCTCCTATAAACATTAATATACTCATAAATAAAAGCGTTGGTTGTGACAATTCACGTATGTCCATTGTAGCAAGCCCACCACTTCGCGTCGTCACAGATTGGAATAATGTATAAAATACAGTTTCATGCCATGACTTTCCTACTAAGAAATGATTTCGTTCTAATAGAAAAATCATAATTGTTCCAACAATAACAAGTGCAAAAAATGTTGTTGTCGTCAATTTTGTAAATAACGAAAAGCGGAATAGTTGTTGTCTCCTCTTACTCAAGAATTGCTTTACTTCCATTAACACTGGGAAACCAATAGCGCCTAAAATAATAAGTAACATATGAATCATCTGAACAATATAATCTTTTTTGTACGGAATCAGTGATTGTCCAGTTAAATCAAATCCTCCGTTCGTTGTTGCACTAACAGCGGCAAAAAAACCGTGAAAATACGCTTCTTGCCAAGTCGGAAAATACATTAGAAATCTAGTACCTAACAGTATCGCTCCAATGAGTTCTATTGAAATAATTACAATTAAAATAGAACGCATTAATTCCACAAGACCTGCCAAATTTCCTTGGTTATGGTCTGCCATAATTAATCTTCTTCTTTGCAAACCAATCTTTTTACCCGTTATAATCCAAACGAATGTACCAAGTGCCATAATTCCTAATCCACCTAATTGTAAAATAAGGGCTAAAACAATAATTCCTGCCGTTGTAAACGTATCTGGAATCGTAACAACAGAAAGCCCTGTAACACTTACAGCACTAACAGATGTAAACAGCGCATCTATAAATGTCCATTTCACACCAGGCTTCGTAACAAATGGTAAACTAAGCAAAATTACCGATACAACTACCGCTAGTAAATAAAATAAAACGATAAGCTGCACGGGACGTAATTTTTGTAAAAGTTTTTTTATCTTTCTCATTCCATCACTTCGCTACCTTTTTTCTATCGATTAAATAAAGAAAAATCATCACTTTCTTTATTTGTAAATAACTGCTGAAATAGTTTCGCAAATACCATTCCGTATACAGTTCCATTTCCCCCATACGGCAGTGCGTAATATAAATTATGTATCTTTTTATCTTCTTTTAAAATAGGAAGACCGTCATGACTACCACCAAATGCCGCTGCCCAATAGTATTCTGCCTGTATATTATTAAACTGTGGGAACATTTCTTTTACAATATTAATAAGGATATCACGCTTATGCAATAATTTCGTATCGCCGATATTCTGAATTTTCAGCGCCTCATCTAATCCGCCTACAATAATGCGATTTTGATACGTTCGAAAATACAAGTATGGACGTGCAGTTTCCCAAATTAATGATTGCTCATGCCAACCTTCAAATTGATCTATCTTATTTGTCACAACTGCATAAGATGTTTCTACTGTTGTGTTTTTTTCTTTCTTGCCAAAAAGCGGTTCATAACCTGTTGCCATAATAATATTCTTTGCTACGATTTTATTTCCTGTTTTCGTGTAACAAATTAAATCGTCTTGGAGCTTTTTTATATGTATTGCCTCTGTATGTTCATATATAGTGGCTCCTATTTGATTTGCTTTATGCAAGAGACTATGCGCTAATAAATACGGATTCACCTCGGCATCACCGTGCGTATATAACGCGGCATGTTTTGTAAAAGAATAACGCTTATTAATGTCAGATTCTGTAAAATATTCAACTGGAAATCCATAATTTTGTAACGTATTATATTCCTCTTGTAAAAATGAGATATCCTCACTATTACTTGCATAATATAAACTATTTCGCGGAATAAAATGGGGATTTATATCGAGAGTTGGTACAACTTTCTCCATTGTTCTGAGCGCTTCATAACAAAGGCTATATGCTCGCACCCCTTTTTCTTTACCAAATGTATGAATAAGAGAGGTTAACGATTTATCATGAAGAAATTGTAATAATCCTGTATTGGCAGCTGTGCTACCACGTGAGATTACATTTTTTTCAATAAGCATAACACGCATGCCAATTTTCGCTAACGAATACGCTATATGAGCACCTGCTTCTCCACTTCCAACTACGAGCACATCACATATCATATCATTTTCTAACGTTGGATAACAAGGTACAGAAACTCCATCACTCCAAAACACCTTACCAGTCATAAGCTTCATAATTATACTCCTACAATGCAAATTTCTCCTTTCTATGTTTTGTTATTTCCCATAAAAAAATCCAACTAACACGTGTTAGTTGGATTTTTTATTTTTAATTAGAACGCTCTTCAAGCCAATTTCCAACTGTCGGATATGTTTGCTTTACAGCCGTTCCACCATACACAATAGACATATGCCCTGTCGGTAAACATACATATTGTTTATCTGTGCTAGAAATATGATCTAGCAAAGCTTCTACTTGACATGGCAGAGCAATATGATCACGTTTCGCGGAAATATTTAAGACATTCGCCTTAATATTTGCAAGGTCTACCTTTTGTCCGCGAATAACGAGTTCACCCTTCACTAATTTATTATTTTGATAAAAATCACGGATCCACTGTCTGTATGATTCACCAGGGAAAGGAATACCATCGCCAACCCACTTTTGAACTAATCTCCAGCTTTCGACGAAGCGCTCATTCTCTGAACGATCCACTAAAGCAACATATGGACCGACAAAGTTTGTAATTGGTTTTAGCATCTTGTTTCCGAAATCAATCATTTCCGGTGGAATATTTCCGAATGTATCAACCGCTTTATCTAAATTGAAATACTTCTCATCTAATAAAGGACCATATAATCCTGTTTCAGAGAAATCAAAAGGACTGGTCATAAAGATTAAGTTGCGAATTGGCATGTGCGGATGAAGTGCCGCATAAATAGACGTTAGCGTTCCACCCATGCAATAACCAAGTAAAGAAATCTCGTCCGATTTTGCAGTTCGCATTACTTTTTTCACAGCTTTTGCGATATAATCAAACACAAAATCATCAAATTTCAAATGACTATCTTCTAAACCAAATGTGCCCCAATCAAGCATATACACATCAAAACCACGATCCACTAGATATTCCACTAAACTATTTCCAGGAGTTAAGTCCATAATATATGGCTTATTAATAAGAGCATATATTAATAGAATTGGAACTCTTTGTGTTTTTTCTTGTTTTGGAATGTAGCGATAAAGCTTTGTCTTATTCTTCGTCCAAATAACCTCTTTCGGCGTTAACCCTACTTGTGGCTCTGGTTCGCGTAATAAAATTTCACTCGCCCTTTTCACTCGGCGGTATGCTTTTCGGTACTCTTCTGGGTATAACTCTAATTGCTTTTCCCATTCTGTTACGAATGTAGTCATTTTTCTATCTCCTTTTTGGTCGATTTCCTTCTTAAAGAAAGAAGTGCATTCCTGCTATGGATATGCACTTTTTTCTTAGTTCATTACATATATAATCCGCCGTTAATATTTAATTGCTGACCTGTGATATATGCACCGTCACGGCATAGGTATACTACACCTTTTGCAATTTCTTCAGCTTGACCAAAACGTTTTTTCGGGATTTTAGAAACGATTTTTTGACGAACATCTTCTGGTACTTCTGCTACCATTTCTGTATCAATAAACCCTGGGCAAATAGCGTTTACAGTTACATTTGTTTTTGCAAGCTCTAATGCTAATGATTTTGTAAATCCTAGCATACCTGCTTTTGCTGCTGAGTAGTTTGTTTGTCCAAATCCACCCGCTTGGCCAATGATAGAAGAAATGCTAATAATTCTACCTTCTTCCGCTTCCGTTATGTATGGAAGTACCGCGCTTGTCGTATTAAATACGCTACTTAAATTCACGTCAATTACGCGCTCCCAATCTTCACGATTTAACTTTTTGAATGTACGATCTCTTGTAATACCAGCATTATTAACAAGAATATCAACTTTACCAAAATGATTCACTGCTTCTTCTACAAGTCGGTTTGCGTCTTCTACTTTAGAAACATCCGCTTGAACTGCATAAACGTCATGCCCTTCTTTTCCTAGTTCATTTACTAAGTTTTCAGCTGCTTCTTTACTGCTGTTATAGTTAATAACAACTTTTGCTCCCTCTTGTGCTAACGCTACTGTAATCGCTTTTCCAATTCCTTTTGCCCCACCTGTTACGATTGCTACTTTTCCATTTAATTGAACCATTTCTTTTCCCCCTTAAATGAATTTGTGAACGATTATTATGAATCATTTTGGTACTCATACTATGGAGTCCCTATATAATTATGTTTCGCTGTTTATACACGAAAAGAGATTCTCCCTCTCTCTTTTACATGTTATAAACAAGCGCTATTATCATTTTTTATTTTCTGGCTTATTCGTAGGTTTCGCTTCTTCTTTTACAGGTTCTTGTAATTTCGCTAGTACTGCATTTTGCTTTTCTAGCAATTCTAAAATTTGATCAACTTTCGTTTCTAACGTGCGAATATCTTGTTTTACTTTCGTAACATCACGCTTTAATGTAGGAGCTTGTCCTAAAGACTCTACCTTCTCTTCTAGAAACTCCTCGATGTTATCTACTTTATTTTCTAAGTTAATAACAAGCGTAGCCACTCTTGCGATATCCTCTTTCGTCGGCACATTTACTTGTTCTAAATAGCTTTTTGTCGTATCATTTAATGCTTTTTGATAAAACAAATTCAAATCTAGAACGCTGCCCATCCAAGCAGAATATTCCTCTGTTTTAATTGTTTCATTGAGCGCTTTTCCCCAAAACGTTTCGGTTTGTTCATAAGCATTTTTCCATGCTTGTAGTGGATCGAATTTTTGATCAATCACTTTACCTACACTCCCTTTTTTGTTTTTGAAACAATTCAACCTATTCATTATTTTCTAATATTCTGAATAAAACTTCAAGTCTATATTTTATTTTTTTCTATTTTCTAACAAATGTGTTGACTTTAAAAACAGATAGGTGTAAATTGCACTTATAAGCAAAAAATTCCATCTAACTGATTCATGAGGTGATGCACAATCATGCTACATAATGAACCAGAACAACGCGAAAGTTTGGAGAACAACCAAGCGAAACAACCAAACTCCATGCCAAAAAACTTCTTAGTTCCCTTCTTGCTTCTCTGTCTAAAAGACTGGAGTCTTCATGGTTACAAACTTATTCAAATGCTAATGGATATCGGCTTTTCTTCTGTTGACCAAGGTAATGTATATAGGACACTACGTAAATTAGAAAAAGAAAACCTCATTTCTTCTACTTGGGATACAAGCGAAGGAGGGCCAGCAAAAAGAATTTATTCTTTAACTGAATATGGAGAGAAATATTTAGCAACATGTGCAACTTCTTTTGAGCATTACCAAAATATGCTGCGAACGTTTTTCACGTTATATACGAACGCATTCTTTCCATTTGCCACTTCTCCAGAAAAGGATGAAAAGGATTCTTCATCTTCACCTGGTGGTACAGCAGAGTAATCTGCGTTCACAATATGCAAAAAAACATTTGGGGGTCAAACAATGGAAACTAAACCATACGAATTGGTCGATGCATTTTGGAAAAACTGGTCTCAATCACTTTCCCTTTTCTCTTCAGCTGGGAAACAATTAGAGCAACTTACTTTAGAAACATTAAAACAACAACAAGACGCTTTGCATAAATTAACATCAGGAGTAGATGAACTAGAAAAAGAACTACAACAATTCACTGCTCAGTTCAATAACCAATATACAGATTACGTGAAGCAATTAACTGGAAACTCCTTAAACGATCAAATTAATGAGTGGCAAGACAAGTGGAAGGAACTTTCTGCTCATATGCATCAACTTACTGTTTCTCCTACAAAAACATCTTTGTCAATTCTCACACAAACAAGCGGGCAATTTGAAGAAACAACAAAACAATTTATTGAACAACAACGATTACAACGTGAAGAGGCTCAAAAACAGTTAGAAGGTTTTTTGGAAGAGTTCAAGTCAAAACAGTTGGAACTCGCAAAAAAGTTCGAGGAAAACTCAAAAAATCTATTTACTTCCATCAAGTAAGAAAAATGTGGGAGCTAACTGCAGCACAAACAAAACTCTTTCTTCCTCCTACTACATCAAGATGGCTGGCATTTTTCGATATGGAAAAGAAGGAGGCCAAAATGAATCCATTTCAAGAAGCACAAACTGTTCCGGAGCTTCGTTATGATGAGATTCAAGTCGGTGATCAAGCATCCCTAACAAAAACAATTACGGATGAAGATATTATCAATTTTGCAAAATTGACTGGAGATGTAAATCCTATTCATATTTTAGACTCTTTTGCAAAAACAACAATGTTTAAAGAACGTATTGCTCATGGCATGCTCGTTTCGAGTTTTATTTCTACCATCCTTGGAACGAAACTCCCGGGCAAAAATACGATTTATTTATCTCAAAACGTTTCATTCCGTGCTCCTGTCAAAATCGGTGATACACTTCGTGTAGTGGCAGAAGTTATTAAGAAGCGTGACGATAAAAAAATCATTACGTTGCAAACAAACATATATAATCAATCGGGTGATATCGTCGTGGAAGGTACAGCGACAATACTAAAAAAAGAGTAGCAAATTTGCTACTCTTTTTTCTATCCAAGAACTTCTAATCACACCGATTACTTCCGTGTATGAGCACGCCGTTTCCACATAAAATAACGTTACCAGTTTATATAGTACTTAGCTAAACTGGACTACTCATAAGGATGTGTATCAACATGGTAAAAACAAACAAATTACTAGTCCCAGGTGCAGAACAAGCGCTTGAACAATTTAAATATGAAATTGCACAAGAATTTGGTGTAAACTTAGGATCTAATACAGCATCTCGTTCTAACGGATCAGTTGGCGGGGAAGTAACAAAACGCCTTGTTGCTTTAGCTCAACAACAATTACGCGGATAATTATATAACATATGGCTTAGAGGCAGATATTCTCTGCCTCTTTCTTTTTTAACATACATACTAGCGCTTCTTCACATACTAGTAAGAATAAACTGAAAGGAACGATATGTAACATGAAACGGATTAACATTAGCATGAGCCCTCCTCGTGTTCTCACTTTATCTTTTATTTCATTATCAATTATCGGTACATGCTTATTAAAACTACCAATTGCTACAACAACGTCTATTTCATGGCTCGATGCTTTATTTACAACAGTTTCTGCTTGTACTGTTACTGGGCTTGGTGTTGTAGACACTGGAAAAGTATTTACTTTGTTTGGACAGTGTGTCATTTTAACCCTTATACAAGTGGGCGGACTTGGCATTATGAGCTTTGCTGTTCTAATTGCAATTATGCTTGGCAGAAAAATCGGTCTTCAAAACCGAATTTTGTTACAGCAAGCGTTAAATCAAACGAATATCGGTGGTGTCATTCGTCTTGCCAAAGCGCTATTCTTATTTTCTTTTACAGTCGAATGTATCGCAACTTTGCTTCTCTCTTTCGAATGGGTACCAAAATATGGTGTTGCTAAAGGGATATATTATAGTTTTTTTCATTCGATCTCTGCCTTTAACAACGCTGGTTTTTCTGTGTGGAGTGATAATTTAATATCCCATTCCCATAGCATTCTTGTCAATCTTGTTATTTCCTCTCTCATTATTTTAGGTGGGATTGGTTTTACAGTAATCGTGGATATAAAAAAAAAGAAAAACTTTAAAAACCTTACTTTACACTCAAAACTTATGCTCTCTTCTACTCTAGTCGTCAATATTATTGCTACAGCTTTTATTTTTATATTCGAGTTCCATAACTCTCATTCTATGAGGGGTTTTACCCCCTTTGAAGAAGGAATGGCCGCTTATTTCCAAGCGATTTCAACGCGAACTGCCGGATTTAATACCGTGGATATTTCTGCATTATCAAAACCTTCCCTACTATTAATGATGCTTCTTATGTTTATTGGTGCTGGCAGCGCTTCAACTGGTGGTGGAATTAAGTTAACAACATTTTTAATCATGTTTTTTGGCGTGTTTAAATTTTTACAAGAACAAGATGATATTGTCGTGTTTAAAAAATCCATTAAAGATACTCTCATTGTTAAATCATTGACCATTACCATTATTTCAATTTCATTTATCTTTTTTTCTATTTTAATTTTGAGTATTACTGAGCGAGTTCCTCTATTGATGAGTACTTTCGAAGTATTTTCAGCATTTGGAACAGTCGGCCTCAGCATGAATTTAACGCCCCACTTAACTATTATCGGTAAAGCCATCATTATCTTTATGATGTTTTTTGGAAAAATGGGACCTTTAACATTGGCTTTTTCATTTGCACGTAAAAAGAAACGGAAAATAAAATATCCAAATGAAGATATTTTAACAGGTTGACAACCGTATAAATTATCCATATAATGAAAATACAATAGCATATCTCCAAAGGGGAGTAGCGTCCAAGAATATTTCTTGGAAACAAAGTCGTCATTACGTAGAACTTAGTTCTTCCGGCTTTGTTGGCATTTTTATTACATATGTCTAGCAAGACCTTTGCCTATTAACGGCAGAGGTCTTTTTTGCATCCATTTCCAAATTCTTCCAAAGTTAATAGGCAGGAGTATGGGGAAACTAAATAGTGGGGAAATTCTTCACTTATTTAGTACTTATATAAATGAGAGGAGAATGTACATGGATGTATCATTATTATTGGAGTATGGTTGGGTATTACTCATCCTAATTGCACTAGAGGGGATTTTAGCGGCTGATAACGCTCTCGTTCTTGCAATTATGGTAAAACATTTACCAGAAGAAAAAAGAAAAAAAGCACTATTTTACGGATTAGCAGGAGCGTTTGTTTTCCGCTTCGGATCACTATTCATGATTTCGTTCTTAGTCGATGTATGGCAAGTCCAAGCAATTGGTGCCATTTATCTTATGTTTATCGCTGGTAATCATTTATTTAAAACGTATGTTAAAAAGAATGCGCCTGAAGAAACAGAAGAAAAAGAAACTGAGAAAAAACAAGAGAACTTCTGGTGGACTGTATTTAAAGTCGAAGTTGCGGATATCGCCTTCGCAGTTGATTCAATTTTAGCTGCTGTTGCATTAGCAATGACTTTACCGAAAACAGGATTAGGTACAATTGGTAGTCTTGATACAGGTCAATTTATTATTATTTTTGCAGGTGGACTTATCGGATTAATCATTATGCGATTTGCAGCATCTGCTTTCGTACAAATATTAAAACGTAAACCAGGGCTTGAAACTGCAGCATTCTTAATTGTAGGTTGGGTTGGTGTGAAATTAGCAGTTTATACGCTAGCACACCCTGCTTTAGGTGTCCTGCCTCATTCATTCCCAGAATCTACTCCATGGAAACTTACATTCTGGGGTGTATTAGTCGGAATCGCAGTTGGCGGTTGGTTCTTCTCGAAAGAAGTAGAAGTAAAAGTAGAAAAGAATTTAGACGAAAAAGCGCTGTAATCACAGCGCTTTTTTTCTCCTTTCAATCCCCTCTCTATTTTTAGAAAAAATTCCATTATACTACTTTTGTAACCGCTTTCCTCATTTATGTATGTCCTTTTTGTGAAACATTGCACAAACTTATTGAAACTGTGAACAATTCCATGTACTTTATTCATATAAAGAGTATTTATAGAAGATGTACTAAAGGAGCGTATTACTCATGCTAGAACAAGGATTAGATTATGTTGTCAAACTGGCTAAGAGCAAAAAGCAAATGCTAGATACAAACCCAATGCAATATTTCATACGTGCGGCACTTGCGGGTATTTATATCGGTTTTATTATTGTACTATGTTTTAAATTAGGTAACTTTTTTCACATGGCAGATTCACCAGCAACTTATTTAACCGCTTCTATGTTTTTCGGAATTGCTCTCGTACTCATTATATATGGCGGCGCTGAACTGTTTACTGGAAATACAATGTATTTCACAGTGGCAACTTTAAGAAAAGAAACAACAATTTCTGATACACTTCGTAACTGGGGTGCTTGTTATGCAGGTAACTTAGCTGGCGCTTTATTCTTTGCCTTACTATTTTATGCAACTGGCATTTTCAAAGCAATTGATCACGGTCATTTAATGAATACAGTTGTTGAAGGAAAGATGAACACACCTACAACGCAATTATTCTTTAAAGCAATTTTATGTAACTGGCTTGTATGTCTTGCCTGCTTCTTACCTTCCCAAGTCAAAGGTGATACAGCAAAAATAATGGTCATGATGCTACTTGTTTTCACTTTCTTCTTATCTGGTTACGAGCATAGCATTGCAAACCTATCACTGTTTGCCTTATCTTTAGTATCACCACATCCTGAGACAATTTCTTTTGCAGGCGCTATTCATAACTTAATTCCTGTTACAATTGGTAACATTATTGGCGGTTCCGTATTTGTCGGTATGGTATACCACTACTTAACAAAGAAAGCACCTGATGTTAAACAAGAAGAAACTGAAATCGCAGTAGCTCAACAAGAAGAAATCATTCCTTTACAAGCACATATGAAACATTAAAAACTCCAAAGTTTTACTTATCAAGACTTAAATTATAAAAATCCCTAAAAATAAAGGAGAGCACATATTATACATGACTAATATATACTCTCCTTTTATTCCATTAAAGCACCCGATTGTTGAAAATCACCAGACCTTTATTAGCTGGTTAGTTGAAGAAGAACTTGTTCCACAACCCTTAAGTTATGATACATAAAAAATTAATTTTTCCTCCTATAATCCCTTCAAGTCCGGCAATCTCCGTCTTTTGAATTCCCTGACAATTACTAAACCTAAGCCAAACAACTATAACATCTCTAGCGAAATAATTAACATATCTTATTCAAGAAAGTTTAGTTAACTAATAACATATATTTTATTGAAAGGGTGTGATTGAATTATGGATCGGCCAAACTGGGGCATTGGAGGATTAGTATTCGTTGGCTGCATGTTTCTTGGTGGAGGAGTGGGATCTATGTTAGGAAGTTCTCAAACTGGATGGCTGATAGGAATGGGTGTTGGATTTCTTGGGATGGCTTTGACGAGACTGATTAGAAAGTAATATAACGTGGGTTCTTCTTCCAGTAAATAAGAAGATATACATATTGAATTATATCTTCAACTTATGGTTATACATTCCGATATGTATGAAAAAAGAGGATATATGCACTCATACTTAACATATTATCCTCTTCTTATTATAGTCTGTTTAAGTTTTACTTTGGAGTTTTTAGCTCCCCGCATATTTCACGATAATATAAGCTTCAATTTCCCCTTGTTCTTTCCCCTTTTCAATTCTCTGTTGCATCTTATGCATACTGATGACATCATTTGTATGAAGATGAATTTCATTTACGTATAGACCCTCTTTACAGAAAGCTTCTACCAAATCTAATCCATTTTTTTGTCGCCATCCCATATTAAAATCGAGAGAGAGAATGTTCACATCTTGCTCCCGCACAATTTGTAGCGCAGATTCTACTGTCGTTGCCAACACGTATCCGAACGGACAAGTTCTTTGATCATCCATATACACATTCATTTTCTATTCTCCCTTTATTTTGAATACACAACTAATACATAACAGATTGCTCCAAGACTAATAAAAGGTCCAAACGGGATGGGCTTTCTTGCCTCTATACGCTTTAATACGATGCCCATTCCGAAAAAACAAAGACTAAAGCAAGATGCTAAAAATAAAATCATAAAAATCCCTTTCATCCCTATTATATATCCAAGTAACGAAAGTAATTTTATATCCCCACCGCCAAGCCCTTCTGGATATACCTTTTGCATACAATATAACAAAATGAATATAATTCCACTACCAATTATACTGTCTATCCAAGTTACTAACGGTACAAAAATACATTCTATAATAAGCAACAAAGCAAACGAAATTAAAATGCGATTTGGAATTAACATATATATATAATCTGTAACTGAAATAATAAGAAGTAACGAAAAAAGCGATAAAATGATGATAAGCTCTCGTTCCATTCCAATCATATATATGGTAAGAAGAAATATAATTCCTGTTATCAATTCAAATACTACGTACATAATCGGAATTTTTCTCTTACAATTCGTACAACGCCCATTTTGTATACAAAATGAAATGATTGGGATCAGTTCTTTTGGTTTTAGCGCATGCTTACAATAATGACAATGCGAACGCGGGGTAATGATAGACTCGCCTAGTGGCACTCTCATCGCAATTAACATAAAGAAAGAACCAAACACCATACCTGCTAACAGTGCATATACATAAGTGAACATCTCTTCCTCTCCTTTCCAAAAGAACATAGCAAAAAAAGGAGAGAACTTCTACTTCATATTATCCTTTATTCTACTAAAAAAGCAGGCCGTTTTCTGGCCTGCTTTCCCCTTTTTATACAATGAAATATACTGCTTTTAATGGTCCGTGTACTCCGACAACAAGGTTCATTTCAATATCAGCCGAGTTACTTGGTCCTGTAATAAAGTTAATACAAGATGCTACATCCTCTCCCTTTTCTACACGGGAGTTCATATCCTGAACCGCTTGTGTAATACGAGGCACAAGCGTTTCACGTGGAATAATAGCGAAATATACAGTCGGTAAAAAGTGTAAAGAACGTCCTTGTCCTTTATGACTTTGTACAACAATTGTACCGGATTCAGCTAATGTATAGTCACTAAATGCAATACCGATATTCGCTTTTTCAGCTAAACGCATATTTTTTTCTTTTCTCTCTGGATCCCATACGTTTACTTCGATATCTTGCTTTGGAAGTTCTTCTTTAAATAAAGACGTTAAACCATATGCATCAAAACGTTCATCTGCTGATAGTATAATTGGTCCCCCGCCGTTCTCCATAATTACTTTTTGAATATCTTCACGTAAACGGTCATTTGTCGTTTCCACTACAGTTGTATGAATGTTTGTACATTGCTTTTTAAACACTTCTAATAATTCTTCTTGTGAATAATCTTTTAACGTTTCTACATTTACGTTATTTTTCCACACCGGACGCTCAACACCTTCTGTTTTACGCGCGCGTCCAAGTTCTTTTGCAATGTTATCTAGAAAGGAGTCACGGTTTTGAATTAATCCTGTCATTATTTATCGCCGCCTTTCTTATGATCTTTATACCAATCACGGAATCGTTCTTTGCTTGGCGCTGGGAATTCACGAATATCCGTCCAGTTTTTAAGTGGTCCAACGCCTTTTGATACACGATTACCAGATGTAAATGGACTCATAGCTGCCGGTGCCATTTTTGACCCCATTTTATATAAAGCAGCTGAAGAAGCACCCATACTAAACATTTTCATCGCTAATTTCTCTGCTAATGGTGCACGCCCTTCTTGCTCAACAATGACTTGACGATGTTTTAATAATAAATCATGTAACGGAATCTTTACTGGACAAGCTTCCGTACACGCTCCACATAAACTAGATGCATAAGGAAGTTCTTTGTAATCATCATATCCACCTAGAAGTGGTGTTAACACCGCACCAATTGGTCCTGAGTAGATCGATCCATACGAATGTCCACCAACGTGACGATATACAGGACATACGTTAACACAAGCTGCGCAACGAATACATTGCAACACTTGACGGAATTCAGATCCAAGAATTTGAGAACGGCCATTATCAACAACTACTAAGTGGAACTCTTCTGGGCCATCAACTTCCTCTTGTTGAATTGGACCTGCTACTGTTACATAACTTGTTAACTTTTGACCTACCGCACTACGGCATAGTAAACCAACTAAAACATCTAATTCTTCCATTGTCGGAACCATACGTTCCATACCCATAACTGCAATTTGCGTTTTCGGGATCGACATGACAAGATCCGCATTACCTTCATTCGTTACTAAGCAAAGAGAACCAGTATTTGCAACAGCGAAGTTACAACCTGTTACACCAATTTCTGCATCCATAAATTTCTCACGAAGTTGTTTACGAACAAACTTTGTCATTTCGTACGGATCATCAGAGTTTTCATACCCAAGTTTTTCTTTAAATACATCGCGAATTTGCGTTCTATTTTTATGAAGTGCAGGCGCAATAATATGTGAAGGTGGATCGTTATCTACTTGCAAGATATACTCTCCTAAGTCACTCTCTAACACTTCACAGCCAATCTCTTCAAGCGCGTGGTTCATACTAATTTCTTCTGTCACCATCGATTTTGATTTCACTACTTTTTTCGCTTGCTTCTTTTTCGCAACGTCTTGAATGTACTTTGCTGCTTCCTCTTTCGTTTTCGCAAAGTAAACGTGTCCGCCTCTTTTGGATACATTTTCACTTAACTGCATTAAGTAATAATCCAGATTTTCTAACGTATGTTGACGAATTTGCTCACCTAGTTCACGCCACTCTTCCCAGTTTCCCAATTCGTCCGCTGCTTTTAATCGATTCGTATATAAACGAGTTTGTGCAGAAGATACTGCTCCGCGCATAAACGAATCTTGAATTCCATCGCCAACGCGATCATTAAATTTTTTTCCACTGATTTTCATAGACATAGCTTATGTTCCCCCCTTCATGAGCGACTATTCAGTACCTCAGCAATATGCATTACTTTTACTTCTTTTCCTAAACGCTCAATTCGTCCGCCAATGTTTAACAAACACCCACAATCTGCACCGATTAAATAATCAGCACCTGTTTCCATTACACTATCTACTTTTTCATCTACCATTTGCTCGGAAATTGGAGTCATCTTAACTGAAAACGTTCCCCCAAACCCACAACAATTTTGTACGTTTGGTAATTCTCTTACAGTTAATCCTTTTACATTTGATAGTAAAATTCCTGGTGCCTCTTTTACTCCAAGCATACGTGTCATATGACAAGATTTATGAATAGTAGCTACTCCTGATAAACTTGCGCCAACATCTGTCACTTTTAAAACATCTACAATAAATTGTGTAAATTCGTATGTTTTATCAGCAACCTTTTGTGCACGCTTAGCCCACTTTGGATCATCTTTAAAAACATGCGGATACTCATGAAACATTGTCGCACAAGAACCCGATGGCGTAACGATATATTCTGCATCTTCGAAAGTTTCAATCATATGTTTCATCGCTTCTTTTGCTGCTTCTACATGGCCGCTATTATAAGCAGGCTGACCACAACAAACTTGTGCTTCTGGAAATTCAATCTCACAACCTAAACGCTCCAACACTTCAACTGTTGCTTTACCGACATTTGTTTCAAACATATCGACTAAACAAGTAACAAATAAAGTAACTTTCATAATTATTATTCCCCCTCATTACAACTTCGCCAACAATCATATGGTCATCAGATGACTTAGAAAAGAAAAGTAGGCTCAACCATGGCCTATCCTCTCCCTCTTCTAAAGAAAACGCTTACTTAATCTTCCTCTATTTTATCAGAAAAATCGAATTTTAAAAGATTAAATTACGAATTACTATCGCTTTTACCTGTGACAATATGCTCTACATTTGTTAAATGATCTAGCATTGCTTGCTGCGCTAATTCTACATCTTGCTTTAACACTGCATTATATATAGATTGATGCTCTTCTAATAGTCGTTCTGCTGTTGTTTGTTCACCATATAAAATAATGCGTCTTGATTCACCAATCGTTTCAGCAATCATCTCTGAAACATGATTCATGAGTTCAAGCAAAATGTTATTATGCGAAGATTGTGCAATTCCCATGTGGAACTGAAAGTCTGCTTTTTCACCAGCTTTTTCATCTCCAATGCTCTTTGCCATTTCATCTAACCAATGTTTCATATTTTGTAAATTATCTTCCGTACGTTTTGCCGCCGCTGCTCGAACTGCCCCCAATTCAAGCACCTTCCGTACTTCTAATAAATTCAAAATATCTTCTTTCTTCATTAATAATTTATTGTTTAATGATTTCGTTAATGAAGAAGAATCGAAATTCTTCACATATGTACCTTCTCCTTGTTTCATCTCAATTAAGCCCATTGCTCTAAGCGCACTTAACGCTTCACGAACAGCAGATCTGCCAACTTGAAACTGCTCAGCTAATTGATGCACAGGAAGTAGTTTGTCACCAGGTTTTAACGTACCATTTTTAATCATTGTTAAAATAGCTTCAGATACTTCTTCGTAAATTTTTTTCGGTTTAATAGATTTGTACTCCAGTTAAATCACCTCAGTATCTTCCAAACAACAATTGAAACGATTTATAAGAATTTAGCATCCATAACTATTTTAGAACGAATTGGTAAGAAGTACAAATGTTTTGTTCATAAAATAGTCAAATTTTCGATATTTGTTACATATTAATTCATATCTTTACGTATAACTCTTTATCTTCCATATAAAGAGCATATCCTCAAAATTAGAACATGCTCTCCTCATCTTGTACTTTCAATTTAATAATAACCGTTGTTCCCTTACCTTTTTCACTTTCTATTCTCCACTCACCATCATGTATATGAACAATCTGTCTCACAATAGCAAGTCCTAAACCTGTTCCACCATGTTGACGACTTCTCGCTTTATCAACTCGGTAAAAACGCTCACCAAGGTTTTCTAAATGCTCTATATCAATACCGATTCCCGTGTCTTTTATTTTCAATTCACAATAATCATCGTTCTGCTCTAACGTTATTATGATATCCCCGTGTTCATTTGTATACCGTATCGCATTATCTAACACGTTGTGAAGTACTTGTTGCATACGATCTTCATCAATCATTACGATAATTTCAGGATTTAAATTCGTTGAAATTCGAAGCTTTTTTTCTATAAACTTTAACTCATACGTATCTAGCACATCTTCAATAAGCTGCGAAAACACAATTGGTTGCTTCTTTAGAGGAAAATGTTCACCCTCTAGTTGTGCTAAATCTAATAAATCATGAACAAGACGCTGCATACGATCCGCTTCCTTATGAATGAGCTGCGTCACTTTTTCCTGCTGCGGTCCCTTTGCTACACCATCTAAAATAGCCTCGCTATACCCTTTTATATAACTAAGTGGCGTTCTAAGTTCATGCGAAACGTTAGCCAAAAACTCCTTACGCTTTACGTCTTCTGTTTCTAATGAATTCGCCATTTTATTAAACGCTTTTCCTAATCTGCCAATTTCATCTTCGGAAGAAATGGTAATCCGCTCCGAAAAATCCCCCGTAGCTAGATGATTCGCAACCCGTTCCATTTGCGAAAGCGGCTTCGTAATTGCAATAATAATTTTTCTACCAATCCATATCGTAATTAAAATCATTGCAATTGCTAGCGGAGCTAAAATAAGACCCATATCATATATCAAGTCTTTTATACTTTTTAAAGGAATATAAGAATATACAATTCCAACTAATTTTTTATTTTCTAAAACAGGAATGACAACACCCATAATATTACGATCAAAATGTTCTTCATACCCTATCTTTGTGACGGTTTTTCCATCTAACAACGCTTGCCGATCTCCTTCACTTATAAGAGAATGATGATGCACATCAAAAGGCAAACATGCACTTAAATCACGTGGATTGGAAACGAAAAGAACGTCTGAACTAGATATTTGATCAAATGCTCTTACTTTCTCTTCAAAAGTTGATATTCCTTCCCGCTTATCATATTGCGCTGCAAGGCGCTTTCCTTCCATTACTAATGAGTCTTTTAAATTATCAACGTATAACTTTTCATACGAGTATAAAGATACAAAATAAAGAAAGGAAACTGTTACACATACTGCACATACTACTGTAAGCCAAAGTTTTTGTACCATCGTAAACATACGTTACACCTCAAATTTATAACCTACACCCCAAACAGTTTGGATGTAGTTGCCACTTTCTCCAAGCTTCAAACGCATCGTTTTCACGTGCGTATCTACTGTTCTTGTACTTCCGGCATAATCATATCCCCATACCTTTTCAAGTAATTGTTCCCGGCTAAATACTTGTCCGTTATGTTGACAAAGAAAATAGAGTAAATCAAACTCTTTTACAGTAAGAGAAATCGGCTCGCCATTTGCCTCAATTCGCCTACTTTTTTCATTAATAAGAATTGGTCCAAATTGAATCTCCTCTTGCTGCTCTTGCTTTGTATACCTTCTTAACACAGCTTCCATACGAGCAATTAATTCACCAGGACTAAACGGCTTTACAATATAATCATCTGCTCCCATCCGTAAACCGTTCACCCTATTCCACTCTTCACCTTTTGCAGTTAAAAATATAATCGGCACATCTGATGTTTTTCGAATCTCCTTACATACTGAAAGTCCATCCATTTCGGGCATCATAATATCTAATACAACGAAATCATAATGATCTGTTTCTAATTTTTTAAGAGCCTCTTTTCCATTTTCAGCTTCTCCCCATTCGTACCCGAAGTTATCTAAGTACATTCCGACAAGTTGCCTCATATCACTTTCGTCATCTACAACTAGTACTCTATATTTACTCATTGCCCTTCCCTGCCCTCTCTATGAGTTGAAACGGTCCTTTTCCGACTTTAATTGTTTGTTTTATTTTCATATTCTTCATATCCATGACGCACACTTCATCACTATCATAACTTGCTACGTATCCTTCTGCTCCGCTTTTCAAAAATGCAAATGGGTTTGATCCTACTTCTACAGAAGCCACTTCTTTATATGTGCTAATATCAAACTTTCTAAGTGTATTAGAACCGTGACTTAATGCATATACGTACTTATTATCCTTCGTTATGTTTACAGGCATAAACGGAGCGTGTAAAGATCGTACCATTTCGCCGCTCTGTAAAGAATACACTAAAACTTTCTCATTCACTTGATTTCCATCACCATGCCCGCCAATCCATATTTCTTTCCCATCCGGACTAATCGTTGCTCCTGTTGATGCTGGTGGAATCATAAAGGATTGTATAACCTCTTTTTTCTGTGTATCAATTGTCGTTAGTTTCGTATCATAAAAGTTTAGTACAGATAACTGGTTATGTTGCTCTACCATCGTTATCGGCCCTTTTCCTGTTGAAACACTCCCTGTCTCTTTTCCTTCTATCGTAAAGAACCTTACCTTTTGAGCATTTTGATCGGCAGCAAATAATTGCTTTTTATCTTCTGATACAATTACATTTACAATTCCTTTTCCAGTCTTATATTTTTCCACTTGTCTTCCTTCTGCTAGTGAATATACATATATATATTCTAACTGCTTTCCATATACAAGTATTTCCTCATCGTTTGGAAGTAGTGTAATTCCTGCCATCGGCTCATTTAGTTCCCATGTCGTGATTAACTTTTTAGCCTTTTTATCAATAAAACTAATACTACCTTCTTTTATATTCGTTGTTATAATAACACTTTTCTCTTTAGCAATCGGTGTATATGTACTTCCTTGACACCCTACTAATAGAAATAAAAAACAGAGAAGAAAAACATACTTTCTCAAAAGATTCCCTCCATCTTCGGATGATTTCGTTATACTTGTAAAATAACAAATAAATGTGTGGAAAGTGTGAAATTTTCCTTTCTTGCTCAATTTACATATATAATGTACAACAAATAGAATTTGAGGTGTGCAAATTATGCTTTTTCCTGATTTAGCGAATAAAATTGTACGAGAAGTACGCAGACTAATTACAGAAAATATTATTATCATTAATATACAAGGCTTTATTATTGCAAGTACAGATGCGGAAAGAATCGGTCAATTTCATGAAGGTGCACTTCGCTGTGCAAAACAAAAGAAAACTGTCATTATTACAAAAGAAGATGAACGACGACTGCAAGGTGTAAAAGCTGGGATGAATCTTCCGTTACTATTCCATGACGAAGTAATTGGTGTCATCGGAATCACAGGAGAACCTGAAAACATTTCACAATACGGAGAAATATTACGTAAGATGACCGAACTATTAATTCATGAAAACTACTTTTTAGAACAACTAGAACTTGAGCATCGGTCTTATGAAGCATTTGTCTTTGATTGGCTTCAAAATACAGACTGGTCTCCAAGTTTTCTCGATCGTGCAAAAACGCTTGGCGTTGATTTATATAAGAAGAAACAACTTATTTTGTTCTCTATCGATCAAAATGATACGATGCTCCAGCGTAAAATTTGGCAACATATTCGCAATCTGTTAACAAAAGAAAATCTATTTGTTCGCTGGGGAAATGACCGATTTATTTTATTTTCAGCGATGAGCTCTAAAGAGCAAACTTACCAATTTTTAAAACGGTTAAAACAAGACTGTGAAACTTTATTTTCTATTCCTTTATATATCGGGATTGGGCAAACCATTACTCCAAGCAAGATGCACGTATCATATGAACAAGCGTTACGAGCACTTTCTGTGTCACTTGAAACGAAAGAAATTGTATTTAATGAAGATTTACGTCTAGAAATGTGCTTACAAGATATTTCTACTGAAACGCGGGAAGAGTTTCTTCAGCGTACTATTGAAAACTTATCATCTTCTGCTGAGCTCATGCACACTTTGCGCTTATTTATTGATTACAATCAATCTTATAAACAGACAGCCGAACAATTACATATACACATTAATACATTGCATTACAGGTTAAAAAAGATTGAGGAATATACCGGACTTAATCCGAAACAATTCAAAGATTTAAATGTTTTATATTTCGCACTCCTTTTATTAGATAATCATACAAAAAAGAACGATAAAACTGATTAATCTTTAGATGATTATATATAGAAAGAATCCCCCGACTTTTTTATCATTATAATGAAAGCACTGTTACTACGTTTTTTATTATAACTAAATACGTTAACAGTTCGAGGGGGATTTATAATGTTAGAAAAGCAAATTATTGATTCATTCGTATCCATTGTTGGCGAAAATAGTGTAGATACATCCAATATGGGGCGTTTAACTTATAGTTATGATGCCACTCCAAACTTCCAAGCAATGCCCGATGCGGTTATTGCTCCTCGTAATACAAATGAAGTAGCTGAAGTGTTAAAAGTATGTAACACTTACAAAATCCCTGTGTATGTTCGTGGGTCTGGAACAAACCTTTGCGCAGGAACTTGTCCACTAGAGGGCGGTATCGTCCTTATTTTCCGCCATATGAACAACATTTTAGAAATTGATGAAGAGAATTTAACAATTACTGTACAAGCTGGTGTAATTACACTTGATATTATTAAAGCAGTAGAAGAAAAAGGATTATTTTATCCGCCAGATCCAAGTTCGATGAAAATTTCTACAATCGGCGGTAATATTAATGAAAACTCAGGCGGATTGCGCGGGTTAAAATATGGTGTAACACGGGATTATGTAATGGGCCTTGAACTTATCCTACCAAATGGCGATATCATTCGTACTGGCGGTAAATTGGCAAAGGATGTAGCTGGTTATGATTTAACTCGTCTATTTATCGGTTCTGAAGGAACACTTGGTGTGGTAACAGAAGCCATATTAAAACTTGTTCCTATGCCTGAAACGAAGAAAACGATGCTTGCGCTCTATGAAGATATTAATGAAGCTGCCCGTGCTGTTTCTTCTATTATTGCAAATAAAATTATTCCAGCGACACTTGAGTTTTTAGATCAACCGACAATTGAAGTTGTTGAAGAGTTTGCGCAAATCGGTTTACCAACTGACGTAAAAGCAATTTTATTAATTGAACAAGATGGTCCGCCCGAAGTAGTCAATCGAGATATTGAAAACATGGCTAACGTTTGCCGCTCTATGAATGCAGTTGATGTTCGCGTTGCAAAAGATGAATCGGAAGCAGATGCGCTTCGTACAGCTCGCCGTAGTGCATTATCAGCACTTGCAAGATTAAAACCTACTACAATTTTAGAAGACGCAACTGTACCACGCTCACAAATCGCTCCGATGGTTGAAGCTATTAATGCCATTGCAAAAAAATATAATATTTCTATTTGTACGTTTGGACACGCTGGTGATGGTAACTTGCATCCAACTTGTATGACAGATGCTCGCAATGAAGAAGAAATGCACCGAGCTGAACAAGCTTTTGCTGAAATATTTGCGAAAGCAATTGAACTTGGTGGCACGATTACTGGTGAACATGGTGTTGGTGCAATGAAAGCCCCTTATTTAGAATTGAAGTTAGGAAAAGAAGGTATTGCAGCTATGCAAGGTATAAAGCAAGCTTTCGATCCAAACAACATTATGAACCCAGGAAAAATGTTTGCGAATGACTCTCGTAAAAGAGTGGTGGTTGAGCGATGACCACATTAAATAAAGAAAACATTCAAAGGGAATTTAAAGAACGATTAAGTGAAGATGAACTACTAAATTGTATGCGATGCGGTTTCTGTTTACCAACTTGCCCTACTTACATTCAATCTGGATATAAAGAATCACATTCACCACGCGGACGTATCGCATTAATGAAAGCAGTCGTTGATGGTTTAATTGAGCCAGATGAAGATGTTGAAAATACATTAAACGTCTGTCTCGGCTGCCGTGCTTGCGAACCTGTTTGTCCATCTGGTGTGAATTATGGACATTTATTAGAAGAAGCTCGTGATATTATTAATCAAAATAAAAAATTCTCAATGCCAGTGAGAGCCGTTCGTAAAGTCGTTTTTGAAGGACTCTTCCCACATCAAAATCGAATGCGAACATTAACAGGACTAATCGGACTTTACCAGCGTTCCGGTTTACAAACGCTAACACATAAAACAGGTATTATGAGGTTATTCCCTGAAACACTTGCAACGATGGATCTCATTTTACCAAAAGTCCCTAAAATGAAAGCAATGAAAGATCGTCCTAAATTTTTACCTGCTGAAAGTACAAAGAAGAAACAAGTTGCATTCTTCACAGGCTGCTTAATGGATACGATGTTTTTAGAAACAAATAATGCAACGATGAAACTCCTCCAGGTAGCTGGTTGTGATATCATTATTCCGAAAACGCAAAATTGCTGCGGTGCATTACATGGGCATGCTGGTGAAAAGAGTGGAGCAAAAGAATTAGCGAAACGAAATATAAAAGCATTCGAAGATTTAAACATCGACTATATTATTACGAATGCAGGTGGTTGCGGGGCTTACCTCGTAGACTATGATTACCTTTTAAAGGATGATCCAGAATGGGCTGAACGCGCAAAGCAATTTGTTTCTAAAATTAAAGATATTACTGCTATACTAGTAGAACTAGATTTCCATAAACATAATGACTTACGACTTCCACCACAAATCATTACGTATCAAGATTCTTGTCATTTACGCAACGTTATGCGAACATCTTCTGAACCTCGTATGTTACTAGAAGCCATTCAAGGCGCAACATACCGTGAAATGAAAGATGCGGATCGTTGCTGTGGTTCTGCTGGTATTTACAATTTTGTTCATTCAGAGTTATCTATGGAATTTCTAGATTATAAGATGGATCGTGTGAATGAAACAGACGCAACAACCATTGTTACTGCAAATCCAGGTTGTCTATTACAAATGAAATTAGGTATTGAACGGGAAGGTCTTTCTCATAAAATGAGAGGAGTTCATATTGTAGATTTATTATTAGAAGCAATTGAAACTAACTCGTAACATATGTAATAATAGGAAAACGGCTATCTCCTTCGTCTATGTAAAGAGATAGCCGCTTTTTTGTCCGCTACAACATTAAAAATATGTTACTTTATTATAAAAAAGAACAACAAAAACATTACAGTTTTGTAAAAAACAATCCAGTATATTCCTCAAAAAAACGTTCAAATCATTGATACAATAGGATTCTTCATTTTCACTATAGGTACATTTATCCAAAAAGCGCCTATTAAAACCAAGTATAAAAATGCTAAAAATTCCTTTTATACTCTACGTTTCTCTTATTTCTCCCCTTTTCTCCTCTTAGGATAAATTAGGTAAATTTTAAGTCTATGAATTTTTTTCCATCTTTTTTCTAGCAAATTGTATGCTACGATGAATTTGTCAGTCAGACAGGCTGTCAAAAACAAATCGTGTGAAAACAAATTAAAACTTTATATAGGGGGACACACATCATGAAAAAGCGTGTTTTATTATCTGTAGCTGCTGCAACAGCTCTTACTTTAGGAGTATCTACTTTAGATGCACAAGCTGCAACAGTACAACCATCTAACATAAAGGTTCAAAATATTCAGCATTCAAAAGTGATGATGAAGCAAATGAGCCAACAAGAATTACAAGCATTCTTACAATCTATGGGTGTTGAGTCATTAGCACAATGGCAACAAGGAAACTTCCAACCAAACTCAAACTGCTTCATTCCTGGTCAACAGCCTACTGAAAATGTTGTAACTGAGCAACCAACAGCTAAGCCAGAAACTCAAAAACCAGCTGAGCAAAAGCCTGCTGAAGAAGTTCAAAAACCAGAAGCTCAAAAGCCTGCTGAAAACAACAATACTCAAAAACCTACAGAACAAAAACCAGCTGAGCAAAAGCCTGCTCAAGAAGCAAAATCTTTAAGCGAGTTCGAACAACGTGTTGTTGAATTAACAAACGCTGAGCGTGCAAAACAAGGCTTACCAGCACTAAAAATCGATACTGAATTAAGCAAAGTAGCACGCATTAAATCTGAAGATATGCAAAAAAATAACTACTTTGATCATAACAGCCCTACATACGGATCTCCGTTTGACATGATGAAGAAATTTGGTATTTCTTATACATCTGCAGGTGAAAACATCGCTCAAGGTCAACGTACACCTGAAGAAGTAGTACAAGCTTGGATGAACAGTGCTGGACACCGTGCAAACATCTTAAATAACAGCTTCACTCACATCGGTGTTGGCTATGTAGAAAGCGGTAACTACTGGACACAACAATTTATTACGAAATAAATAGAATAAAAGAGTCTTCTCATGATGAGAAGACTCTTTTTAAGTTTCGTAGCTTTCTATTATGTATGAATATAAAATGTAGAACATAAACAAAATAGATCCACAGCTTATTACACTAAGTAATACATAAAATCCCCACTTCAAGTTCAAAAACAATGAAAACAGTATACCACATGCCATCACTTGAAAAATCCGTCTACTCACTAAACGAATTTTTTGTAATTTAATTGGATCTTTTTCTTTACCCTTTATCTTTTTAAACTCTTTGCTAAGCATAAAAAGAAACATACTAATCCCGATCGTTAATCCTGTCTGAAAGGATATAAAACTTCCAAAATTAATAAAGAGAATAAGCATATGAATAAACAACATAAATAAAGTAATCGTCTTTATAAATCCGTTTATAATGAAATGCTCTCCTTCATTAAACTTATATATATTATGTGAAATAATATACACGAATCCATGTGAAAAAATAATAAGACAAGGAATAAATGCTACAACAACTTGTTTACTCATAAATTCGTTCGGCCCACCACTTACGTTCCAATGTACTGCCAAACGTCCTGGTAAATATGGATAGAGGCATAGAGTAAATAAAAGACAAGCGAAAAATATTCCTAGTATATATTTATATTTGACCAAGTGATTCTCACCTCTCTTTTCTCTTAACGGCTTCGCTTCTTTTAGAGAAATCCCTGCAAAAATCTACTTTTCTCAAATTTAAATTTACACTTTACGCATTCACCCTTTGAAATTCTTTCATTGTATTATTTAATTTTGTAGGAAACGGTACATCGACTTCGATTTCTTCTTTCGTAATTGGATGCAAGAAATTAATCTTCATCGCATGTAGTGCTTGGTGAGACATATATTTTGTTTGCCCACCATATAATACATCCCCAACTAACGGATTACCATTATAGCTCATATGAACACGAATTTGATGCGTTCTACCCGTTTCTAATTGTAACGTTACGAAGGTTGTGTTTTGCTTCTTAAAATACTTTTCTACTTTATAGTATGTGATAGCTTCATCACCCTTTGGGGAAACACGACGTCTCGTAGCATGATGACGATCTCTTCCGATAGCCGCGTCAATTGTGCCCTGCTTCTTTTTTACTTTTCCTTCAACAAGCGCCGCATACGTTCTTTTTATTTTTCGTTCCATTAATAAACGATCCATAATCGCACCAGCAATTCTATGCTTAGCAAACACGACACCACCTGTCGTATCTTTATCTAAACGATGTATATGACGTACTTTCGTCCCTAGTCCTTGCATTTGAAAGTGAAACGCAACGAGATTTGCAAGTGTTCCCGTTCCACCTTTTTCAGCAGGGTGCGTGTCCATTTGCTCTGGTTTATTTACGATGAGTACGTGATCATCTTCAAACACTACCTGTAAATCACCATATTCTGGATCTATACCGTACTCTTCTTCTATAAACATATGAACTTGTAACTTATCGCCCTCTTTTAAAAGTTCATGCCATCTTCTCTGTTCACCGTTAACAGTTACACCTTTATCCATGCGAAGCTGATGTAATAACTTTTTTGGTAGTTCCCATTCTACTTTTAATAACGATTCAATACTTATATCATTCCATTTAGCCGGAACGGTAATTTCACACCATTCACCCTTTTTCTTTGTTTCCATACTGTTATCACCTTATTTCTATTGATTCTCTCATTGTAACGGAAAACACACTTTGATGCACCGTCAAAAATAGAGGACAGTCTTATAATAGACTGCCCCTCACGCTCTAAGCCTTTTCATTTCCTGCAATACTTCTTCAGCTTTTTGTTCATACGATAAATCTTTAAAGAAATCCGCCAATCGTTTATAGTCGTTGTAAGCATCTAATAAATCGTCCATCTTTTCTATTTTCATCACTTGTTGTTTTTGTTTCATTTTTACTGGATAACGATAGCCCGATACTTCTTGTATTTTGTAATACTCATCCTCTACTTGAATGACCTTTACAAGTTCCTCCTCTTCCGCATCCATCGTATACCCATCAAATTCTCTAAGCAGTTCATAAATGATATGAGTCCATTCATCTTTTGGATAAAATCCCTTTTCTAATCGATAACCGACAATGCGATACATATGCCCATCGTTTTCAGCAAACTGTACTGTATCATTTAGTTTAAACTTAAAATAACGAAACATTGCCTTCACCTACTTGTATGTAATGTTCTTATCACATACTATTTGCAAAAGGTAGGCTTTGCTATTCATAAAAAAATACTCATCTATAAGATGAGTATTTTTCACGATGATTTTTCTCGTTTTTTTCGAAATGGCAGCCACCAGTTCCAGTCTCCAAACAGCTTCATTAAACTTGGTACAAGCATAAGGCGAATAATTGTTGCATCAAGAAATATCGCTAACGCGACTCCAATACCCATCTGCTTTACTGGTAAAATGTCAGTAAATGCGAACGCACCGGTAACAACAATCATAATTAAAGCAGCGGATGTAATGATGCGGCTTGTCGAGACAAGCCCCTCTAGCGTTGCTTGATCGTTATCTCCAGTTTCCTCATATAGCTCATGAATTCGTGAAATAAGAAATACTTCATAATCCATGCTTAATCCAAATACGAGACCGAAAATGAAGATTGGTAAAACAAATAGAACTGAACTCTCATCTAATCCGAAATGACCGCCTTCAAATAACCAAATAACAATTCCAATTGTTGCACTTAAACTAAGTACATTCATAATAATCGCCTTTATTGGAATGAGAATAGAGCGGAATGCGAATAATAAAATAACAAAGGTTGATCCAAATATAACAGACATACCAATTGCAACTTTATCTGTAATTTCATCCTCTAACTCTTGTTGGAACGTTGTCATCCCGCCTAAATAATAAGTAACATCGCTTTCTTTATAATTCTTTTTGAAATCACGAACCCATTGTTTAGCCGTTTCCGTACGTGGTTTTGCATCTAGGAAAACTTGAATTGTCGTCTTATTCCCTTTTGTATACGCTTCAAATACAGGAGCTATTTTCGCCGCTTCTGGTGATTGTAACATTCCTGCAACTTGATCTGCTTTCATCCCATTTAGCTCGTTATATACACTTTTCACCTTATATACTTGCTTGTCATCTTTTAACTTTTGAACGACATTTTCTACCTTTTGTAAGCTTGCTTTTTCCGCTATATCATTCTTCGTCTCTACTACTAAAGTAACATCGGCGTGTGTTTTGACAGTCTTATTAAAGGCTTCTTCATACTTCTCAAATGCAACTCTCGTATCACTCTTTTCTGGTAATGCTTCGACACCAGGAAACTGCAAATTAGCTGTACGTAGTGGTAATAAGCAAATAACAATAAATGTTGTAACAGCAACAATCATTACGATTGGATGTTTCATTACAAACTGCGCAAATTTACGCCATACATTTGATGGAGTAGGTGCTACCTGATTCTTTTTTAATATTCTTTTTCCGATTAAAGATAACAGCGCAGGAAGGAGTGTGAGTGAAAATAAAATACTCATAATGACAACAATCATTCCACTAATAGCAACAGACTGAATATAATCTATCTGGAAGAAAAACAAACCGGATAATCCGACAAATACACACAATCCCGAAAATACGATAGCACGTCCGGCTGTCTGATATGTAATTGCTATCGCTTCTTTTACCGGTCGCTTTGCAACTTCCTCTCGAAAACGGTTCACAAATAATAGTGCAAAATCAATGGATAATGCAAGTCCAATCATCGGTGCAACATTTAACACGAAAATAGATAGTTCTTTATCAACACCGATGAAATATAATATGCCCATCGTGCTAATTACACTTAGTGCACCATTTACAATCGGTAAAATGGAAGCGATTAGACTACCAAATGAGAATAATAGTACGAGAAAAGCAATCGGTAAACCGATCATCTCTGCTACTTTCAAATCATTTTGTGTTCTTTCATTAATCTCTTGATTAATTTTCGGATACCCTGTCGGTGTTACTTTTAATACCGCACTACTTTCTTTCTTGATTTCATCAGCGAATTGCAATGTCTTTTCCATTCGATCTTTATTTGTTTTCCCGGAAAATAAAATCGTCGCATAACCAATATCATCTTGTAGCATCTCTTTATTTTCTATTGGATGACGGAAAGACTCATATGTTTCTTTCTCTTGAATATGTTTTATAATTCCCTCTATACCTTTTTGAAACTCCTTATGTGAAGCATCCTTGTTCTTCTCAAAAACGAGTAAAAGTGTATCCTGGGACTGCTTAAAATCTTTATCTAAAATTTCTTTCGTCTTTTGATAATCTCCTTCTGTTTGGAAACCATCTCCACCTAATACTCCTGGAAGCTTCGGAGCAAAAATACCGAGCGCTATCGCTAATACTATTAATGCTACGATTACTGTATAACGAAATTTATACAAAAAAGCCCCTAACTTCCCCCACTTATCAATTTTGTGTACATTGGTCTTCACACATTTTCACCTACTTTATATAATTCCATTATCACTTATACTGTATCATATCTTTATATAAACAAAAAATGTCTGGAAACACTATAATGATAGTTTCTCCAGACATTTTTCTATCTCTCTTTATTAAGCTGAAGCCTCTCGGTAAGTAAACGATGACAATAAATTGCTATAATTAACAAAATCCCACCTACGCAGTAACCTGCTAAAATATCAGTCGGATAATGAACATTTAAAATAACTCTACTTAATCCAATCCATATAATTAATATTCCCAGCAACATTGTAATACCACATTTCCCAGCTACACTCTTCAAATTGGCAGCAATGATATAGGCAAGAAAACCAAATGTCATAATAGATAGCATTGCATGTCCACTTGGGAAGCTATATCCAAGTGCGTCAAGTGCCTCATTTAATGACGGACGGTCTCTTTTTACAATTTCTTTTATTCCTTTATTAACAAGATGTGTGATTAAAATACCCATTGGGTACACAATCATCGCAGCATAATAACGCTTCTTCCAAAAAACAAGCAAACTTATTACGAGCGTGGTTACTACCCCAATCGCAGATCCCATCTTTGTAAAATATGAGAAAAATGTAAGTGAGTTTTCTGTTTGTAATCCGTTTACCAACCCTCGTACGTATATATCCATCATTGTAACGCCACCTACATGTACTCGCCATGCAATAATGCCAAATACAGCAAGTAATAAAACGATACACATTACCTCATACTTATGTAACTTCTTCTTCAAACGATTTCCTCCTACTATGAAAAAATGCGATTTCTATTTTAGAAACCGCATTTCCTTACTTATTTACCTTTTGTTTTTAACTCTGTCCAGTAACGATCATAGTCTTTTAACTTATCGTCTACATCAACAAGCCATTCTGTGCGATCTAATTCTTCTTTCGTTAAGAAGATCATGTGGTTATCACGATATTCTTTACTATGAAGAGGATAAGCTTTTTCATTTGGATTACTGTAACCAATTGACTCGTAGTTTTTCACACTTACTTTTTCATCTAATAAGTAGTTCATAAATTTCTCTGCAAGCTCTTTATGTTTTGCACCTTTTGGAATTGCTAACGTATCAGCCCAAATTGTGCCGCCTTCTTTTGGTACAACGTATTCTACATCTTTATTATCTTTCGCGATAAATGCAGCGTCACCAGACCAAACAGTACCGATCCAAGCATCTTCTGTAATGAACTTTTGTTTAATGTTATCTGTATCAAATGCTAATAAGTTTGGAAGTAACTTCTGTAAATCAGTAGCTGCTGTCTTTAATTGTGCATCGTCTTTCGTGCTGTTTGAGAATCCATGCTTCTTAAGACCCATTCCTAATACTTCACGAGAATCGTTTAGTAACGTTACATGTCCTTTATATTTCTCATTCCATAAATCAGCCCAACTTGTAGGTGCTTCTTTCACAAACTTTTTATTGTATGCAATTCCCGTTACACCCCAAGTGTATACTAAAGAATACTTATTCTCTGGATCAAACGCAGGTGTTTTGAAATTAGAAACCATATTTTCGATATTTGGGATGTTCTTCTTATCTAATGGCTCTAATAAGTCCATTTTTGCCATTGTTTTAACCATGTAATCAGACGGCTGAATTAAGTCATACTTCGCGCCACCAGCTTGTAATTTCGCAAGCATTTCTTCGTTACTCGCGTACTTATCATAGTTAATTTTCACGTTATATTTCTTTTCAAAATCCTTTAGAACTTGCTCATCAAAATTGTCAGCCCAGCTATAAATATTTAATTCTTCTTTCTTTTCACCACAACCAGCAAGTACACCAGCAACAAGGCTAAAGCTAATTGCTGCGCCAGCTAATCTCTTCACTAATTTCATCGGTTTATTACCCCCTCGTACTTTCTATATCGTTCGTATTATAAAGGAAGGTGTCCTCCAGAGTTTTCTTCACCATCTGCACCTTTGTTACGGAAGATTTCTGATAGAACCATTAATCCTACGATAACAACAATTAAAATTGTAGACAGTGCATTAATTTCAGGTGATACTCCGCGCTTAACCATACTGTAAATGTATAATGGCAATGTTGTTGATCCTGGTCCTGATACGAAGAAACTAATTACAAAATCATCAATTGATAATGTGAATGTTAATAATGCTGCTGAAATAACTCCCGGTGCGATTGCTGGAAACGTTACATAGCGAAACGTTTGCCAAGGCGTTGCTCCTAAATCATTTGCAGCCTCTTCTAAATCACGTCCCATACTAGAAAGGCGGGCCGCTAAAATAACAACAACAAATGAAATACTAAATGTAATATGTGCGATAATAATCGTTACTTGTCCAAGTTCCATACCTAATTGACTAAATAAGATAAGTAAAGATAAACCCATTAAAATATCAGGAATTAAAATTGGTAAGTATACAAGGCCGTTAATAGCCCCTTCAAAACGATATTTATAACGATGTAATGCGATAGCAAAAAATACACCAAGCACCGTTGTTACGACAGTCGTTATAATCGCAATCGTCATACTATTTATAAACGCATCAATAACATCTTGTTTTTGAAATAAATCTGTATACCAATGGAATGTAAATCCTTCCCACTCCGCATTAATACGAGAATCGTTGAAGGAATATACCATTAAAACCATCATTGGAAAATACAAAAATAATAAAATTAACCAAGAATAAGAAACTAAAAACTTCTTCATCTTTGCCTATTCCCCTCCGTTTCCATCATATTTATATACTTTCGTTGCACGATAATATAAGTAAATTAACAGAACAGAGAATAGAACTACGATAATTGATAACGCAGAACCAAACGGCCAGTCACGCGCACCTAAGAATTGGTTTTGAATTACGTTTCCGATTAATGCTACTTTCGATCCACCCATCACGTCTGATACAACAAACATTCCGATAGAAGAAACGAATACTAAAATAGAACCTGTAGCAACTCCTGACATTGTCATCGGTAATGTTACATTCCAAAATGCTTTTAATGGTGTTGCCCCTAAATCGTAAGCTGCTTCTAGTTTGCGCTTATCAAGCTGCTCAATAGCCGCATACACTGGTAAAATCATAAATGGTAATAAAGAATATACCATCCCTAATACTACAGAAGGTGTATTATATAGTAAATTTAACGGCTCACTAATAATACCTAGTTTCAATAGCAACGTATTTACAAGACCTTGTGAACGTAAAATAACAATCCATGCGTATGAACGAACAAGGAAGTTAATCCAAAACGGAATCGTTGCTAATAATAAAAGAATAGAACGGTATTTACGATCAACAATTGTAATCGTATATGCAAATGGATAGCCAATTAATAAACATAATACTGTTGTAATAACAGCTATCTTTACTGTTTCCCATAACGTACCCATATACAGTGGATCAAACACGCGCGCTATATTATCTAGCGTAAACTGCATTTCCACTGTCCCGTATGCTCCGCGCTGCATGAAGGCGAATCCTAATACGAACACAAGCGGAATAAGGAAGAAGATTAACAGCCACGCCACTGTAGGTAGTGCGAGTAATTTCCCTTTTTTCAATTTAAGGTCACCTCGTCCTCTTGCTCCCAGCCTACGTATACATTATCTCCAATGCCCCACTGTGCTACTTCTTCAGCAGTTTGATATGCCATTAGTAATTCTGATGTTTTCTCATCACGTACATAAAGCTTTTCCATATTTCCAACAAACTCAATATCTTCAATATGTCCAAGATGGTATTCTTTTAAAATTGGTTCTTCAACTGAACGCACCTTTACATTTTCAGGGCGAATTGCTACATAGCTTTCCCCGTTTTTCACAATATTATTTTCACCGATAAATGTCGCAACGAACAACGTTTTCGGCTGATTATAAATTTCTTTCGGCGTTCCGATTTGTTCAATATGTCCTTTGTTCATAACAACGATCCGATCACTCATGCTCATCGCTTCTTCTTGATCGTGTGTTACGTATATGAACGTAATTCCTAAATTACGTTGTAAGTTTTTCAATTCACGTTGCAAGTCTTTTCGCAACTTAAAGTCAAGCGCTCCAAGTGGCTCATCTAAGAGTAATACGCGTGGGTTATTTACAATCGCTCTTGCAATTGCTACACGCTGCTGCTGTCCACCAGAAAGCTTCGCAGGTTTACGATTACGGAACTCAAGTAACTGCGTTAAACGCATTGCCTCTTCAGCACGTTCTTTCTGTTCTGCTGCTGGTATTTTTTGCATTTTCATACCGAAACAAATGTTTTTCTCCACTGTCATATGTGGGAATAGTGCATAATGTTGGAACACTAAGTTCATATGACGCTTATATGGCGGCAAATCGTTAATCTTTTCATCATCCAATAAAAGATTCCCTTTAGTCGGAGTTTCAAATCCTGCGATCATACGAAGTAAAGTCGTTTTCCCGCAACCACTCGGTCCTAAAATTGTTAAAAACTCTCCTTCTTTAATATCTAAAGAAAGAGGTGGGATAATCACTTGATTTCCAAAATGTTTTTCTACTGCTTCAACTTTAATAATCTTTTTCATTTTCCCGTCCTATCTACCTCAAATTTTAATTTTTATATTCATGAATAAATATTTATGTTCTATAGACTATTTTTTGTTTCGATCCAAACAAAAATGGTTATTAGTAGCGTTCACTTCTATTCTCTATGTAGTATGTTTGATTCATTTTCGCACGATACATAATGTCGAACAGAAAAACCCCTTCCATTGCGAAGGGGCTATTATCATACGGCTACGCCTACTGATAAACACCATCATCATTTTAACAACTTTCGTATAAATTTTAAAGCACTTTTTGTAGAAGAGTAACGAATTTTCATGTCGAATGCTGTAGATTGGGCTAAAATGCTTTTATAATGTGAAAAAGTCCGAAAACTTTCTTCCCCATGATAACTCCCTAATCCACTGCTTCCAACGCCTCCAAAAGGTAAATATGGTGTTGCAAGATGATAGACAACATCATTAATACAACCTCCGCCATATGAAATATTGCTCGTCACTTTCTTTTGCACTTCTTTATCTTCAGAAAAAATATATAAAGCTAACGGCTTCGGATGTTGCTGAATCGTTTCAACTACGTCTTCTATGTTGTCATACTCTATAATTGGTAAAATCGGTCCGAAAATTTCATCTTCCATAACAGCACTTTGCCATGTAACATTTGTTAACACTGTTGGTTCAATATGTAACGTTTCTTTTTTATAATTCCCGCCGATTGCGTTTTTTCCCTCTTTCAAAAATGTACATAATCGTTCAAAATGACGCTCACTCACAATTCGTACGTAATTGTCATTGTTCAGTGGATCTTTTCCATACTGCGTTGTAATTTCATGTCGTAACGCCTCGATTAACTGTTCTTTCACGGAAGAATGAACATACATATAATCCGGTGCAACACACGTCTGCCCTGCATTTAAAAACTTGCCCCAAACAATCCGTCTTGCTGTTACATCTATCTTTGCATCTTTATGTACAATACAGGGGCTTTTACCACCAAGTTCTAACGTAAGCGGCGTTAACCTTTTCGCAGCTGCTTCCATTACAACCTTCCCAACGCCAACACTACCAGTAAAGAAAATATAATCAAATGGTTCCTTTAACAAAGCTGTACTCTCTTCAACGCCACCTTCTACTACCGCTACAAGCTCTTCTTGGAATAATTCCTCTAACATTCTCGTAAGCACTTTTGAAACGTTTGGCGTTAACTCTGACGGCTTTAAAACAACTGTATTGCCAGCTGCCAACGCTCCAACAAGTGGTGCAATTGCTAATTGAAACGGATAGTTCCATGGCGCCATAATAAGCGTCACACCATACGGTTCTGGTACCACTTTCCCCTTCGACCCAAAATGAGTAAGCGCTGTTTGAACACGCTTCGGTTTACTCCACGATGAAATATGTTTCAATTGAAAAGAAATTTCTTTTAATACATATCCAATTTCTGTTGTAAACGATTCGTGAACTGACTTATTTAAATCTAATTTCAATGCTTGAAATATCTCTTCTTCAAAATGCTGGATTCCAGCATACAGCTTCTTCAAATTCTTTTTTCTTGTTTCTACGCTTCTCGTATGACCTTTAAAAAAATATTCCTTTTGCTTACTTACAATAGAAGAAACACTCATCCACTCACCTTCTCCCACTATTTTTATCCAATTCTTTCATTATTTATATAGACTTCATATGAAACAAATTTCTATTCGTAAAATTACATTATATATAATTTTTTCTTTTATATAAAATTCATTGCTCAAAAAAAACTACCGAAAGAACATCCCTCGGTAGTTTTACTGTATTAACGATATAAACGAACAGCACCTGCAGAATTATCATCAGCTTGTCCTACTACTTCAAACTTCAGACCAAGATTCGGTAAAATACGTCCTGCATCTGGAATCTGCTGATTAATATACGTTTTAGAATCATCAAACTTCGGTACACCTGCTAAGCCGTCATACGTAAACGTTCCACGCGTTGGAGATACAACTTTCCAAGCTGGCGTTTTGTCGAATGAGAACGCCGCATCAGCGATTTGGAATCGTGTACTACTTTTCACTGTTGGTTTGCCATTTAAAGTTCCCACAATTGCTTCAGGATGAGAATCAACTACACCAAGGAAACCGTGTCCTGGATGTATGCCAACCCAGTTATCTGTGTAAGCTGAATCCGCATACCATACAACCATACCAGTGTTAAATACTGGGCCACGTGCAAATTTCAATGCGTTATCTGCCCCAGCATAGTTTCTCCACTCTACATAGTAGTTATGTTTTTTCTTCTCTGTTCCGTTAGAAACAACAAAACCATTTAATTTGAATTGTGGTGTACCTTCTGCATCATCAGAGAATACCACTTTACCATCTACTGTTAATGAAGCATTATCTAGCGCGAAACCATTTAATGCTAAACCACCATCAGTAATGTAATCAAATGTTAATTTTACTTTCTTGCCTTTGAATTGACTTAAATCATATGATTTATCAATCCATTTTCCATTTGTCGAATCTGCATTTCCACTATTTGCTTTCTCACCAAGTCTTTCAATTAACGTTTGTTGTCCATCTTCTGTTACAGCGTGTACTTCAAGGAAGTCATACTCTGCTTCAATCTCATACAATGACTTGAAATCAAATTTCGCAGTCGTTGCATTCGTTAAATCGAACAGCGGTGTTTCCATTTTTGTGTGAAGATCGTCACCTTTTGTGCTGTAATAATATTTCTTACCAAATGCTGGTTCAATTGTTTTCACATCTTTATCTGGTAAGTTAACACGAATCATACCTGGTCGATCTGATTTCGTAACACTTTGGTCTAAATATGTTGCTAGACCGATACCTTTATTTAATTTCTCGTAATCTACTTCTACGATATTTGCCCAGTTACCACCAATTGTTTTTTGGAAAAACTCTTTATTTTGTGGTGAGAAACTCGTTGGCGTCGTTCCAGCGATTTTACCAGCCCAGCTTCCGCCACTCATAATAGACCAAGCTTCAATCGGCTCACCCTGACCGCTATATTGTGTATCATACTCATCTGGAAGACCTAAATCATGACCATATTCATGTGCAAATACACCAACCGCTCCATCTTCCGGTTCAATTGTGTAGTCAAATGCGGCCATTTTGCCGCCCCAATATGGAACTTTCGATTTTGTTCCTTCAATTGGGAATGGCTTTGGTCCAACTGTCCAGCGATGTGACCAAATTGCATCATCACCTAATTTACCGCCGCCAGCTTCTTGTCCAACACCCGCATGAATGATCATTAAGTGGTCAATTAAACCGTCCGGTTGATTTTGATTTCCATCACCGTTTACATCGTATTGATCAAATTGGTCAAACTCTGATAAATCAATACCGCTATCTACAGCTGCTTTTAACGCATCTTTTACAAGATCACGCGGTCCTTTTGGTCCTTTATTATCATGACCGCCGCTCGGAGCATCTGCACCGTAATCAGCAGCTTTACCAGGAACCGTTAACCATTTTGTTACTGTTCCGTCCACTGTGTAACTACCGCCAGATTGCTCTTCGTAATATTGTTTAAACGTTTCAATTTTGCTTCCATCATCTAACGTGAATGGCTCGTTACCGAATAACATTTTTTCATAGTGTTCTTTGTTAAAATCGTTAGAATACATGTATCCAGGCTCTTTATCGATATTGTTATGTTTAAAGTCAGCGTACTCTACAAGTAAAACGAGTACCTTGTCTTTACGAACTTCACCGTTATATCCTTTTTGCTTTGCTGGAGAAGTTGGTACTTTACCATTTAGACCACCTTTAGCTGGACCTGTCGCTGCAGGTGTCCCTGTTGCTGGTTGGTCTAGTTTTTCTTTCGTGTCTGCTTTTGCATCTTTCACTTTCTTTAAAAAGTCAGACGCTTCTTTCGTAAGTTGGTCCCCATTTGCTGCTTCTTTCCCAGGATTTTCACCCTTTTTGTTCTCTACATACTTTTCGACAGCTTTCTTTGTTTCTGTCTCCGAAGCTGACGAATCAATTACCCCACGTTTTTTCAGCGCATCTGCTAAACGCTCTTCTGGAATTAAATGGTCATCAACTGGGCTCGTAGCTGTCTTATTCCCAGGCGTTTCAGCGTATGCAGACTGAGTGCCAGCGCTGAATGAAAGACCTAATGCAGCTGTCAAGGCAATTGATGATAATACTTTGAATGGTTTCTTTTTCATCCCTTATTTCCTCCCCTAATAAATAATATGTATTACAATTTGAATTTTATTAAAAATTCAATATTTTTTCAATATTTAGTTATATTATGTAATTTTTTTAATATATTTGTAAAAATTTCATAGTTAGTATACGGATATATCACAATTCAACAATGTTTTCTGAAAATATTGAAAGTTTTTAGCGAACAATTTATAATTATTTCCATTGAGGGAGTTTAATGGGGATTTTATCTTTGTTTTACCTACACAATATTTGATAATTCGATACATAAAATAAAAAATTCGGTTTTATTATCATTTATTCTGTAGCAGCAGTTATGACCGATAATTAGGGAGGAATTACAATTGTACAAAGATAAGACGGACACACTGGATCAAGAATGGATTGATTTAATACTTGAAGCTCTAGATGCTGGTATCGCCCTGCAAGATATCGAACACTTTTTCCAACGTATGAAGCCATCAAGTCAGGCTCAATAGTCTTGTTCTTTTTAACGAAGTTTATGTTATAATAATGACATCATAAGACGACGACATATTGATAGAAAGGTGCGCAAATATGATTGGAGAACGTATAAAACGCCTTCGTTTACAAAAAGGTATTTCATTAACTGAACTTGCCGAAAAAGCTGGTGTTGCTAAATCTTACATTAGTTCTATAGAACGAAATTTACAAAAAAACCCTTCCATTCAGTTTCTTGAAAAAATCGCCGCAGTTCTACAAATTCCAGTTGATACTTTACTTCATGACGAAACAGCAAAGGAAGCTCACCTAGACTCCGAATGGACGCAGCTCGTTAAAGACGCAATGAACTCTGGTGTCTCTAAAGAACAGTTTCGTGAATTTCTTGAATTTACACAATGGAAGAAAAATCAAAAATAATATATAGAAAGAAGTGCTTAAAACAGGCACTTCTTTTTCTTTATAAAAAAAAGCGGGGGATACCCGCTTTTTTATTATTTCTCTTCCCCAGCTTCTTGGTTAGCATTGAATGTCCATTCTAAATTCAATGTATCACCTTGGAATTTATTTTGGTCTTGACCATTATCTTCGAATACAAATTGTACCCATAGATAATCCTCTGTGCCAGCTTCTAATCCACCCTTTTCTCCCCACTCAGGAGCAAAGATGTCTTTAGCTAAAAGATCTGGATCCGCTTTTTGTAAGTCTGCTAAAGTTGTTTCATATACAGGCTCACTTTGTTTATCCCAATTCCAAATGAATTTGACTTTAATGTGCTTACCAAAGTCTTCACCAGCATTATCACCTTTTGCATCTTTCACAGTATACTTTGTTGCTAATTTAACGTCTTTAATTGTTAACGAACCATCGTTCTTTAATAAGAACTCTTTCTTAACAGAATCCCCTGGTTTTAAATCTTTAATATCCACAAGCGTTTTAGGGTTTAATGTAAGATCTAATGTCCCAGCTGCAAATGTATTATTTGATACTTCTTTATCGCTAAAGAATGCAAACGTTCCTCCACCAATTAAAGATAACCCCAATGCTGCTGATGCAACTCCCATACCTAATTTCTTTTTCAGACTCACAATCAATTCCCCCTAGCTGTTTTTTGTATTTTTACATTGCTATCTCTTATATAAATAAGAGATATAACTAAAACTATATTAGCTAAGCTAATACTTGTTCTTTTTTAAAAACCTTAAGTTCATTATAACGAACAGACCTATATAAATACAACAATATTTTTTAGTATTTTCAATTATTTTAATTTCTCAACATTGTTTTGATTTTTCAGAAACTTAAACACTCATTACAACACATTTCATATTAGAAGAACACAAAAGCAAGACAATAAGTGCGAAGGAAACTATTCCCTCACACTCATATGCATTATTCTTTTTCATGGCTATCGCCAACTTGTGCAGGCCCTTTCTCTGACTCTACACTATTATTCTTCAATTGTTTCTCTTGATTAGTTGAAGCAGCCTTCTCATGCTCCACTTGTTCTAGCTTTTTCGCTGTTTCCGCCTGTTTCTGTTCTTCTACTTTTTTCTGTTCTTCTACTTTTTTCTGTTCTTCTGCTTTTTTCTGTTCTTCTACTTTCTTTTGCTCTTCTGCTTTCTTTTGTTCTTCAGCTTTCTTTTGTTCTTCTACTTTCTTTTGCTCTTCTACTTTCTTTTGCTCTTCTACTTTCTTTTGCTCTTCTGCTTTCTTTTGTCCTTCCGCTTCAATTACAACGTTTAATCGTTGCTGAAGAGCCTGAATCTGTTCATCAATAGCTTTCAAACTAACTTCTTTCTCAATATAATCGCGCTTCTCTTTTATAATCTGAAAGCCTTCATTCACATATACGGCTACTTTCTGAATCGACTCACTTTTATTCACTTTTAATTCTTCCTGTATTTGATTGTAAGGAGCTTCTATTGTAGTATATACACTTTGTAAAGCTTCCTTCTCAGAAGCAATTTTCTCACGTCCTTGTTGCCATATAGAAATTACTTGTTCAATTTCTTCGATAGAAGTTGCTGCCAACTTTCCCTTCATTGTTCCATACTCATGCTCAATAATCTGTTTGTGTTGCTCAGCTTGCTCTTTTAACGTATTAACTGTTTTTGGAAATATAATTGCTGCAGAAATGGTCGCTTCCACTTTCGTTTCATGAATGAAAGCCGCTTCTGTATGCGTCATGATTTGAGATCCTAAATAAAACGTAATAGAGCACATACACGGCAATATAAGCATTTTTTTAAAATTACGTGGTCTTTTCAGCATCTTAATCTCTCCCATCGAACATTATGTTCTTTATACAGAACGTTACCTATATTATAATAAAGAACTATTAAAATTGATAGCCATATACTAGAAAAATAGAAAAAGGGCTATCCATGTGATAGCCCTTTTTTACTATTATTATCTTTCTTCACCCGCTGTTTGTTGTGCATCAAACGTCCACGTTAATTTTAGTTTATCGCCTTGGAATTCATTTTGATCTTTTTTATTATCAACAAACTCGAATTTTACTGTGAATTTATCAGACTTACCTGCTGAAATACCTTTTTCATCCCAGAACCAAGCAGATAAATCATTATCTACTGCCGTAAGTGTGTCACCCTTCAATTTATCTAGCGTTGTTTCTTTTATAATTGTTTCATGCTTATCTACATTTTTTAAGAATGTTACTTTAATATGTTTACCAAAATCATCTTTATTGTCTTTCTTCGCATCCTCTACACTGTAATCCGTTTTCAGTAAAACTTTTTTAATGTCTAAAGAGCCTTTATTCTCTAGTTTAAAATCTCTTTTAATTGTATCCCCAGGTTTTAAATTTGATACATCAACTACTGTTGTTGGGTTTGCCGCTAAATCAAGTGTACCAGCCGCAAATGTATTGTTTGACACTTCTTTGTCGCTGAAAAATGCAAATGTTCCTCCACCAACTAATGCTGCTCCTAGTACTGCTGATGTGATACCCATTCCTAATTTTTTCTTTAAAGTCATGTCCATATCCCCTTAATATATCTATATTTGTTAACTTCCTAAAAGGAAAGTATAACCAAACGAACTAGACGGATTGTTCTACTTTTTTCTCTTTCTTTTCTCCGTCGATGCTACGAATAGCGCCAAAAATAGAAATCGCGGAATAACCAAGTAAAAAGACCCCTGGAATAATAAGTAATAATGCTGCTCCTGCTTTTGAATTCGCATAATTCAGTAAATAACCTACATACGGAACTGTAATATCTGCATACTTTCCAATTACATTCTCCGCAAGTACTGGTTCTAAATCTGGTCCGTTATTGTTATCCCCTTTTGTTTCATACATTACTTTTCCATTTGTATCTTTCACACCAATAATACGGTGAGTGATAATTTTTTGATCTTTCTCTTTAAAGGTAATAACATCACCCTTTTTATATTTAGAACCATCTTTCGTTGGCTCTACCGCAATGATTGATCCTGTTAAAAACGTTGGTTCCATCGATCCTGAAAGAACGCTCTTAAATTGATATCCCATCACCGTCGGGTCACCACCGCTCGCTTTTGAAGAAATAACTACAAAAGCTAAGCAAACCATCAATGCAAATAAAACAAATGAGATAACGTTGCTAATTACCTTCCAAATTAATTTCATCGTCTCTCTCCCTCTCCGTTGTTTTATATTATTTGAAGTATGCAATGTTAAACTTGTTCTTTAACAAGAACACAAGTAAATGATATAACGAACTTCAAATAATTGCAATAAGAAAATTTACAATTATTAGTTAAATCGTTTTTTAGGCATATAAAAAAGACTGTGACAAAACTTATTCACAGTCTTCCTACTAGCAATTTACTTTTCTTCTGATTTCATTCCTTGTCTATTTCGGCGCAGCACTACATATAAAACTGCTCCAAATAATACAATGGCACCTATCGCAACACTTATCACTTTCACATTGGAGTCCTTTACTTCAGGCGCAACTGTATCTTTTTTAGGCATCGCAAAAGTAACATCTTCTTTTGAAAGAACATTTACTGTCGCAATTGTTTGATTATTTTTTATGATATCTACCGAACCAACTACTTCACCTCGATGAATTCCTTTTTGGTACAAAGATTCTGTATTCACTGGATTCACCCGAAAAGCCGTTTTTACATTTTTCCCTTCATCTTTCTTAAGCATAAGCTCTGCACTTTTTTCAAGCTCAGAATCAACATCTTTATTTAAATACGTCGTCTTTTGATGCCAACTGTGTTTATCAAGTACAGTTTGCTTCGTAAATTGCCCAAAAGAATATTCAGCCATCTGCTTTAAATCTTCATAAATTTCAGGCCTTTGAGAAGCCATTACTACATTTATAATGCGATTTCCATCTTTCTCATTTAATAAAACGAGCGTATTACGCGCTTCATTCGTAAACCCCGTCTTACCGCCAATACTATATGGATTTTCAAAATAAGTAGATTTATTAAAAATAGACACCGTCTGCCTAGATGTCGTAACTGTCGTTCTTTTCGTATTCATCGCTTGTAAAATTTCAGGATACTTTTGCACGCCTCTCGTAATCATAGCCATATCATACGGCGTCGTATAATGATTCGGATCATGCAATCCATTTGGTGTTACAAAGTGACTATCTGTAGCGCCTAATTGCTTCGCCTTTTCATTCATCATATTAGCGAAATTCTCAACACTTCCGCCAATATGCTCCGCAATCGCATACGACACATCATTCGCACTTAACACCATTAAAATCATAAGCGCAGTATTTCTATTCACCGTCTCACCAGGTTGAAACTCAATTTGATAATTACTCTTCTCTTGATCTAATGCTAATTGCGAAAATGTAAACTGCTCCTCTGGCTTCGTATGCTCCATAAGTAAAATTGCCGTTAACACTTTCGTCATACTAGCCGGAAACGCACGATGATGTGCATTTTTGTCATACAACACATCACCTGTTTTCGCATCAATCGTAGCTGCAAACTGACTAAAAACATTTGGCCCTTCCTTAGGTGGTGGTGCCACTTGCTCCGGATTCACTCCAATATTCGTCTCAGCACGTAACGTCATAGGTGTCAAAAAAAACAAACTAATAACTGTAATAAAAGCAAAAATCTTCTTGAAATTTACCATATGACTCTCCCTTTTCAGAAACTATACTTTCCCAGCATAAAAAAATGACTCTACCAATTCTATATGTAATTTGTATTAAATTGGAAGAATAATCACTATTTTTTACTATATCATACTTTTACGATGAATAACATAAATATACAATACAAATAAGAAGGAATTACTCTTTCTTATCCTTCTCATCAATCAACGAATCTATTAACTTTTGACTAGCTTCCTCGGGCGTAATCTCATCCGTCATCCCCATAAACGACCAACCTTTAGAATCGACCCACTCAACGAACTCTTGCAAAAACTCATCATGTGTAACATCCACATCAAGGATCGAACCATTAATCGAAATCGTTCTATTTCTAGACACACGCATCTTGAACGTTTTTCTCACCATTACAATTATTCTCCCTCTACTCCTGCATATTTATAAAATAGTCTTGTACTTCTGTTATACATGATTTTTAGTAGATTGTAAAAAGGATATATTGGCCAATTTGCATATTGAAAATAAAAACCTCTTATTATATAAACGCCACACAACATACATTTGGTCATAAACTACCGCATACATCCTCACAAGAAACAAACTAACTTACATTTTATCACACCAAGTACACTTGACTTTAGTAAAATCAAATGGAATATATTAGAAAATAACAAGAATGAGGAGGAACTCCATGGCACGTTGTACATATTGTAAAACGAAGTGGAAAGTAAAAGATGTATGGTCGATACTCATGACGTTTGAAAAAGATTGTCCCTATTGTTTCGGAAGACAATATCTAGCAAAGAAAACATTGAACGCTATGCCAGAACTTATAAGCTTACCTTTACACTTCTTATTCCCTTTTCTTGTTGATTTGAGTAATGAAAGTCCTTTGGATTGGTATCGGAAATCGTAACACTTCAGCATCTTCTACTTATTAAATATAAAAACATACATCATAATATAACTTCTGAAATAAAACCTCTTTCTATTACACTTTCTCTTTAAAAAATTACTACATAAAAACATTGTAAATTTTCAGTTAATTATATATAATTGCTTTAACATAATGATTAAAGATGCTATCACATAAGCATTTTTGAAGATCCCGTAGCTCAGCAGGGAGAGCGCCACCTTGACAGGGTGGAGGTCGTGAGTTCGAGCCTCTCCGGGGTCATAAAAAAAGAGACACCATATCAACCTACTAGGTGATATGGTGTTTCTTTTTTATCTAAGTCACTTCTTATAAAAATTAAAAAATTTTCCCAGTTAATTACTTCCCACCAAACATCTTCTCCAAAGATTTCACATTCGCAAACAATACTTCTTTCAAGTTATCGTCAGCCACGATTTTGTAATCGCCATCCTTGTCTTTCTTTAAGTTTAGTGTAACTTCGCGAGTTGCCATTGTTGCCTCTTTATCTGATAAGTGTTTGATGACAGCTGATGTCATTGTTTTTTCTATTGCTTTTTCAGATTGTTCTTTATCTTCGCTAAAGGCACTAGCGAAGGCCATTGGCATAACTTCCCCCATTGCTTTTGTTACAGCAACGGATAGATCGACAGATGTAATTTTCACTTTCACTTCTGCTTTATCATCGTTTTTTGATACTTCTTCTAGCTTTTCAAATTTAAAGTTCTTAGTAATTGCGCTTAGCATTGCTTTTGCTTCAGCATCATCTGTTTTTTCATTTAGTTTACTAAACTCTTTGTCACTTTCAACAAATGTACGAGCCTTTTCTACATCACCTTTTTGTACTGCTGTTAAAAATTCTTCAACAGTATCTTTCGGATTTGCGCATCCTGCTAAAACACCGACTGTTAATCCTACTACCATTATTAGCAGCAATAATTTCTTCACCTTTTTCACGTTCATTCTCCTCTTACCTTTTCTTTTCTAGTAAGTCATCACTATATAATAGTATAAAACTTACATTACAAACGTTTTTTAGTATAACATTTTTACGATTTATTTTCTATTCTTTTCCAAAAGACAAAGATCCTTGTAGCATTTCTACAAGGATCTTTGTCTATCAATCCGTATCCGTAGCACAAATTAACCACATTTTATGCTCCTTACTATTCTATATTCTTCACTATAAGGTTCCTTTATGATTAAGGGCGAGTGATCATCTTTTCTTTTTCAATCATTGTGAATACTTCTGTTTTTTCTTGTAATGTGTTGGATTCACTATTTTTAGTAGGTCTTTTACTTGCTTCAATTTTTTTTATTCCTTCGCCAAGTCTTTGCCCGATGTCTTCTGCTTTTGCAGATTCATTCGTAACGTAGTATTCCTGGCCCTCCCATACTAATATAGGTGGTACTTGTTCTCGTTTGTTACATATTATATAAGTAATACTAGCTATAAGTAATAGACATGTGAATAAAAAGAAGATAGTGTTTTTATTCATACACTAGTCTCCTTATCTATCATTTCATTGGACTATATAATATAAGATATAGATAGCAAATGGGTTACGTGGTAATTTTTTGGAATTAACCCCAAAAAAGAAAAACCCTACCGAAGTAAGGTTTCATTTTTCAATTCTACAGTGATTGATTTATTAAAACGATCAATACGATAATCGCTATAAACATAACGACTAAACATCCAATTAGTTTATAAAATCCTCTTTTCGTTAACGTTCCGCCTTGAACGTCTTTACGAATGAATAAGAATACTGCTAAAAATAATACAAGTCCAATGCCAAAAGCATATATCATTTGCATATGTTAATCTTCCTTTCTCTCTTCCATCTTAATATCTTTTCGATAAAACAACAAATGAGATAAAGACGGTACTCATCGTAAGTGCCATTAGTATGTTCAATAGTTCAGTAGCAGATAGTGTAATTATTTTTAAATTTAAGCCAATAGAGAAAAGAAGATAATATGCTGTTAACGCAAAAAAACTGAAGAACATCCCTTTATAACGAATGAGTTTCATTCGCTCATCTTTTTCTTTAAATTGCGGGTGTAAGTAACTTAAGCAGAAACACATAATCATCATCGCAAGAACTGTATAAGTTGGAGTTGGTGGTGCGGAATGCGTCATTATACCTGCTAATACCATAGTTCCGCTCATAATTAAAAAAATAATTCCCATGATTAAAAAGTACTTCTGTGAATAATTCATCCCTATTCCCCCTCTTCTTTTCCTTCATAAATAAATACATGTTCTATCGTTGTTTGAAACGTTTTCGCTATTTCAAATGCTAACGGAAGTGACGGATCGTATTTCCCTTTTTCAATTGAAATGATGGTTTGCCTGGAAACTCCAAGTTTCTCAGCCAATTTTTCTTGAGATAGTCCAAATTTTTTTCGGTATTCGACCATTTTATTTTCCAAGGAAATTTCTCCCTCCTCCCTTATACCGAGTATACATGTAAAGGAAACTTTACGTCAAGTTTCCTTTACATGTATTTCAGTTTTTTCACGCTATTTATATAGAAGAAACTTTTTCAGTTTCAGTACGTCTATTTTGTAATGATACATGAAACAATATATATATCCGTTACTATATCCCTTCCCCACTTTTATAAAAATTTAATATCTCCATATTTGTTTTATCCTTTTAAAATATTTCATTCTCCTCTTTATTGTATGAAATGCGTTATTGGTTTTACGGTATTTTTCGGTATATTTATAGAAACTAACGGTTTATGAAGCATTTTTTGTGTTTAGCCACTTTTTTTGTAGAAATCCTTCGTTTTCCTTTCAATATTTAACACTATCGAAATAAAGTTTACTCTAAATTCATAATTTTTTATTTTTTATACTATATTCCGTTATATTGTTGTATAATATCAATGAAAGCGCTTATTATTTCAATATACATAATTCGAACTCATTTTTATCGAAACATTCTAACTATTATACTTATATTTAAATGCAACAATTATAGTTGTTAGTATAGGTATACCAAATATATCCACCCCATTTTTCTGTAAAATTACTTTATAACATGAAAGATTAACTTGGGTGATAAGTTATTGTGAATGTTTTTTTACAAAACAGATAAGTAATAGTGTTTGGTATTATGTAAATTATTGTAATAACATAAGAGTAAAGAAAACATTTACATTGATTATTGGTTCATCAATTATTGAAAAAGAGCAAAATGCACCTTTTGTATAGAAAAAGGATTATATGCATTGGGAGGTTTAAACAAATGACGAGGAAGAATACAACGACAAACCCTTGGGCCAAGTTCCACGGTCCGAACCTTGGTTATGTTATTGAACAGTATGATCTTTACGTAACTGGAGCAGGTTCTGTTGATCCGGAATTACAAGAGCTTTTTGAAATTTTTGGAGCTCCTTCGTTTCAAGATGATGTCGTAACAGGGGACAACACAGCAGCACATTTTTCTCCTCAAAACACAGGTAACATTGAAAAAATTCTTAAAGTCGTTCAACTTGTTGAACAGATTCGTTCTTTTGGGCATACGTTGGCTCACATCAATCCGATGGAAGATGCTGCAAATGGGCAATCTCTTCTTGAGAAAGCAATGAACGAACTGAGCGATGCTGATTTGAAAGCGATTCCAGCTAAAACAGTATGGCAAGATGCACCAGAGGGTATTCACACTGCACTTGATGTAATTCATAGATTAAAAGACGTTTATACAAAATCTTTAGCTTATGAATTCTCACATATACAAGATAGTGAAGAACGCACGTGGTTGCATCAAATGGTGGAATCAAATTCATTACGTCAACCATTATCAAATAAAAAACGAACTGCTCTTTTAAAACGTTTAACAGCTGTTGAATGTTTCGAGCAATTCTTGCATAAAACATTCGTTGGGCAAAAGCGTTTCTCTATCGAGGGCGTTGATATGCTTGTACCTGTTCTAGATGAAATTGTTCTAGAAGGTGCCAAGGGCGGCGTTGAAGATGTCATGATTGGTATGGCTCACCGCGGTCGTCTAAGCGTACTTGCTCACGTATTAGAAAAACCATATACTCACATGTTTGCTGAGTTCAAACATGCAAAAATAGAAGGCGTAAAGACAAATGCTGGCTGGACTGGCGACGTGAAATACCATTTAGGTAGAGAACAAGTCGTTGGTAATGAAGAAGTTAGCACTCGTGTTACATTAGCAAATAACCCGAGTCATCTTGAGTTCGTTAATCCTGTTGTGGAAGGTTTCGCACGTGCAGCTCAAGAGAACCGTAAAAAATCTGGTCTTCCAGAACAAGATACTTCAAAATCATTCGTAATTTTAGTTCATGGTGATGCTGCATTCCCTGGTCAAGGTATTGTATCTGAAACATTGAACTTAAGCAGATTGAATGCATATCAAACCGGCGGAACAATTCACGTTATCGCAAACAATGCAGTTGGTTTTACGACTGATAGCTATGACTCTCGTTCTACGAAATATTCAAGTGACCTTGCAAAAGGATTTGATATTCCGATTGTTCACGTGAACGCTGATGATCCGGAAGCTTGTCTTGCTGCTGCTAACCTTGCGATTCAATATCGTACGTTGTTCAAAAAAGACTTCTTAATTGATTTAATCGGTTACCGCCGCTATGGTCATAACGAAATGGATGACCCAGCAGTTACGCAACCACAAGTGTACAAAAAAATTAAAAACCACCCAACTGTAAGAGCGATTTATGCAGATCAATTACAAGCTGCTGGTGTTCTAAATGCAGATGAGGTTGAAACAATTACACAGTTTATACAAGAGCAATTAAAATCTGACTATGCACAAGTACCACCAGCTGATACAAGCGATGCAACAATTCACGTTAAAGTGCCAGATGTTGTTGCAAAAGGAATTCAGTCAATCGATACTGGTGTTGAGATTGACTCACTTCGTGTAATCAATGAAGGTCTACTATCTTGGCCAGAAGGCTTTAACGTATATCCAAAAGTGAAGAAAATTCTTGAACGCCGTAAAGATGCTCTTGAAGAGAACGGTAAAATTGAATGGGCACTTGCTGAGTCGTTAGCATTCGCTTCTATTTTACAAGAAGGTACGCCAATTCGTTTAACTGGTCAAGATTCACAGCGTGGTACATTCGCACACCGCCATATCGTATTACACGATACGGATACAAACGAAACATATTCACCATTACACCGCTTACCAAACATAAACGCTTCATTCTCTGTTCATAACAGTCCGTTGTCAGAAGCTGCAGTTGTTGGTTATGAATATGGTTATAACGTATTCGCTCCAGAAACTCTTGTTATGTGGGAAGCGCAATATGGTGACTTCTCAAATACTGCGCAAGCATTATTTGATCAATATGTTTCAGCAGGAAGAGCAAAATGGGGTCAAAAATCTGGTTTAGTTCTTCTATTACCACACGGTTATGAAGGCCAAGGACCAGAACATTCTAGTGCACGTCCTGAACGCTTCTTACAGTTAGCTGCTGAGAATAACTGGACAGTTGCAAACTTAACAAGCGCGGCACAATACTTCCATATCTTGCGTCGTCAAGCATCTATCTTAGGAACAGAAGCTGTTCGACCATTAGTACTTATGACGCCGAAAAGTTTATTACGTCACCCACTTACGCTTTCAACTGCTAGTCAGTTAAGCGAAGGACGTTTCCAACCTGCTTTAGAACAAGAAAACCTTGGTACAAAACCAAATAAAGTAAAACGTCTTGTTTTAAGTACAGGTAAAATGGCGATTGACTTAGCAGCAGAAATAGAATCTGGTAAACATGAGTACAACTTAGATGAAGTTCATGTCATTCGTATTGAACAATTGTACCCATTCCCTGCTGAGAAAGTTCAATCTATTATTAAACGCTTTAAAAACTTAGAAGAAATTATTTGGGTTCAAGAAGAACCTCGTAATATGGGCGCATGGCATTACATGGCTCCAATTCTGTTCGAACTAGCTGGAGATAAAGTGAAAACAGGTTACATTGGACGCCCAGATCGTTCTAGCCCATCTGGTGGCGATCCGTTCGCTCACAAAGCTGAGCAAGAACTAATTGTGGCACACGCTTTAGATGTGAAGTATAACTTCCGTCAAGATAAACAAGAAATTGAAGTTTACAGCAACTGAAAGTAACAATGAATTTTTCCGGCTCAATTTGGGCAGATATTCTGCCCAAGTCGAGCTAACAAATGGAGATTACCGAAGATTAAAGAAGACAAAACACACCGTTAGGCAAATAAGGGGAGGACATTTAAAATGATCGAAATTAAAGTACCTGAGCTTGCAGAATCTATTACTGAAGGAACTATTTCACAATGGCTTATCAACGTAGGTGACAAAGTTGAGAAAGGTGGCAGCGTTGTTGAGCTTGAAACTGATAAAGTCAATGTAGAAATCATTGCAGAAGATTCAGGTATTGTATCGAAGCTACTAGGCGAACCTGGGGATACAGTTGAAGTTGGCGCAACTATCGCAATTTTAGATGCAAATGGCGCACCAGTTGCAGTAAGTACACCTGCTCCAGCTGCTGAGCAACCAAAACAAGAAACAGCTGAAGCACCGAAAGCTGCTGCTCCAAATGCTGAACAAGCTACGGCTCTACAAGGTTTACCAAATACAAACCGTCCTATCGCATCACCAGCTGCTAGAAAAATGGCTCGCGAATTAGGAATCGACTTAAACGACGTACGTAGCACAGATCCACTTGGACGTGTGAGACCGCATGATGTACAAGCTCATGCTGCAGCACCAAAAGAAGCACCAGCTGCTCCAAAAAGTCCAGCTCCTGCTCCAGCTGTAAAAACTGAATTCGAAAAACCAGTTGAGCGCGTGAAAATGTCCCGCCGCCGTCAAACAATTGCAAAACGTCTTGTAGAAGTTCAACAAACATCTGCAATGTTAACAACATTTAACGAAGTTGATATGAGTGCAATCATGGAATTACGTAAGGAACGCAAAGATGCTTTCGAGAAAAAACATGATGTACGTCTTGGCTTTATGTCATTCTTCACAAAAGCAGTTGTTGCAGCATTAAAACAATTCCCATTATTAAATGCTGAAATTCAAGGCGACGAGCTTATCATTAAAAAATTCTATGATATCGGTATTGCAGTAGCAGCTCCAGATGGATTAGTTGTTCCAGTTGTACGCGATGCGAACCAATTAAACTTCGCTGAAATCGAAAGCGAAATTCGTGAATTAGGTAAAAAAGCACGCGATAACAAACTTTCATTAAAAGAATTACAAGGTGGTACATTTACAATTACAAACGGTGGTGTGTTCGGTTCTCTAATGTCGACACCAATCCTAAACAGCCCACAAGTAGGTATTCTAGGAATGCATAAAATCCAAGTACGCCCAGTTGCAATCGATAACGAGCGTATGGAAAACCGTCCAATGATGTACCTTGCACTATCTTACGATCACCGTATTGTTGATGGTAAAGAAGCAGTTAGCTTCCTTGTTGCTGTTAAAGATATGCTTGAAGATCCAAAATCATTATTATTAGAAGGTTGATAGACTACTAGTCTATTAAAGGCTGTAGAATAAATTATTCTACAGCCTTTTTCTATTGCGCTCATACGGGACAAATCGCATGACATAAGCTAATAATGTATGCCCAAAAAGTAAGGAGGATTATAATGAGTAACCTTCCAGCTCATGCAAAACTGAAAACAAATAAGGATACTTTCTTCCTCCCCGATTCAAACGGGGGTGTCTATTTTCGCAATAACGCCAGTTCATTTCGTATGGACGGTGATGGAATTTATGACTGGATTGAAAAATTAATGCCTATGTTTAACGGTACTTATTCTTTAGCAGAAATAACAGATGGTCTCCCTCTCCCCTATCAAAATCGTGTATTTGAACTTGGAGGGCTTTTATATGAAAATGGTTTTGTTCGCGATATAAGTCAAGATGCTCCTCATGAATTAAACGGTGCCTTACTCGACAGATACGCTTCACAAATTGAGTTTTTAGAAGCTGATTCTCATTCAGGTGCTTTAAAATTTGAAACGTACCGTGCGACAAATGTACTTATAATTGGTTCTGGGGATATGCTCACTTCCTTAGTTTCTTCTTTATTAGAATCCGGATTACCTACATTTCATTACCTTGTCACAGATTATGCGGAAACAAATTACGACCGAATTCATGAGCTAATAGAACGTGCATATGAAGTTGATGACAATGTACTTATTCAAGAAATAGATACTACAATTGATCGGTCTTTACATGATGTATTCGAACCTTTCGACTGGATTTTGTACGTTTCTCAAAATGGAGATATTGAAAGTTTACGAGCAGTTCACACTATTTGTAGAGAAGTTGGGAAGAACTTCATACCAGCTATTTGTTTATCAAATTTCGGTTTGGCTGGCCCTGTCGTAACAATCGATCGTGAAGAATGCTGGGAATCCGCTTGGCACCGGCTACATGAAACTGCTTTACAAAATAAAAATCCACAAGCGCCGTTTTCACCAATTACATCTGCAATGTTAGCGAATATAATCGTTTTTGAATTATTTAAACATGTTGCTGATGATTCCTATCGAGAAAAGGAACCACAATTTTTTTTATTAAACTGTGAAACACTCGAAGGGACATGGCACCCTTTTATAAAACATCCTCTTGCAACTGATGAAAGTTTTACAATCGATACAGTAGAAAATCTTTCCGAAAAACTTGAGCATCGGTCCAGCCAACATACTTCAACTGAATTATTCCGTTTTTTCGACTCATTAACTTCTAAAGAATCTGGTATATTCCATGTATGGGATGAACAAGATTTATATCAATTACCTTTATCACAATGCAATATTCAAGTAGCTACTCCACTATCAGATGGCCCTGCTTCCCTCCTACCTCTTATGACTTGCGGCGGATTGACACATAATGAAGCGCGCCGCGAAGCTGGTTTAGCAGGAATTGAAACATATGTATCAGAAATCATTCACCGCCTTATTCCTGAACATAACGATATCGGTATCGGCGCTGGGGAGACGATGACGGAAGGGGTATACCGGGCGCTACAACAACATTTAAACAATAAACTGTATGAGCGGCAGTCACATGCGCTAGAAGAACTTACAACGATTGACTTAACTGACATTCATGACAAACATTGTAGGTTTTATTACGATGCCCTCTCTACAATCCATGAAACACCTAAAATAGCAATGAGTGAAGAGATTCTCAGTTTCCCTGTCGTTTGGGTCGGTGTAAATGATAGATGGTATGGCGCATCTAATATCAATATGACGTTAGCGTTACGAAACGCACTACAACTATCACTTCTCCACATTCAAAATGAAGAGACTCCCTACAGAGCTAATATTTTGAATGAGTCATCTATTATTTTGTATGACACGGATTCTTTTAGAATAGAAATACAAGCGGAAGAAGAAAGTCCAGGTGTGCAATCTTTACAGCTTGCCTTGCAACATTTAGGAGAACATAATTTTTACCCATTCGTTTTTGATTTAGCTATTGAATCATTTTTGAAAGAAAACTTAGATGGTGTGTATGGGGTAATAATTGCAAAGGAGGACAGTCTATGACTCAAAATATACTGCTTATAGGAGACGGCCTACTTGCAGAGTATGTACATGATCAATTATGCAAACAATATTCCATCATTCGCCAACATACTATTTCAGAAGAACTCCCTGAAAATATTGACCTCGCTCTCGTATTACATGACGGCTCTCCTTCTACTATTCATCATGATGCTGAGCTTATCTTTCGTTCCAATCATATTCCGTGGTTTCGCGGGTTTACTTCATTTGGTGAAGGTATTATCGGCCCTTACATTCATTCACTTGCAACTGGCTGTTCCCACTGCTCTGATGGACGCCGTTTTATAGCTGGTTTTGATCAACAAGAAATGTGGGAACTACAGCGAAAATATACGTTAAAAGCAGATAACGTGACGAGGCGTGATGTACGCGCCACCCAAAATGGCATGTTACAAATGTGTCATCTGATTTGTGCAGAAACAGAGAAGATATTAACCCATAACCATTCTTCTTTAGAGAATGAACTTATTTTACTAAACTTACAAACGTTACAATGTACTCGGCACTCTTTTCTTCCAGATCCTCTCTGTCCTGTATGTAGTAATTTACCTGATGATACGGCGGATGCGGCAGAGCTTTCTTTACAACCGAGCTTAAAAACAAGTACTGAAACGTATCGCTGCCGCTCCATTCATGAGCTAAACACATTTTTAACGAGAGACTATTTAGATTATCGAGCTGGTATTTTGAACGGAAAAATGCAGCATTCTTTATTACCATTTGCTGACGTTATTATAAACATGCCTTTAATGTTTGGAAATGAAGGTGTTGCAGGTCGAACTCATTCATTTGCAATAAGTGAAGCAACTGCTATTTTAGAAGGTTTAGAGCGATATTGCGGCATGTCACCTCGCGGAAAAAAAACGAATGTGCATGGCAGTTTTCATGATTTAGAAGATCATGCACTGAATCCTCTCACACTCGGTGTCCATACAAATGAACATTACAATCGTGATAGTTTTCCCTTTAAGCCGTTTAATCCTGATTATGAGCAAAACTGGGTATGGGGCTATTCTTTATCACAAAACCGGCCACTTTTAGTTCCGGAATCAATCGCTTATTATAGCCTCGGTCATCGAGATGCTTTCGTGTATGAAACATCAAATGGTTGTGCGATTGGTGGTAGTTTAGAAGAAGCAATTTTTCACGGCATTTTAGAAATTGTAGAGCGTGACGCCTTTTTGCTCACTTGGTATACAGAATTACCTCTTCCACGTCTTGATCTTAGTTCAGCAAATGATACGGAATTACAATTAATGATTCAGCGGTTACACACGATTACCGGGTATGAATTACACGCTTTTAATGCGACGATGGAACACGGTATCCCGAGCTTATGGGTAATTGCAAAAAATACGCGTGAAAACGGAATGAACGTTGTTTGTGCAGGAGGCGCTCATTTAGATCCGATCCGCGCTCTAAAAAGTGCAATTCACGAAATAGCCGGCATGTTACTTATAACAGACGATGAGCTTGAACAAAAAAGAGAGCACTATGAAAACTGCTTACAAGATCCTTATCTCGTTAGGCAAATGGGAGACCATAGTATGTTGTACGGATTGAAAGAAGCTGAAGAACGTCTGCACTTCCTTTTACGTGACGATGCTCAGATGCAAACGTTCCAAGAAATGAATCCATTGCAATCATTTGATATGGATTTGACATCAGATCTTCATCAACTTTTAAACAGATTACATCAATCTGGACTCGAAGTAATCGTTGTAGACCAAACCGTACCCCTTATAGAAAAGAACGGATTACATTGTGTAAAAGTCATTATTCCAGGCATGCTACCGATGACATTCGGTCACCATCTCACTCGGGTTACAGGACTGGATAGGGTGTGTACCGTACCAATGACACTTGGATATACAAACGAACCTTTAACGAATGAAAGCTTAAATCCACATCCGCATCCGTTTCCATAGTAAAGGAGGAATTTCATGCAGCTGGATACTTTTTTACATCATCTCCATTTCTCTATTGATGAAATTATGCCGAATCATGAGGTGAACTGGGAAGACGCGCCGCTCCCTTATAAATTATATCGAAATTTACCTGTCATTCCTCTCTCTTTAGAAATCCCATTATCTTTGCCGAACTCTTCTACTACACCTGCTTTGGATGAGATTGGTCATTACCTTTGGTACTCATTTGGTTTAACCCAATTATGTCAGCTAAATAGCGAGAGAAATGTATTCCGGAGATCTATCCCTTCCGGTGGCGCTTTATATCCGAATGAATTGTATATGTATTTAAAGATTGATCAATATCCAGACGGTATTTACCATTACGATGTCGCGCACCACCGACTTATCTTACTTCGCGAAGGAAATTTCGATGCTTACCTTACAGAAGCACTCGGCAATCGCTGTAACATACATTCTTGTTTTGGTGCTGCATTTATATCTACTATGTTTTGGAAAAATTTCTTTAAATACAATAATTTTTCGTATCGTCTTCAAGGATTAGATAGCGGTGTTCTCATTGGGCAATTACTAGAATGTGCAAAACAGTTCGGTTACACGCATGGAGTATATTTTCAGTTTCTAGACCGGGCAATGAATCATTTGCTTGGACTGTCAGAAGGCGAAGAAAGTGTGTATGCAGTGATTCCTTTAAGTGTAGAACCGGATACAGATTGGTTTCATGATGATTATCGTGAAAATAAAACTGTTACTTCTCATGACTTATTGCAGCAAATTCCGCCGTTAGCACATGAACATTTCGTTCGCTCAAAACGTGTAGATGAATATCCGATGATAGCAAAAATGAACGAGGCTTCTATGATCGAATCGACAGAACACTTTCAAACATTCGCTCATGAAGAATACTATCCACATACCACTCACGCTATACAGCTACCGAAAGTAGAACGTTTATCGTATGATTTTTTACAACTTTGTAAAAAACGATATTCACCTGATGCTGACTTTATTTTAACGAAATGGGATGTAGCCGAGCTCGCTACTTTACTACAAGAAGCGAGCCTCTCTTTCCCTTATTACAACGACCTTGATGGAAATCATATAAACGAAAACGCAAGAGTCTCACTATATGGATGTTTTTATAACGTAAAAGACATAGAAAACGGCGCTTACGCTTATAACAGTAGGACACATTCCATACAACCTATTCGGTACGGAGATCTTCGTTATCCCCTTCAATCCAGTATGACGATGGATAACGTAAATCTTTTTCAAGTACCGCTTTGCCTACATGTAGTTGGAAAGAAAGATTACTATACAAATACATTAGGCTATAGAGGATATCGCATTCACCAAATGGAAGCTGGTATACTCGTTCATAAACTCGTTTTTGCTGCGACCGCTTTGGGGATGGGCGGGCATCCGTTACTAAGTTTTGATACAAATTCATGTGATCAATTATATGGAATTGAAAATGGAAATAAAACGTCACTCATTCAAGTTCCTGTTGGGGCGTATCGGGCGCGGAATTGGCTAAAAGGGGATTTGCATAATTAGAAGCACGCCGGTGGACGGCGTGCTTTTTTAAAGGACTTAATTTATAAAAAGCGAAATGAGTATATATTCTTACATAAAAAGGAGAGTTTGATTTGAGCATTTTACAACGATTGATTCAGCAAGCAAAAAATCCTCGCGGGACAATTGGTTCTTCCATGCTTTGTATTATGAACGCTGCACATACGAGATTAACAAATTGGGGATTACAAAAAATACATATACGTGAAGATGCGATTACCTTAGATATTGGTTGTGGCGGCGGCAAAACAATACACACTCTTTCAAAGCGAATTCCGCTTGGGAAAATTTATGGAATTGACTATTCAGAACAAGCTGTTGAAAACTCAAAGAAGGCCAATATGAAAGGTGTAAAAACAGAAAAAGTAATCATTCATCAAACTAGCGTCTCCTCTATTCCTTACAATACGAACTTCTTCGATCTCATTACTGCCTTTCAAACACACTACTTTTGGCCTGATGTTGAACACGATATAAAAGAAGTATTTCGCGTCCTAAAACCGAATGGATCCTTTTTATTAGTAGCTGAAACCTTCAAAATTCAATATCATATGGAGAAATTTAAAACGACCGAAGAATTAGTAAGCCTCTTTTATCAGACCGGATTTATAAGTGTGAAATGTTACGAAGAAAGAGGGTGCCTTTGTGTAATAGGAAATAAATAAAAAGCAGACCCTTTGGGGTCTGCTTTTTTTACTAGATTAATTTAAAGATACTCTTAATTTGTCTTGCAAACAACCAATTTTTCGTACCATAGTTATCATTTAAACTATCTAAATTGATAGATTGTCCGTTAGCAAACTTTAGTTCTAACGTTGTATTTTTGTCATTTGTTTTTAAGTTGCTATTTGTAATGGCGTCATACTTTAATTTTTCAATTTCAATATATTCGTCTTTTTCTTGTCCGATAACGACATGGTCTTGGAAGAAGAACAATACTTCTACTTTTTTGCCGAAACAAAATACATTTTTCGTATAAATTAATGTCGCATTATCAAGTCCGACACATACTTCTTTCATCTCTTCAACAACGTGTCCAAAGTCTTCTTCATGTCTTGCGTTTGATTCCGCAATCCATTCTTCGATTGTTTTCATGTTAATTGCCATACTGTGCCCCCTGGTTCGTTCATTGCTTTGTTAAAAAATAAATACTATATGACAATATAAGCGATAAGTACTATGCTTTTCAAGGGTGAACGGTATATTCAAAATAAAGTGAAACTTTAATCAGTGGGGCTTTGCTCATTCCCCACTGATTATTAGCCCACACCAATCGGGCGTTTGCGGGATAAAGTTAAATTTCAAAGCAATATACGAGGAGCACCTATTTCATTATATTTTAAACGTTTGAACGAGGCATGCTTCATCATCAATTATTTGTTTTCGTTCATCAAATTCAATGTTTAACTCTCTATATACTTTCTTCCAAAACATAACAGCTGGTACGTTTTTTATAAGTTCAATAACAAAATATTTTCCCCTTCTCTCTTCTAATAAACTTTCAATAACCTTTTTACCGATGCCTTTTCCTTTGTATTGATTCAATATGAAAATGTCATTGATACCAAAGTCGTTTTCCTTCTTCAAAAATGGACGTTCCAATAGTAATAAAAATCCTACAATACTATGATCAACTCTTATAAAATACGGAGTGATTCCATCACTTTTCCAAAACAAGTGCAAATCTTCATATTCAAAAAAACCATTTGCTCCAATTGTTATATTAGTAGTAAATTTAGAAAGGTCATGAAGATATAATGCGTAAAAATTACGTAATATTTCTTTTTCTGATTCTTGAACTCTTTGAAGTGCTATAACCATTTTTGAAGATCCCCTTCCCTATATGTAACTATTTCCCCATCTTTATTATTCGATAAAAAAGATTACTTACCTTTGCAAAAAAAATAGCACTTACAAAGTGCTATTCTGCTCTCCTTGCCGCTTGCTGAATTGGATCCCAAACGCTGTTGTATGGTGGTGCGTAACTTAAGTCGACATCTTCTAAATCATGAATGCTCATTTTATTGAAAAGTGCCATTGCGATCACATCAATACGTTTATCTACGCCTTCTTCTCCAATTACTTGCCCGCCCAATAATTGCTTCGTATCAGAGCGATATAGTAATTTCAAGTGAAGTGGTTTTGCACTTGGATAATAGCCAGCCATATTTGTTGAGTCTACTTTGACCGTTTTATACGGGATGTGTAACCCTTTCACTTCTTTTTCATTTAAGCCTGTTCTCGCTAACGTAAGATTCATAAATTTAATAATGCCTGTACCTAGCGTACCTTTAAATGCTCTTCGTTTATCAACCATATTGAGTCCGGCAAGTCGACCTTGTTTATTAGCAGTCGTTCCAATTGGAATATGATCATGAATTTCTTTTATAACGTGATAATGTGTTGCACAATCACCAGCTGCATATACATCTTGCACATTCGTTTGCATATATGCATTTACTTCGATTGCTCCTTTATGATTTGTACGTATATTTGTTCCTTCAAGAAAATCAGTATTTGGCTTTACTCCGACAGATACTAAAACAAGATCCGCTTTATACGTACCTTTATCCGTTTCAACTTGTTCTACCCTTTCATTTCCTTTAAACTCTTTTACATTTTCATTAGTTAAAATTTCAATATGATGTTTATCCGCTTCTTTATGTATATACTCCGCCATATCTGCATCATAAATTGTACCGATATGATCATTTCGCTCAATCATTCTTACTTTCTTACCAAGTTCAACGAATGTTTCTGCCATCTCAAGCCCAATCGCACCGCCGCCAATAATGGTTACGTCCTCAATTTTATTCGTTTCTAGCGTTTTTAATATGCGCTCAGCATCCGGAATTGTTTTTAAAAGATGAACACCTTGTAACTCTCGTCCCTCCCATTCTGGCATAACAGGGCGCACTCCAGTTGCAATCAATAAACGATCATATGAAAATTCAAAAACATCTTTCGTCTTCGTATGCTCTGCGTACACAATTTTCTTTTCCGTATCTATTTTCGTTACTTCATGACGTACTTTCGCATCAATTCCGTATTTATCACGAAACGTCTTCACGTTGCGTGCGATTAATTTTTCAGTTGAAGCAATAGCACCGCTAATTACATAAGGTAGTCCGCACTGAGCGTATGAATAGATTTCACCTTTTTCTAACGTCACAACATTTGCAGTTTCATCGTTTCTAACAATTTGCATTGCTGCACTCATACCAGCTGCATCTCCACCAATAATGACATAGTTCACTTTACCACCCCTTCTTTTTTACATACTCTTTACGATTTCCATATTTTATAGAAATAACACCTATCTTTATTGTAAAGAAAGATAATTTCATCTACAAATTTTATGCACAAGACTATGTGTTAATAGGTAACCGTCGTGTCTTATAAACAACATGTTTAATATGCTATAACAGTAACTATTGAAAGCAGGTGAAATATACATGTGCGCCGGTATTCTCGTCCAGCTTCCAGAGGAACCGATAGAACCGAGACCCGCCCTCCCGCTTGAACAAGAATTTTCCATTAATGCGACACTTTATAGCGCTCGTGCTTGGTTATCTGATAATGATACTTTTGCGCAAACTATTTGGAAAGCCAATCGCTTCGCTTCTGCATCACACCCTTGCAAATCGATTTTCCCAGTCGGTACTGTTAAAATTATAAACTTTTCAGTTGATACGATAACAGTTACTGTATCATCTGAATCAGATGACGCTCTCCAAATAGTCGTTCCCCCTCGTTCTGAAGCTGCTTTAACGTCCAGTTCTTTATCTGATGTGCAAGCTAGTACATCAGGAGGAGCAAGTAAAGTCACATTCCTCTTTCATATCTTTTTCTCTAGGGATCCTGGTCCAGTTAAAAAAATAAAAAGTGAAACTTTCATCAGTGGGGGTTGTCCATCCCCCACTGATTATTAGCCCACACCAATCAGGCATTTACGGGCCGTTATCTCCCACCCAACTCCTTTGTTTCAGCCGTACTTTGAGGTAAAAGTCTACTGCCCGTTAATGCAAGATAAAAAAGATACAGTAATATGCACTGTACCTTTTTCACGCACTCTATTCTCTTGATTTGATAAATTCAACATTATAAGATTCAATATCCGTTAACGTTCCTGTAAAATACGGATTTTCTCTGTACCAAGACTGTTTTGAAAAATACACCTGCATATCTTTCGTTTGAAAAATATGTCCATGTCTTGCGTATATTTCATTTCTGGCAATTTTTAACTGTTCTTTCGATAAATATCTTAAATCTGAACTCGTTAATTTTCGAATGTCACTATCAGGAAAGATAAAACCATTATATACATATTGATTCGTAGATGGCGGGGTAACATTGTACACAACTGTTTTTTCTGCACTTTTCTTTTGAAATGGAAGATTATAAGTTGAAAGTGCTGTCACCGTTTCTACCTTCGTCGTTTCCCTTCCGCTTTCTCCATTTCGTTCTAAATAAATCGTTGCACTTCCATCAGTCGCTACCGGTCCCCACGTAATTTCTTCTCCGGTCAATGCTGTAACTGGCTTTTGATTCACGTATAATGTCGCACCAGGCGCATTCGTTTGAACTGTAATATATTGCCCTTGCAACGTTAAATCTATCGTTACATTATTTTGACTTTGTTTCATAAGTACAACCTTTTCCTCGCGTGATAGTTTTACATAATCATTTTTATATTCTGATTGAAACACTTGATTTCCTGGAAGAAACGGTCCATATTGCTTCTCAAATTTTTTGTCATCCGTCTTATCAATTTCTTTTCCGTTCATTTTTAAAAGTGTACCTTTTTCATTTGAAAGCAAAGTCGTATAGTACGTCTTTGCTTTCAATTTATACCGATCAAATAAAAAGAAATACTTCCCGTCTTTCGTTAAAGAAAAATCTGCTCTTTCTATTCCATCCACTTGTTTTTCACCCTGCCTCAAATATTCTTTCAATTCATTCACGTAAGATGGATTTTCTTTTATATATGAAAATAGAGGCGTTAAACTCTCTTTCGTTACAATAACCGATGTGTCATCTGTTGTGACGACCTCAGCTAATTTCTCCCCGTTCTTCTCTTTTAAAATAGCGATCATCCGGTCTATTTGTGCGACCTGCGTATAATACGATGATCCATACAAATACAATCCAACGATCGCTATAGCAAGTATCGCTAAAAATGTTATGCCAATTTTTGTACCACTGCTCATTTTCTTCTTTACTACAGGACTTTCCCTCTTCTTACCGCAGTTTTGACAAAATTGCACACCGTCTTCAATCTGAGTTCCACACTTTGTACATACATGCATCCGTTCAACCACCTTTTCATTAGAAGCCTGTTAAACCCTGTGTAAAGGCTTGAATTATCGTTCTAATGTAAGACCAAAGTACAATCCATGTTGCAATTCCGATTAAAACATTTGCAATAATAAGTGTGTAAACAGGATCTAGTCCGCCTTTGTCTAGTTTTAATATAGCTACCATGATACTAATTCCTATATACGTTGTAGCTACCCATAGTAATATTGGTAAAAAAAAGATTAATAAGAAACTAAAAAGAAAAGACAGGACTAATATAGCAATAGCCGGAGTCACTATCGTTCCCCATACGCCGAATACTTCAAGAAAAGAAATAGATGATTTCATCATCTTACCACTTACAAAAATAATAAATCCGACAAATAAAGTTAAAATTAATAAAAATAAAAAGACCGTTACAGATTCTCCAAAGAAAGTAGGGGTAGCTATATCTGGTGCAAATGTTCTCGTAACAGCTGTTGCTGCGCTCATCATTCTATAAAAAATACATGCTCCTAAAAAACAAATAAGAACAAGACTTACAATTCCATTTCGCACTTCAATATTGCCACTTTTCATAATCGCTGTCGGTGCTTTTAAAGCATGTTTAAAAAACTGAAAATAGCCACTTGCAAACCGCTTCGCTTGCTCTACTGTTTCATTTGGTTGAGTTTCCTTCACTTGTGCTACACGCGATGCTTGCTGCCCTTCTTCTTGGACACCATTTGCTGTTAACGAATGTCCACAATTCCCGCAAAACTTTGCCTCTGCTGCATTCTCCGTATGACACGCCGGACATTTCATGCTCTCATCCCTCCTTAAGCATATACCTTATAGGGTGTTACAAATTCAATATATGACTTTGGACATAAAACATGACTACAAGAAAAAGATTATGAAATCCTCCTTTTCAAAGAAAATATATAGACTAGCAATCTAGAAAAATAATGCTATTATGAAACAGAGCAAATAAAGTGAAACTTTAAACAGATTGGATGAAAGGTAATGGAATTTGTAAATTTAATTTTTCAAATACTCCTTACAAGCGTGATCCAATTATTTTCTTTAATTGGCGTCGTCATTGTAATTGGATTTCTATTAGGTTATTTAGAATCTCTCACACGAATGTATTGGTCGAGGGCTTTTGGAAGAAAAGGATTCCTATTGACTGCGTGGATTGGTGTTCCGATTCATGAACTTGGACATGCGCTTATGTGCGTACTATTCCGTCATAAAATTGTAGCAACGCAGTTCTTTCCAACAGATACGAGTCAAGGTGCGTTAGGTTACGTACAACATCAATACAATCAAAAGAGTGTATATCAACGAATCGGGAATTTCTTCATTGGAATCGGCCCTATTATTTCTGGTATTACTGCATTAATCCTTTTAATGCGCTATTTCGTACCAGAGTCATATACTTTATTTAATACGACTCTCGAAAAAACGATTGCATCTACTTCTATTAATTTAGAAATGGTTCAAAACATGCTACTTTCGACATTTGTATTATTGAAAAGCTTATTCACAATAAGCAATTTATTGAATCCTTCCTTTTGGTTATTTTTATTTATCGCTATTTGTATTTCCGCACATATTGCTTTAAGTAAACCAGACATTAAAGGATCAATTGATGGCGTCATCGTAATGTTCATCGTGTTGTTTTTATTCAATATAATAGCAAGCTTATTCCAGTACGATAGCAATCAACTAGTCGGTACAATTATGAAATACAATATGTACATTATTGCATTTTCGAGCGTAGCTTTACTTTTCTCTTGTATTTCTACACTTGTGAGTTTTGGGTTTTATAAAATAAGAAGAGGTAGTTCATTTTGAACTACCTCTTCTTATCATTTCCCTCTCTTATTATTACAATTCTCAACTGGAACACGGGCATGCCCTTCTTCATCGGTACACCATGACTGTGACTGAAAGGCAAGAAAAATACCAACCCACTCTTCTTTCTTCTCAAAATGAATAAGTATTCCCCCGTCTTGCCATATACCATCATCACCTTGCCATTTCTCTACATTTCCTTGGTTCATGTGAATATCGTGTATGCCGTTTCCTGGTTTAAAATGAAAATAGGAATCAGGTATATTTTCTTCCGGTCCCCACCTTTCACCAAACGCGTAAATAATTGCTTTTTCCTCTATCGCTCGCTTTATATACCGCTCTATTTTTTCATTTAAGTCATTATCAACTCCTGCTTTTTCAGCAGGTAAAGGAATCATTTGCTTCGAATCGAATAAATTCCCTCTTACATAATCAAGGGCAACTTTCGGCTCATTGTTTTTCACTTCTGTAAAACCGAGCGGTAATGTCGGTAAAATATGAATCGCTTCTGATTGAATATTGTTGCTCGCAAAATATAAAACTTCCGACGGATAACTTTGCGACTTTACGTTAATTGCAATACGATAATCTACTCCTACTTCGCCTTGTAAATGAACTTGATAATGAGGTGTTTTCCCTTTTCCAATCTTTGATTGTATAACTGTACCTTTTAATACACCGTAGTTTTTTAAGGGCATCTCTTTCATCTCCTATTCATGTAGTAGAAGCTATTCATATTTAAAACATTATCCAATCATAAAGAAAAATCCTCCTAAACATAGAAGGATTTTCACTTTATCCCGCATTAACGGGCAGTAAGACCCCCACAAAAAAATCCAGTGGGAGCCTGACTGCCCGTAAAAGCCCGATTGGTGAGGGCTGATGATTAGTGGGGATGAAAAACACTCCCCACTAATCAAAGTCTCACTTTATCCATAAATACCAGAAAACAACTTCCACCACTACAAGTAATACGGCACCAGAAATCATTAATGTCGCCTTCTTTAATAACTCATTTTCACGATACGGAATATTACATAAATAAGCCCCCAGTGTAATTCGTGACGGGCAAGCAATTGTTGCTACTGATGATGCGGTGTTTTGAAGTGTTGTGACGTATTGCCAAGGGAGTGCTACATTTTGCGCGGTTTGCATTTGCAGTTTTATAAACATCGCATTTGATCCTGCGTTACTACCTGTTAAAAAACCACCAATACCACCGATGAACGGAGCAACGAAAACGAAAAACGTACCAAATGTTTCACCAGCTGTTTTTGCAAGTAATGAATGCATGCCAGATGCCCCCATTAACTCTGAAATTGCGATAAACATTGTCGTCGTAATTGCGAATGGAATCCATTGTTTTATCGTTTGTGAGAGTGATTGTTTAATAATATTTGATGGAATGCGGAAAAAAATGATGGTAAATAAACAAGTCATACCGAGCCAAAATCCTGGTGAATATAGCATTTCTAATTTGTAAGAATATGATTTTAAGTCTAGAACCGCATATGACCTGAGCAAATCATGTAATGCTGGAACGAGGCGAGAAAGTAAAATACTAACTGTTAAGAAGATATAAGGGCTAATAATTTTTATAATAGATACTTCTCTCTCCGTTGCCGCAGCATGTTCTGTTATAAGGTTTTGCTCATTTTTCCCTTTTAATGTAATGATAAGAAAGCCAAATGTAATCGTAACGATAGAACTTAATATCCCTGCTAGTTCAACACTTACGTATGCGTTAGAAAGATAGATTCCGAAAGAAAATAATAGAAAGAATCCTACTCCTTCCTTCCATTTTTCAATAACGGCCTGCCTGCCGCCAACAACGTACAAAGAAAGAATGACGAAGTAAGCAAACATCGGGATGCTTAATAGTGACGTATTTGTGCCAAGTGTTGTGAGCGGCATATTTATAAGCTGCGAACCGATAATCGTACCTGTTGCCATTGCGCCCCATGAACTTGCGAGTAAACCGATAAACGAAAGCAGTACAGCTTGAAACGGTTTATAGCCTAATGAAAGAAAAATAGGCGCTGCGACCATAAATCCGATACCGAATCCACTTACTGATTCAATGAGTGGACAAATACCAAAACACATAAGAAGCATTTGTAATAAACGATCGTGAGTGACTTCTTCTAAAAAAAGAGCTACTTGATCGATGTACCCCATTTTGTTCATGAGGTGAAATAAAAAAATACCGAAAAATAAAACGTACCCGACAATAAAACAAATTAACCAACCTTTAATCGTTGCGTGCACAGTTTCACTTATCCCTAACCGAAATGTTGGCGTGAGTAAAACGATTCCAACAGAAATAGCATAAGAAATTAATGAGGACCTTAATGACGTTTGTTTAAATAAAAATAAACAAATGAAAATCATCATAATTGGGATAAGTGCCAACAATATGGCCATGTTATCATCTCATTTCGTAAAAAATACAATTTTTAACTATTATATAACAGATGGAGAAATTTTCAATTGTTTTTACAACAGATTCAAAAGAAGAAGCCAAACGGCTCCTTCTTTTGAATCACTCCCATTTTCTTTTATCCTGAAAAACCGTCTGCTGTCCAATCATTTTTTCTAACACAACAAACACAATATAAGCACATATTACTTGCAGTACAACATGCCCAAATTTCATTAATGAAAACGAATGGACCCATCGAAATAATTCGTTTAATAATACAATCGAAACGATACTAAATAGTTCTATACTAATGGAAAATATACATACTTCTAAAATAGATTGCTCTTGAATTCGATTTAAATTGGAAAAGATGAATACATATCCTACAAACAAAGCCATCAACTCTATTCTCGTCATGCTAATGAGCCAAGCGTATAATGGTACAGTTAAAAGAAGATAGAATAGTTTACGTCTTAGCATGCCTTCTCACCTTCCGAATCATGAGTATTTTCTGTATATTTTAACATTTATTACACAAAAGAAACAGAAGAGACTTATGCCTCTTCCGTTTCTTTTACTGCATGTATTAACTCACATATTTCCTCTTGTTTTTCATTTTCTAAAAGCTCAATAACTTTACTCCCCACAACAACACCGTCGCATATTGTAATCATTTCTTCTATATGTTCCTTCGTTGAAATACCGAACCCTGCAACTACCGGTAAGTGAACGTGTGATTTTACTTTTTCTAAGTAACTATGAATCTCGTCTTTAAAGTTTTGACGTACTCCCGTTACGCCTGCTACTGTAACGGCGTAGACGAACCCTTCTGATTCACTCGTAATTTTTTCGATTCGCTCAATTGGGCTCGTTACGGTTACGAGTGGAATTAAAGCAATATTCACCTCTCGAAGGAGCGGTGCAATAATGTCTTGTTCTTCATACGGTAAGTCTGGAACGATAATACCATCCACCCCCGCTTCAAGACACCTCTCGATGAATTGTTCTTTTCCGAATGCGAGTACTGGATTTAAATATGTCATGAGTACAAATGGAATTTGTACTTCTTGCCTTACTTCTGCTAACGCCTGAAAAATGCCTTTTAATGTTACACCACTATCTAACGCTCGTTTCCCTGCTCTTTGAATCGTTGGACCGTCTGCGACTGGGTCCGAAAACGGAATACCGATTTCAACGATGCTTGCTCCTGCTTCATCTAGAAAAAGGATTCTTTCTTTCAACTTTTCAAGTCCACCATCTCCGCCCATTACGTACGGAATAAATGTTTTTTTACCATTTGCAAACGCTGCTTTAATTTTTTCTACTCCCATTTTTACACCTCTTCCATATAACGTTTTATACTCTCTACATCTTTATCGCCGCGGCCTGATAAACAAATGACAAGCCCTTCGTCTTGCTTCATTTGCGGCGCTAGTTTTAAAGCATACGCGACAGCATGTGAACTTTCTAATGCCGGGATAATCCCTTCTTTTTTCGTTAATAATTGAAATGCTTCTAACGCTTCATCATCTGTAATCGAATGATAAGAAACGCGGCCAATATCTTTTAACAAGCTATGTTCTGGCCCCACACCTGGATAATCCAGTCCCGCCGAAATAGAGTGCGCTTCTTGAATTTGTCCCTCTTCATTTTGCAGTAAGTACATCATTGATCCGTGTAAAACACCGACGCTTCCTTTCGTTAAAGTTGCTGCGTGCTTTTCTGTATGAACACCTTTTCCAGCTGCTTCTACGCCGTAAAGAGCAACTTCTTTATCATGTACAAACGGATAAAACATTCCCATCGCGTTACTACCACCACCAATACAGGCAACGACTGCTTCTGGTAATTTTCCTTCTAACGCTTCATATTGTTTTTTCGTTTCTTTCCCAATTACACTTTGGAAATCACGGACAATTTGCGGGAATGGATGCGGTCCAAGAACGGATCCCATAATGTAGTGCGTATCATGCACATGTGAAACCCAGTAACGGAGAGCCTCGTTCACCGCATCTTTTAACGTGCCACTACCTGCCGCTACACTTTCTACTTTCGCTCCGAGCAGTTCCATTCGGAACACATTTAATTTTTGTCGTCTCACATCTTCTTCTCCCATAAAGATCACACATTCTAATCCGAGAAGTGCACATACAGTAGCTGTTGCAACTCCATGTTGCCCTGCTCCTGTTTCAGCAACAACTTTTTTCTTACCCATTCGCACCGCGAGAAGCGCCTGACCAATCGTATTGTTAATTTTATGAGCTCCTGTATGGTTCAAATCTTCACGTTTTAAATAAATCTTTGCACCGCCGCAATACTTCGTCATATTTTCTGCAAAATAAAGCGGTGTTTCTCTTCCAACATACGTTTGTAAATAATGATTTAATTCCTTTTGAAACGCTTCATCTTGCATCGCTTCTTTATATGCTTCTTCTAGTTCTAATACAGATTGCATTAACGTTTCTGGAACGTATCGTCCTCCGTATATACCGTAATGTCCTTTTTCATCTGGATATGCGTAGTTCATTTGGAACACTCCTTCGCTTTTTGTATAAATTGTTTTATTTTCTCTATATCTTTCTTTCCTTCTGTCTCTACTCCGCTGCTCACATCGACCATATATGGCTGAACATTTCGAATTGCTTTTTCTATATTAAGGACGTTTAATCCACCAGCTAATATCGTTTTCTTTCGCAACTCTTTTGGCATATAAGCAAGTGACTCCCATGAGAACGTCTTTCCATTTCCTCCATGAAACTTCTCTTTCGGGCTATCAAACAATACATAATTCGCTTCATATGTTTGAGCGTTTTGCATATCACTCTCTGAAGTCACTCCTAGCGCTTTTATAGACGGAATATTCAATCTTCTAATTTGATGATTGTCTTCATCCCCATGTAGTTGTACATGTGTTAACCCGCACTCATCTGCAATTTTCTGGATTACTTCTACTGATTCATTTACGAAAACACCAACCTTTAAAACGTTGGCTGGAAGCTCCCCAATAATTTCTTTCGCGCGCTCTGGAGTAATTTTCCGTTTACTTTCTGCAAAAACAAATCCGATTGCGTCTGCTCCATATTCGCACGCACTTTTCGCTGTTTCAACATCAGTAATACCACAAATTTTCACTTTCATATGTTCACCTTACAGTCTTCGAAAAAGTTACTAATAGAAGACGATGTCATAAGCGCTTCTCCGACTAACACGCCTTTTGCTCCAGCTCGTTTGACTCGGATGATATCTTCTTTTGAATGAATCCCACTCTCACTAATCCAAAGCAATTCCCTCTCATTCAATCGTTTTCCGAGCTTTTCCGTTTGGCTTAAATCAACTTCGAACGTTTTTAAATTACGGTTGTTAATACCGATAACGTGCGGATTTAATTCGATCGCAATTTCTAATTCCTGTTCATCATGAACTTCAACGATCGCTTCTAATCCCATTTCTAGTACGTAGTTATAAAGCTCATTTAATTTCTCTTTCGTTAACGCCGCTACAATGAGTAAAATAATATCTGCACCAGCTTCATATGCTCTATCAATTTGAATCTTATCGATTATAAAATCTTTACATAAAAGCGGGATATTACTTTCTGCTCTTGCCTTTTGTAAGTCGTGAAACGATCCTTTAAAAAATTGGCCGTCTGTTAAAACAGAAACTGCACCCGCGCCGCATTCTTCATATGTTTTTACTTGTTTTCTTACATCAACATATAAATTGATATCCCCTTTTGACGGAGATGCACGTTTCACCTCTGCAATAACAGTAAACTGCTGTAATGCGTCGACGAGTGAATGTGTCTTTCTACTTTCTTTTAATGGTATATACGTTTCATATAATGCCGCAACTTCTTTTTCCTTCTGCTCTACAATTTTGTCTAAAATCGTCCCCACTTTAATTCACCCTTTCTAATTTTTCATTGCTGGTTGCAATTAATACGTTTAGTTTGGCTAATGCTTTTCCAGAGTCAATGCTATGTGCCGCTAATTGAATTCCTTCTTCAATCGTTTCCGCTTTTCCGTTTGCGAAAAGAGCAAGCCCTGCATTTAATAAAACAGTATCGCGGTATACACTTTTTTCTCCGCTCAATACTTCCATTGTAATTTTTGCATTTTCTTTCGAATTTCCGCCTCTAATTTCTTCATTTTTCACTTTTGAAAAACCATACCTTTCCGGATCAATACTCATTTCTACTATTTCATTATCTTTTAAAACGACGACATGATTTTCTCCCTGTAATGACGCTTCATCTAAAAAGCCACTTCCATTTACAACAAGCGCCTGTTTCCGCCCTAGCTTCTGTAATACTTGCGCAACTGGTAATAACATATCTCGCTTATAAATACCAACAAATTGTGTTTCTAAATGAACAGGATTCGTTAAAGGACCAATTAAATTAAAGATTGTTGGAACGTTTAATTCTTTTCTTATTTTCATAATGCGTCGCAGCGCTGGATGCATGGCTGGTGCGAATAAAAATGCGATCCCGACATGCTCTAGTAAATAATCAATTTCACCTGGCGTACTGCTAATATTTACACCGAGTTCTTCTAATAAGTCTGCACTTCCTGTTTTACTAGAAACAGCACGGTTACCATGTTTTGCAACCTTTACGCCAGCTCCCGCCAGTACAAATGCCGATGTTGTGCTAATATTAAACGTTTGCGCACCGTCACCACCTGTTCCGCAATTGTCCATCACACCTTCTATATGGTTTGAAAACGGCAATGCTTTTTCACGAAGAGCTCGAACAAGACCATATATTTCTTCTGCTGATTCACCTTTCGCTTTCAGTAATACTAAGAAAGCCGCAACTTCACTTTCCAATATGCTGTCACTTAATAAAAGAAGTCCCGCTTCATACATTTCCTCTTCTGTTAAATGTTGTCCCTCCACTAATTTACGAAGATAGTTATTCATACTCTTTCCTCCTCTTTCACTTCTGCTAAAAAGGCACGTATTAACTTTCCGCCTCCTTCTGTTGCAATTGATTCCGGATGAAATTGTAATCCGAAGAGCGGATAATAATTGTGACGAACAGCCATAATTTCTCCGTCGTCCATCGCGGTTGCTAGTACGTCAAAACATTGCGGTAGACTCGTTTGTTCTGCAACAAGGGAATGGTAGCGCATTGCTGTTAACGGCTGCGTCACGTATGAAAAAACCGATGTCCCGTTATGTTTCACACGTGATGTTTTTCCATGTTTAATGCGTTCTGCCCTCACAATTTCTCCTCCAAATGCAGATATGATTGCCTGATGCCCGAGGCAAATACCTAATATGGGAACGTTCTTATAAAAATGACGAACGACTTCAATACAAATGCCAGCATCTTCTGGTTTCCCTGGTCCTGGTGAAAGCACAATTCCTTTTGGATTCATCGCTTCTATTTGTTCCATTGTTATTTGATCATTTCTTACGACGACAATGTCTTCCTCATACTCGCCTAATAGTTGATACAAGTTATATGTGAATGAATCGTAATTATCGATGAGTACAATCATTTCATTACCTCCAAAAGCGCTCTTGCTTTATTTAATGTTTCTTCATATTCAGCTACCGAATCTGAATCGTAGACGATACCCGCTCCTGCCTGAACGTATGCCTTTTCATCTTTTACCACCATCGTTCGAATTGCGAGCGCCATATCAAGATTTCCTGAAAAACTAACATATCCAACTGCACCGGCGTATACATTTCTTTTTTCATTCTCTAGCTCATTTATAATTTCCATCGCTCTAATTTTCGGAGCTCCTGAAACTGTCCCTGCTGGTAAACAATACGCTAATGCATCAAAACCACTCATTTGTTTTTGCAACATTCCGTAAACTTCAGATACAATGTGCATAACGTGAGAGTATTTTTCTACTTTCATATATTTATCTATCGTCACAGATCCAATTTCACTTACTCTGCCAATATCGTTTCGCCCAAGATCCACAAGCATCATGTGCTCTGCTCGTTCTTTCTCATTTCCTAACAGTTCTTTTTCGATTTCTTCATCTTCCTGCTTCGTTTTCCCTCTCGGTCTCGTACCAGCGATTGGATTCGTCATCACTTTATCGTCTCTTACTGATAGCAAACTTTCTGGCGAAGAACCGAGTACAACATAATCTTGAAAATCGATATAAAACATATATGGTGACGGATTTGCAATGCGAAGTTTTCGGTATAATGCAAATGGGTCGCCTTTACATTCACTATGCAAACGCTGCGATAGTACGACTTGGAATATGTCCCCAGCTCGAATGTATTCTTTCGCCGTTTCTACCATCTCACAAAACTCTTTTTCCGTTACGGAAGAGGTGAATGATAATGTTGATTGTATTTCAATTACTTCCGCTTCTTCTCCCTTTAGCACTTCCTCTTTGTATACTTGCAATCTTTCGTATACTTCTTCATAAGAAGCTGAATCGTCTTCTCTGCATACATATACAAACGATAATTTTTGTCGTAAGTGGTCATAAACGATAAACTCATGGTACAGTAAAAGGTGTACTTCTGGAATATTTAATGGATCATGTAAATCTACTCCTACATTTTCATATTGCCGAATGACATCATAGCCAATATATCCAACTGCTCCTCCGCAAAATGGGAATGGACTGTCTACTTGCGATGGTGCAATTACCTCTTCTAACACTTGCAGTACGTTACCTTGCAACTTTTCGGTTTGCCCATATGTCGTTCGTTCCACTTCCGTACCAACGCTTTTCACTTCACCATACGGATTATAACCTAGGTATGAATAGCGCCCTTTATCTTGATGAAGCTGCGAGCTTTCTAATAAAAACTTTTTCTTTCCCTTCATACGTCTATATAAAGAAATTGGCGTAATGCTATCTCCTTCTTCTTCAGCGATTACTAAAAATGTTTTTCCTTGTTCTTTTTGCTTCATAAATTCTTCTTTCGTCATCATGCCTTTCACCTCACTCTGAAAAATAAAAAAGTCCCCTACATATCGAAATATGTAGAGGACGATAAATTTACCGTGGTACCACCTCATGTTGGACGCAAAAGCATCCCGCTTTATTCAGGTACAAAATATATACCTTATCCTTGTAACGGCGGAACCCGGGTTGCCTACTGAAAATAATTGTTCAGCATACCTCTCGTAAGCCCATTCCGTATATGGCACCGCACCAGGCTTCCACCTATCCCCGGCTCTCTGTAACGTCTCCAACATACGTACTCTTCTTACTTAAACGATTTAATTTATTTAATTTTTTATACACAAAAAGGGAGTACTCATCCTATAGAAAGGACGGGTACTCCCGTGGTGCCACCTTAATTCGTTACGAACGTAACGCACTTTACCGTATCAAAAACAATACGTGTCTCTTGTATCGATGAGATCATGTCGCCAAAGCCTACTTCTTTCGTTTCGGTTTGGAAGCTCCGAAGCCCATTCCACATCAATTCCATACTGATTCGCACCAACCATCAGCTCTCTGACATGTTCATCATGTGTACTCTTCTTCATCAACGCCTGCATTTTTTTAAGTTGCACTCATTATAGACCTAACTTTTTTCACAAGTCAATACTTTTTAAAAAATTTTATTTTTCCTTCCTTTCAATATTATATTGACAAAACAACATGTTTTTATGTAAATATAATAAATACTCTATTAAAATTAAGGTTTTTTGTCTAAAAATTATATATTTAAAAAGTAAAACGATGTCAAAAAACGCTTACATTTCTGAAAATTCATATTTGTATATGGATTTTTCAGAATAATCATGATAGATTATAAATATGCATAACGCATCAAAAGACATGACAAAAGGAAGGGGAACTACATGAGTACGCAGATGTTAACTTTAACTTCTATCTCTATTTACATGCTCGGGATGTTAGTAATCGGCTATTTCGCCTACAAACGAACGTCCAACTTAACAGATTATATGCTTGGCGGGCGTACACTAGGCCCCGCAGTAACAGCATTAAGTGCTGGAGCATCTGATATGAGTGGTTGGCTTTTAATGGGATTACCCGGTGCAATGTTTAGCGTTGGATTAAGTAGTAGTTGGATTGCGATTGGCCTAACACTAGGCGCATACGCAAACTGGCTATATGTCGCTCCTCGCTTACGTACCTACTCTGAAATTGCAAACAACTCTATTACTATCCCAGAATTTTTGGAACACCGTTTCCACGACAAATCTCATATGCTACGCTTAGTATCCGGACTTGTTATTATGATTTTCTTTACTTTTTATGTAGCTTCAGGATTAGTTTCAGGCGCTGTATTATTTGAAAATTCATTTGGTATAAACTATCATGTCGGATTATTCATTGTTGCCGGCGTTGTTGTAGCTTACACATTATTTGGTGGTTTCTTAGCGGTAAGTTGGACAGACTTCGTGCAAGGAATCATTATGGTAATTGCTCTTATTCTTGTTCCAATTGTAACAATTATGAATTCGAACGGACTTGGACCTGCATTTGATACAATTCGATCTGTAGATCCAACACGTTTAGATATTTTTAAAGGTGCCTCTACTTTAGGAATTATATCTTTATTCGCATGGGGCCTTGGTTATGTTGGACAACCTCATATTATCGTACGCTTTATGGCCATTTCGTCTGTAAAAGAAATTAAAAGCGCACGAAGAATTGGTATGAGCTGGATGATTTTCTCCGTTGTCGGAGCTATGTTTACTGGTCTTATCGGTATTGCTTACTACTCACAACAAGAGTTGACATTATCTAACCCAGAAACAATTTTCCTTGAACTAGGAAAAATTTTATTCCACCCACTTATTACTGGATTTTTATTAGCAGCTATTTTAGCAGCGATTATGAGTACAATCTCATCTCAGTTGCTCGTTACTTCTAGTGCTATAACAGAAGATTTATATCGTACATTCTTTAAACGTTCCGCTTCTGATAAAGAGCTTGTATTTGTCGGTCGTATGGCTGTACTTGTTATTGCATTAGTTGGGTGCGCATTAGCGTTTAAACAAAATGATACGATTTTAGCTCTTGTTGGATATGCTTGGGCTGGATTTGGTTCTTCATTCGGACCTGCTATTTTATTAAGCTTATATTGGAAACGCATGACAAAATGGGGCGCGCTTGCTGGTATGATTTCTGGTGCCGCGACTGTTATTATATGGACACAGTTTAAATTCTTAAAGGACTTCTTATATGAAATGATTCCTGGTTTCACTATTAGTTTACTAGTAATCGTAATTGTTAGTTTACTAACACAACCTTCAAAAGAAGTTGAAGAGCAATTTGAGGATTTTGAAAAACAACATAGTCATAGTCTATAAAAAAAGCTCTGCTGTTATCGTAACAGCAGAGCTTTCTTTTTATCAAAGTTCGACAATTTCCCATTCGAATTTAACAAATTCTTTATGTTTCGTTAAATTAAATATAACACTACTCCTTTATAGTATTACTATCAGCACTTATACAGAAAGGGGACTCCAACATGTTAGCAGCTTTCCAGCAACAACAAATACGAAAATTTTCACCTATCACAAATACTTCTGCGTCTTGTTTAAACATACAACCTAATCCACCTAAAATTTCAATCGCTCCTTCTGTTATTTCAGTCATCGGTGTTCATATGGAAAAAAATAAGTTAAAAATAAAAACTGGACAAAGTGCTGAGTTATCAGCTTCCGTTTTGCCAATGCAAGCGACGAATAATGAACTTATTTGGTCAAATATGAATTCTGACATCATCACCATATATCCAAAAGGTGAAACCGTAACGATTACTGGAAAAAGTGCAGGAAGAGCAGTCGTAATTGTTACAACTGCTGAAGGAAAATTCCGTGATCTATGCGTCATTCATGTACAACCTTATATGACAAATCCAAAGTAAAAGAGTGGCTATGAAGCCACTCTTTTACTTTGGATTTTTGCTTTTCACAAGATTAATAAATTGTTCTTTATTTCTAGGAGAAATAATTTCTGTTTTATGTACGCCATAAACAACTTCAAGTCGATCAAATGATAAAGTGAAACTTTAATCAGTGGGGGGTTCATCCCCCACTGATTATTAGTTGAACCAATCGGGCGTTTACGGGCAGTTGATCTCCCACCTACCTTCTTTGCTCCAGCCGAATTTTGAGTTGGGAGTTTTACTGCCCACAAATAGCGGGATAAATAGTATGGCTAATGGAATTGTAAAAAACAAAAAAAATATTCTCTCCCTGCAAATATTGGAGCAAAACATGCGCCTAAAACAATGAAAAAGATTGAATATAACCATACGTCTTTTTTTGATGGCAATTCCACTAAACTTCTCCTCTCTTGATTTAAGTCAATGAACCCCCTTCTCTTTCCTATTACAATAAAAACAACATTAGAATAGGGGGACGTATTATGACTGAACGAGAGTATGCCTTATTTGCTGGTACTTCTATACTTGTTATGGCATTCATTGCATTTTTTTCTTACGGTTTTGTTCACGGAAATCTCGTTGTACAAGGAGATGCGAGCACGACACTTCATAATATCCAAAATTCAAATTCGCTTTTCAAAGCGGAAATTTTCGGATGGATTATCATTTTTATTACTGATATTATCGTCGCATGGTCTCTTTATTTCTTTCTAAAACCTATCCATGCTAGCCTCTCATTACTAGCTGCCTGGCTTCGCTTTATGTATACAGCTATACTTGGAGTCGCCATATTCAATCTAATATTGGCATTGCTGCTTTCAAAAAGTACAATTGCTAATCCAGAAACGTATACGATGTTGTTTTTTGGCGCATTCGAATACATTTGGTCTGTAGGGTTAATCATTTTCGGCTTACATCTTTTCGTTTTAGGATATGTAACTTTTCTATCTAAACAAATACCGAGATTTATTAGTGTATTACTATTCATCGCTGCTATCGGTTATATCGTAATTCACATCATGAATACAATGTTTTCACAATATGATACGATTCTCTCAATCATACAAGTCGTGTTCCAATTACCTATAATTGCAGGTGAATTAGGACTTGCGATATGGTTACTGCTGAAAGGTGGCAACTCCTCTACTGTTTGAGCCGCTTCTTAATTCTACTTAATGATTCCGGTGTCATGCCAAGATAGCTTGCCAGTTGATATTGTGGAACGCGATCGATTAAATACGGGCGTTTTCGTAATAATGCTTTGTAGCGTTCTTCTGGTGTCGATGAGATAAATAAAGCAAGCTCGTCTTGTACTTCACCAAAGTTGTACTCGATCATTTTACGTGTCATTTCTTTTAATTGTGAATATTTATTGTACATGTCTTTTTCACTATACAGATCACCCACGACTAACGTGCAGTCTTCTAAACATATTAATGTATGTGACGATGATTGATCTTGTTTATGATGGTTGAAATTTGCGATTGCTTGTTCTTCTGTATAAAAGTTTGATGTAACCTCTTTCCCTGTTTCATCTATACCATATTGTCTTACGCATCCTTTTAATACAAAATAACATTGAGACGGAACATCTCCTTGCCTTAGGAGCACTGTTCCTTTTTTATATTCTTCAATTTGTAGTTCACCGAGAATCATTTGTTGCTGCTCTTCAGTTAATGTTGTAAGGTTTGTCATATACTTCATTAAAATTTCTTTCATACTCCCTCTCCTTCCTCTTTTATTTTTGTATAGAACAAAAAAGAGAAGTTACTAACTCCTTCTCTTTTCATCTCTTATATCCTTTTATTTCCTATCAACTCGTCATAATTCCTGTGTATATACTGGTTCATTCACCACTGTTCGTTTTTGTTGCTGCAGTAAGAAAACAGATACACCAAACAATACGAGAATACTACCGATAATTTGCATTGCATTTAATTTTTCTCCAAGTAAGAAGAACGCTAGTATAGATGCCCCAACTGGTTCTCCTAAAATACTCATTGAAATTGTTGTTGCATTTACATAGTTTAATAACCAGTTATTAATTACATGTGACACTGTCGGCACAACCGCAAGTAAAAGAAAAACGGTCCAGTCCCACTTCGTATAACCTGTAAAAGGTACTTGCAATACGGCATTATAAATTCCCATGAAAAGACCTGCGAATGCAAAGACTGTAAAGCTATAAATCCAGTGTGATACTTTCTTTACTGTCGTTTGTCCGATAAATAAATAACCGACAACCGCTATTACACTTAAAAAGGATAATATGTCTCCATAAATTGCTTGCTTACTTAAGCCTAAATCTCCCCAACCAATGCACATTACCCCTAATATAGCGATCCCCATCGTTGCAATGGCTGAATATGTTGTTTTTTCTTTAAACAGGAAAAAACCTCCAACTAAAGATACGATCGGTTGAAGTGCTAAAATAATGGTCGAGCTAGCAACTGTTGTATGCTTTAAGGATTCAAACCATAAAAGAAAATGAAGTGCTAAAAAGAATCCAGATCCAATTAAAAAGCCCCAATCTTTTATTTGAATCTTCTTAAATTCTTCTCTTTTTTTCCATACAATAGGCAGCATAATAAGTACGATAATCCATAAACGATACATACTTAAAATGGAAGATGGTGCTGAGGACATCTTTACAAAAACTGCTGCGAATGAAATGGCGATTATAGAAATAGCTAATGGTAGTGCGATTGATTTTTCTTGTTTCAAATTCTGTCTCCCCTCTCACCTGTCAAAAATCCCATTTCATTATAGCCGTTTTCTTTCATAACTTAAATACTAATTTTTTAGATTCTTCGTACCATTATGGTAAAATAGAAATGAAAGCACCTATTAGTGAATATTTCTTTCTTTTTTCACTACAAGCGTCGCTCTTACAATCGTTACAGTAAATTTTTATTTAGGGGGATCTACATGAATCAAACAATAGGGAGAATTGAAGAAATTTCATTTTTTAGCACATCACTTCAAGAAGACGTTACGCTTCTCGTTTATTTACCAGTAAATTATACGCCACTGCACAAACATACAGTTGTGATTGCACAAGATGGTAGAGACTATTTTCAGCTTGGTAAAGCGCACCGTGTAATTGAAAGTCTTCGTGAAACTGAAGAAATTGACCGTACAATTATTGTCGGTATTCCATATAAAAACGTACATGATCGCAAAGAAAAATATTTCCCAAATGAAGTGAAAAATGCTGCATATATTCGTTTCCTTGCTCATGAACTTGCGCCATATATCGATGAAAATTATCCAACGTATCAAATGGGAAAAGGCCGCGTTTTAATTGGTGATTCTCTTGGCGGAACAGTTTCCTTTATGACTGCACTTATGTATCCGCATACATTCGGTAAGGTCGTGATGCAATCACCATTCGTTGATGACACAGTGATGAACTTAGCAAAAGATTTCAAAGATCCACAGGTATTGGAAATTTATCACATAATTGGGACGGAAGAAACCGCTGTAAAGCGTACAGATGGACAAGTATCTGATTTCGTACAACCGAACCGTGAACTAAATACGCTTCTGACAGAAAGAAATTTCATCACACACTACGAGGAGTTTGAAGGCAATCATACTTGGAAGTATTGGCAAGCTGATTTACCGAAAGCTTTCTCTCATATTCTATCAATGAAATAATAGAGAGCAGTGTTCAGAATAATTTGATATAATAGATAAAGAGATTCATCTCAAAATCTAACTAGACTTACAAAGGGAGGAATTGGAACATGAAATTAGGCATTGTAATTTTTCCATCAAAAATGATTCAAGATAAAGCGAACGGATTGCGTAAGCGTTATGATCCGCACTACGCATTAGTTCCGCCACATATTACATTGAAAACACCCTTTGAAACGCAAGATGAACGATTAGAATCGATTGTAAAAGAATTACATACAATCGCAAATAAAACGAACCCTTTCACCCTTCATGTAGGAAAAGTTGGTTCATTCGCACCTGTTAATAATGTTCTTTATTTTAAAGTAGAAAAAACACCTGAACTGACTTTCTTAAATGAAGAAATGCATAACGGACTCTTCACGCAAGAACGCGAATATGCTTTCGTACCTCATTTAACAATCGGACAAAACTTATCAGATGCAGAGCATGCTGATGTATTAGGTCGATTACGTATGAAAGATTTCTATTATGAACAACCAATCGACCGTTTCCATCTTCTATATCAATTAGAAAACGGAACATGGACAGTACACGAAACATTCCACCTTGGAAAGGGGAACAACTAATTTGCACGCACAAATCGTACAAACGGACGAACAGCTAAGAGATGCTTTCTCTGTACGTAAACAAGTATTTGTAAATGAACAACGTGTTTCTGCCGAAGAAGAGTATGATGAGTTTGAAGAAACTTCCACACACGTTGTTATATATGATGATAAGATTCCAGTTGGGGCTGGTCGCTTTCGCACCATTGATGGAATAGGAAAAATAGAGCGCATTTGCGTACTAGCTTCCCATCGTAAAAAAGGAATTGGAAAGATTGTGATGGACGCACTTGAAGCGTATGCGAAAGAAGAGTCACTTCCAAAAGTAAAACTTCATGCTCAAACACATGCTGAAAATTTCTATAAAAAACTTGGATATGTGACGAGTTCCAATGTATTTCTGGAAGCGAATATCCCGCACGTCGTAATGATAAAAGAATTGTAATTTTAAAACAGGAGGTAACCCCTCCTGTTTTTTACATTGCTATTTTCTTTTTCTTCCGCTAAAGTTAAATGTTGATGCTATAGTTTTGAAGGTGAATATATGACACAAGAAAAATTTTCACAAAAATCATTAACACACGCTGGGATTCCGCAAGCGACGTATCATATTCCAAAAACATCTACCCATTTAATTATGGAAGAAGATGCAGATGCGGCGTATTTCCGCGCTCTAGAACAGCAAAACGTTTATTTAAACGAAAAACAATTAGAAGCAGTGCGAACGACAGAAGGTCCTGTTCTTACATTAGCTGGTGCCGGAAGTGGAAAAACATCTGTTTTAACAACTCGAGTAGGTTATTTAGTGAATGTAAAACAAGTTCATCCGCGAAATATTTTATTACTTACATTTACACAAAAAGCTGCTGAAGAAATTCGAACTCGTGTAGCAAACTTACCTGGTATGAACCATGCTGCAAGTAGCTACGTTGTTGCTGGTACATTCCATTCTGTCTTTTTAAAATTGCTTCGTAGCCAAGGATATAATCAGCAAATTTTAGCAAATGAAAAACATAAACAAATTATGATAAAGAAAATATTAAAAGAATTACGTTTGAAAGACGATTATGATGCGGAAACGATGCTCGCTATGATTTCACTTGAGAAAAACAAATTAAATCGTCCGAAAGCTGTAAAAGCGAAAACACCAGTCGAACAAGAATTTAAAGAAGTATACGAACGTTTTGAAGAGGTAAAACAACGATATAATTATATCGATTTCGATGATATCTTATTAGAAACATATTATATGTTAGAAAATAACGCTCCCTTGCTCACTCAATTACAACAACGTTTCCACTATATTGAAGTAGATGAGTTTCAAGATACATCGTATGCACAATATGAAATTGTAAAATTGTTAGCTTCACCAAGAAATAATTTATTTATTGCAGGTGATGATGATCAAGCGATATATGGCTGGCGAGGAGCAAGTCACCAAATTATTTTATCTTTTCCAAAAGAATTCGATAATACAACGATCATCGCACTGAATACGAATTATCGATCCAATCCATTTATCGTCGGACTTGGAAATGAAGTTATCAAACTAAATCAAGAACGTTTTGATAAAGAGCTATATTCTGTTCGCGAAGAAGGTGTACAACCATTTTACGCAAGACCAGCTACGACTCTTGATGAAGCAAATCAAATTTTGCAGCTCATTCAAGAAAAAGTAGATAGTGGCGAACGAAACTATAAAGATTTTTGTTTACTGTATCGCACACATTCTGTAAGCCGTTCTTTACTTGATCAGCTTACAATTCATAAGATCCCGTTTATCAAACACGGAGCGAGCCAATCATTTTACGAACATTCTTTAATTAAACCCGTATTAGATCATTTACGACTCGTGCTTGAACCGTTTCGCTTAGAATCACTTTCAAATATATTACCGACGATGTATATCGGCCGTGATGAGTGTATTTCATTTATTGAACGGGAGCAATGGAAATATGGTGAGGGGCGTTTCCCTTCTCTTCTTCATTTCTTATTACTAAATCCAAGCTTGAAACCTTTTCAAGTGAAAAAAGTAAATGAACGTATCGATTTTATTAAATTTATAAAAGAACTAGAACCGAAAAAAGCATTAAAAGAAATTATTCATGGTAAAGGAAAATATTTAGAGTACTTACAAAGTAACGATCGTTCTTCCTTTACGATGCATAAAGACATACAAGAAGAAATGTTAGAAGAATTAATGGAATCTGCCACGCGCTTTACCGATATTCCAGCTTACTTACAATTTATTGACGAAGCAATTCAAGGCCAAAAAGAAATGGAAGCATTAAAAACAATGCCACAAAAAGATGCCGTTTCGCTTATGTCCATTCATAACGCGAAAGGTCTGGAATTTCCATGCGTCTTTTTACTTGGTGCAAGCGATGGTATTTTGCCGCATACATCTTCTTTAAAAGATGCAAATGATCGTGTCACGGACACCTCTGAAGCTTTAGAAGAAGAACGTCGACTACTTTATGTCGCAATTACACGTGCAAAAGAAGAACTTTACATTTCCTCTCCGCAATTTTTCAGAGGAAAGAAATTAGATATATCTCGTTTTTTATATACTACAAGAAAAGACTTGCCTGAAAAGACATCCACGAAATAAGGATGTCTTTTTTATATTACGCTATGTACATCCCTACTATATAAATTCCCTGTTTTTATCATGAGAATTAACGTAATATCAACCATATCCCACTCATATTGTAATAGTGTATGTCAGAACTCACGATAAGGAGTGAACATAATGAGCTGCAATTGTAACGAAGATCATCATCACCATGATTTTGATTTCAACTGTGTATCTAATGTTGTTCGTTTTATACATGAACTACAAGAATGCGCAACCACAACATGTGGATCTGGTTGCGAAGTTCCATTTTTAGGCGCACATAACACTGCAACCGTAGCAAATACGCGTCCTTTTATTTTATACACAAAAGCTGGAACACCTTTCGAAGCATTTGCACCATCCGGAAGCCTTACTAGCTGTACGTCTCCGATTTTCCGCGTTGAAAGCATAGATGATGATGACTGCGCTGTATTACGTGTATTAACTGTAGCTATCGGTGGTGATCCTGTACCACCTGGCGATGATCCAATTTGTGCGTTTTTAAATGTACCAAATGCGACACTAAAAGCAACAAGCGTTTGCCTTACTGTTGATTTAAGTTGTTTTTGCGCTATTCAATGTTTACGCGATGTTTCTATTTAAAACAAATAATCATTTAAGCACCAATTGGGTGGCAGAACATTCTGCCGCCCAATCGGTGCTTAAAAATATTAATTTTTATTTTTAAAATTGGGAACTTGTCTAGAACAAATAGCTTGTCCCTTTCATTAACTGAAAGTAGAACAAATAAAGGAGTGAAAAACATGTTCTCTTCTCATTGTGAATCTATTAAAATTGACTGTGAGGCAAAAGCAGTTAGTACACTACCTGCTTTTGGCTTTGCTTTCAACGCTAGTTTTCCGCAATTTGCAACAGTATTCGTACCACTAGCATTACCTAGCACAAGTCCAAATCCAAATATTCCCGTTCCAGTAATAAATGATACAATAAGTACAGGAACTGGTATTAAAATTCAACGGGCTGGTATTTATCAAATTAGCTATACATTGACAGTAAGCCTTGATAACTCTCCTGTCGCACCAGAAGCTGGTCGCTTTTTCTTATCACTAGATACACCAACTAACATTATTCCAGGATCAGGAACAGCAGTCCGTTCTGACACAATTGGAACTGGTGAAGTAGACGTTTCCAGCGGTGTTATCCTTATTAATTTAAACCCTGGCAACTTAATTCAAATTGTACCAGTTGAAGTAATTGGAACAGTAGATGTTCGTGCGGCTGCATTAACAGTTGCACAAATTAGCTAGTAAAAAGCGGTATTTCTTCATTGAAATACCGCTTTTTATATTTATAATAAAAAACACTCATAGTAACATGAGTGTTTCATTCTTCATATTGTTTTATTATGTTCTTCTTTTTCCCGCAATTACATCCCTTTTTCTTCACAAATCCTTGTTGTTGCAATTGTTCTTGATATGCTTGTTGTTTTGCTTGGTGTTGCTGCTGTATGTGATACCATTGCTGCAGGTCATATGAATTTTGCCTTGGATTATTGCTCACAGCAAACATCTCCTCTACTGTCAATTCTGTCTATTCACTATATGAACAACTTCTTATTTCCGTTCCCTCATTCTTTTAAACTCCGCTTTTTCTAATATCATAAAATTTATTATTCTCCCATAAAATATCCAGTAATTGTTTCAATGATTGCTGCTGCACCTGCAATAGCTAATAATGCAAGTAACGGCTCTGCAACGATAGGAATCCAATTATATAAAACTAATAAAAAAGCACTAACCCATACACCTGTACACCAATAACAGCTTAATAATTCACCAATCCACTTTCTTAATCCTTTACCTTTTACTTTTGTAAAAGTTGATACACTTCCATCCGGCTCCGTAATCTCTAACTCATCAATAAACGGTCTTCGTAAAAAGGCTGTAATTTTATCATAAACAATTAGACGGGTTAACCTAAAAGCCGCTAGTGCGAAAATAAAAAATAAAAGCCAGCTTGTAAACAGCATGATTCCACCTTCCCTTATCTTCTTTCGCCTATTTAAAAAAAAAAGGTCTTGAGATTGTGACCAAATCTCTCCGACTCCAATATCTTATTAATGTAAATACAAACAAGAAGATAAGGAGTGACATTAATGAGTTGTAACGAAAATAAACACCATAGCTCTTCTCATTGTGTAGTTGACGTTGTAAAATTCATCAATGAACTACAAGATTGTTCTACAACAACGTGTGGATCTGGTTGTGAAATCCCATTCTTAGGGGCACACAACACTGCATCAGTAGCAAATACACGCCCTTTTATTTTATACACAAAAGCTGGAGAACCTTTTGAAGCATTTGCACCATCAGGAAGTCTTATGAGCTGCAGATCCCCAATTTTACGTGTTGAGAGCGTAGATGATGATAGCTGCGCTGTACTACGTGTATTAACTGTAGTATTAGGTGATGGCTCCCCTGTACCACCTGGTGACGATCCAATTTGTACGTTTTTAAACGTACCAAATGCAAGATTAATATCGACATCTACTTGCATTACTGTTGATTTAAGCTGTTTCTGCGCTATTCAGTGCTTACGCGACGTTTCTATCTAATAAATTTAGTAAACTAAAAAACTATTGGGGTGGTAGAAAAATTCTACCACCTTTACATATTTAAAAGCCTGCCATATCAATCGATTCGATGTCTTCTATAGATAACCTAATATCTCTCATACTATTTGGTGGCATAATGAATACAGTACCATTACGGTACGATATAATCGATCCGATATATGAGACCGTCGCAGTTTTTATTCTACATCTCACTTTTGGGATATAATGAGGGCGATTTAATAAAAAGTGAATTTTTTCTTCATTATTCATATCCTTAAATGATTTATTGTACGGGACCGTTCTCACTCGCTCTTCTTGTTCTTGCTCTTCTTCTATTTTTTCTTCTTCCACTTGATACTCTTTTTGTGGTTCTTGTTTCTCTTGCTCTACCACCTCTTCCGTAGCACTACTTACAATATTTTCGCTTCTATCACTTTTCCCTTTTCGATCCTCATCTTCAAAATTCGTTAAAATAATTCTTTTTATTTTCGGTGCAGCAAGTTCTAAATTTACTTGCGTAATATATAACAACGGTTTTCCAACTGTTGAACTTTTATTTTTATTCTTCACACTCGTCCCTCCCACTTCCATACGTAGCTGGATAAATCGTGTACTATTATAGTTATATTCATAACAATGCGAGAACTTTCATTAAAAATCGTTCTTTCCCAGAACAATTAAAAAGGACAGCCTCAATATTTAGAGACTGTCCTAAAAAAACTATACTCAATATTATATTTATCCTAAAATATGATATCCTGAATCAACGTGAATGTTTTCTCCAGTTACTCCGCGTGCTAAATCACTGAATAGGAATACTGCTGTATCGCCAACTTCTTCTGGAGTTGTTGTGCGGCGAAGTGGTGCGCGCTCCTCAATTTCTTTTAAGATTGAGTTAAAGTCGCCTACACCTTTCGCAGATAACGTACGAATTGGCCCTGCAGAAATAGCGTTGACGCGAATGCCGTGTTGTCCTAAATCGTTTGCTAAATATTTCACGCTAGCTTCTAATGAAGCTTTCGCAACACCCATAACGTTATAGTTTTTCACAACGCGCTCGCCGCCAAGGTATGTTAAAGTTAAAATATTTCCGCCTTCTGTCATCACTTTCTTCGCTTCTCTTGCTACAGCTGTTAAAGAGAATGCACTAATATTTTGTGCAAGTAAAAATCCATCGCGAGAAGTATCTACAAATTCGCCCTTTAAATCATCACGATTTGCAAAAGCAATACAGTGTGCAACACCGTGAATTGTACCAACTTCTTGCTTAATCGTTTCAAAGCAAGCTGTAAGTTCCTCATCATTCGTTACATCACAAGGTAATACAAGTGATTCTTGTCCTTCTAATGTTTCCGCTAATTCACGAACGTTTCTTTCTAAACGCTCTCCTGCATATGTGAATATTAATTTTGCACCTGCATTATGCAAAGAGCGAGCAATTCCCCATGCAATACTTCTTTGGTTCGCAACGCCCATAACAACAAATGTTTTTCCTTGTAATAGTTCCATGATATATCCTCCCAGAAATACTTATACTTGTTATTAGTACCTGATACTATAATTATAGTACCATAAAATGGTCTAAAGGCAAACAAAAAATCACTAGCTCAAAATCACTAGTGACTTTTTGTTTCTATAAAGAAACGCTTTAATCCTTCTTCCCAAGATGGCATCTTTGAAAAACCATTTAATTGCAACATTTTATGCTGAAATATTGAGCATTTGGGTCTAGGCGCCTTTGCTCCGAATTCTTCTGTAGATACAGAAAAAATTTTTACTTGTTTGTTGGATTGAGAAAAAATTTCCTTAGCAAGCTCATACCAAGAACACGATCCACTATTCGATACATGGTACGTACCGTATAATGATGTAACAATGAGTTTTTTTATTACAGCAATTAAATCCTGTACATACGTGGGAGACCCCACTTGGTCAGCAACAATAGATAAACTTTCCTTCTCTTCTCCTAGTCGCATCATAGTTTTTACAAAGTTATTTCCATATTTCCCATAAAGCCATGACGTGCGAATAATAAAATATTGATTGTGTAAATCTTTTACAAACTGCTCTCCTGCATATTTTGAAGCACCGTATATATTTATGGGTGCTGGTTGATGAAATTCATGATAGCCATTCACCTTATCACCAGGAAATACATAATCTGTACTTATATAAACGAATTTCGCTCCCAGATTTTGCGCCACTACTGCTACATTTCTCGTGCCAATTGCATTTACTAAATAAGCTAAATCTTCTTCTTCCTCTGCTGCATCTACTTTTGTATAAGCAGCGCAATGAATGATAACGTGAGGATGTATTTGTTTCAATATATACATGACTTGAGACATATTCGTAATATCTAATCCATTTTTATCAAATGGATACACTTCATACAAATCTGGACTTAACTCTTCCACCATTTGTTTTCCCAATTGACCATTTGCTCCTGTTACAATAATCCGTTCTTTCATCTGCGAGCCCCTTATTATTCCTTTAATGGTTTCCACCACTGCCTATTCTCTTTATACCACTTAACTGTTTCTTGTAAGCCTTGTTCAAATGTATACTGCGGTTCCCATCCTAACTCTTCTTTCATTTTTGTTGCGTCAATTGCATAGCGACGATCATGCCCTAATCGATCTGCAACAAACCGAAGATCTTGTTTTGTTTTTCCCAGTAAACTCATAATCTGTTCAACTACATCTATATTTGTTTTTTCATTATTTCCACCAATGTTGTACACTTCTCCAAAATTCCCTTTATGCAGTACAACATCAATTGCACTACAATGATCATTCACATGAAGCCAATCTCGTATATTCAATCCATCTCCGTATAACGGTAGCTTCTTTCCTTCGAGTGCATTCGTAATCATGAGCGGAATCAACTTTTCAGGATATTGATATGGTCCATAGTTATTGGAACAGCGTGTCACAATAATCGGCAATTGATACGTTTTATAATAGGATAGAGCAATCATATCGGCACTTGCCTTACTAGAAGAGTATGGACTACTTGGATCTAAAGGAGTTTGTTCTGTAAATTTCCCTTCGTCCCCTAAAGAACCGTATACCTCATCTGTTGATACTTGCACCAATTTAATATGAGGATATTTTTTTACTAATTCTAACAATGTTACTGTACCAATTACGTTTGTATTATAGAAAGGTATCGGATTTTCAATACTGCGATCTACATGTGATTCCGCTGCGAAATTTACAATCGCTTGCACTTCATATCGCTGAATAACATATTCTACAAGTTCACGATTTTGAATGTCCCCTTTTATAAAAGAATAGCGGGAATCTTGACCAACAGAATGTAAGTTTTCAAGATTCCCACTATAAGTTAAAGCATCGTAATTTATAATGCGATATGTTTCATATGCTCGCAACATATAATGTATAAAGTTACTACCAATAAATCCAGCTCCACCGGTTACTAATATATTCATGTACAACTCTCCTACTTAATATCTTCACACTCACTAATTTTTGGGAGTAATTGATCTTTTTCTGATAAAATCGGCACCTTTACTGGCCAAAGAATTGCTAATTGTTCATCATCCCAATGGATTCCGCTATCATGCATAGGACTATAATACTCATCGACTTTATACATAACAATTGTTTCCGGAACAAGCGTGCAAAAACCATGAGCAAACCCTTTTGGAACAAGCAGTTGCCTGTGATTATCGGCACTTAAAATATACCCTTGCCATTGTCTATATGTGGGCGATTCGGTACGCAAATCGACAACTACATCATAAATTGCACCTTGCACGACTTGAACAAGTTTTGTTTGTGCTTTGGGTTTTTTTTGAAAATGTAATCCTCGAATTGTACCTGCTTTAGCAGAATAGGAAATATTATCTTGAATAAATGCATGTGTAGCGCCAATCTGTTCTAATGTTTTCTTATTATAGCTTTCTGTAAAAAAACCACGGTCATCTTGAAACAATTGCGGTTCCAACAATTTCACACCAGTAAAATACGTTTCAATGACTTCCATTCTCTCACCTATTCCCCATTAAACTGTTTCCCAAAGTCTATATCCCGTGCAAATATATTTGCTGTTTGAAGAGAAGTATGAGTTCCAGCATCCGTCCACCAGCCGCTCATCTCATTATAAGTAAGTACGCCTTTTTTCAAATACCAATTGTTTATATCTGTAATTTCAAGTTCTCCCCTTGCTGATGGTTTTAACTGCTTAATATATGAAAATACTTGTGCATCATACATATAAATCCCTGTAACTGCATATGAACTTTTTGGTTCTTTCGGCTTTTCCTCAATCTCGATAATTTTTCCATTTTCGATAGATGGTACACCGAATCTTGCTGGATCTTCCACCTTTTGTAGCAATACTTTTGCTCCTTGCTCTTGCTCCATATATTCTTCTACATATGGACCCAGCTCATCCGAAAAAATATTGTCACCAAGTATAACCAGTATTCGATTATCACCAACGAAATGTTCACATAACCCTAAGGCCTCTGCAATACCTCCCGCGCAATCTTGCACACGATAGGTAAACGATACTCCAAAATCATAGCCACTCCCTAAAAAATTAACAACATCCCCCATATGTTCTTTTCCAGTAACCACCATAATGTCAGTAATTTCACACTGTTTTAATTTGTATACTGCATGATAAATCATCGGATAACGCCCAACTGGAAGTAGATGCTTATTTGTCACTTTCGTAATTGGATATAGTCTTGATCCTGTTCCTCCCGCTAAAATAATTCCCTTCATCTCATTCTCTCCTTTATGTTGGAGGTGTAGAATCCATATAATGCTTCACGAGAACTTGGCGATATTTCTCATAAGCAATAGAATCAAATTCATCGCCGTTATAATGAATACACCATACCCTCGTTTGGTTAGGAATACCAACTAAATAACCTGCTTTTCTAAATTCTAATGACTGAGAAACATCGTAAAAATGAAATCCATCAAATAAATCTTCACGCCACGGTAAATCATATTGCGTGGCCATTAATAATCCATCAATCGCTTGCACTGAAGTAAAGGTTTTGGATTCGTAAAATTCCTTTTCCAAACTTAATAACTGGTAGTTTTTTCTTCTATATTCAATCACTTGCCCCACTAAATTTTTCCCTTCCCACCATATACCATTCTGAGGTAAGTACTGACACCCCGCCACTCCAATCAAACCAAGTTTTTCATTAGATGCAAAAGTGGAAATTAAATCTATAAATAAGTTGCGATTAATAATAAACGTATCTTGATGCAAATACACTTTATATTTCGCTGGATATGAAAGTGCTTGATTATATGCACTTGTCATGCTTTTTGCATTATATATCGGGAATATCCGAACTTGAAATTCAGGTGGGACAATGACATTTTTAATTTGCCGCTCACATTGTTCAAAAAGCTCTTCATTATTCACACAAACGACTACCAAAATCGTTTTTTCTTTCATCCTTGTAATCCTTTCTTTCACGTTTAGAAATTTGAATCCGACATGTAATGCTCTACAAAAATTTGACGATATTTCTCATAATATTTCATATTCAAACCGATATGATAATGAATACACCAAGCATCACGCTGGGCAGGAACTCCTACTGTATACCCTGCTTTACGAAATTCAAATGATTGCGACAAATCATAAAAATGAAATCCGTCAAAAAGATCATCGCGCCACGGCACATCATATTGTGTAGCCATTAGCAATCCATCAATTGCTTCCACAGGAATAAATGTTTTAGCTTCATGATACGCTTTCTCTTGTGTCGCCATATAAAATAGATCATTCATATACCCGACTACTTTACCGACAACACCTCTCCCTTCGTGCCATAGTCCATTTGGCGGAACATACTGTGCTCCAACCATACCAATCATTCCTAAATGTTCATGTGAGTGAAACAATTGGAGCATTTCATATAAAAATGCATGATTTACAATAAATACATCTTGGTGTAAATACACTTTATATTTTGCCGGGTGTGGAACTGCTTTGTTATACCCACTTGTCATGCTTTCTGCTCTTTGAATGGGTAAAAACTCTACTTTGTACGAATCTGGTACTGCCAAATTTAAAATATGGTTTACACATTGCGCATACATTTTCTGATCGTTTACACACGTAACAAATAAAATTGTTTTTTCACCCGTATTCATACTTACAATTTCTCCGCTTCAATGACATATTGAAATACAACTGTTTCAGCCATAAACCCACTTCCGATGTTATATTTTTTACAAATCTCACTTAAATCTTCAATAAGTGGAAGATAGCTGTCATGGTCAACATATACACGATCAACATTCCTAATATTAAAACCTGAATTAAAAAACAAACGCAATATTTCGTTAAATGTAAAAAAGCGAATATGCGTTTTATCCATTAAACCATAGTCTGTATACGTCCAATTCCCAGCAATTAAAGATGTTAATACTGAAATGTGAGCGACATTCGGTATACTCGTTAAAATGACACCACCCTGCTTTAAATATGGTTTTACTTTTTCCAAAACTGCCCATGGATCAAATAAGTGCTCTAATACATCTCCAAAAACGATACAATCAAATTGTTCCGGCTTATATGGTAACTCCATCGTTTCAATATTACCTTGAAGGACGTGATCAAGCCTTTCACTCGCTTTTTGTGCAGCATTTGGAAAAGCTTCAATCCCTGAGACACGTATTCCCTTTGCTTTTATTATTGCTCCTAAACCACCTTCAGCACACCCAATATCAAGCACTTCTTTCCACTCATCTTTTATATGTTTTAATAATTTAGGATTTGCACCACCATAATAAAAATCAGGCTTTTCTTGATATAAAGAAGATTCTTCTTTACTCATTGAGCTTCCCTCCTTACCCATAATGAATTTTGTATATAACAAATTATAATACGATGCATAACATTCATCCCTTCTAAACTATGTCTCTCTTTGTCTTCCATGTTGTTTTCTCTATTATGAAAAAATCGCTGTTCAACTCGATTATAATATTTCCTATTAATAGTAAAAACACAATATTGTTTCAATCAATGAGGAAGACTTGAAAGTAGAATAGTAACAAACATATTGACTAGAAATGTTTTATGTAAATCATGAAGAGTCATATGCGTTGTCAAAACAACTTGTTTAGCAATCCGTACTACTTCCTGATTCTCTTCAACGCCTTTCTTTCTTAATTACAGCCGCGAGGAAACCCTACATTCATTCATAACTCCCTTATTTTGTAGATTTTCTCACACTATTCGTACACTCTTTTGTGTAATTGATTGTGAGTTAAAATAATAATAATCATTAACACACAGGTCCTGACTCTCGCATATTATAATGCGTGCTTATAGTATTATAGTTTGGCAAGACGTGTTCTATAACCAAAATTTCAAATTCTACCTTTTCCTGCCCATCCCCTTGCGCAATTACGTACTCTCATTCTTTTTGAAACAAATTTCTAAAATATTTACGGTTGTATTCAATAGCAGCATCATTCGGCACATATGCTGCTGCCAACTCATTGTAATAATAAGCCTTTTCATGTTCTCCAATACGGCTATAGCATATGCACATTTGTAAATACGGAATCCACGTATAACTTGCAGGACTATGGAAAGGAGAATCTGTTGGTACCGGAACTTCCGTTGCTAATTTATACCAAAAGATTGCTTCATTATATCTTTGCAGCTCCCTATATATATTTCCTAAGCGTGTACAAACTTCTCCTCTTGGAATATCATATAAAAAAGACTTTACACACGCTTCAATTGCCTTTTCCCATTCTGCAAGTTGGACGTAACAATCTCCTAACTTGCCACAAGCATAAATGTTATCTTCTTTCCAACCCTTTCCATCTTCTAAAAACATTTCGTATAAAGGAATGGCTTCACGATACTTTTGGTGATCTGTACATTCATTCGCATAATAAAAAATATCTCTTGGCGTTAATTCTTCTCCGTTCTTCATTGTATTTTGAAAAATTTTAAAATTCCGATCAGTCGGCTTCTTTTCTTTTCTATGCGTAATTGCCACATCACTCTTGAAAATCTCTCCAGATACAGCTAAATATTCATGCACTTTGCCAAACCACTGAAATTGTCTTTCTCGTTTCACAAGCCGGTGACGTCTTGAAGCATATAAAGGTTTGCCGTTCGAATCCATAACAAGATGATAAGGCATCGATACCGCATCGACCGTTTCCTCTAGCTCTCTTTTTAATATTTTAAATTCCTCTTGTGCCTCTTCCGTCAAAACATCGTCAGCATCCATCCAAAAGATATATTCTTGCGTAGCCTTAGAGAATGAAAAATTTCTAGCCGCCGCAAAGTCATCAATCCACTGAAATTCATATATATCGGATGTGTAGTCTGCTACAATTTCTTTCGTTCGATCTATCGACCCTGTATCAACAATGATGATTTCATCTACAAGTTGCTGAACAGATTCCAAACATCTTCCAATCGTAAGTTCTTCATCTCGAACAATCATACATAAACTAATTGTAATATCCTTTTCTCTCACAGTTATCACCCTCTTCAAACTCAATCATATGTGGAAGAGCACAAAAACTTGCCAAAAAAATTGATAATGTTCAGGCTTTATATAATTCTTTTAAATAATTCATATGTCCGTGTCATTTTCTTCGGCTTTTGCATCTACTATATAATGAAAGCTTTATGGAGGTGAATTTATGTCAAACGAAAATTTTTCAAATGATTTAAACCCAGAAGAAGTTTTATCAGCTAGTGCGTTAGACCCTAATTTTGTAGGGCCTACATTACCACCAGTTCCGCCATTTACTCTTCCATCTGGACCGACTGGACCGACTGGGCCAACTGGGCCAACTGGACCGACTGGGCCAACTAGTCCATCTGGAACAACTGGACCGACTGGGCCAACTGGACCAACTGGGCCAACTGGGCCAACTGGACCAACTGGACCAACTGGACCAACTGGACCAACTGGACCAAGTGGACCAAGTGGATTAGGACTTCCTGCAGGGTTGTATGCTTTCAACTCTGGTCTTGGTGTCACTCTCGGTGTTAACACTCCAATCGGATTTAACACACCTGGCGCAAGTTTTGGTACAGCAATTACACAGCTAACTCCTGACACATTCTTTATTAGTGAAACTGGATTCTATAAAATCACAGTTATTGTATACACTTCATTAATTAATTTGTTAGGTGGCCTTGAAATTACAGTAAATGGAGCTCCAGTTCCAGGAACTGGCGTAAGTCTTGTTGCAGTTGGAGCAACGATGGTCGTGCAAGCTATTACACCAATCGTAACACCAGCTATAATTGAAGTTATTTCTACTGGACTTGGATTATCGCTTGCTTTAGGTGTAAATGCATCCATCATTATTGAAAAAGTAGCCTAACCTGTTGTATTGGCAGTAAAACTTTTCTAAGTTTTACTGCCTTTTGTATAGGTTTTTCATTCATGAATTCAACTTTTTTCACATACTCATACTATTGTATGGATTTTCTTAGGAGGGACTCTTATGCAAAATAAAACAGCTATTCAGTTGTATCTTGAATTGTTAAAGAAAACAATTTTATTTGAACTTTGGTTAGAGTACGAAGCATATTTACCAGCATCATTACATATCACAAACGACTTACATTATGAACCCATTACTGTCCCCGTTCCACTATTTATTAAACAATATGCGGAAGCACATCATTTGAAAATTGTTAAATCTCATATTTTAAAAGAGGAACGAAAAGAGGGTACAGATTGGCCACGAGCTGCCCATAGTATGATTGGTCGCAGTCGCATGAATCAACTTCACCAAGCAATGGAAACTGTTGTACGCGAAAATATAGAAGGGGACTTTATTGAGACCGGTGTATGGCGTGGTGGTTCCTGTATTTTCATGCGTGGATTTTTAAAAGCTCATAATATAACAGATCGAACTGTATGGGTTGCCGATTCATTCGAAGGACTTCCTGCTCCAAACGTTGAAGCATATCCAAAAGATTTTGGTGACTATTTACATACATTTGACTATTTACGTGTTTCACTAGAACAAGTTCAACAAAACTTTGAAAAATATGATTTACTTGACGACCAAGTACAATTTCTTAAAGGATGGTTTAAAGATACATTACCAAAAGCCCCCATTGAAAAAGTAGCCATCGCTCGGCTTGATGGTGATATGTACGAATCGACAATGGATGGATTAGTTAACTTATATGACAAAGTTTCAAAAGGCGGTTATATTATCATTGATGATTACGGCTTACCGGTATGCGCAGAAGCTGTAACGGATTTTCGAAAACAAAGAGGGATTGAAACACCTATTACAACAATTGATCAATTTGGTGTCTATTGGCGTAAAGAATAAACACGCTTTTTTCCTTTATATGAGCATAAACTCGCATTCATCGGTAGATTATTGTGAGAAATACCAATCGAGCTTTTCAAGATATTTCACCTCCCCCTACTATTTTTCATCTAAATGGAAAAATGCAGGGGGAAATTTTCGCGCTTACAAACGAAATATGTATAGGAGAGTGCATATATGGAGCAAAATGTAAACAATCAAAATGAAGAGTTGCTACCACCTCCTGAACTCGTTCACTATGTTGGGGGAAATTTTCGCGAAGTTGGCGAAGAATTTCTTCGTCATTTTATTGAAATTGGGAATTTAAAACGCAATGAGCATGTATTAGATGTTGGATGCGGTGTTGGTAGAATAGCTGTTCCACTAACAACATACTTAAATAAACAAGGTGGGTATCATGGGTTCGATATTTTTCAGAAAGGCATTTCCTGGTGTCAAACTCATATTTCTCCAAAATATAGTAATTTTCATTTCCAACATGCGAATATACGTAATCAATTTTACAACCCAAAAGGAACGATTACAGCATCTCAATTCCGTTTTCCATATGAAGACGAAACATTCGATTTTGTTTTTTTAACTTCCGTATTTACTCATTTACTGCCAGTAGAATTGGAGCATTATTTTTCTGAAGTTTTACGTGTTATGAAAAATAATGGAAGATGCTTCGTTACTTTTTTCCTTGTCAATCCAGAATCCATATACTATCTCAATGCTGGACTAAGTACGCTCCCTTTTCGACATAACATCGGTGATTGTTACGTCGTAAATAAAGATATGCCTGAGTTTGCAGTTGCATACCCTGAAGAGTGGCTTCGTAACTTATTCACAAAACATAATACAGAAATTATAAAACCTATTCATTTCGGCTCTTGGTGCGGACGAACAAAAGTTACAAGCTATCAAGATATAATGATACTTCAAAAGAAAAAAAATAAAACGGACTTTTCATCATTATGAATGCATCAACACACACGCCACTTGTTTCCATTTTAATTCCAACTTTCAATCGTCCACATTATTTTCAAATCGCATTAGACAGTGCTCTCGCCCAAACATACTCAAACATGGAAATTATTATTGGGGATGATAGTACAAACGATGAAACAGAAACATTATTACGTACACAATACTTACCAAACTACGATAATATCACTTACATTCGCAACACATCTACATTAGGGCAGTTTCATAATGACCTTATGTTATTAGAACGTGCAAATGGTGTATACGTAAACTATTTAATGGATGATGATCTCTTCCATCATGAAAAAATAGAAAAAATGATGGTCTATTTTCAGCAAAATGTAGAAAATGAAATTGTACTTGTTACTTCCTACCGGAAACGAATCAATGAAGAAGGAACTATCATAGCAGATGCTCCCCCTACAGTTCAACTTTTTCAAACAGATACAATAATCGATGGCATACAACTCGGAAATACGATGTTGCAAACAAGCTCGAATGTAATCGGAGAACCTACAACTGTATTATTTAATAAATTATTCTTAACTGAAAAATTTGGCACATTAAATAACAGAACATATAATTGTTCCATTGATATGGCTTCATGGGTGCATTTACTATCGAAAGGAAAAGCAGTATATATTGCCGAACCACTCAGCAGTTTTCGTTATCACAGCGGTCAGCAAGTTCATCAAAAATTGTTAGAAGGAACAGAAGATTTTACTCACCTCATTCTTACTTCACGAAAGTACGGTTTTTTACAAAAACGTGAAGATTACCTCTCTGGAATACGTTGTGCCTTGCATTGGATTAGCGGATCACTTCAATACTACAAGGCTAATCCAGACTTAGCAAAAGATGCACACCCTCGGCTGCTTTATTGTCTTCAATCCATTCAAAATGAATTACAGATTCATACTCCTCAGTAGCAAGGTTGAATCAATGTCAACCTTGCTTTTTGCCTAGCAAAATTCTTTCCAGTTTGTTATCTGACATAACCTATAAAATAAAGGCTGTTACAGGCTGTCTATCTTCACCTAACTTCTTTGCTTTCGCTGAATTTTGAGGTGGAAGTATTACTATCCGCAAGTAGCGAGATAATAAACGAAACAACTTAAAATCCGTTAATATGATAATAGTGTGTTATTTTTATTACACGAAGAGCATAGAAAGGACTACGTACGGTGAAAGACAAAAATTCTCAATATCAAATAGATTACATATTGATACTGATTTTACTTACAATTGGGACTGCTAGTTGTTTTGCTATTGCAAGCGCACAACCTTCTTTACCACCATTTTTACAAAATATAAATTTTGTACTCAAACAAATCCAATGGTATATCATTGGATTTATCGCGATTGGCGCTATTATGATTATCGATTTTGATCGTTATAAACAAATAGCTTGGTATTTGTACATCTTTGCAATTTTACTTCTCATTGGACTGGAACTTAAAGTTCCAGGTGCTGTCACGATTAAAGGTGCTACCGCTTGGTACAGACTACCAGGTCTAGGAAATTTCCAGCCTTCTGAGATTATGAAATTATTTTTAATTATTGTCGTTGGACGAATTATTGCAAATCACAATGAAAAATATCCTTTTCGCTCGCCGCGTGAAGATTTGCTTTTACTCGGGAAAATTTTTGGTACTAGTTTACCACCATTACTTCTTATTGCGAAAGAACCAGACTTAGGGAATACAATGGTTATTTCCGCGATGCTCGCAGCAATGATTTTAGTTTCAGGCATACGTTGGCACTTTATTTTCGGGCTAACTTCTCTCGTTGTCGTCATCGGCTCTATGCTAACTTATATTTATTTTGCACATACAACGTTCTTTAAAGGGCATGTTCTAAAAGAATATCAATTAAATCGCTTCTACGGTTGGTTAGCGCCTTACGAATATGACACACAAGGATACCAATTAAGACAAGCTTTCCTAGCTACTGGATCAGGAGAAATGCAAGGAAAAGGATGGGAGAATGGACAAGTATACTTTCCAGAACCCCATACCGATTTTATTTTCACAAATGTAGCGGAGCAATTTGGATTTTTAGGAGCGAGTGTTATTATTTCACTTTTTTTCCTACTTATTTACCGAATGATTCATATTGCTTTAGAAAGCAACGAACCATTTGGTAGTTATCTTTGCGCTGGAACGATTGGCATGTTCACTTTCCAAGTCTTCCAAAACATAGGGATGACAATCGGATTACTTCCTATTACTGGAATAACATTACCCCTTATGAGCTATGGGGGGAGCTCGTTACTCACATATATGATTGCCATTGGATTTATCTTAAACGTACAATCTCGGACGAAAACATTTATGTTCAAATAAACCATATCAAGCCCGGTATGTTTTTTTCCATACCCATTTTAGATATACTAATGAAAAACTGAGCTGGAGGTTAAAAAGATGCAATACGACATTATCGGTGATATTCATGGATGCTTCCAAGAATTTCAAGATTTAACAACGAAACTAGGGTATAGCTGGGATAGCGGTCTCCCAATTCATAACGCAAAACGAAAGCTTGCATTCGTTGGTGATATTACAGACCGAGGTCCTCATTCATTACGTATGATTGAAATTGTATGGGAGCTCGTAATAAACAGAAAAGATGCTTATTATGCTCCAGGGAATCACTGTAATAAACTGTATCGTTTTTTTCTTGGACGTAATGTTACAATCGCTCATGGGCTCGAAACGACTGTTGCTGAGTATGAAGCGTTACCTTCTAATAAACAACACATCATAAAAGAAAAGTTCATTACTCTTTACGAACAGTCCCCGTTGTACCACATACTAGATGAAAAAAAATTAATCGTATGCCACGCTGGTATTCGTCAGGATTACATAGGAAAAAATGATAAAAAGGTACAGACATTTGTATTATATGGTGATATTACAGGAGAAAAGCATCCTGACGGCTCACCTGTCCGCCGTGATTGGGCAAAAGATTATAAAGGTGATACGTGGATTGTATACGGTCATACGCCTGTAAATGAGCCGCGTTTTGTAAATCATACAGTTAATATTGATACCGGTGCTGTATTTGGTGGTAAACTAACTGGACTACGTTACCCTGAGATGGAGAACGTTTCTGTTCCTTCTTCCCTACCTTTTACTCCTGAAAAGTTTCGTCCAATTTCATAAATACCCCTATTTGATACATTTCACGATTTGCAGGGGATCAAGTTGTTTTCTAGGCGGGTTCCACACTAAAACTAAATAAAACAATTAAAAAAAGATGCAATAAAGTGCATCTTTTTTTAATTGTGCAGCATATACTGTCGCAGGAGGTGACGGAATGAAGAAAAAATCTTCTAAACAAAAAAGCAAATTCCCCCCTTTATACCATCCCATATACCATCCCATGTATGGAATTAACAACTGGTGCAGTATTCGAGCTGCAGCTATAGAGGAAATAGAAGAACAAGAGTCATCAAGAAAAAGCAAACCGCGAGAAAAATATGTTTCTTTAGAAAATGCTGTTATGAGGCGGATTATAGATAGCAGAAGAATAAAAACACAACAAAAAAAGAAGCTTACTTCTCATAATGATGAACCTGTACTTAATTCGAAGAAGATACAAGAAAATATAGAAGAAAACATTCCTGGAGCAATAAAGGAAAAAGTACAACCTGAAATTCCAGCTACTATTATAAATCAAGTAAAAAAAATAAAAGAAGCATTAATTTTAACCGATGACACAAAAAAAGAAGAGCCCACTATCACTCCATCTCACATACCTTCACCTACTTCTTCAGAGAATAAAAAAGTGGCGAGATATGCATCTAAGGAGGGCCTTCACTCTACAGCTGACGGAATCGCTTCACATGCAGAAGGGCTTCTTACACACGCAGCGGGTCCCTTTTCTCATGCAGAAGGATTAAAAACAAAGGCAACTGGACATAGTTCGCATAGCGAAGGAAGTGAAACGACAGCAGGCGGCTCTTATTCTCACGCGGAAGGTAAACATACGATTGCTTTAGGCGAAGCAGCACATGCAGAAGGAACCGCAACTATCGCTAACGGATTCTCTTCTCATGCGGAAGGTAATCATACATCAACAGCTCATTTTGCAGGTAGCCATATTATGGGGCGCTTCGGCACTGCAGAAGAATCTTATTCTTGGTTTATTGCAAATGGCACAAACGACATCGACCATAATATCGGTGCAAAATGGCTTGCTCATAATGGAGAAATGTACATTGAGGGCGCTTCTTATAATGCAAGCGGAACGGATTTTGCGCAAATGTTTGAAGCAGTAGACCACAAGCCTATTGATGTCGGTTATTTCGTTACATTTAGTAACGAAGAAAAAATTCGGATAGCTAATTCAAGCGATTCATTCATTTTAGGAATATCTAGTGCAACACCCGCTCTTATAGGAAATAGCGGTGCTTTAAGCTGGCAAAAACGCTATAAAACAGATAACTTCGGAAAACGTCAATATATACGTACGGAAACACAAGAAATACAGCCACTTTTAAATACAGACTGGGATCCAGCTTGCAAATATATTGCAAGAAAAGACCGCGCCGAGTGGCTTCCTGTCGGATTAATTGGACAAATGTTAGTACGGGATGACGGCACTTGTGAAACGCATGGATATTGTCGTCCAAATGATGACGGCATTGCTACAAAAGCTGAAAGTGGATTTTTCGTTATTAAGCGTACGAATGATAATCAAATTTTAATATTATTCCGCTAAGAAAAAAGGGAACAAAATTCTTCATTGCGTAAGAATTTTGTTCCCTTTTTAAGCACGCCCTAATACTTCTTGCATATCGCTTGGAATTGTTGTAGTAAAAAACATTTCCTTCTCTAAAATAGGGTGATAAAACGTCAAAGATGTACTGTGAAGTGCTTGCCGTTTCATTTCATCCCTTTTTCCTCCATATAAGTCATCACCAAGTAACGGATGTCCTATATAAGCCATATGCACACGGATTTGATGCGTTCTTCCTGTCTCAAGTTCAAGCGATACATGCGTTTTATGCGATGAGCTATCAATCACTCTAAAGTGAGTAACTGCCCTCTGTCCATCCTCACAAACTGTTCGTTCAATGATGCTATCAGATTTTCTACCAATCGGAGCATCAATCGTTCCTTCTCTTTCTATCATCTCTTTATGAACGATTGCTTCATACGTTCGTTTCACAGCTTTTTGTTGATGTTGTCTTGATAAAAGATGATGCACAAAACGATTTTTTGCAATAAGCATAAGTCCTGAAGTATCACGGTCTAACCTTGTTACGATGTGCACTGTACTTGCAAGATGCTGCTTATCATAATGAGATAAAAGCGCATTGGCAACACTTCCCGCTGGGTGTTCTCTAGACGGAATCGTTGACATGTTCGCTTCTTTATTAATGATAAGAACTGCATCATCTTCATATACAATATGTAAAGGGATATCTTCCGCAATCATCCCTTCGCTTCTTTCCTCCATCGGAAAAAAGACACGTAACTCTTCACCAGCTTGTAACTGATGACGAACACTCGCATGTTGACCATTTACTTCAATTGCCCCGCCGTGAAATTTTATATCCGTTAATGCGGCTTTAGAAATCCCTTTTGTTCTCAAAAATTCCCTAACTAAAGTTCCTCCCTCAGCCGCTCCTATATCCCATTTCAATGTAAATCTGTTCAAATATATAAACCCCTTCTATTTATCTGCAACAAACGAGTCACGAACTCGTTTCCAGAACGGGAACGGGCGGAAACGAACAAATCGTACTTTCTCGTTTGCAACGCGATACTGGATTGATTTCACATCTTGATGAACCATCGTTAAATGGTCCACCGTAATTTGTAAGTTCATTCCTGGAGCCGGCTTCAACACACATGTATGATGCTTCGGCAATACGAGTGGCGAGCCTACAGTACGAAACACACGGTTATTAATGGATGCCATTTCTGCAATTTGAATCGCTTCAATAGAAGGATGAATAATTGCTCCACCAAGTGCTTTATTATAAGCAGTACTTCCTGATGGAGTGGAAATACAAAGACCATCCCCGCGGAATGTTTCAAAATACTCCCCGCGTATTTCCACTTCTGTTACTAATGTACCTTCTGCATTTTTTACAGTCGCTTCATTCATCGCCAAATACTGTGATTCTTTACTTCCATTCACATAGCGAATAATCACTTCTAAAAGCGGATATTCCACCACTTGGAATGGTGTTTTCGCAATTGCAATTACTAATTTCTCTACTTCCGTCGGTAACCAATCTGCATAGAAACCTAAATGCCCTGTATGTACACCAACAAATGCTGTTTCATCCAATCGATTATAATAACGATGAAACGCATATAAAAGCGTCCCATCTCCCCCAACAGAAATTACAATATCGGGTTCCTTTTCATCCATAATAAATCCAAAATCTAACAAGTACTCTTTCATCGTGCTTGCTAGTGTATCTGATGATTGATCTCCCTTTGACATAATTGTAAATTTCATCGCCCAACACCCTTTAGTTTATGATTCGGAATCTTTTGCTTCTTGCTTTCTTGAAAAAATCTTCTGCGCTTCTTGAATTTCCAGACGAATAGAAGACATTTCTTCATCTAATAAAAACGCCGCTTCTGCTGCACGTTGCAAGCGTATTTTAATATCTTCTGGAAAACGCCCACTATATTTATAATTTAAAGAATGCTCAATTGTTGCCCAAAAGTTCATTGCTAGCGTGCGTATTTGGATTTCTACCAATACTTTTTGTTCTCCCTGTATCGTTTGAACAGGATAACTAATAACAACGTGATAAGAGCGATACCCGCTTTCTTTCTTCTGCGTGACATAATCACGCTCTTCCACGATTTCAAAGTCATTTCGTTTTCGAAGATATTCTACAACAGGCTTAATCTCATCCACGAATTGACACATCATTCTAAGACCAGCAATATCCTGCATATCTTCTCTCAATCGATCTAACGGCACATTTCTCTTTTCCGCTTTATCGATAATACTCGCAACTGACTTCACTCGTCCAGTTACAAACTCAATTGGAGAATGCTCTGTCAACATTGTAAACTGCGTACGCATTCCTTTTAGTTTCACTTTTAGCTCTGCCACCGCTTGATGGTAAGGTGCTAAAAACTCTTCCCAATTTCGATTCATTTCAACCACCACCAAAATCAATCCATTTGCTTATAGAAATACTTTTTCTACAGCAGTTACTAGTTCTTCTCCGTAATTTGCATTACCTTCAATATTTTCAACTAAATATTCTACTTCTTCTTTTAAACCTTCTAATTCCATTTCAACATCATTTACGCGAACGAACATTACCATATCTTTATTCATCGCTTCATGCATTGCTTCCCAGCATGTGTGCGGAATACTTACATAAATGAAAGATGATTCGTTTTCTAAGATATATAAAAATGATAAATTATCTGAGTCTACAAGTACGTGATTACGCGCACTTAACTCCTTTACCTCTATTTCAGTATTTTCCGCACAAAAAATAAGAGCATTCTCTCTCTTTTCTACGCTCTTAACTTGGATTTTATTTTGCATGCTCTAACTCCTCCATCTCAACTTCCTGTCTTCCTTAACAGTATTATTGTATCATAACATGGACGCAAACAAATAAAACATTGAACCAAATTTGTGAAAAAGCGATAATGTGTAAAGAATTATTTTTCAAAAGGAGCGCATACAATGACACAAGAAATTGAAATTGAATTTAAAAATATGGTTACAGAAGAAGAATTCGAAACATTATGCAAATCATTTTCTATTGAGGCCTTTACGAAACAAGTGAATCACTACTTTGAAACGCCCGATTTTTCGTTAAAAGAAGCGGGTTCTGCACTTCGTATTCGTCATAAAGGTGAAACTTATACATTAACATTGAAACAGCCTGCGGAAGTCGGCTTGTTAGAAACACACCAAGTCGTAACAAAAGACGAAGCAAAAATGATGATGGAAACAAATACAATCATTCAAGGAGCTGTAGTAGATCAACTACACAAATTACAAATTTCTGTTTCCGCTTTAACTTATATGGGAAGTTTAACAACAGAAAGAGCTGAAACATTATTTGAAGGCGGAACGCTTGTCTTTGATCATAGTTTCTATTACAATCACGATGATTATGAAATTGAATTTGAAGTGCAAGATGAAGAAACAGGCAAAGCTGCATTTATCAATTTATTAACGCAGCATAACATCCCCGTTCGTCATACAAATAACAAAGTAAAACGCTTTTTCCTTGCCAAACAAAACAAAGCACGCTAAAGTGAAAATTCCACTAGTGAATCCGTTTCACTGGTGGATACATCTTACTTTAAAAAGAAAAGATTCATTTGCAACATGTAGAATAAGCAAAGAATGTTATGAAAGCTGTTTATTTGCCCTCTCGAACATTCCATTGCTACAATAGATATACATTTCATGGAAAAAGGAGTTTATAAAGGATGAGCAAGCAACCGATGACACCATTTGAAGCAATTGGCGGTGAGCAATGCATTGCAATATTAGTAGACACATTTTATTCCTATGTCAGTAAACACCCTGACTTATCTCCCATCTTCCCGGATGATTTAACAGAAACCGCTAGGAAGCAGAAGCAATTTTTAACACAATATTTAGGTGGTCCTAATTTGTACACTGAAGAACATGGTCATCCTATGTTAAGAGCACGCCATCTTCCGTTTGAGATTACTCCAAAACGAGCAGAGGCTTGGCTATCATGTATGGAGCAAGCAATGGATGATACAGGAGTGCACGGTCATATAAGAGAGTTTGTTTTTGAACGTTTAGCATTAACTGCTCAGCATATGGTTAATACTCCAAACGAAACAGGTGAAGTGTAATGGATAAGCAGGAAGCAAAGCATATAAATATGCCATCTCCTTCCGCATGTGAGCATAAGTCTGTAGAAGCATATTTATTTATTGATCCACTTTGTAAAGAGTGCTGGGAAATTGAGCCCGTTATTATTAAACTATGGCTTGAATACGGGAAATACTTCTCTATTCGTCATATCGTAACAGGAAAAGTGGACGGAACGAACGCTTCCTCACACAAATGGAATAAACCTGCTAATATTCGATTTGTGTGGGAAAAGACAACAAGTTTACAAGGGTTTTCATGTGATGGAAAGGTACATATGCAAGAGGCGTCATCAACACCATATTTAGTTTCGATGGCAATTAAGGCAGCGGAGTTGCAAGGCCGAAAAGCAGGTTCGAAGTTTTTGCGAAAACTCCAAGAATACATTTTCCTTGAAAATGTATCGAACCCGGACTGCGAATTATTACTTGCATGTGCGAAAGATAGTAACATTGATGTAGAAGAATTTAAAAAAGATCTACATTCCGCTAGCGCAAAAAAAGCTTTCCAATGTGACCTAAAATTCACAAATGAGATGCATATTACCGAAATACCTTCCCTCGTCTTTTTTCATGCGAACTCAGATGAAGAAGGTATTAAAATCGCTGGAACTTATTCCTATGACGTATACGTACAATTATTAAAAGAACTTGTAAAATGTGAGATTGAGCCCGAATCGTTACCACCTTTAGAAGTGTTACTAGAAGCAACGCAATTCATATCTTCAAAAGAAGTAGCATTTATATATGACTGTCCGCAGCAAGAAATCGAGCGCGAACTAAAAAAATTACAACTGAAACGGAAAGTACAAATGATTGAAGTAAAGTGCGAACGTTATTGGAAATGGATAGCAAAAGAAAAAGACCTGATGTAAACACCAGGTCTTTTTCTTTACGGCTTATAAAAATATTAAAGGGGATGGGAGAAATTTTCACGTTCAAACAAAGGGGTATATGTTTGTATGTGAATTCGTTCACACTTATTATATTACAAGATTCGACGTCAGATGACAACCCCTTTTGTCGAATTTCACACTTTTGTCACATTCTAAACGTTTTCATTTTTGAATAAGCTATAAAAAAGGACATTTAGGAGGTTTTATTTATGAAAAAGTCTTATATTGCCCTTATCTTTCTAGCTATCATTGTTTCTTTTTTCTTGTACATCCTCTCTCTACTACAAGCTTTTCCTAAAATTATTGCCTTCCCTCTTTTATTCGGAGTTATTGTCATCGCTCTCTCTTATTTCAACCATAGAAAACGATTTAAAGGATTTTAACTACAACAATCAGCTGTAAAACGAACTTCTAATTTTAAAAAAGTAAGGGAATTCACCTCATATTTTCGACAATTATCGACAATATACACTTTTAAACAAAAAAGACGAGGATAAAATTCCTCGTCTTCTCTCATTACTTCTCTTCAAATAATAATGCTTCTAATTCATTTAATTTCTCTTCAAATACTTGTAGTGCCTCTTTCACTGGTTCTGGAGATGCCATATCTACTCCAGCTCTTTTCAGCACTTCAATTGGGTAATCTGAGCTTCCAGCTTTTAAGAATTCGTTAATGTAACGTTCTACTGCTGGTTGTCCTTCTTCTAGAATTTGTTTAGATAGAGCTGTTGCTGCACTAAATCCTGTTGCGTATTGATATACGTAATAGTTGTAATAGAAGTGCGGAATACGAGACCACTCTAAGCCAATTTCTTCGTCGATTATTAAAGCATCACCGAAATATTTTTTATTTAAATCGTAGTAGATCTCCGTTAACATGTCTGGCGTAACAGCATGTCCTTCTTGTACTTTCTTATGAATAATATGCTCAAACTCTGCGAACATCGTTTGACGGAATACAGTACCACGGAATCCTTCTAAATAATGATTCAATAAATATAAACGCTCTTTCTTATCTTCTGTCGTTTTTAATAAATAATCATTTAGAAGCGCTTCATTACAAGTTGATGCTACCTCTGCAACGAAGATTGAATAATCGCCGTATACGTGTGGCTGTGTCTTTCTTGTATAGTAACTATGCACCGAATGACCAAACTCATGAGCAAGTGTAAATAAATTATTTACATTATCATGCCAGTTCATTAAAATATACGGATTTGTTCCGTATGCGCCAGATGAATATGCTCCGCTTCGTTTGCCTTTATTCTCATACACATCTACCCAGCGATTCTCATATGCTTCTTTCAAAATATCAACATACTCATCACCAAGTACGTTTAAAGATTTTAATAACAGGTCTTGTGCTTCTTCATATTTCACGTTCATTTTCACTTCTTGTACAAGTGGTGTATATAAATCGTACATATGAAGCTCATCTAGTCCTAACGCACGCTTACGAATATCGATGTAACGGTGTAATAAGTGTAAGTTGTCATTTACCGTTTCAACAAGTTGGTCGTATACTGCTTCAGGAATATTATTATTGCTTAATGCTGCTTGGCGAGCAGAATCATATTTACGAACACGCGCATTGAAATTATTGCGTTTCACTGCCCCGCTTAACGTACTTGAGAATGTGTTCTTAAATTTCCCGTACGTTTCATATACAGCTTTGAATGCATCTTCGCGAACACGGCGATCATCACTTTCTAAAAACTGAGTGTAACGGCCATGTGTAATTTCTATTTCTTCTCCGTCCTCACCTTTAATAGACGGGAATTTTAAATCCGCATTATTCAACATACCAAATGTATTACTTGATGCACTCATTACTTCAGATGCTTCCGCTAATAGAGCTTCTTCCGCTTCAGATAATACATGCGGACGTTGACGTGTAATTTCTTCTAATGCATGTTCATAAACACTTAAGTCTCTATTTTCTTTTAAGAATGCTTGTAACGTATCTTCTGAAATAGATAAAATTTCAGGCACGATATACGCTGTGCTACTAGATACTTGTGAATATAAATTTGTCGCGCGATCATTCAATGCTTGATATACAGAGTTTGTTGTATCTTGATCGTAACGCATATGAGCATATGTATATAACTTACCTAATCGCATTGAAATTTCATCTTCATATTGCAATGCCTCAAGTAAATTGTTCGCAGAGTCACCAAGTTTCCCTTTAAATTCAGTTAACTTTGGTAATAACTCTTTAATAGCTTGGAATTCTTTTTCCCATTCTGCATCCGTTTGGAAAATATCTTCTAATCGCCACGTACTTGTTTCTTCAATCTCGTTGCGATCTGGTAATGTTTTTGTTTTGTTTTGTTCAGACATTCTTTAAGCCCTCCTTTAAATATCTTTACTTAAGTACAATTCTGTTTTTCTTATGTAATTCCTTCACGATCATTCTTTATTATATCCCCTTTTTCTTCTCTCATGTTAAACTTTGCCTCAAATAAAGATAGCGCATGCATTAAGCAAATTTCATCATGTTTCATAATTTCTTCCTCCGTTTGTAGCATAACTACATCCTTTATTTTCTGGTACTTATAAGTCCCTACTTTATGCAACACACCTGCATAACATAAAAAGGTCATATATTCAGTAACTGCTATTTTCCATATATGTTGTGAAAAGTACGGAAGTAGGCGCCTTTTCGTATATTTTTTTACATAACTACACACATATTGAAGAGAAATACACTCTCCTACCGCAAGCTCACCTATACACTTCATATATAGAAAAGCTTGCCATATAAATGGATTTGTTTGAAAAGCAAATGAAGATGGGAGCGGAACACCAATTTCAGAAGGAAAGCTCGCTGGAGTGCGTTTAAATTGGTATAAGAGGCGTAGTAGCGACTTATAATTATAATTCCAAATCGGTAAAGCATTTTGCCGAAAATAGTTCTTCCTTTTCTTCCATTCTTTCTCTAATTTTTCTTTTTGGAAAGGAACGGCAGAAAAGAGCGTTTCAAAAGTAGTCGTATCGGCTGATAAATATACAATATGCGAGAAAGAGACATTTGTAGAAAATGGAGTAATAAAGGCACATTTCATAAATGATTTTTGCTTCGGGCAGAAGAAAATGAGGAATGGCTGAGGATAAGATTGTAAAGAGAAAGCCATAAGTAAGGAGAATTTCATCCAATATGCAGATTGCTTTTTCAATTGATTTCCACCAATGATCCAGATGACCTGTATATTAGCTTGCCAATATGAATACGTTCGTTTATAAAGTTGCTCTACGGAGAGATTGGCGCATTGATATTCAATCGCAATTTTTCTACCTGCCCTCTCTACGAAAATATCTGGTCGTTGCTGGATTTCTGGAAGGTAATGCTCTATATCCACATGAAACTTTTGACGTTTCAACCATCTATATAACAATTCTTTACCGCGCATATGATATATAGATTCTGCTTCATAAAAGGCGAGACATACATCCACTTTCTTATGAGCAAAATGCCAACTTTTTTGTTTCCCTAACTTCATTTGCACTTCCTTTCCGCAAGTTACGCAAAAGAAGCGTTCCTTTTTGCGCATACGATGTAAAAGCTCTTCATCATGATTATAGAGTAGATGAATTTTTTCTCCGTTTTCTCTTTTGGCGATAAACATCATAATCACACCCTTTCAGCTCCTTATATTCTACAATTTATTACAAATTCCTTTAAAAAAGAGATGTCCCAATTTCGGACATCTCTTCTTATAATAAAGGTGATAATAACCGGTACGTTGATTCAACAATTCGTCTATGAAGACGTCTTTTATGAAAACGATCGACATGAATTTCACTTGATTCTTCTATATCCTCTTTAAAATCTTGAACGAGTTTTCGAATGCTATCTGTATCATATAAAAAGGCATTCACTTCAAAGTTCAAATGGAAACTTCTCATATCCATATTAGCTGTTCCAATTGAAGCTAAATCAGAATCGACAATGACAACTTTACTATGAAGAAAACCTTTTTCATATTCATATATCTTTACTCCTGCATCTAAAAGTTCTGGGAAGTACGACCTCGATGCATAAAAAACAGTGCGCTTATCAGGCTTACTCGGCATTAACAAACGTACATCAATACCAGCAAGTGCAGCAACCTTTAATGCAGACAAAATATCATCATCAGGAATGAAATACGGCGTTGCAATCCAAATGGATTTCCGAGCAGAAGCGATCATTGCAAAATATAAATGTTTAATCGTTTCCCATTTATTATCTGGTCCACCTGCAACGAGTTGCACGCCCCCCCAATGATCACCCTCGACTGCTTTTGCTTGTAAATATTCAGGGGCTAACACTGCCTCACCAGTCATATAAAACCAATCTTGAAGGAAAATAAGCTGCAAACTTTGAACAGCTTCACCACGCAAATATAAATGTGTATCTCGCCAAAAACCGAAATATTTATCTTTTCCTAAATACTCATCACCAATATTTAATCCACCTACAAATCCTTCATTTCCATCAATAACAACGATTTTCCGGTGGTTTCGATAATTAATCTTATCGTTTAAAATCGGAAAGCGTACAGGAAAGAACGGAATCATTTCTACCCCTGCGTCGTTTAATTCTTCAATATACGATTTCGATAATTTAAAACTTCCAACTGCATCATATAAAAAACGAACGACAACGCCCTCTTTTGATTTTTGTATTAAAATATCTTTAATTTCTGTTCCTAGCTTATCATCACGTACAATGTAATATTCCATATGAATGTGATGTTTCGCTCGTTTCAATCCATCTAAAATGGCCTGAAACGTTTCATCTCCATTTGTTAATGTTCTCGTTTCAGTTTGAAATGAAATATTTAAAGCGCCTAATCGGTCCGCTAAACGAAATAACAACTCTTGATGTTTATGATTGCGCAAAATTTGTTCTTCGTAATCTTCATGCCCTTTATATTGTAAAAACGCTTGTTCATCAAGTAACGCCTTCTTTTGGAACATTCTCTTCCTCCGAAAGTTTTGTCCAAATAATAAATAAGCGAAGAATCCAAATACCGGAAAAATACCTAACACAATTAACCATGTAAGTGTTTTAGACGGATGGCGATTTTCTAAGAAAATAACGCAGCCAATTAAAAATGCAGATACCGTAAATAAAATACTAATAATACCTAGAATCGAAACATCTTTTATCCCAATTACATCCGAATAAAATGCTACATCAATAAACATACGTAACGAAACAAATAATGCGAACAATAGTAGGATAAAGAAAATCAACTTTAACGTATTTTTCATCTCTTACCTCCTCACTAAGAAAGCTTTCCTATTCTTCATGCAAAAAGCCGATTTCATACTACAGAAATCGGCCTACGTTTTAGCAGGAAAATTATTGCGAATTGTTTCAAGCGCATGCTCTTTCACAATTTGTTTCCCATACTCACTTACACGATGAATTGTTAAAGTTGATTCTTCTCCATATTCTAAAATAATACTTAAAATACGATCAATTTCTTCTTCATCATGTAGCACTTCATCGAATTCCACATATACATAATAGCGGTCATCAAATGAATACAGCTCATCTTTTATATCCTCAAAGATAAGGCGATGACTTAATGAAATGACATCTTCCAAATCATTAAACTTAATTAAAAAGCCTAACGTACCATCTTCATTAAAGTTTGTTCCTGCTTGTTCTTCTACCTCTTCCACTAATTCTTGCTGGAATAACGATTCAATTCCTTCATCTAAAGGAATATCTATAATTTTGTCTACCCCTATCGGTAGCTCCAACTTTTGTCCATCCTTTGAAAGCTCTGCTTTCGTGACAAGTACTTCAATCCCTTTATCGACTGCTTGCACTTGAATCCATAACGGCCCATCAATAAAGAAATCGTCATGATCACGAGCTTCATCCATCATCTCCCAAAAGAGCTCTTCACTTCGTTCGCGGTCATACCAAATTTCTTCACGATTAAACCCTCTGTCCTCTATATCAATGTACGTAATAAAAAATTTCATCGTATGATCATTAATTCTTTCAATATCCAAAATACAACTCTCCCTTCCTGCTTAGAATTGTTATGAAGGGATTCCCCACTCATATGACAAATCAATAGATTCTTGTACTCTCATTTTATGATAAGATTCTCCAGAATGGAAATAAAATCGATTTATTTTACAAAAATAGTTATATGCCTATCTTTACTCGATCATCTACATAAATATATCATTAAAGCGATTTCTTACTTACAAAAAATTTGGACATACATTTCTATATTCCCCCGTACAATGTAATAAAGTGAAACTTCTATTGAAGGAGATTATTTAGTCCACGAAGTGTAGGATAAAAGCTAGACAACCTATTTTCATGACATACATATATTTCACTTATTAAAACATCATAAATGGAGGCAGTCGAATGGACTTAGAATTTTTAACATCTGTACTAATGATTGTCGGTATCGATGTTGTATTAGGTGGTGACAACGCAATTGTCATCGCACTAGCTAGCCGAAATTTACCTGAATCAAAACGAAATAAAGCCATTTTGATTGGTACTCTTTTAGCGATTGTGCTACGGATTCTTCTTACAATACTAGCTGTTTATTTACTCGATATCCCATTCTTACAACTCATTGGCGGTATTTTGCTTACGTTAATTGCAGTAAATTTATTAACTGATAATAGCAACGATCTTTCTTCTATTCAAGGGAAAACCACTTTATTCCAAGCTGTGCGTACAATTGTATTCGCAGATCTCGTTATGGGGTTTGATAATGTTATTGCCATTGCAGGAGCAGCACACGGAAGATTATTACTCGTAATAATTGGTTTACTCATTTCTATCCCGATTATTATTTGGGGTAGCAAACTTATTTTAATCCTTATGGAACGCATTCCATTCCTCATTTATTGCGGAGCGGCCGTTCTCGCCTATACAGCAGGAAAAATGATTACACATGAAGACAGACTCGCAACCTTTTTTCATTATAATCCTAGTTTTACTACAAGTATCCCTTACTTGTTCATTTTCACGGTTTTATGTGTAGGCTTTATCGTTCAACAAATACGATTACGAAATGTGAAACAGTAAAAAAAACCTTCTACTATATAATAAGTAGAAGGTTTTCATATTATTATAATTAATTTACAAGACGTTGTGCTTCGCGTAATTGAAACGTTCTTACTGTACGTGGTAAGAAACGACGGATTTCATCTTCGTTATAACCTACTTGAAGACGCTTTTCGTCAATCATAATTGGACGACGTAAAATACCTGGATAGTCACGAATCATCTTATATAAATCTTGAAGTGGTAAAGACTCTAAGTTCACATTTAATTCTTGGAAAACTTTCGAACGAGTAGAAATAATTTCATCCGTTCCGCTTTCAGTCATACGTAAAATTTCTTTAATTTCCTCAATCGTTAATGGATCTGAGAAAATATTACGTTCTGTATAAGGAATATGATTTTCCTCTAGCCATAATTTCGCCTTTCTACAAGACGTACAGCTTGGAGAACTATATAATGTTACCATACAAAGCTCACTCTCCTTAAAGAGTACAAATTCTGTACTAATTACAGTTTAAATTTCTAACTTCAGCAATTTTTCACGATAACTTGTCTTATAGCAAAGTAAAAAATCACTTTTCATGTAAGCAACAACTTATAATAAACAACAATTACTTTTAATAAGTAACTTCTATAATCATTATACAATAGATTTTGCAAGAAATATACAGTAAATTTCCTGCTAGTTGAGAAAACTCTTCCACGTATTTCCCTGCTATGTAACATGATTACACTCACTTTAACTGTCCTTTAACAATAACCTTCAATCCTTTTAACACTCACTTTTCATAGATTTTTCATTTGATATACAGTTATTTTTTTATAATTTTCTCTATGAAAAAGAGAACGTTTTCTTACCTTTTCCTGATAAATCAATGAAGAAATGTAAGACTATACAAAGAAGAAGAGAAAGGAACATTTGTTCTTATTTTAACAAACATTCTCACCCATGTCTACATGATTTCCAAAGTAAACGAAATATTTTTCTGACATTTCTTTCTTTTTTATCTTTTATCTCATACAATAAACATAGAGACAGGCAAAGGGGGAATTTGCAAATGATTGCTTTTTTTATTGATTTTGTCACTGTTGCTGCCCTCATCATTGGAATAACAGCATTGATTGGTGTCATTACAAATAGCATCGGTGAAAAACTCTTTGGCGGAAAAGAAAAAATGAAATTTGTTAACAAAAGCTTAGATGTACAAACTGGCTGGAACCAAGTTGGTGGGAAAGGTATTTATAGAAAACGTACGTATTAAAAAAAGCAGGTAATCACCTGCTTTTTTTATTTTTCTACGGATGCCCACTTAAAGCTTAATTCGCCGCCATATTTGTGGATATATAAATCTTTAATTGTTTCTCTTTCTAATATTGATCTACCGCGTTGGAATACTGGCGCAATTGCTGCATCCTCAAATAAGATTTTTTCCGCTTTTAACAGTTCATTCCAACGTCCTTTTACATCTGACCCTTCTTGCTTTGCCTTTTTAATAATGTCATCATACTGAGCATTAGAATAGCCCATTTTATTTTGTGAACCATCTGTTATAAACATATCAAGGAATGTGATTGCATCTGGGAAATCAGGTCCCCATCCAGTAAATGAAATATCAAACTGTCCACTATCTTCAAGTTTTAATTTTTGTGCAAATGGTTGCATCTTAATTGTTACTGTTAGACCTGGTAAATTCTTTTCTAATTCTCCCTTTACATACTCACCAATTTTCTTAGATTCTTCATTATCAAAGTTTAAAAATTCTAGTTCTATTTTATCCTTACCTAATTCTTTCTTTCCTGCTTCCCAGAATTTTTTAGCTTCCTTCACATCGACTTTCGAAAGTTTTCCATTTTCTTTTCTGAAATCTTGCTTATCTGGTCCCTTAACAAAATCAGATGGTACTAAACCATACGCTCCCTTAGAACCGTTGTTTAAAATAACCTCTCCAATACCATCTCGATCGTATGCGCTAGAAATGGCCTTACGAATATTTTTGTTAGCTAAAACTGGATTTTTTTGATTAAAACGTAAGAAGAATACAGTTGGATCATTAATTGTTTTAAAGTCTTTTTGCCCTTTATACTTATCAACTAATTCCGCTGTTAAACCAACTCTGTCAATCGCATTAGTATTGTACAAATTAACAGCCGCTCCAGTATCTTTTACAACGTTAAAGTTAATTTCTTCTAATTTCACTTCTTTTTGATCCCAATAAGTTGGATTTTTCTTTAATTGGAAACTTTGTTCATGTTTCCATTCATTTAATACAAATGGACCGTTATACAAAGTTGTATTTGCTTCCAAACCAAATTTTTCTCCCTGCTCTTTCATATACTTCTCATTTAGTGGGAAAAATAGTGGATACACCGTTAAATCGAGAAAATATGGAACTGGATTATCCAATTCAACTTCTAATGTATGATCATCTATCGCTTTTACACCTAATTGATCCGGTGATAGCTCTCTTTTATTAATTTTTTCTGCATTTTTCACATCTAACATAATATATCCTGATTTCGCTGCCGTATCAGGGTTAACAGCTCTTTGCCATGCATAGACAAAATCTTTTGCTGTTACAGGGTCACCATTCGACCATTTTGCGTCTTCACGCAATTTAAATGTATATTTTTTACCATCTTCAGACTTCGTATGAGATTTTGCCACACCCGGAACTAACTTATCGCCTTTTCCAAGTCGATACAGCCCTTCCATTGTATTATTCATAACTTTTGAAGAAGCAGCATCCGAGGAAAGTGTTGTATCCATTGTCGGAATTTCAGACACTTCTGTTAGATTAATAACTTGCTTCGCACCGCTTTTCCCGCTATCCCCTTTTGCGTTTGCTTGCGGTTCATCTTTTTGGTAGCTACATGCCCCTAAAATCATGCTCATTGCTACCGTTGATACTACAAAAATCGGCATCTTTTTTTTCATATTTCCACCCTCCAAAAAAAAATGTTAGCCCTTTCATTTTCAAACAAAAAGAAATATATATATGTTCTAACAATTCATATTATACACACAAATATAATCTTTGTATATTTATATTTCTATCTTATTAAAATTTTCTGTTTAAAAAATAAACCTTTGTAAACGTTTCATATTACCGTTTAACCTGACCAAAGCGTCAAAATTAATAATTTTTATTTTTTTCTAAATTATCAGATAAAAATAAATTTTATATTTTATAATATCTTATGTATAATTATTCTCCTCTTTTTGTCATAAAATGAAGGTTCCTTCATATTGAAAATATGTAAGCTAAAATGAGTGCAAAGGATAGAAAAGTATGTTACGATACACTTTGCTAAAAATAGATATCTGTAAAGAGGGGACGGACATGACAGCAATTCACTCCCAAAATGGGCCGACAGAAAAATTAAGTTTATTCTTATTAACATGGCCTATTTTTCTAGAAGTTTTTCTTTTTATGTTAATGGGGATCGCTGATACTTTCATGTTAAGTGCATTATCAGACGATGCTGTATCTGGGGTTGGTGCAGCGAATCAATATCTTCATATCGCTATTTTGGTACTAGAAGTCATCGGGAACGGCGCAGCTATCGTCGTATCTCAATACCTCGGTTCCAAACGATTTATGGAGGCATCTAAAATATCAGCATTAGCAGTCACATTAAATTTAGTGGTTGGGCTCGTTATAAGCGCTGTTTTTCTTTTATTTTCAAAACATATGATGATGGCAATGAACTTACAAGGCGATGTACTAACGTATGCACAAAGCTACTTATCCATCGTCGGAGGTGCTATCTTCCTTCAGGCTATTATTAACTCATTAGCCGCAATTATCCGCGTACACGGTTTTACAAAGCAAGCGATGTTTATTTCACTTGGAATGAATATTATTCATATTGCTGGAAACTACGTACTCATTTTCGGGAAATTTGGTTTCCCTGAACTCGGTGTGCAAGGAGCTGCAATTTCTTCTGCTGTCAGCCGATTAATCGCACTTATTGTGTTCTTCTGGTTACTATACCGCGTTATGGAATACCGTGTAAAATTACAATATTACTTCACTTTATCAAAAGAATACGTCGGGAAAATTTTAAAAATCGGCATTCCATCTGCATTTGAACAAGTCATGTATCAAGCTTGTCAAATTGTCTTCCTATATTACGCAACATACTTAGGAACAGAATCATTAGCTGCTAGACAATACGCTACTAACATCTCCATGTTCACTTATTTATTTGCAATTGCAATTGGTATGGGAACAGCAATTATTATCGGGCGCCTTGTTGGCGGTGGCGAAAAAGATGAAGCATATGAACGCGTATGGAAAAGTGTAAAATGGGCGATTGGCGTCACTTTATGTATGGTTGCTCTCGTTATTACATTCCGCACACAATTAATGGGGCTATTTACAGATAATCCTCATATTATCTCTCTAGGGGCAAACGTTCTTTTACTAAGTGTAATACTGGAAACGGGACGTACGATGAACATCGTCATCATTAATTCACTTCGCGCAGCTGGCGATGCAAAATATCCAGTTTTAATTGGCGCATTTTCCATGGTGTTAATGAGTTTACCGCTCGGTTACTTTTTCGTCTTCCATTTAGATATGGGACTCGTTGGTATTTGGCTAGCGATTGCTATCGACGAATGGACGCGTGCAATTATTATGTTCTTTCGCTGGAGAAGTAGAGCGTGGGAAAATTATGCGCTTGTTAAGCCTGAAGAGCAAGATGAGAGTGTTCCTGTTCAGGCGCAATAACAATTCTTTAAATATATCGATTTATTGACAAAGGTTTATAATATAAATGTTTTATATAGTAGAAAGAGCCATCCTTCCGTAAAAGAAGAATGGCTCTTTTTCTTATTGATAGATCTCTTTATATTTCTTATATTCTGCTTCAGAACATAATACGAAATGTCCTGGGCGAATTTCACGCATTGTTGGCACTTCACTACCATAATTATGCTGTGATGGGTCGTATACGATACGTTTACGATTACGCTCATAATCTGGGTCTGGAAGCGGAATTGCTGATAATAGTGATTTTGTATATGGATGAATTGGATTCGCATATAACTCATCACTTGTTGTTAGCTCAACGATTTGACCACGGTACATTACACCAATGCGATCACTAATGTATTTTACCATCGATAAATCATGGGCAATGAATAAGTATGTTAAGCCTTTTTCTCTTTGTAACTGTTTTAGCAAGTTTACAACTTGCGCCTGAATCGATACGTCAAGCGCTGAGATTGGCTCATCGGCAATGATAAATTCAGGCTCTACAGCAAGTGCACGAGCGATACCGATACGTTGACGTTGTCCACCTGAGAATTCGTGTGGGAAACGGTTTGCGTGTTCTTTATTTAAACCAACTGTGTTTAACAGTTCATGAACACGGTCCATACGCTCTTTTTTGCTTTTTGCTAGTCCGTGAATATCAATACCTTCTGCAATAATATCCCCTACTGTCATACGAGGGTTTAATGACGCATATGGATCTTGGAAAATCATTTGCATTTTACGATTGAATTTCTTCAGTTCTGCGCGTGATTTCTTACCATGTACATTTTCACCATCGAACAACACTTCACCAGCAGTTGCATCATATAAACGAATAATCGTTCTTCCAGTTGTTGATTTACCACAACCAGATTCTCCTACAAGCCCGAATGTTTCTCCGCGGTAAATATCAAATGAAATATCATTAACCGCTTTGACAACACCACCACTCACGTCGAAGTGCTGCATTACATTTTTTACTTCAATTAATTTCTCACGTTGTTTAGTCATGTTGTTCACCTGCTTTCATTTGAAGAATGCGTTTCTCAACGACTGCCGGTGGCTTTACTTCTGGAGCTTGCTCGTGAAGTAACCAAGTTGCCGCATAGTGTGTATCACTTACTTTAAATAAAGGTGGTTCCATTTCAAAATCAATTTTCAGTGCCTGTGGGTTACGTGGTGCAAAAGCATCCCCCTTAGGCGGTTTTAATAAGTCTGGAGGCGTTCCAGGGATTGCATATAATTCTTCCTCTGATCCATCTAAGCTTGGCATAGATGCGATTAAGCCCCATGTGTATGGATGTTTTGGATTGTAGAAAATTTCATCAACAGTTCCAATTTCAACAACTTTACCAGCGTACATAACCGCAACTCGGTCAGCAACATTCGCTACTACACCTAAGTCATGCGTAATGAAAATGATTGCCGCTTCTGTTTTTTGCTGAATGTCTTTCATAAGCTCTAAAATTTGCGCCTGAATTGTAACGTCTAGCGCTGTTGTCGGCTCATCGGCAATTAATAATTTCGGGTTACAAGCTAACGCCATCGCAATAACTACACGCTGTCTCATACCACCTGAGAATTGGTGAGGATATTGTTTTAAACGCGCTTCTGGATTTGGAATACCTACAAGGTCGATTAATTCTAAAGCAACTTTACGTGCGTCTGCTTTACTCATCCCTTGGTGTTTAATAAGGCCTTCCATAATTTGATTTCCAATCGTCATCGTTGGGTTTAATGATGTCATTGGATCTTGGAAAATCATCGCGATATCTTTACCACGTACTTGTTGCATTTCTTTTTCTGTTAGTTTTGTTAAATCACGGCCATCAAATACGATTTCACCATTTTTAATACGTCCAGGAGGATTCGGAATTAATCCCATTAACGCTTTAGAAGTAACTGATTTCCCTGAACCAGATTCTCCTACAATTGCTAATGTTTCTCCTTTTTTCAAATCAAAAGTAACGCCGCGTACAGCTTGTACTTCACCTGCATGTGTATCAAAGGAGACTTGTAAATCTTTTACCTCTAACAATGTTTTCATTTTTACCTCTCCCCTCTTTTACTTACGCATTTTTGGATCTAACGCGTCGCGTAATCCGTCTGCCATTAAGTTAAATGCCAAAATTAATATACTGATGACAACCGCAGGGATGAACATCATATGCGGATACGTTTGAATTGATTTATAACCATCATTTACAAGAGAACCAAGTGATGCGAATGGTGGCTGAATACCTAAACCGATGAAGCTTAAGAACGCCTCACCAAACACTGCTGTTGGAATTGTAAACATTGTCATTACGATAATTGGTCCCATTACGTTCGGGATTAAGTGTTTTACAATTAATTGTGTATTTGTTGCACCTAATGTACGAGATGCTAATACATATTCTTGGTTTTTTAATTTTAGGATTTGTCCACGAACGATACGCGACATCCCTATCCAACCTGTAATCGCCATCGCCAGTGTAATTGACCATATACCAGATCCCATAATGATTACCATTAAAATAACGATGATTAAGTATGGAATACCGTTAATAATCTCCATAATACGTTGCATAATATTATCTACTCTGCCGCCATAGAACGCTGAAATACCTCCGTATGCAACCCCAATTATTAAGTCAATTGCTGCTGCTAAAAGAGCGATATATAATGATACACGCGTACCTTCCCATGTTCTTGTCCATAAATCACGGCCAAGATCATCTGTACCAAACCAGAAATACTCTTTAATATCACGTTTTTCATATTGGTCAACACCATATTGATCTGTACCGTCAAATGGTAGCCAATGAACATTTTCAATAACAGGAATTTTTGGTGGTAATTTCGCACGACCTAAATCTTGCTCTTTATACGAGTGTTTACTTACCATCGGTCCAAAAATTGCTAGTAATATAATAAGGCCTAATAATACTAAGCCAAACATCGCACCTTTATGTTGGAACAAACGTCTTCTTACATCTTGCCAAAACGTTAAGCTTGGACGGGCAATGACTTCATTATCAACATTATTTTGATTGGCTGGTTGAAATAAATCTGGAGATAATTTTTGTACATCTTTCATCATTTTTTCCCTCCCGCTAAACGAATACGAGGATCAATAATTCCGTATAAAATATCGACAATGAAAATAACTAAGATGAAAATCGCACTATAGAAAATTGTAGTTCCCATAATAACTGTATAGTCATTCACTGTAATAGATTTAACGAACTGTTCCCCAAGTCCAGGTACAGCATAAATTTGCTCAATAACTAGTGTCCCTGTAATTAAACCTGCAACCATTGGTCCTAAAATTGTTACAACTGGAATTAACGCGTTACGAAGTGCGTGTTTGATAATGATAACGCCTTGGCTAATTCCTTTCGCTTTCGCTGTTAAAATGTAGTCAGACTGCATAACTTCAATTAATTCTGCACGAGCGAAACGTGCGATTGTTGCGATAACTGCCATCGATAAAGCGATGGTAGGCATTACTGTAAACTCTGGTCCTTTCCAGAATGCTACTGGGAACCAACCAAGTTTTACCCCTACGAAATATTGTAGTAATGCGGCGAATACAAACGATGGTACCGACATCCCGAGTACGGAAATAATTGTCGCCCCATAATCGACCCATGTATTGTTACGAAGTGCCGCAACGATTCCTAAAATTAAACCAATAAATGTTCCTAATATGATCGCTTGTAAACCTAGTTGTGCCGATGGTCCAATACGATCCACAATCATGTCTGTTACTGGGCGGTTATCATATTGGAATGATACCCCTAAATCACCTTTTGCTAAGTTACCTAAGTAACGTGCGTATTGAACTGGTACCGGATCATTCAATCCGTATTTTTCAAGAATGATTTCCTTTTGTGCCGGTGATAGCTTCTCCTGGTTTTTAAGTGGAGAACCCGGAAGTAATTTCATCAAAAAGAAAGTCAGTGTAGTAATTAAAAATAATGTCAAAGCCATGTACACGAAACGTTTTAATACATAACGTCCCATAGTTAAGCACCTCCCCGTTTTTCTCAAAAGCAATAAGATAGTTTAAAATATTCTTACTTTTATTTTTTTAAAATAAGAGCATATGCCCATCATAGGCATATACCCTTGTAAACGATGGAAAAAAAGATTATTTTTGTTCAACAGATGCCCATTTGTAAGTTAATCTACCACCATAGTTGATTGGGATAATATCTTTTACAGCACCTTTTACTACATACGCTGAACCTTTTTGGAAGATCGGAGCGATTACCGCATCCTCTTTAACTAGCATTTTTTCTACTTCTAAAAGGTTATTCCAGCGAGCTTGTAAATCTTTTGTATCTGTTTTAGCTTTTAGAATTAACTCATCATATTTCGGATTAGAATACCCTGTTTTATTTTGAGACCCATTTGTAACAAACATATCTAAATATGAGATTGGATCTGGGAAATCTGGACTCCAAATACCAAACGCAATATCATATTGCTGAGAATCTTCTAATTTATTTTTTTGAGCGAATGGCTGTTGTTTAATTTTAATCGATAAACCAGGTAAGTTCTTTTCCATCTCACCTTTTAAGAATTCGCCAACCTTTTTAGCATCTTCATTATCAAAGTTTAAGAATTCTAGTTCGATTTTATCAGTGCCAAGCTCTTTCTTCGCTGTTTCCCAAAGCTTTTTCGCTTCTTTTGGATTCGTTTCAGCCAACTTTCCATTTTCAGCTCGGAAGTCTTTTTTATTCGGACCTTCAGCGAAATCTTTTCCAACAAATCCGTAAGCTCCAATTGCACCGTTATTTAAAATAACTTTTGCAATGTTATCACGGTCAAAGGACATTGAAATTGCTTTTCTTAAGTTCTTATTACTTAAGTACTGATTACTTTGATTAAACCTTAAGTAAGCAACCCCGGCTTCTTTTCTTGTTTGGAACTCTGGGCTTTGTCTAAACTTATCAACAAATTCAGACGTTAAAGCCGCACGATCAATCGCATTTGTCTCATATAAATTTACATCAGTTGCTGTATTTTTTACAATATTAAAATTGATTTCTTCGATTTTAACCGTTTTATTATCCCAATACGATGGGTTCTTCTTAAATTGGAAGCTTTGCTCATGTTTCCAATCACTCATAACGAATGGCCCATTATATAATGTTGTATTTGCCTCTAATCCAAACTTATCACCTTGTGCTTTTACAAAGTTTTCATTTAGTGGGTAAAATACTGGATACACTGTTAAATCAACAAAGTAAGGAACGGGATTATCTAATTCCACTTCTAATGTATAATCATCAATCGCTTTTACACCTAATTGGTCAGCAGGTAATTCTTTTTTATGAATCTTCTCTGCATTTTTAATATCAAACATAATGTACGAATACGTCGCTTTTGTATCTGGATTTACTGCTCTTTTCCACGAATATACAAAGTCTTTAGCTGTTACAGGTTCCCCATTCGACCATTTCGCATCTTTTCTTAATTTAAATATGTATTTCTTTCCATCATCTAGCTTTTGAACATCTTCAGCAACTCCAGGCATTCTCTTTTGATCTTTGCCGGTACGATACAATCCTTCCATCGTATTATTTAATGCTGTAGAAGATGCAGAGTCAGATGCTAATGATGCATCCATTGACGGAATTTCAGATAACTCTGTTAAATTAAGAATCTGTTTTCCGTTACTACTACTCGTAGCGTTCTCTTTCCCTTTTGCTTTTGCGTCATCTTTTTGGTAGCTACACGCGCCAAGCAACATACTTGCAGTTAAAGTTGATGCAAGTAATAACGGTATCTTTTTCTTCATGTTGTGTTGCCTCCCCTAATTGCACTTCCTGTACCCTCACTTGTTAAAAAGTAGAATTGAAAGAATAATCTCCAAGTTTCTACAATTTTCATTATACATATAATACGACGATTGTGAATATAGTTTTTTGTTTTTTTGTTAAAATTTTTAATAAAATATTTATATTTTAAATTTTTTGTAAAGGGATAGGTTAACATTGATACCATCATCTTGAAATCAGACCTCTAATTGCGTATAATTTTCAAAAAATTAATTCTAGTACTTATTATAGCTTTTATAGTATAATAATTCTAGTAATATTTTGATGGAGGGGAATATTTTGAATAAAAATTTTTTTCATACTTGTATACTAATTTTTGTATCGATAATCACTTCTAGTATAGGCGCATTTCTCGTTTCATCTCAATTTTTGTTGAATTTTGTCAATATCTCGTTTTATATCGCACTATTTTTTATTCTCATAGGTGGTTTTTTATTCATATTTCAAAATGGATTTTTCAACATAACTCTTTACGCCTTCCAAAAAGTATTTGGTACGAATAAAAAAATAGACTCTTTAATCGAAGAATCAGAAGAACCTGTTAATAAGAAAGAACGTATTTATAAAACATATTCATTCAAATGGACATATCCTATTTGTATTACAGGTATCATACTCGGGGTATTCTCGACCCTTATCAGCTTTACTATTTTGATGTAGTTTGCAAACACTATCCCATATGATATAATAATCAGCAAAACATTTTGTTATAAAACTTTAGTTCTTTCATATTAAAAGAGCTCAGTTAACAATAAATAAATTTATATGTATGCGATGATAAAGAAGAGTACATATTGAGGCAGTTTCAGAGAGCTTGTGGCTGGTGTGAACAAGTAATTGCGCAATATGGAATGGGCTTTTGAGCACCAAACCGAACCGAAAGTAGTAGGCTTTGGCGTTATATCCAAACGTTATTTTGGATTAAAGAGATTTCACAGTAGTGGAATAATTAGGGTGGTACCGCGGTCCATTCGTCCCTATAGTTTTTGGGGATGAATGGGCTTTTTTATTTGCCTTCTCTTCCCTATCACGCATTCAATTTTAGGAGGAATTACTTATGTCAGTTATCTTTTCTGGTATTCAGCCGAGTGGAACGATTACACTTGGAAACTATTTAGGAGCTATGAAGCAATTTACAGAGCTTCAAAATGAACACGACTGTTATTTCTGTATTGTAAACCAACATGCTATTACAGTACCTCAAGATCCTGTACAACTTCGCAAAAACATTCGTAGCCTTGCTGCACTTTATGTTGCATGCGGCATCGATCCTGAAAAAGCTACTCTATTTGTACAGTCAGAAGTACCAGCACACGCTCAACTAGGATGGATTATGCAATCTGTTGCTTACGTTGGAGAATTAGAGCGTATGACTCAATATAAAGATAAAGCTTCTGGTAGAGATTCAGTTCCAGCTGGATTACTTACGTATCCACCATTAATGGCCGCTGATATTTTACTTTACAACACTGAAATCGTGCCTGTTGGTGATGACCAAAAACAACATATGGAATTAACACGCGATCTAGCAGAGCGTTTCAACAAACGCTTCCGTGAAGTGTTCACAATTCCTGAAATTCGCATTCCAAAAGTAGGAGCTCGCGTTATGTCATTAACAGAACCTACGAAAAAAATGAGTAAATCTGATCCGAATCCAAAATCAATGATCAGTATGCTTGATGAACCAAAAACAATTGAAAAGAAAATTAAAAGTGCTGTAACTGATTCAGAGGGTATCGTGAAATTTGATAAAGAAAACAAACCTGGAATCTCTAACTTATTAACAATCTACTCTTCATTCTCTGGAAAAACAGTTGAAGAAATAGAAGCAATGTACGAAGGAAAAGGATACGGCGACTTCAAAGGTGACCTAGCACAAGTAGTCGTAGAAGCTATCCGTCCAATCCAAGACAAATATAACGAACTAATCAACTCATCAGAACTAGACGAGATTCTAGACAAAGGTGCCGAAAAAGCAAACCGCGTTGCGTTCAAACAACTACGCAAAGTAGAAAACGCAATGGGACTGAGCAGAAAACGTAGATAACATAAAAAGCGAAGCCACCGAACATTCTTACCGCTGGAGCTAGATTACTACAAAATTAAAAAACCGCCAATTGGCGGTTTTTTAATTTACCTTCTGCTCATTTTCCATCTCCCATAACTTTTCGAAAAATGGCTGTCCTTTTACAAGGCGCTCACATAATTGTTCATGCTTCTCAGACCAGCCTGCTTTTGCTTCATCATATAGTCTAGCCCAAATATCTTCAAACTCCATATGTTGGACCATTCCATATGCTGCTGGATCCCATTCTGTGTACCAATAGCGAATTTCCGCTGTATTTTTCGTTGTATGTAATTGATCTAACGCCATAAATAACAATTGTTTTAGCTGTCTTTCTTTACGAGTTAAGCCATTCATAATGAAAGGCGATGGTGATAAAATATGATGTTCTTTTGCTGTTTCTTCTACTTCAAACTCATACTTTTCTGCTTGTACGCTTTCTACCATCTCATATACCATCTGCTCTTGGCGAGGTATCAGTCTACTTTTTCGAATTGGTACATTGTAACCAATTGTATCAATCGCAATAATTCCTTTTCCATCTGTAACAACAAAACAATACTCTTGCTGCAAACGTTCATGATTTTTACGAATATAAGCCTTATGATGTACGTCTTCCAACAATTTTTGTGGAAGCTCTAACAATTCGTTCTCGATGTAATGATATAATGTGGCATCTACTTTTAATAATGGCACTTGATCTAATAGCTCAATCGTATCATCTTTCCGCCATTCGTAAAAATGACAAACGTTATACCCATTTTCTTCACCTTCAAACCAATTTACCCATACATCATGTAGATATAACATTCTCTACCCCTCACTTCACTACTGTTTGTACCAATCATTATGTTCATTTTTGCTTAACTTTATTCCACTTAAGGAAATATATTCTAATTATTATTTTTTCTTCTATAATATCTAAGAAACACAGGAGATAGAGCTCCTGTGTTTTCATGAAACATGAAACGTATTTGCTTTACTCAATATTTCTTTCGCATCTATAGATAATAAAGATAGTGTATCTTCTTCTTCCAATGCTACACAATCTTTTACAATATGAAATCCAAGTGCGTAGCCAAGCATTTTCGGATAGGAATGAAGTCCATTTAATAAAATGTCGTGCTCTCTTGTTCCTCGCTTTATACTTATTCTTTCGTGTACAACATTTTCCCAATAATAAATTGCTTCTTCTTTTGAAAGATACGTCGTCCATGGGGCATTATTTTTTTCTGTATATCTTTCCGTTACTGCCTGTTCAGCTAATCCCTCCATAATCATCGTATCGAGTAATGTATACTCCGTTTCTTTCGTCTCAATTTGATGTAATCTGCATATATGGTGATATTCATGCGCTAATAAAGCTTTTAATTCTTCCACCGAATTCCGTCCACACACGAACAAGAAAATAACGTGGCGCATAGATAATCCAGATTTTCCGTTATATTCTTCTTGTACAGTCCGATTATAGGAATCTGATAACAAAATAAAGATAGGGACATCTGGACCCTTTAACCAATTTTTCAATTTTTCATACTCCATGCTAAGTTTTTTCCAAATTTCTTTTTCCTCTAATTCTTTAATTTCCTGTTCTCCTCGCATGACCGGGCGATACATACCTTTAGAAATTAAAAAGCGATACAACCTTTCTTTTGGCAGTGGAATATATTTCGTAAATTTCTCACAAAGCTTTTCTGGCCGTCCATAATATAGATGTAACCACTCGGCCGTTTCAACAATCCCCATCTTTATCCCTCCTTTTTCTTATGTATATGCAAAAAAAGAAAAAGGCGTAAAAATAAATAAGGTGTTTTTTCGTAGTTTATTACGAAAAAACACCTTATTTCATCTATTATTTATACGATTTAAATACTAATACTGCGTTATGACCACCGAATCCTAGTGAGTTACTTAATACCGCTTTTACTTCTTGATGTCTCGCTTTATTTGGTACGTAATCTAGGTCACATTCTGGATCTGGTGTTTCATAGTTAATTGTTGGAGGAATTACTCCGTCTGTAATTGATTTAATAGAGAAGATCGCTTCTACAGCACCAGCTGCTCCTAATAAGTGACCTGTCATTGATTTCGTTGAGCTAATTGCTACTTTATAAGCATGCTCACCGAACGTTTCTTTAATTGCCATCGTTTCATACTTTTCATTCGCATCTGTACTTGTACCATGCGCATTAATGTAATCAATATCTTCTGGCTCTAGACCTGCATCCGCTAAAGCTTGACGCATTGCACGTACTCCGCCCTCACCGCCAGGAGCAGGCATTGTAATATGGAATGCATCACCCGTTGCACCATAACCAGCAATTTCCGCGTAAATGTGAGCACCACGAGCTAATGCGTGCTCTAATTCTTCAAGAATCAGAATACCCGATCCTTCACCCATTACGAAACCGCTACGGTTTTTATCGAACGGACGGCAAGCTGTTGCTGGATCTTCATTAAATGTTAAAGCTTTCGCTGAACTAAATCCTGCGAATGCCATACTTGTTAACGGCGCTTCTGCTCCGCCAGTTATCATTGCATCAGCATCACCGCGCTGAATCGCTTTAAATGCATCACCAATTGAGTTTGCACCAGATGCACAAGCCGTTACAGAACAAGTATTAATTCCTTTTGCTCCAGTCGCGATTGATACTTGACCTGCCGCCATATCTGGAATCATCATCGGTACGAAGAATGGACTCACACGGCGTGGACCTTTCTCAGTAAAAATCTTAAATTGTTCTTCGTATGTTTCCATACCACCAATACCAGAACCAATCCATACACCAATTCGAGGTCCGTTTTCTTCTGTAATTTCAAGCTTTGCATCCGCAACTGCCATTTTCGCTGCTGCTACTGCATATTGTGTAAAGCGATCCATACGACGCGCTTCTTTTTTATCAATATATTTCTCGACTTCAAAGTCGTTAATTTCTGCTGCTACTTTTGCTGGAAATAGTTCCGGATCAATTCTTGTAAGTCGTCTGATTCCAGATACACCCTTTTTAATGTTTTCCCAAGCTGTTTCAACATCTGTTCCGACCGGTGTAACAGCTCCTAGTCCTGTAATTACGACCCTCTTTTTTTCCATACAAAATACACTCCTTTTTTCTCTCAGTCCTTATTTACCCCAACGAAGAGCGACTGCTCCCCATGTTAATCCGCCGCCAAAACCAACAAGTATAATTAAATCACCGTCTTGAATACGTCCATTTTGCAATTCCTCTACCATTGCAATTGGAATTGAAGAAGCTGATGTATTACCAAACTTTTCAATTGTCATACTCATTTTCTCTTGTGGTAAATTTAATCTCTCCCTTGCAGATTCCATAATACGAATATTCGCTTGATGCGGTACTAAGAAATCCACATCCTCTTTCGTAAGGCCAGCTTTATCTAACACACGAAGACAAGAATCCCCAAGTTGACGAACAGCAAATTTAAAGACTTCTCTGCCATTCATCATAACATACTCGTCTTGATAAAGGTGCTTGCCACCACTTCCATCTGCTCCTAGTTCGAAAGATAGAACGCCTCTTCCTTCTGAAACAGCTCCCATTACGATAGCGCCGGCTCCGTCTCCAAATAGTACTGCTGTATTTCGATCATTCCAGTCTACAATTTTAGATAATTTATCACTGCCAACTACTAATACATTTTTATAAGTTCCCGTTTGTATAAATTGCTGCGCTGTAATCATTCCGTACATAAAGCCAGCACACGCTGCACTTAAATCCATTGCAGCTGCGTGCTTCGCTCCAATAGCTTCTTGAATCACACAAGCTACTGCTGGAAAAGCACGATCTGGCGTTACTGTTGCCACTAAAATAAGATCGATATCCTCTCCGCTAACCCCAGCGTTTTCAAGTGCTTTTTTAGAAGCCTCTACGGCCATATATGAAGTATCTATTGTATCATCGGCAATGCGTCTTTCTGCAATGCCCGTTCTCGTACGAATCCATTCATCGGATGTATCCATTACTTTCTCTAAATCGTGATTTGTGACTACTTTCTCCGGCACATATCTTCCGATCCCTAAAATGCCCACGTTCACATCGCAGCCCTCCGTTTTATATCAATTGTTATGACTTGGTACTAATTTTAAAACATAAATGTATTTTTGTCTAGAATATATTTCAGCTAAAGCATAAAGCTAGCGCATGATTCACCTTATTTTTCATGAAAAGAAACAGAAACATACCTTTCCCTATCCTTATCCTTACTTCGCTCGAAATAAAAAAGGCCCTAACCGCTTCTACCCGCGGTTCGAGCCTCTCCCCTCAAAAAGAAGGTTTTTGTTTTATTCTTTATCCGCTTTCCCAAGCTCATATGCTTCGTTCATAACTTTCATCAATAACTCTAATACTGGCTGTGCTTTCTCCATATCAAGCGCAATTCCATTTGAATCTAAAATTGCCTTTGCTTCTGGTAAATGCTTCATTGCGATTTGTAAAAATTGCATGTTTTTTTCATTCATGTTTTATCTCCCTTTCCATACAAAGCTTTCAATCCATTATCCATACAATAGTGTAACACGTGCACTACCCTTCGTATAACTCTTTATATTTTTTCATATGTGCCAATTGCTTATTTAAACCGTATTCTAACGGGGTATTTCTTTTTATCGTAACAACCTCGACAGCTTCATCTCTTACTTCCTTATTTTTTTCATTCACTTTATCATCTGCACGCAAAAGGTTCATACCTTTTGCCCATAACGACTGTTTACCACTAAGTAAATTGTATATACCAAGATACTCCCCATTCGTTCCATTTTCCCATAAGTATTCACATACATCTTCAACGTAAAGTAAATCGCTTCCTTGCTCCTCACTCGTACAATGGCATTCTTTCTCATCCAGCTCTGATAAAATGAGCTGATGATACATCATAAAGGATGGTTGCCACGGCCCATATAATGTAGGAACTCGAAATACACTATATTGTAATTTCCACTTTTTCAATCCTTCTTCCACTTTTGAAAATAGACGTTTATTTTCGGATTCGTCCGCGCTTCCTATTTCAATAGAAGAAAGTAAATTTAACTTTACTTTCTGTTCTTCACACATTCTTATAATCCGCTTTAAATATTGTAATATGACTCTTTCATTTCGAAAGCCGCTTTGCTGATTTGGTTCATACAAGCAAAAGTAAACGGTATCGAAGTTTTCTTCCTCCACTGATCTCCAGCCATCTTCATCTCTTATCGAATAATACGTAAATAACGCATTTCGCCCAATTAACAATAACTTCTCTTCATTAATTTTTGTCATACTATCGAATTCATCAAAATCAAGACCATACACTTCTACTTCTTCTGCAATCATTTTATTCACAAGGTGATAACCTACAAACGTAAGTGCACCTATAATCAGCACGCGTTCCATACCACCAACCCTTTCCCCTTGAAACAAATAGCTCCTCATTTATGTATATGGGAGCTTCACAATTCTTCTTCATATTTTTTAAAGAAATCATTCGTTTGTCTAACCATTTTATATTTCACATCTTGCAGATGAAATAAGACAGAAGTATCGCATTGATTTAATTGCCTCATTTTCTCATATTTACGTAACAATTGTTTTCTTCCTCTTTTTTCTTGTGTTGATACGAAAATTTTAACAGGTACACAAGACGGAAGAAGTGCAAATGATTTCTTGTTAATTTTTGATTCTAATTCTTCTTCTTTGGAATCATACGCCAAACTTAATTCCTTCAATAATCTTTTGTAAAAAAACTTATGCTCTTTCTCAAACTCTACATATTCTGGTAAATCTAAACAAGGATTTAGCATAACGACAGAACGTATACATTCAGGGTATTTGTTCATCATCTCAAGCGCTACAAGTGCCCCCATACCATCTGCCATAATGTGCATTTTCGCATTTAACGTCTCTTTTCTTAAAACAACATCATATAAACGTTTTGCTAGACAAACAGATTGATCGTTCCCCCAATGTCTCCCGTATAAATTAGAGGAAAAGACCGTGTAGCCTTCCTCAATAAGACCATGTAAAAAATAAGCTCTTCCTGCATGCTGTGTCCATAAACTTGTACCATTCTCAATAAAGTAGTTGTAATCACCGAGAAGCATAACAGAAAATCCATTCGGCTTCTCCGGTAAATAAATTACACATGGTTCTTTTTCTAAGTAAAAAAAACGTTCCGTAACACTCATTTTTCTCCCGCCTTATTTTCTAAACATATAAAACCACTCTTTTATACTGTATGAAAGGAATGCGAATTTGCGTTGAAAAATCTACAAATATTTTTCTATATTCTTTTTTCAATTGTGTTACAATAAGGACAGATTGAACGAATAGAGGTGTAAAATATGCGTTTCATTTGGGCATTAATTTGGTCGTTCTTGCTTGTACATATGATGAGCTATGTAATCGGCTCTATGACTGGCGGTGCATACGATTTTAACCAAGCGTCTATTTTCTCAGTTGTTCTTGCTGTATTAGTACTAGCGATTTCAGCTACGATTCCAAACGAGCCAGTAGAACAACACTAAAAAAAGAGTCCGGATTTTATCCGAACTCTTTTTTATTTTTATTTCACATGAACGACTAATTCGTTATTTTCAACATCGACAACTACGTGACTATTGTCAGTAATTGTGCCTGCAATTAATTCGCGTGCTAATTTTGTTTCCACTTGGCGCTGTACATATCGTTTTAATGGACGAGCCCCGTACATTGGATCAAAGCCAGCTTCTACAACGAATTCTTTTGCAGAGTCTGTTAATTCTACCGTAATATGACGGTCAGCTAAACGACTCTGTAATTCTTTTACAATTTTATCAACAATACCTTTAATTTCATTCGTTGTAAGTGGTTTGAATAATATAATTTCATCGACACGGTTTAAAAATTCTGGTCGGAAATGTCCTCTTAATTGGCCCATTACAAGCTCTCTTGATTCTTCTTTAATCGAACCATCTTCTTCTAATCCGTCTAATAAGTGAGCAGATCCAATATTTGAAGTCATAATAATAACTGTGTTTTTAAAGTCTACTGTACGGCCCTGTGAATCTGTAATGCGTCCATCATCTAACATTTGTAATAAAATGTTGAACACTTCTGGGTGCGCTTTTTCAATTTCATCTAACAAAATAACGGAATACGGTTTACGTCTCACTGCTTCTGTTAATTGACCGCCCTCTTCATATCCTACGTATCCAGGAGGCGCACCGATTAAACGTGACACTGCGTGTTTCTCCATATACTCAGACATATCGATACGGATCATTTGCTCTTCACTATCGAATAAAGACTGTGCTAACGTTTTCGCAAGTTCTGTTTTACCAACACCTGTCGGTCCTAAGAAAATGAAGGAACCAATCGGACGATTCGGATCTTTAATACCAGCACGAGCGCGAAGCACTGCATCTGATACTAAGCTTACCGCTTCTTCTTGTCCAATTACACGCTCTGATAAAATTTGCTCTAGGCGTAGTAATTTCTCACGTTCACCTTCAACGAGTTTTGCGACAGGAATACCAGTCCAGCGTGAAACAATCTCGGCAATTTCTTCTTCACTTACTTCCTCACGTAATAAACGGTTTTCTTGCTTATTATGCGCGCCCATTTCTTCTGCTTCTTTTAACTCTTTTTCAATAGCAGGAATTTTCCCGTGACGAAGTTCAGCTGCTTTATTTAAATCATAATTACCTTCTGCTTCTTCTAACTCACGGCGCAAGCGCTCTAAATGTTCACGTAAGTCACGAACTTTGTGAATATCTTCTTTTTCTTTCTCCCATTTCGCTCTCATGCCACTTGCAACTTCTTTTAAATCCGATAATTCACGTTGCAACGTTTTTAGACGTTCTTGGCTACCACGGTCCGTTTCTTTCCCAAGAGCCGCTTCCTCAATTTCTAACTGCATAATGCGACGCGTTACTTCGTCTAATTCTGTTGGCATAGAATCAATTTCTGTACGAATTGTTGCGCACGCTTCGTCAACAAGATCAATCGCTTTATCTGGTAAGAAACGATCTGAAATATATCGATCTGATAAAACGGACGCTGCTACAATTGCGCGGTCATGAATATTTACACCGTGATAAATTTCAAAACGCTCTTTTAAACCACGTAAAATTGAAATTGTATCTTCAACAGTTGGTTCTTCTGCTAATACTTGTTGGAAACGTCTTTCTAGCGCTGGATCTTTCTCAATATATTTGCGATATTCGTCTAATGTCGTTGCCCCAATACAATGCAGTTCGCCACGCGCAAGCATTGGTTTCAACATATTTCCTGCATCCATCGCTCCTTCTGTTTTACCAGCGCCGACGATTGTATGAAGTTCATCAATGAATAATAAAATGCGACCTTCACTCTTTTTAATTTCATTTAATACAGCTTGCAGACGCTCTTCAAATTCACCACGAAATTTCGCACCAGCTACAAGTGCACTCATATCTAACGCAAAGATTGTTCTATCTTTTAATCCTTCTGGTACATCCTTTTTCACTATACGCTGTGCTAATCCTTCAACGATTGCTGTTTTACCAACACCTGGTTCACCAATTAAAACAGGGTTATTTTTCGTTTTACGTGAAAGAATACGAATAACGCGGCGAATTTCACTATCTCTACCGATAACAGGATCAATTTTCCCTGCTCTCACTTCCGCCACTAAATCACGACCATATTTTTCTAACGCTTCATAAGTTGCTTCTGGATTTTGACTAGTCACTCTTTGATTCCCCCGAACTGTCATTAAAGACTGCAATAAGTTATCTTTCGTAATATGAAATCTTGTAAATAATTGATTGATATCGCCTTTTTCTTCTGAAAAAGCAAGCAATACATGTTCTACTGAAATGTAATCATCCTGCAGTTTCTCTGCTTCTTTCTCTGCTCTTACAAGCAGTTGTTGTAAAGCATTTGTTATATACAATTTCCCAGCTTCTGCTCCGCTTCCCGTTACAGAAGGTTTCTTTTTAATTAAGCTTTCTACAGCTTGCTTTAATGCTTCTATATCGACATTCATTTTTTGAAATATACGTACTGCCAATCCATCTTGCTCTTCTAATAATGCAAGTAATAGATGAACAGTATCCACTTCTTGATGATGATGAGATACCGCTAAAGATTGGGCACTCATAATCGCCTCTTGTGTTTTCGTTGTCATTTGATTTAAGTCCATCTTTACAGCCCTCCAAATGTTTGACTTTCTTTGACCTTTGATTTGATTATACGCCAACTGACTTTTTTATACAATAAATTTGCTTATGTATTTTCAAACTTATTATTGGAAAAAGAAAAAGGGGACATTCATTATGTTTCTCAAGAAAGATACAGTAAATAAAATTATGAAACGTAACGACAAAAAAGCCGCAATAACGATTGCGGCTTCTGTTACGGTTTTCTTTTATATGTCCACTGACGGTTATGATTCGTGTTATCTGGAAACTTTTCACCGGCAGTTAATTTTACCATTTGCGGATCTTTCACCATACTTCCCGTTTCACCAATTTCTACGTAAATACCATCATTTGGCGCTTTTTGTCCAGAACGAAACCTGCGATTTTGTCCCATTTTCATTCTCCTTCCATGACGTCTTTGCCTCATTAGTATATCCATTTTAAAAGAAAGCTTTTCTGTCATGTTTAGGAAACAAGTACTACATCTCCTTCTTGTACATATATATGAATGACACAAGCTTAAGCAGGGATTTCTTTCCTATTTGTAGAAAAAAAAGAAACCAACCTACTTTAGGCTAGTTTCAAAGGAGAGTCAAACATATACGAGAAGATTACATGTTCATTATAAGCCTCATCATGCAAGCGATGTAACCCTTTTCACAATTTGTACATAATGAAAGAAACATTGTTTGAACTTTCTAAAAAGATGTTGACTTTTCCTAATTTCCAACGATAAATAGTAGACACCACAGCACTTTGCGACGTAAGATGGATATATAGTGAACTTCCCATCTATGGTGGTCTCACCGAGTCTTACCTCTTATTTCTGCATATTAAAAACGGAAATACAGATATAAATAAAAAAATTATTATAAGAGGTGAAATTATGAATAAACAACATTTAATCGCATTAGACTTAGACGGCACTTTATTAACAGACAACAAAATAATTTCCACTCGAACAAAACATACAATTGCAAAAGCAAAGGAACAAGGGCATATTGTCGTCATTTCAACAGGACGCCCATTCCGCGCTAGTTATGATTACTATAAAGAACTCGGTCTGAATACACCTATCGTAAACTTTAATGGCGCTTACGTGCACCATCCACTTGATTCAAACTGGGGCACACACCACTCTCCTCTTGAGCTTTCAACAGCGCAAGAAATTGTCCGAGCTTGCTTTGATTTTGGTGTAAAGAATATATACGCTGAAGTTATGGATGATGTGTATGTTCGTGAAATTGATGAAGATAAAAAGCATATTTTCGAATTCGGTTCTCCGAAGATTTTTACAGGAGACTTATTAAATATTTTAAACGATCATCCAACTTGTTTATTAATCGACGCACATGATGAGCATTCCGCTGCCATTCGTCAACATTTAACAGATATGCACGCTGAAGTTATCGACCATAGAAAATGGGGTGCACCTTGGCCAATTATTGAAATTGTAAAAAGCGGATTAAATAAAGCTGTCGGATTACAAAAAATTTCAGGCCATTATAATATCCCTCAAGAGCGAATTATTGCTTTCGGTGATGAAGATAACGATTTTGAAATGATTGAATTTGCTGGTCATGGAATCGCAATGGGTAATGCAATTCCTGAATTAAAATCACTCGCAAACCATACGACATTAACGAACGAAGAAGACGGCATTGCTCTTTATTTAGAAGAGGTTCTTGGGCTGTAATCTAAAAATTCCCTACTTATAGTTTCTCGCAAAACGCTCATACTATGATTAGACGCGAAAAAAGCGCGTCAATTGTTTTCAGCTAAATAAGGGAGGTTTTTGGAATGGGTAAAAAGAACAAATCAAAACGTTTTATCCAGCAAGGAGCCGATGCTGTTATGAAGCATGATGCAAGATTCCCGTACAGAGGTACATTAGCTGAGGCAGAAAAAGCAAGAAACAACTCTTCTCTTGGAGGGGTCTAAATAATGGGGAACTTACTATTCCAACAAGCTAGAGATGCTGTCGCAAGTGCCGTTTCTTGTTCAAGTGGCGCTGAGCAACAAGAACTCGTTTATAGAGCAAAAAACGCTTTGCACTCTGCTTACGCAAACTCTTCAACTGCTGAAAAAGTTCAGCTACGTGAAATGCAGGAGCAGTTGCAAAACATTACGAATTTGCATTAAAAAAAGAGGACCAGCTTTGGTCCTCTTTAATCTTTTCGAAACAATCCGAACACCCCAACTGTTTGCAGTATATTTGTAAATGCACCTGGATCCACTTGTTTAATAATCCTCTCTAATTCATACAACTCATAACGGGTAATAACCATCATTAACATTTCTTTATTTTCATTTGTATAAGCACCTGTTGCAGGTATAGTCGTAATCCCTCTCACTAATCGGGAGTGAATTGCCTTTCGTACGTCTGCACCATTCTTCGTAACAATTAACGCTGTGATTTTCACATGACGAGTATGGATGGCATCAATAATTCTCGTTGACACATATAAAGTCACTAACGTATATAACGCTTTTTCCCACCCATATACATAACCCGCAGCGATAATGATAATTGCATTAAAAAAGAAAAAGTATGTGCCGACAGGTTTATCTTTTATCTTAGATAAAATCATCGCAATGATATCTAAACCACCTGTAGAAGCACCCCATTTTAACGCGATCCCTACCCCAATCGCTGAAATAATCCCGCCAAAAATCGCATTTAATATAATATCGTTCGAAACCGCTCGAACTGGGATAATTTCTAAAAACAAAGTCATAAATATAACGCACAGAAAACTAAAAAACGTAAAAGCCTTCCCAACCTTTTTCCACGCTAAAATAACGACTGGAATATTAAATAAGCTAAACAATACCCCTGTAGATATATGAATAGATAAAAAATCACCTAATAGCTGCGATATTAATTGTGACAATCCTGCAAATCCACTCGCATACACTTTTGCTGGTGTTAAAAACAAATTCATTCCAATCGCATTTAATAAACCTGCGACGATTACAACGATTAATTTCTTTATAAGTTCGGTATAATTTAACTTCAAATCCATTTCTAATCCACCTTTATGATTCATAAATGCACCGCTATACATAGTCTTTACGAAAAAGGAAATGATAAACGTACAACGTTTAGAAATGGAGTTGATACATATGCCACATACGAGTGATAACGACAAAAAGGCACGTGATAACAATGCAAAACGTGCGCAAAAAAATGAGCAAGAGCAAAAAAATATTCAGCAAGGCAAGCGTGCATATTCCAAGAAGACTGATCACCTTTGATTACATCGTACATCAACAATTATGTTGATGTACTTTTTTTACATTTTGCAGGAAAAAAACATTAAAAATTCACTTCATGTTCACTTCTATATTCTACAATAGCGATAACATATTCGGATGAGGTGTTAGCATGAAAGGAAAACATATTTTCATTATTACTGCACTAATAAGTATATTAATGCTATCTGCTTGTGGACAAAAAAACGGCTCAGCTACAGTCGCTACAGCAACAGACTCAACCATAACGCAGAGCGACTTCGAAAAACAGTTGAAAGACCGTTACGGAAAAGACATGCTATATGAAATGATGGCACAAGACGTTATCACGAAAAAATATAAAGTATCTGACGATGATGTAAATAAAGAAGTACAAAAAGCGAAAAATCAATATGGAGACCAATTCAAAACAGTACTAGAAAACAATCGTTTAAAAGATGAAGCTGATTTCAAAAATCAAATTAGGTTCAAACTCGCTATAAACGAAGCGATTAAGAAAAGTGTTACAGAAAAAGACGTGAAAGACCACTATAAACCAGAAATTCAAGCGAGTCACATTTTAGTCAGTGACGAAAATGAAGCGAAAGAAATAAAGAAACAATTAGACGCTGGTGCTTCCTTTGAAGAATTAGCAAAACAAGAATCGCAAGATCTACTATCAAAAGATAAAGGCGGTGACCTCGGATACTTCGTGTCAGGTACAATGGCACCTGAATTTGAAACAGCTGCCTACAAACTAAAGGTTGGAGAAATTAGCAATCCCGTTAAATCACCAAACGGTTATCACATTATTAAATTAACTGGTAAAAAAGATTTAAAACCTTACGATGAAGTGAAAGACTCTATACGTAAACGCTTAGAAGAAGAGCGCATTGCAGACCCTTCCTTCAGGCAAAAATTATTACAAGATGAATTAAAAAAGGCAAATATTAAAATAAATGACAGTGATTTGAAAGATACATTTACACTTGTGTCTGAGCCAGCGAACTAAAAAAGCACCGCCCTATTTTTATAAAAAGTAAGGCGGTGCTTTTTATTCAATTTATTTCTTAAAGTACGTCCAGCCCTCTTCTTGGTAAGCCTTTTCTTCTTTCATCAACTTACCAAGTGCACGCTTAAACGCAGCTTTACTCATATTGAAGCGTTCTTTAATATCTTCCGGGTGGCTCTTATCCCAAAACGGCATTGCTCCGCCGCGGCTTTCCATGTACTCAAAAATAACCGCTGCGTCATCTTCCATTCCTTCTTCTTTACGAGGAAGAAGTGAAATGTTAATTGTACCGTCGTCTTTCACGTCAATAATACGACCTGTTACACGCTCACCAATGCGGACTTGTTCTTTTCTTTCTGTATGGTGTAAAAATGCACGGAAATGCTCATCTGTTAATACGAATGAACCTACTTGAAGTGAACGATATACACGTCCATTTACATTTTTATTACGCATGGATGGCGTCGCATCTACGACGATTTCTTGCATATCACTGTCTCTTGCTGGAAGAGCAATTAAACGATCACGATTCGTTAATTTTAACGTACAATATAATTCGTCGCCTACTTCTGGCCAAACTGGTGTGTAAATTGGGAACTCATCAGCTGGAATTAGTATATCTTTTGATACACCAATATCAACAAACACACCTAAACTAGGAATAACTTCTACAACCTTTACCCAATTCCAATCATGTGTTGTAATAATTGGTTCCTTCATTGTTGCTGAAATACGATTTTGATGATCAAGATATAAGAATGCATCAATCGTATCGCCTTCTTCAATTTCTCCAGCTACTTCGTTTTTATGTAGGAAGATTTCTTCTTCTTCATTCCCAACCATATATCCGATTTCCGTTTCGCGTAAAACAGTTACCTGTTCAATCGATCCTAATTGCAAATACATATTTTTTAATTCCCTTCTATATATATAAAATTATCTTTTTTATCATTCCAAACAAAAGTTAATTATAACACGATTTTTCCTTTATTTGTCCAACTGCCCAAAATTCACTATAATAAAATGAGGTTACATGAATATAAGTATGAAAACACTTAAGTCTAGACGCGTTTTCAGCTATACTTTAGTATGTACAGTACATAAAAAGATTAGAAATTTATTTGGAGGTGCTAACTATGGCAAAAGATAGTTCTTTTGACATCGTTTCGAAAGTCGAATTACCTGAAGTAACAAACGCAATTAACATCGCATTAAAGGAAATCCAAAACCGATATGATTTTAAAGGAAGTAAAAGTGATATTAAATTAGAAAAAGAAGTACTTGTTTTAACTTCTGACGACGAGTTCAAATTAGAGCAAGTAAAAGACGTTCTTATTTCTAAACTTGTAAAACGTAACGTTCCAATTAAGAACTTAGATTACGGAAAAGTTGAAGCTGCGACTGGTAACACTGTTCGCCAACGCGCAACACTTCAACAAGGTATCGATAAAGATAATGCGAAAAAAATTAACAACATCATTAAAGAAATGAAATTAAAAGTAAAAACACAAGTACAAGATGATCAAGTACGTGTTACAGCGAAAAGCCGTGATGACTTACAAGCAGTAATCGCAGCCGTTCGCAGCGCTGACTTACCGATTGACGTACAATTTATTAACTACCGCTAAAAAGAAAACTCCTCTAATGAGAGGAGTTTTCTTTTTAACGTGTAGGGACGATATTACAAGGACAAGCCAGTGGATATAAAAGAGAACTCTCATATGGATGATAAGAAAATGAAACAAATTGACGAAATGCACAAATCACGTAAAGAGACAGAAGTGAAAACAAGCAGGTAAAAAATCATATGATAAATTATGATTAAAAGGATTCATCTAAGCATTCTTTTTTTACTAGCAATATTTTATAAAGAAAAGGCACCTATATAAGGGTGCCTTTTCCAATAGTTTTTTAGAAATTATGGTTGTTTTTTATTTTGGTTTTCAAAATATTTTTCTTTAATGATTTTTATTTTATTTTCGTTTTCTGTTAGTTCAAATATAAATAACGCTTTTTTCATGTTATTAGCAACATCTTCTTCATTAGGTTGTTTAAGTCTCAATAAATTCCAGCCTTTCCCATAGTATAGTTCACCCAATAAGTATAAAGTATTTAGATTAATAGCTAATTTGATGCCCTTATCAAGGTATTTTATTGCCTCTTCATGTTGATATGTCAGGCCTAAAGATTTTGCTAAATTATAAATTATTTTTAATTTAATTTCTTTGTTTCTAGGAAAGTCTAATTTATTAAAATTATTTAAACATCTTCTCAATATATTAATACTTTTTTCGTATTCTTTATTTTTCGCATGAAATAAGGCCATTGTATGCAGAATATCTATTTCCCTTTCTGATAAAACATCAACATTGGTTAAAGTTAGTTTTAATGCATTATTTAAAAGGTTTAAAGCTGTTTTTATTGAGTTATTCACATGAAATATAGCAATCGCTTCATGCCATATTAGAAATTGTTTATCCTCTTTTGTTTGGAAGTTATTTTCATTTTTTTCTTTTTTTACTATTTCATGAATTTCTTTATATTGTTGTTGCCTTATGCAATCTTTCATTACGCATTTTACATTTTCTGTATATCTCAATCTCTTGTTTTGAGTTAGTGCAAATATGCTATTTGGATCAATACCAAGTCTTTCAGATAATTGATATAACAATATGCTAGATGGATAAATCATACCTTTTTCTATTTTGCTAATTTGACTTTGTGAACAAATTCCATGACATAATTCGGATTGTGATATATTTTTTTTAATTCTAAGTTCTTTAATGGTAATACCCAAATCGTAAAATTCCATTTTCCCCCCTAATATTTAGCACTTTATTAGTATAAGAATATTCTCTAACTTTTAATGTAATGTAAAATCAATATAGTTGCAATTATTGTTTGTTTTAAAGGTTTTTTCCTCCCATCATACGCTACTCCGTCGCTTGACCCACAATCTCACCAAAGATTTCTTCAAAAATATTTGTATGGATGAAACGGGTACGGCGATTCCAACTGATTGTAGAATGATCCGGAATCGTATCTGATAGAGAAAACCATAAAAACCAACGTTATGCGATATTTGTTTTAATTTCTTTTTCTAGCTGACGTTCTGTGCGAATGCCATAAAAATATCCGATAAACATCATCTTAAATAAAACAATAGGATGAATAGAAGGACGACCATTGTTTTCACAGTAATAAGGACGTAGCTTTTCTTCAGTAAAATTAAAACTAATTGTTGCTTCAATCGCACGAAGAAAACGGTCTTGCGAACTAACCCTTCTATAGAAACTGATACACGTTCATCACGATGATTTTTGAATGCCATCATAAGAAATCTCTTCGTTTCCTTTTTTATCCATGTCGAAACAAAAAAGGGATTAAGACACAAAAACAGGCTAGGGAGAAGACTTTCTCCACAGCCTGGAAAACTCCTCTCATTAGAGGAGTTTTTATATTCATTAAGAGCAGCACCATATTGCTTTATCAAATGATTTTTCCGGAATATATACTTTATCGTTTTCGATTTTGTATTTAATATTATTCCTCTTAAGAACTGCTGTATTAACAGTATGAACACTATCGCCCCACCGAACAAATTCCCCATCTTCACCGTTGTCCCAAAAATACAAACTTACAAATCCAATAAGCAGACATGAACATAGAGCGAGCAACTTCTTTTTCCGCAAATATCTCACCTCATCTACGTTTCCTTTTAACCGTAATTAAAAACGCAATAAATAATACGTTCACACCGACTATTAAGGAGATAAATAACCAATTCACACCTGTTTCTTTACTAACTGTATACACATTCGATTCTTCACGCTTTAAAACGAGATAAAACTTCCCGTTTTCTTCTCTTATAATTTCATCTTCTAACAATCCTCTTAACTCTTGTTTTTCACCAATCGTACTTGCAGGTAAGGAAACTTTTTGTGTTTCTTTCGTATTATTAATCGCTACTAATGTTACTTCATCTTTATACTTTCGTTTTAGTATACTCATTCCATCTTTATCATATAAAAGTTCAAACGTACCATGTCGTAAAGATGGCCTCATTTGTCTAAGTTCACCGAGTTTTGTTATGTGCTGCATAAACTTTTCATCTGATTTAAAATCCATTAATCGTCTATTATCCGGTACACTTCCTCCATCTAATGCGATTTCAGTTCCGTAATAAAAGTTCGGAATTCCTGGTGATGTTAATAAGTAAGTGAGCGCTAGTTTTAAACGAGATGGCGGGTAATACATATTCTCTTTGGCGATACGTGCAAATCTTTTTGTGTCTTGATTATCTAAAAACGTAACAAATTCCTCTTCTTTTTTACTCACATCATATAACGATTTCACCGATACATCCGCTTTAGAAAACGATTCTACTATTTTTTCATTGTATTCACTATCTTCCTTTGTCATAATGCGAAAATCTTTCTTTATCACTTGCATATCTTTTTGCACGTCATCCCAAAAAGAGCGCGGTTTTTTTTCACTATGTATTACATAACCCCCGTCTAAATCGACTTCTTTTATCCACCATTTCATCGAGTCGATTGCTTGTTGTTCGTTTTCTCCAAGCGGAAATTGAAATACAACTTTTATTCCTTTTTCGTGAGCTTCTTTTACAAGCTCTTTCACATCATTTTCCGTTCCGAAATGTTCATTTACTTTTTGAAAATTTCGCACGTCTAATCCATCGTACTTTCCACTTTCAAAAAGCGGAGAAAGCATAACAGTGGTAAATCCCATATCTTTTATGTAATCCAGTCTTTTTATAATTCCTCTTATATCCCCGCCCTGATAACCTTCTAAATTACCAACGTCTAACTGCTTGTCATTTTTCGGTTCTCCATTATTGAAGCGATCAACCATAATAGAATATATGACTTCGTCTCGCCACTCTCTTTTTTCGTCTGCAAAAGTATGTATTGGTACAAACAAAACGACAGCTAAACAAAAACAAGTGAATAGTTTCCTAGTCCGTATTTTTCCCACACGCATCCCCCAAGTTTTTAATTGTAAGAATATTATACCAATTATTCAGACGAAGCGCATACGCTGATTTCATTCCTTCAAAAATACATCATGTCAGATTTCCTTACATGTATAATTGAATTTTCTAAAAAATCAGTTGATTTTCACTTTAATTTCGAATATGATATGAAACATAACAAAATAACGTAACATTATCTAACATTACAGGAGGGGATTGAATGAATACGGGAGATACGGTTTTTATGTTTGTAACGACAGTAATGGTCATGTTAATGACACCAGGATTGGCACTTTTTTATGGGGGCATGGTTCGCAGCAAAAATGTCTTGAGTACGACAATGCATAGTTATAGCGCAATGGCTATCGTTTCGATTCAGTGGATTGTGATCGGATATTCTTTATCTTTCGGACCAGATTGGCACGGGCTTATAGGCAATCTCGATTGGTTCGGCCTAAACAGAGTTACCTACGCACCAAATCCAGACTACTCATCTACTATTCCTCACAATTTATTTATGATGTTCCAACTCATGTTCGCTATTTTAACTCCCGCTCTAATTTCAGGTGCATTCGCTGAAAGAATGCGATTTTCAGCCTTTCTTATTTTTATCCTTCTCTGGACAACAATCGTTTACAACCCCGTCGCTCATTGGGTATGGGGCGTCGGCGGATGGCTAAAAGAACTCGGCGCGTTAGACTTCGCTGGCGGTAATGTCGTTCATATCACATCTGGTGTTGCTGGTCTTGTATTAGCTATTTTCCTCGGAAAACGAAAAAACATAAGCGGTACCTCTCCTCACCATTTACCATTTACGATGTTAGGCGCCGGTCTACTATGGTTCGGCTGGTTCGGTTTCAACGTCGGGAGCGCATTATCCTTAAACGACGTAGCTTTAACTGCATTTATTAATACAAATATAGCCGCTGCTGCCGCTGCTCTAACTTGGATGCTATCTGAATGGTTCTTCCAATCAAAACCGACTGCGATGGGAGCTGCTTGCGGGGTTGTTTCTGGGTTAGTCGCAATTACACCGGCTTGCGGATTTGTTACACCTTTCTCCGCTCTTCTTATCGGAGCAATTGGAGGCGTATTATGCTTCGGCGCTGTCTTCTTCTTAAAAAATAAATTCGGATATGATGACACACTTGATGCGTTTGGATGCCACGGCATCGGAGGAACTTGGGGCGGTATTGCAACAGGACTATTCGCAACTACTGCTGTAAACGGTGATGGCGCCAACGGGTTGTTTTACGGAAACACCGCTTTACTATTTAAACAACTCGTAGCAATTGGGGCAACATATGCATTCACAATTATAATGACGTATGCCATTATTAAAGCAATTAACTTCTTCCTCCCTGTTCGTGTCGATGAACATGAGGAACATATGGGGCTTGATATTTCGATGCACGGGGAGAAAGCTTATGAGTATGTAGAAAAATCCGCAAATTAAAACGAAAAAGGTGTACTCCGTTCTAACACGGGGTACACCTTTTTCGTATATTCATAATGACACAATCATCCCAAACTATCGGTATACAAATATATTTATCTATCTATTCATATAAGCACCTTATCTCTTCATTAGTGCATTTAAAACGAGTTGTACCGCAACTGCATCATCTAAATAGCCGATTGGAAATATATAATCTGGAATTACATCGACCGATAATATAAAGTAGATTAGCGCACTTCCCATTAAAGCAAGTTCTGCAGTTGTCCCCTTCTTCTTCGTAAATCTCTCGTACAATTCTTTTAAATCATTAATAAACGGGCCAATACTGCTTACTTTTTGAATCTTTTCAAGAAACCCCTTTTCAATCGTTTCTTTTCCCTCTTCTGTTTGCGAATATTGTTCATAATTCGCTAATTGCTGCTCTACATTCGATATACTAAACTTTTGATCATAGAGCTGGGCAGATTCAAGTAAATGTTCAATATTATTAATGGAAACATGAATATCAGATTGCTCCTCCTGTTTCATTTCAATAGAATAACCTGCCGCCACAAACAAATCACCAACCGGAACATCAAGGCTCTCTGCAAACTTTTGCAAATGCTTCGGGTTTGCTTTTCGCTTACCATTTACAATCATTGAAATGGTAGCGGTATCAATTTCAGTAAGCGAACTCAGTTTTCGCATTGATAAAGATTTTTCCTTCAGTAATTTTTTCAACAACAATCCAAGATTACTTTTATCATTGTCTTGAGACATATCCCATTCCCCTTTATTCACGAGAATAATCATAGCTGTTATACGAAAATTAACTACAACCTCTATATAATTCATATTAACAAATTTTTTTGACTATTTACAAGATAGAAGCTCTATTATACATTTACATTTTGCAAACATATAAAAGAAAGCTATCTTAAATTTATAAGATAGCTTTCCTAAATCATTTTAACCATTTTCTCAATAAAAAAAATACACTACCGCAACTTATGTAAGAACCTACGAAAATAATAATTGCCATAAAAAATGAATGATGTAGAGAGAAGGTTAGTACCATTAATAAGAAAGATAGAAAGAGTAAATCTAATAAAATAAAGTAGCCTGAACTTAAAACACTTTCTACTAATTGTAACTCCGACTCTAGCTCCGAATACTTTAGCCTTTTATACAGTAATCTCAATTTCACTCACCTTCTACGAATTAATCCAAAAAAGCAGCAAACGCAATAAGTAATAGTAACGCTCCGCTAATCAATGTACCAAACTGACCTAAAGTGAATTTACCGATGCGAACGTGAGCTATCTTTCTTCCCAATACAACTCCGCCCCATACTGTAATAAAACTACCAACTGCAGCTGCAATACAAATAGCAATTGGATTCAAACCGAATAAACCTGCTCCTAATCCATTTGTGAGCGCATTAGCAGACAAACCAATTCCAAGAAAGATAGACTCCACAAAACCAATTTCCCCAGATCTACCAATATTTTTCGTTAAACCATTTATTTCTGCCGCCTGCACTTCACCTTCAGTCTCTTGCACCGAAGCCTTACGAGGAATAGCTAGTAAAATAATTCGGAGACCGATTATAACTAATAAGAACGAACCGATTACAACTGGCATAATCCCTGGCAAAATTTTTGATAGCCATAAACCAAAATATATTCCTACTACACTAAATAAAAAACAAATTACCGAAATAATAAAATTTGATAGATGACTAATTTTTATATTTCGAATACCGTAAGAAATTCCTACCCCTAAGTTATCGATGCTTGATGAAAATGTCAGTGCTAATACCATCATCCATGCTGCCATTTCGTTCACCCCTTCGTATCATTAAACATTTCGGAAACTAACGTGACATACATAGTATGGAATATGAATAAGGGAGAAAAAACTCCCTATATTCCTTCCACTTAACACCTCTTTTTAAAAACGAGGAAGAGTGAACCACTTCATTATATTTATGCGATTCACTTTCCCTTTTTCACGAACAGATTGAAAAATTTCTCCCGTAAAGGATCCCATTTTAGTAGAAATTTCCTTTTGCATCGATTTATTTTCTAATGCTGCTTTTATACTTAAATCTAACGCCTGCTCAAAATGCTCTAACGCTTTTTCTAAATGGTAATCTACATCTTGTTCCACAGCTTTATGCGTCATTTCTTACTTCCTCCTTTTCCTCAATCTTCGCGGCCGCTTCTATTATCTCTTGTTCATCATCATGATCATCTTCGACATAAGAAAGTTCTTTCTCAAATTGCTTCTGCATTCTATCCATTTGCGCTTCTACAATAATATCTTCTACTTCTTCTTTAATCGTTTCAAAAGTAGATTTCACACCTTTTGCCCCTGATTCAACAAGTGGACGAAGTGTATTTCTTACAACAGGTAATAAAGCGGCACTTGCTAATGCTAAAGTAGATCCAATAACAATTTTCCGTATCATTTTCATTGCTCCTTTACACTGTTTTTAATAATGCTAGTTCATTAACTACTGGCTTTTCTGAGTCATCATTCTTATATGAAATTAAATTAATAATAGGTTTTGAAATTTGAGAAACTGTGCCGGCTACAAGAAGAACAGGTATCCATTGCATAAGTGTTAATGGTACTGTATGGAATATACGGGCGAACGGCGGAACATATATAGCTGATAGCAATACGAGCCAAGATGTTCCTAGCGCTGTCACAAAGAAACGATCTTTTGACCAATCGCGCATTGTTTCGTCCGATCCTTCTTGTCTCCAAGAGAACGTTTGAATAAGTTGACCTGCAACTAATGCAGCAAATGCTGATGTTTGCGCTACTGCAAGAGGAACCCCAGCCGCTAAACTCACACCAAATAAAGCAAGTGAACCCGCTCCAAGCAGTATGCCGCGTGTTACAACCTTTTTGTACAACTCTTTATCAACAATATCTTGACGTTTCGTTTGCTTCGTTTTATTTCCTGGATTTACTGCTAAAATCATTGCCGGTAAAGCATCTGTAATAAGGTTCATCAATAAAATTTGAATTGGCACTAACGGAATCGGCATCCCAGCAATAACCGCCACACTTGTTACTAATACTTCAGCTAAATTCCCCGTTAATAAACATCCAACTGCTTTACGAATATTACCAATGATCGTTCTACCTTCTTTTACCCCTTCAACAATGGAACCGAAGTGATCTTTTTTCAATATGAGATCCGCAGCTTCTTTCGTTACTTCTGTTCCCGTTTGCCCCATTGCAATACCGATGTTCGCCTTCTTTATAGCAGGCGTGTCATTCACACCATCTCCAGTCATTGCAACAATTTGACCGTCATCTTGGTATGCAATCACTATGCGTAATTTATGAGCCGGTGTTACCCGAGCAAAGACTGAAGTATTTTTTACAACTTCTTTTAATTCTTCATCTGTCAAACTATCAATTTCTATCCCTGTTAAAACACGATCATCACGATTCCAAATACCAGTCTGCTTCGCGATAGAAATCGCTGTAGTCGGATGATCCCCAGTAATCATGACAGGCTTTACACCAAGTTCAATTGCTTCACGTATACTCTCTTCTACTTCAGGTTTCGGCGGATCAATCATACCAACTAATCCAACAAAAATAAGATCATCATTTTCACCATCACTGTACGCAAAGCCTAATACCCGTAACGCCTGTTCTGCAAACTCTTCATTTTGTTGTAAAATGACTTCTTTTTCTTTATCACCTAACGGATATATTTCACCATTATGTTGATACCATTTACACCTAGTAAGAATCGCCTCTACAGATCCTTTCGAAAACTTATATATCGCTTCATTTTCCTTACAAACGACACTCATAATTTTCGTCTCAGAGTCGAACGGTTCTTCATGATGCCGTTCAAATGATGTCATACCTTCATGTGACACACCCGCTTTAGAAGCCAAACTTAATAAAGCTCCTTCAGTCGGGTCACCTTTCACAATCCACTGATCGTCCTCTTGTTCTAATTTACTATTGTTACAAAGAACACTAATTTGAAGAACGCGGATTAAATCTGGATGTTCTAACGGTGTTTTTTCACTTTCATGATAAGTCGCTTCTTCTACTTCCATCTCTACAGCAGCAGCGACTTTAGATGACGTTACATCCGAAATCGTACCAACTGGTTCATATCCGTTACCTGATACACTCCATACACGATTCGGCGTAGCGATGACTTTAACTGTCATTTCATTTTTCGTAAGAGTACCTGTTTTATCAGAGCAAATAACAGTTGTCCGGCCTAGCGTTTCTAAACTAGAAAGTTTCCGAACGAGTGCATTTTGCTTTTGCATACGGAATATCCCTGCACTTAAAGCAATTGTAATCATAATCGGCAAACCTTCTGGAACAGCCGATGCCGTAAGAGCAACCGACGTTGTAATCATTTGCGTAATCGGTAAACCGCGTAGTAACCCCGCCACAAGCACAATACCACCAGCTACAAATGCCCCTTTAATAAATGTTTTACTAATAGAGGTCACCTTTTGCTGAAGTGGTGTAGGCTCTGTTTCTTCTCCTTTTATTAAGGAAATCATATAGCCCATTTCTGTTCCCATCCCTGTTTCTACTACTATCGCTCTCGCTTTGCCACGCGTTACGGACGTTCCCATAAAGACCATATTGTTCCGCTCAGCTAACGAGCATTCTTCTATAGCATTCACTTTCTTTTCAACAGGAAGAGACTCTCCAGTTAACATCGCTTCATTAACTTCTAAATTCCAAGAGTGCATAACACGAAGGTCAGCAGGCACACGATCTCCAGCTTGAAGGCAGACAATATCACCAGGAACGAGTTCACTACTTGCTATTTCTACTTCTTCTCCTTCTCGGATTACTGTACAGTTCGGCGCACGGAATTGATTTAAAGCTTCCACTACTTTTTCGGCCTTTCGCTCTTGAAGCGTTCCAATTACCGCATTCACAATGAGAATTGTCCCCATCGCTAATCCATCAAACACCCCGCCCGATAATACAGACAATCCAGCTGCTCCAAGTAAAATAAGCGATGTAAACTCTTTAAATTGCCCCATAAATGACACAATCCAAGAGATGGACTGCTTCGGTTCAATTCTATTCATTCCATACTTTTCTTGTCGCACTTGCACTTCTCTATCGCTTAACCCTTGCTGCTTTTCCACTTGCAAATCATTCATTACATCTTCTTGCGAGAGTGTATACCACTTACTAGAAGTTTCTTTCGCTATAGAGTGCTTCACATTCAATAGCTCTTTATTAGAAAAAATCTTCTCACTCACCCGCTTCGCTCTAGATAAAAACGTTAAAGATAGAGCGTTCGCCATTAAAGCGATGACAGGCGCTGTGAATATAGACCAAACAGCCAGCATCTCTCCGGCAATATTCCACATTTTTGCTACTCGAAAATGTTCTTTCACCAACATATCGATTCGTTTCGCATAGGCTTTTGATTGAAAAATATTTTTCGTCTCATGAGGAGGCACTGACGGAAATTCACTGTTATCCTCACAGACAAATAACACTTCTTCTCCGCTGGCCCTGATATTTTCCACCCGCTTAGTGACATCACTATGTTGCCAGCTTGTATCAATACCATACTGCGAAAGAACGCTATGATTCATATTTAAACTATTTTTCATAACAGCTATCGTCCATTTATTTTCATTTAACTCATGAAAGATGTCCGCAAACTCAGGAACAATAGCTATTTTTGAACCAACTAACAATCCGAGGCACTTTTGACCTTTAGCAACAAAATGAACATTGAACCCTTCTTTGCTAAGTCTCTTTGCCTCTAACTCATAAGTGCTTGTATCTACACCATTTCGTTCTACAAACACTTTACTACCGACAAAGGAAGGAATACCTTGTATTTCACCTTTTATCCCTTCATCATCAACTTCGACTTCAAAAGCTCTCCTTAACGTTCTTCCTGTTTGTTTCGCTTTCTGCACAACCTCATCGTTCCATTCATACTCACTTTTCTCAAGTAGTGAGGCTGCCGTGCACCAAACTTGCCCTTCATCTCCATCTTGTGAAATGCAGTTAGTCTCCACTTCTTCCTTGTGGAAAATGCGCGAGGTATCGTCAAATACGATTGTTCTCGTTCGAGACAATTGAGATAATGATCCCTCGTTTGGAATGAGATACCCTCTTTCTCTTGCAACGAGATCTCCTTGCCGCCAAGCATACTCGGCAGATGAAACAGCAGGTTTCGGATTCGCAGCTAATAAAACCGCCATTCCGCGCAATGGGTTTCTCGTAAAGGCCCACGTTGCTCCTCCAAAAAGCATGCCCCATTTTGATTGTTTTTCGCTATACGCTTTAATCTCCGGAGGCAAAAGTCTTTCCTCATAAGCGTCATCTATCTTCACTTGACTACGCTTCCAATTTAAATAGTTTAATAGACCAAGTCCCGCCAGCACGACAATGTTTTCTCGTGCGAGCGCAAGTGCAAGCGTTCCTATGCCAAGTACTAAATCGGAGTTCACTTTTTTGCTAGCAACCATTTTTTTGAATCCACGTTTCAGAAACGGATATCCCGTCACAACGGATAAAGCACCGGATGCGTAAAAAAGTCCCGGACTTCTCGCTAAAGTCGATCTGCCCATAAACAATTGTTTTATGCCGAAAGCACCTAATCCAACGACAGAAAGTGCTAGCGGTATCGGAACACCTTCACCTTTTTTCTCGTAAGAAACTTCACTAGATGAAGAATCTTCTACTTTCTTCGTTTTTTCAATATTATTAAGGTTATTATTCTTTGTAATTTGTTCTTCTAGGAGTTGAATTATTTCGCAAATTGTATGTAGAGAGGTCTTGTTGATATCGTAAATAATAAGGGCTCTTCCTGTAGAAATAGAGGGACTCACTTGATAAATACCTTCCACGTCACGAAAACGTTCTACTATCAAGTTCGCCATGTTCATGTTGTATTTTAGTTTATATATTTCAATTCGAATTCTTCCAGGTAACGATCTTATAAATCTCGCTTTTAATGTTTTACTCTGCATCATCATCCTCCTTATCCTTGTAAAGGAAGTAAAATCACTTACTATCTAAGGAGTGACAGGTAAGCTTTCGTAATCTATACTCTCATTGGAATGATATGCATTTATACGAGACGCCCATTTTTCCTGGAATTTAGAAATTGTAGTTGGGACAGCTTCTACCGCTCCAATAATTGGTGATACTGTTTTTACTGCCACTTTACGTGCCGCTTCTTTTACTTTCGGTAAAGCTTCTTCCATTTCTGAACCAGCACTTTGAATTTGTTCTTTTGCACCGAGAAAAGCAGATACTGTTTTTACCGCTAAGTTTCTTAGTCCCTTTCTCGCTTTTGGTGACGCCAATATAACCGCTGCTACCCCAACCGCTATACCGATTGGTGATTTCATAAATCGAAACATGTACATTTCTCCTCACTTAATTTTTTCGAATTTGTAAAACAAATCAATCATATACAACTAAGTAAACATGTTATTCATTACATCACATCCTTATTTTGTAAAAAGTATATAACGAGTATATATTTTCGTTTGTATTATTTCAACAATTTATTAGTTTTTTGTGAATTTTATGTTAATTCTAAAAAATAATTCGCGAACACTCCTATTTCTATGTAACGATACAGGTAATATATTCCATTCAACTTACTTAATTGTTGAGATTATATTGAGAATTCATTTTGTTTTTTTTACAAATTACAAACCAGGACATGCACTTTTACGAAACAAATTTTATATACTATAAAAAATGCTATAAGGAGTGACTTTCATGAGCTTATCCTATTGGAAATACGCTATCCTCAATCACATTACTGCAAATTTCCGCACCTTTTTATTCAATATCACTGTCGCTATTTTAGGTGAAATCGCGCTCTTTCTTGTCTTAAGTTTTATTCCAAAAAGATTTCATAAATTTTTTGCATAAAAAAGCCTGAGTTCCTATCGATGTAGAACTCAGGCTGCTTAACTCTATTAAGTTATAATTATCGTTTCCGCTTTATATCGGGATTGATACATATTAATTATTCAAACCCGTGCATACCCCACTTAGTATTATCGTAAATATATCAACGATTTTTCAATTATATCGATCGCTCCTTTAAATATATCGACGTTTCGACACAACAAATTCCGACATGACTGAAAGAACAATACCTTACGAATCACCGTACTTCCTTTTATTTGCGCTTAGTATAATAAGAAACGCAATTGCTATTACAGCTAAAAAGCGAACCGGATTAAACGGTGATAAATGAAGGGGATCATCTCAAATACCATTAACCCCATAGCGATTTGAAAGATTTCAGCCATCGCTTTATTTTCTATAAACATGGCGCGCTCATCACCCTGTTTCCCGATTGCTATAAACATCTTTACAATAGCAAACAATACAAATAAAGTATGTCAAACTTATTCGACAAAAGCACAAAACCTTTTACATATTATGCAAAACATATTTTACAAAAAATAGACGACCGAATCGGCCGTCTTTTCCTATTTATTTTGGAGTATTCCCTACATATTGCGAAATATCAACATTTAACGCTTGTGCTAAACGCATTCCGTAGTCGTGATCCGCACGGAAGAAGTTGCAAATAGCTAGTAATTTCGTGCGCTCATTTACGTCTTTTAAGTCGTTTGTTAAGTTTGCAATTAAGTTATCTTGCTCTTCTTTAGAGAATGAACGGTAACGCTCACCCGCTTGTTTGAAGTCATTTGGTTTCTCAATTTTTTCACGAGATACGTAGCCTTCTACTTTCATAGTTGAATCGCGGTAAGTTGGATCTTCAACTGGATTTTCTGTATGACGGCTCGGTTCGTAGTTTATTGTAGATGGGTTTTGATTCGTTTGCATCGCACCATCACGTTGTTGGTTACGAACAGCTGCGTATGGGCAGTTTACAGGAATTTGTAAGTAGTTTGCCCCAAGGCGATAACGCTGTGTATCTGGGTAAGAGAATAAACGCCCTTGTAATAATTTATCTTCAGATGGTTCAATACCATTTACAGTTGCACTTGGAGAGAATGCCGCTTGCTCTACTTCTGCAAAGAAGTTTTTCGGGTTACGATTTAATGTCATTGTCCCTACTTCGATTAATGGGAAGCGATCTTCTGACCATACTTTCGTTGGATCTAATGGATCAAAGTCTAAAGAATCCATTTCATCTAGTTGCATAACTTGTACGTGTAAATCCCATTTCGGATAGTTTCCTTTTTCGATTGCATTGAATAAGTCACGAGTTGCATGGTTGAAGTCATTTCCTTGTACTTCTTGCACTTCTTTCGCACTTAAATTACGTACACCTTGCTGTGGTTTCCAGTGATATTTAATGTAAACAATTTTACCTTCTGCATTAATCCATTTAAATGAATGGACGCCGAAGCCTTCCATTTCACGGTAGTTTGCCGGTGTACCATAATCAGAAAATACCCATGTCATCATATGTGTAGATTCTGGAGTTAACGTCATAAAATCCCAATAACGATCTGGTGTTTGAACGTTTGTATCAGGTGCTGGTTTTAAAGAATGCACCATGTCAGGGAATTTAATTGCATCACGAATGAAGAAAACAGGCAAATGGTTACCTACGATATCGTAGTTTCCTTCTTCTGTATAAAATTTAACAGCGAACCCACGTGGATCACGAGCTGTTTCCGGAGAACCTTGACCATGAATAACCGTTGAGAAACGAACGAATACAGGTGTCTCAGTTCCTTCATTTTGTAAAAATGCTGCTTTCGTATATTGCTTCATGCTGTTTTTCGTTACGAATACCCCGTGAGCACCCGCACCACGTGCATGCACCACGCGCTCCGGAATACGTTCACGATCAAAATGCGCTAGTTTTTCTACTAAATGATAGTCTTCTAACAATACCGGTCCACGGCGACCAGCTGTACGAGAATTTTGGTTATCTCCAACTGGAGCACCTTGGTTTGTTGTTAAGCGATTATTTGGATTCATCAAGGGAGATCCTCCTCTTTCTTTCATAAGAATAATTACTTATTTAAAATTATTATAATTTAATTATTATTCAAAACTATTTTTTTGTCAACTATTTCCTTCATTTTTTTAGAAACAATTTCAGCTAAGCAATCGATAAATACAGATTGTGCATTCGGCATATTTGGTCTAAAATATGCGACATTTAATTCATCCGTTACAACTTTACATTCATAATCGTTGTCATATAAAACTTCTAAATGCTCCGCCACAAAACCAACTGGGCAATATATGAAAGATACATAGCCATTCTCTTCATATAAATCTCTCGTTAAATCTTGCACATCTGGTCCAATCCACGGATCTGGAGTATTACCAGCACTTTGCCAACCGATTGTATAGTTTTGAATATTTGCAGCTGCTGCAATTAAATCCGCTGTATGCTGTAATTGCTCTACGTACGGGTCACCTGCTGCAATAATTTTTTCTGGCAAACTATGCGCCGAAAAAATTACGACTGCCTTCTCTTTATCTGCAATGTTAATAAACGTTTCTTTTATTTGATTTGCCCAATAAGAAATAAACTTCGGTTCTTCGTACCATTGTTCAATTGGTTCAATAACAGGACCACCAATTTCTTTTGAAAGGCGGATTGCACGGTCATTATATGCTTTAACGCTGAATGTAGAATAATGCGGTGCTAATACGATACTAATCGCTTGCTCAATCCCATCTCTCTTCATCTCTTCTACTGCATCTTCTATAAATGGTGCAATATGTTTTAAACCTAAGTAACAAGTAAATTCATACTCTTTAAATATGTTATTCATTGAATCTGTTAATTTATGCGCTTGCTCTTTCGTAATTTTTGCAAGCGGTGATATTCCTCCAATCGCTTTATAACGCCCAATTAAATCTTGGAGTGCTTCTTCGGATGGCTTACGTCCATGACGAATGTGTGTATAATACGCCTCTACATCATCCAATGACTCCGGCGTTCCATACGCCATTACTAGCAAACCTATTTTTTTCTTTGTCATCTATGTAACACCTCAATTTTCGAAAATGAGAATCTTTTTCAAGAACGTTTGTTTCCGATTATAACAAACAATAATAAGTACGTCAAAATAATAATTCTAAATAAGTATTTTTTCTAATATGATTTTTAATTTTATATGACATTTTTTTTAATCAAACAGCGGCTCACATACGTGTAAGCCGCTTTTCTGCTATTCTTTAATATTCACTCCATACTCTTTAAACCAAACGTGAATTTGTGCTAAATGAGCTAAAAGTTGTGGCCCAGTCATTAATTGACCGAACCAAGGCGATTGGAATGCACTGCCGCCAGATTGAATTAATCCACTCAGTTGCTCTTTATCAAACAGTTCATGCAAAATTGAGCCTTTATCCGCTAATAAATCCTGTAGCCACACCGTTACCGCTTTTGTATAGTGTGGATTGTGCGTTTTCGGATACGGGCTTTTCTTTCTATATAAGATGTCATGTGGAAGTATCCCTTCTAATGCTTTACGCAATAGACCTTTTTCGCGGTTTTCATACATTTTCATTTCCCAAGGAATATTCCACGCATATTCGACAAGTCGGTGGTCCGCAAATGGAACACGCACTTCTAAGCTTGCTCCCATACTCATGCGGTCTTTTCTGTCTAATAATGTTGTCATAAACCATACCATGTTTAAATAAAATAATTGTCGTCTCTTCGCTTCTAATGGGCTTTCTCCCTCTAAAATAGGAACTTCTTGAATGGATTCTTCATAACGCTGCTGTACGTATTGTTGTAAATTCAATTTATTTCTCCATTCTTTTTTCAAAAGTTGTTCCCGCGCTTCTGTAGAACGCATCCACGGAAATGCACTCGATTGTAAATCATCTTCTCTATAAAACCACGGATACCCACCGAATATTTCATCTGCACATTCTCCAGATAAACCAACGACAAAATCTTGTTTAATTTCGCGGCAAAACCATAATAATGAAGAATCGATATCTGCCATCCCAGGCAAATCACGAACGAGTACTGCTTCTGTTAAATACTCTGCCAGCAGTTCATTTGAAATGACGCAACGATGATGGATCGTTTCAAATGTCTCAGTCATTAAGTTAATAAATGGCGCATCTGAATTTGGCTGAAATGCATTTGCTTTAAAGTATTTGTCATTATCTTCGTAATCAATAGAATACGTGTGTAATTGACCTTTTCCCGACCTTTCATACTCTTTCGCAGCAATTGCTGTAATTGCACTCGAATCTACTCCGCCCGATAAAAAAGTGCATAGCGGTACGTCAGAAACGAGTTGCCTTGTTATTGCATCTTGTAATAAAAAACGTGTCTTCTCTACTGTTTCTTCAAAGGACTCTTCATGCTTTTTGCTTTCTACATTCCAATATCTCCATATACACAAACCATTCTTCGAAAATGTCATCGCATGGCCTGGGCGTAATTCTTTTATACCAGCATAAATACCGTGACCAGGCGTTCTAGACGGTCCAAGACCGAATATTTCCGATAATCCTTCTAACGTTACTTCCGCCTTCACATCTGGATGCGCTAGTATCGCCTTTAACTCTGAGCCAAATAATAATCTTCCACTATCATATTTATAAAAAAGTGGCTTTACACCTAATCGATCTCTCGCAATAAACACTTGTTCTTTCTGTTCATCCCATACTGCAAACGCATATATACCGTTTAAATGATCAACACATTCTTCTTTCCATTCAATATACGACGCTAATAATACTTCCGTATCGGAATGACCTTTGAACGTATATCCTCTTCTTAACAATTCCTTTCGAATGTCTTCAGTGTTATACAGTTCGCCGTTGTAGCAAATGGCATAATTTGTTTCATCCTTTAAACAAGTCATCGGCTGTTTACCACCTTCAGGGTCCACAACGATTAAACGTTTATGCCCAAATGCGACATTGCCTTTAATCCAAACTTTATTATCATCCGGACCACGTTTTGCTAACGTCTCAGCCATCTTCGTAACAACATCCCTTTCTCCTTCTAATGAGCGTTTATAATCCACCCATCCTGTAATCCCGCACATACGAATCATCCTTCCATCTTATTTCTTTTCCTAAACAAGCAGTAATCCCCACCCTATGAGTGCGGATCAAAATAATGACAAACTCTTGACGATAACCTACTATCCACATATGGAATAGTAATTTCACTCAGTAAAACGTGTTTTATTGTATGCCCACCTATGTCTAGGTGTGTCTAGTTATAAAGAATGCACGAACTGTCTATAACAAGAATAACTACTTTCAATAAAGGAGGAATCATGTATGATACAACGTAAACATATTTTATATAATCAGCCTCGCGCTCATACATTCGGTAATGTAGAATATATAAACAATGAATGGGTATTTTTTGATGATGAAAATGATGAAGCATTTTTATTAGAAGATATTGCCGAAGATGGTTTTGAGATTTTATATAACAACAACTGGCTACCAGCGCGTTTTTATGAACAAAACATATTACAAATTGCAAATGAACAACACCCTCTGCAAAATGGGGAAATGATACGAATTCGAAAAAAATTACTTCTTAGTTACAATGAATGGCTTGAGGAATTACCTGATTCTGTCTTTATATTATTAACAGAGGCATTACAATCACTTCATTACTCTTTATATGATTGCATGTATTGTCATAATTATTTATCCTTCTTGCCGAAAGAAGAAGCATGCGAAGGAGTAAATATTCTTTTATTCGATAATGAAGAGATGATTTGTACATTACAGCACCATTTCGTTCGTCACTCTACTTCAAATAAAAATATTCTCCGTTTTACAAAAGTAAACGGAGAAGAGTTGCATATCGATGCGACATAAAGTGAAACTTTAATCAGTGAGGGTTTTGTTCATCCCCCACTGATTATTTGCCCACACCAATCGGGCTTTTACGGGAAGTTATCTCCCACCTAACTTCCTCACATTCGCCGAATTTTAAGGTGGGAGTCTTACTGACCGCAAATAGCGGGATAAAATAAAAACCACCCTATCTCTCAAACATTTGAGATCATAAGGTGGTTTTATTTTTATTTGAATACGTACCAGCCCAGTGGTAATTTTAGTCCTAAATATAATACCGCTACAAGCGCGACAATAAATAAGCCCCAAACCGCCCCTGTTGGTTTGTTTTTGCTCATTTTTACAAGCACCATTTCCATTCCACCGATAACTAAAATACCCGCTAACATTTTTAAACCATACCACATGTGCATGCTACCTGTTGCTGTCTTCACGATACTCATGTACAACATGAAACCTGTCACAATAATAATAATATACATTAGGCGAAGCCCCATATGTACACCTTTCCCTTTTCTTCCTGCTGAATAAAGAGAATACGCTACAAAAAATAAAATTAAACCTAACGCCCATGCTGTAATATGCATATGTACCATCGTATCCCTTACCTCCTCTTTTCACACTTTTTCACTCTATATGATAACATGTTCACTTATTTTCAGGAAATGTTTCGCTTTTTTACATTTAAATGATATAATATTTAGAGTATTTATAAACTTCTTGTAATAACAAAAGGGGGAACAATCATGATTCAAACTAAGGATATTATCGAACTTACAGACACATACGGGGCAAATAACTATCATCCACTTCCAATCGTTATTTCTAAAGCGGAAGGTGTTTGGGTAGAAGATCCTGAAGGAAACCGCTATATGGACTTACTAAGTGCATATTCTGCAGTAAACCAAGGTCATCGTCACCCAAAAATTATTAACGCTTTAATTGATCAAGCTAATCGTGTTACGTTAACTTCTCGTGCTTTCCATAGTGATCAATTGGGTCCTTGGTACGAAAAAGTTGCGAAACTAACTAATAAAGAAATGGTACTTCCAATGAATACAGGTGCAGAAGCTGTTGAAACTGCAATTAAAACCGCTCGCCGCTGGGCTTATGACGTGAAAAAAGTAGAAGCAAACCGTGCTGAAATCATCGTTTGTGAAGATAACTTCCACGGACGTACAATGGGTGCTGTTTCTATGTCATCAAACGAAGAGTACAAGCGTGGCTTCGGTCCAATGCTTCCTGGCATTATTGTAATTCCTTACGGTGATTTAGAAGCATTAAAAGCTGCTATTACACCAAACACAGCTGCATTCATTTTAGAACCAATTCAAGGTGAAGCAGGAATTAACATCCCACCAGCTGGTTTCTTAAAAGAAGCATTTGAAGTATGTAAAAAAGAAAACGTTTTATTCGTAGCTGATGAAATCCAAACAGGCTTAGGCCGTACTGGTAAAGTATTCGCTTGCGATTGGCACAATGTAACTCCTGACATGTACATACTTGGTAAAGCACTTGGCGGCGGCGTGTTCCCAATCTCTTGCGTTGCAGCAAACCGCGAAATTTTAGGTGTATTCGAGCCAGGTTCTCACGGTTCTACATTCGGTGGTAACCCACTTGCATGTGCTGTTTCTATCGCGGCTCTTGAAGTGTTAGAAGAAGAAAAATTAACAGAACGTTCTCTTCAATTAGGAGAAAAATTAGTTGGGCAATTAAAAGAAATTGATAACCCAATGATCACTGAAGTTCGAGGTAAAGGTTTATTCATCGGTATCGAATTAAACGAGCCAGCTCGTCCTTACTGTGAACAACTAAAAGCAGCTGGTCTATTATGTAAAGAAACACACGAAAACGTAATTCGTATCGCACCACCTCTAGTAATCTCTGAAGAAGATTTAGAGTGGGCATTCCAAAAAATTAAAGCTGTATTATCTTAATGATAGAGAGGTTGTCCTACATGTTGGGACAACCTCTTTCTTTTTATATTGATTTACAATAAAACAAAATTGTAATTTTCTGTATTTAACATCATGAAAGGAGGTACTATATGTTATTAAAATATGGCAAACATATTAACTATTTAGCTACATCTTTTATTTTAGTTACATTTCTTGGCTTCCTACTTTCCACAACATGGCTTAGTCACTACTCAACTTCTACTACATTCACACTACTGAAAGCATCATTTTGGACTGCTGTTATTCTTACTATTATTGGATTTAGACAAGAAAAAAGTGCGCTTGTAGTTATGCTATTTGGTATTTGTACGCTTGCACTCATTGGTTTTTACACTTTTTCCATTATAAGTTATTTCTATAACCCACGGCCATAGCAAAAAGCTATCTTTATACAAGATAGCTTTTTTTCATTTCACTACATTTCGCAAAGTACCAATTCCTTCTACTGTAACAACAACTTCATCACCAGCATGCAAAAACTTCGGCGGTGTAAAACCTTTTCCGACACCAGCCGGCGTTCCTGTTGCAATAATATCCCCTGGTTCTAATGTCATCCCTTTACTTATCGTTGAAATAATTTCTTCTATTGAAAAAATCATTTTATTTGTGTTTGAAGTTTGTCTTACTTCTCCATTTACTACTGTTTCAATGTGTAATGCATTCGGCGTTTCAATGAATGATTTATGAACCAAATACGGGCCCATTGGACAAAATGTATCAAAACTTTTCCCTAGGAAAAACTGTTTATGTTTCCTTTGAATGTCGCGAGCAGTTATATCATTTATAACTGTATATCCAAAAACATAATTAAGCGCTTTTTCTTTTTTGATTTGTTTCCCTCGCTTACCAATAATAATGGCTAGTTCTCCTTCATAATCTAGTTCATTCGTTGCGTGGGGATGGCCATTGATTTTCTCATCAGTTCCAATAACTGTTGTTGGCGCTTTCGTAAAGATCATTATATTTTCCGGAATAGACTCTACTCCGCCCATCTCGATCGCATGCTCACGATAGTTTTTTCCAACGCAAAGAATATTCTTTCTCGGTCTTGGAATTGGTGCTAATATTTTCACCTCTGTTAATGGATAATACGCTGCCCCTTCATTTTCCTTTGCCCAATCTACAATATCACATATTTTCCCAAAGCATTCATTCCCTCTTTCAATACACTCTAACATTGTAATAGGGATTGTAACCTTTTCCCCTTTTTGCCTTTGCGCTTCTCGTACATGCAATACCTTTTTTTCTTCTTCATCCACAATACCTACAAATACCTTTTCTTCTTTCTTCGCTGTTACAAAACGCAATATTTCCACTCTCCATCCTAAAACTCATACCCTTTAATTGTATTCGCATCCGTAAGAAAAAAACCTTCTCATTTACGCTAATTTTTACAATATTCCTCTCGTATTCTATTCGTTACTCATTCATCATTTGACATAAAATGTAGAAATTCTACTTTTTTTAGCGAAGGTGTTTCTTTTTTATGGAATTTTTGTATAATATGTACTACATATATACTAAAAATTTCATTTAGAGATGGAGCCGATTTCAATGTTTGAGCAAGCTATTGAAAAAAAACGCGAAAAAATGATCTATTTTGCTGAACGCTACGGAATGACTTCTCAAAAAACAGTGAATTGTAGCCAAGAACTGGACAGGCTCTTAAATGTGATTTGGCATGTGCACACGGATTTCCAACCTATTCAAACGCTCGAAACACACACGCAATAACGTGTGTGTTTCTTTTATTTCAAAAAAGTACACATTTTATTGAAAACGCCCATACAATAGTAGAAAAGAAAATTTTAAAAACGAAAGGTGTTTTGTATGCCAGCTATGGTCGGACATATTCGTATCGTCAATATTGGATCCAGTGGTATTTTTCATATTGGAGATGTATTTGCGATTAGGCCTATTAGTTATTCACGTGCTTTCGCTGGGGCCGGCTCCTTTAATGTTGGAGATAATATTTCTGTCTACAATTATCAAAGTTCAACGACCGTCAATGATTCAGATTTCATTGATCAAGCGATAATTGGCTCAACTTAAAGGAGGCGATTGCATTGAATTTTTATGTAAACCAAAGTATCATCATTAACAGCATTAGAATTGATAGCATTACAACCTCTTCTGTATTCCAAATTGGTACTGCCGGAAGTATTAAAGCTCTATCTAAATTTTCAAATACTGGTGGATTTACGGAGCCCCTTCGTCCATTACAGGCGAAAGGACAAATTATTTCTATCAAACCATCAACTAGTTCTTCTTAAGGCATCCTTGTCATAAAATATATAGCAGGAATGTATATACCCTCCCTATTGAAAAGGAGGTTTCACAAAATGAATCAAGATATATATACTTACTTACACCAACTTCAGCAAGCTCTCCAAGCACAACAAGCAACCATTCTTAACCTAGAAGATCAAGTACGCCTATTACAAGAAGAGCTTAATGAATTAAAAAGTCGCCCCTCCTCTTCTATAGGAAAAGTGGAATATAAATTCGACCAATTAAAAGTAGAAAACTTAAACGGTACTTTAAATATTGGCTTAAATCCATTTGCAACAAAAGGACAACAAATTGAAGATTTTCAAGTGGATACAGAAACATTGAAAGTAAATCCTGAAACTGAAACAAATCCAGATTTTTACCAAGGTATTCTTCAAGAAATGCATCGATACTTAGATGAAGAAGCATATAATCGAATTCTCCATTTTGAACAAGAAGAGAGAACACCGCTTGATGAAATGTATCGACAAATGATGGTTGATGACATAAAAAAACAGATGGAGCATAGACTTCCTTATTATTTATCACAAGCTCAATCATATGAAGGTGTTTCAACAAATCCAGATTATTTACGAGATATCATTATTCAAGCAATGAAACAAGATATCGACAAAGCCTTCCTATCCTTTATTCAACACATACCAGGCAATTTCCGAAAGGAGTAAGTATGTATGAATGTTAACGTTGTCAATCGCGAGTTAAAAGTCGGACAGATTAAAATGAACGGTGTATCGTCGTCCGCACTCTTTTTAATTGGGGATGCCAATTTCCTCATTCTATCTTCCATTCTTGATACACCATTTGAAACTGTTACGGAGGGGCCATTTGTACCATTAGTAACAGATGTCCCTTCTACTCCAGGTTAAGGAGACTGAAAAATTATGTTACATCACGTATCAGTTGTTCAAGATGTTTCTATTATTTCTTTAGGGATTGCTGCCGTATTTCAAGTTGGGGATGCCAATCAAATAGAATTAAAAAGTAGGTCTCTTGCCGTCCACCGAGAAATCCCTTGTTATATAAAAGGCGAAGGTCGCTTAGATGCATTCGAAATCTTCACAGATGAACACATCACAATCCCAAAAAGAACGACAGATGTAAAATTAAATATTATAAATGAATGCCCTTTTATTGAAGTAAATAACGTTGAGTTGCGAACACTTTTAAATTCTGGTTGCTTTCAAATTGGAAATGTTGATTATGTTTTTAGTAACTCTCGTTTTATGCAAATCCGTCAATATATTACTGATGAACCTTCCGCTCAATAATTCATATAATAATTAAAAAGCTTAGTAAAGTAGGTGGATGGTATGCCTTCGGTTGTAGGAAATCTTGTCGTTCAAAACAGTAATGGTTCTTTCAATTTAGGGGATTTTTATAACGTGTCTCCGAAAGAAAATACGAAAGCTTATAACGGATCTGGTGCTTCCAATGTTGGATTTGTCGTGAATACGTTTAGCGGCGTTAGTGCAACAAATACGTTTGATTCTGATGTGGCCGATCAAGATCAGATTGGAACAGCGTAAAAAAAGAGGTGTCCCCTACTAGGTGACACCTCTTTTATTTCATTACGCAATACATTTAATTTTTCATGAATAGGTTCTACATTCATATCTTTTCTTTTAAAACTATTCATCACATCACCTTTTATTTAAATGATAATCCACTCTCCTCCAAAGCCTTTCTAAGCTTTGGCAAAGATGCTGGTCCCATACCATGGAATTGTAAAATTTCTTTTTCACTATATTTCGAGAGTTCTGCTATCGAATGAATCCCATGATGTTCTAATGCCCTTCTTGCTGGTGCTGAAAGAAGAGAGAGAAAACCTTCTTTTGGCTTTCTCTCTTTCTCACAGGTTGGGCAAGTTGGACAATCGCTACTTTTATAGTACTCGTGTCCACGTTCACAAGTTCTTAACGTTGCCATTCTTTATAGCCCCTTTCCCTTGTCTATTCCTCAATATCCACAACATGATTCCCATCAAAGAAGTATAAACATTTCTCTTTTACAGGATGCTGCAAGCTTTTCTCGAGTGCTTTTGCATATAACGAAAGCTGCACTTTATAACGCTCTTCTAAAATCGGTTTCGCTTGTTCAAATCCGCCTGGGAACTTTCCTTCAATCGTATCTGTTTTAAAGTCGATTAACGTAATACCGTCTTCCTCTTCAATCATGCAGTCGATAACCCCTTGGACAAGAATCGACTCTTCACTCTTCCCTTGCCAATCTTGATACGCTTCTTCTGCTGGAAGCATCATCGTAAATGGTACTTCACGCTCTACACTTTTCGCTGCTAGTACCCTTTTACCGAGGTTACTCTCAAAGAATGCAATTACTTTTTCAACTGCTATTTCTTCAGCTTGTTCGAATGTTAATAGTTCTTTATTAACCATGCCATTAATTTGTTCCCGAATTACTTCTTCTGTAATCGGCTTCTTCAAATCAACATGCTGCATAACCGCATGGACTGCCGTTCCTCTTTCGGCATATGTTAATCCTTTTTTCTCCATAAAACGAGGACGTGTTTTAATTGGTACACGCAGTTTTTTAATAAAGGCATTATCGCTACCATCTTCTGATTGATAATTTCTCTTTATTTCTGTAACGGATTGCTTCGCACGGTGAGATGTTGCATCCTCATATCCGTACTTCCACATTAATCTGTCGTACACTTCTTCTTTTCGTTCACTTTCTAACGGAACGGCCTTTTTCTCACGAAGCGCTTCTAACAACTCTTGTTTCTCTTCTTGAACTGGCTCTGGCGCAAGTAACGTTTTACCGTCAACTACTTCTACTTTCCAGTTCGTATCATACTCATAAATCTCACCTGGGATACCTCCTTGCCCTAATTCAAGAAGCATTTCACTATCACGATGTCTATATAATGAAGGTGCGATCCAGTCTAAATAACAAGACGCTCCGGCACGTATATGGTCTGGTAATAACCATTCACTATGCTCCCTTGCATCAAGCCATTTTTCCATTTCCTTATTTGCATCCTTAACTGTTCCGACTAAAATTAACTTCTCTTTCGCACGCGTTAAGGCTACGTATAATACACGCATTTCTTCCGCGATTAATTCCATTTTCATTTTACGTTTAATTGCTAGTTGCGATAACGTCGTATATTTAATTCGTTTACGAGGATCGATGAATTGTGAACCGAAACCGAAATCTTTATGCAATAAGAAACGTTTCATTAAGTCTTGTGTATTAAAACGGCGACCAAGCCCAGCTACAAATACGACTGGGAACTCGAGCCCCTTACTTTTATGAATTGTCATAATGCGAACGACGTCTTCTTGCTCACCGAGAGCCCTTGCCGTTCCCATATCATCACCGCGTTCTAAAATACGCTCAATAAAACGCAAGAAACGGAATAACCCTCTAAACGATGTTGCTTCATATTGTCTTGCGCGGTCATATAATACGCGTAAGTTCGCCTGTCTTTGCTTTCCAGCTGGTAAACCTCCAACGAAATCGTAATAACCTGTCTCACCGTACACTTTCCAAATTAAATCGGAAAGTGATTGTTGGCGTGCAAATTCACGCCATCCTTGCAGTAAGTTATAAAACCACTCTAATTTGTCATGAAGCTCTTTCTCTTCTTCAAGCGGTGCTCCTTTTAAGAAGGAACTCATTACTTCATAAAACGAGCCTTTCTTTCCGTGAGCACGAAGCGTCGCAAGATCTTCATCATTTAATCCAACGATCGGCGAACGAAGGACTGCTGCAAGCGGAATATCTTGCATCGGATTATCAATAACGCGGAATACGTTCATCATAATATTTACTTCTGTCGCTTCAAAGTAGCCAGTCGCAAGGTCTGCATATACTGGAATTCCTTGTAGCTTTAACTCTTCCATAATTTGTGGCGCCCACGGCATGGAGCGAAGTAAAATAACGAAATCACGATATTGTACCGGGCGCATACTATCATTTTTACGGTCATACACTTCATAACCCGAATCGACCATCGCTTTAATGCGCTGCGCCATAAGACGAGCTTCAAGCTGCGCTTTTTCTACCTCTGTACCTTCTTCTCCGTCTAACACTTCTTCTTCCGTTTGCTGAATGCATAACAGTTCAGCCGCTACATCTTCACCTTCTGGATAGCTAGCACCTAGCTTTAATTCAGCGTCAGCATCGTAATCGATTTCCCCAACTTCTTCGCCCATAATTTGTTTGAAGATAAAGTTCGTACCTGCTAACACTTCATGACGGCTACGGAAGTTCTTCGCTAAATCAATCTTCATTCCGCCGTCTAATCCTTCTTGTGTGAAACGTTTATACTTTCCTAAAAATAGGCCTGGTTCTGCTAGTCGGAAACGATAAATCGACTGCTTCACGTCACCAACCATGAATAAGTTTCCTTCACTCTCAGAATCTTTCGTTACGAATTTAATAATCGATTCCTGTACAAAGTTCGTATCTTGATATTCATCGACTAGTACTTCAGCAAATTTATTACGATATTGCAGAGCTACTGCTGACGGTTTCATTTCACCTTCTTCACTTTGCTCACTTAAAATTTGTAAACAGAAATGCTCTAAATCTGTGAAGTCGACCATTCCTTTATCTCGCTTCATCGCTTGGAAACGCTCTGTAAACACCTTTACAAGCTGAACAAGTTTCTCTAATACTGGATGCATATCTTGAAAATCTCGCAAGAAACTTTCCGGCTTGCGGCTAAATAGCTCTTCTTGTAATTTTTTCACTTCATCTTTCGCTTTATTACGAAGAGAGTCTACTTGTTTTACAATATCTTCGTTATAATCACTTTTCTTAATACGCTTTAACGTTTGCCACGATACGTTTTGCATCGCTTCATACAAGCTTGTCCACGATTCACGAGCTGCTGCCGATAACGTTCCAAGTAAAACTAAATCTGCTTGTAACGTTTCAACGCGAGGTGCTGGACCGTCAGGAAGCATTGCTAGTTCTGTCGCTTTACGAATGTGCTCTTCCGCCGTTTCAAGCTGGAATTTCACATCTTCTAATAAGTAAGAAGCGTATACTAAATCTTCGATCGTCTTTCCTTCTACGTCGTATGCTTCTACTAATTTATCAAGCCACTTCTCCGGGTTTGGATGCGCTCTTGATTCTGTATGAAGCGCTAAAATCATTCGTTGTAAGTCATCATCACTACGGTCACTCGTATAACGATCAACTAATTCAAAGAAAATACTATTATCTTCGATCCCATACTCTTCTTCTAATATGTCATCTAGCACTTCTTCTTTTAACAACTCATTTTCTGTTTGATTTGCAATACGGAAACGAGGATCAACATCAAGCATGTAGTAGTATCCTCTAATTACTTGTAAACAAAATGAATGGATCGTTGAAATAGATGCTTTATTTAATAGACTCAGCTGCTTTCTGATGTGCTGAGATCCTGGCTCATCAATTAAGACCTTTTCTAACGCTTCCCCAATTCGGTTTTTCATCTCTTGCGCCGCTGCATTCGTAAATGTTACAACGAGCAGGCGGTCGACATCGACTGGGTTTTCTTCATTTACAATCTTTTTAATAATACGTTCAACTAATACTGCTGTTTTTCCTGATCCAGCTGCTGCTGCAACTAAAATATCACGCCCATTTGCTACAACGGCTTTCCACTGATCATCGGTCCATTGACTACCTTCTGGTTTTTTAGGCCAATTTTCTATCATTCTCCGCCAACCTCCTCTCTAATTTTCTCCATTGCTTCGCTATCTTTCATATCTTTTAACGTACGGAATTGATTATCTTCAAGGGATTCATCAAACTGACAAACAGATTTGAAGTTACAGAACGTACATGCCGCTTTATTCCCCTTTTTGTAAGGAGCAATATCGATAACACCTTCTGTAATGTCTTTTCCGATATTTTCAAACGTATGGTGTACATATTTTTGAAGTACGTTAAATTCTTGTTCACTTGCAATGCTAGAACGCGCACTAAAACTACCGTCTTTTTTCAGGCCAGCAGAAATAATGTCAGAGCTTCCTGTTGTCAGTTTGTTATCCATTAAACGAACAACATCTGCATCTCCTAGCACGAGCCCTTTCATTTTAAATTTCTTTAAAATTTCTTTTTCAATTTCTGCTTCAGATGCGTCACCTTTCATCTCAACGATCGGGTTATGAATATGGAAGTACAGTACACCAGCAGGTGATGCTGTGCCGCCTTTTTTCATCCACGTTTGTGCATTTGAAGTAACAACATCTAAATACGTTAACATTTGAAGTGCCAATCCGTAATACACTTCCGTTAAATCTAACGCTTTTGAACTTGATTTATAGTCAATAATACGAAGGAACGTCCCATTTTCATCTTCCGCCTTATCAACACGGTCAATACGGCCGACAACTTCCATCTTCACACCATTTGGTAATGAGAATTCCATCGGCGGAAGTGATCCTGTACCACCCATACCGAACGGCACTTCTAAATCAACTGGTACGAAACCGCTCGACTTCGCGTGTTCACGAAGAATGATTGATGTACGGAAAATGATTTGTTGTAGTTTTTGTTTTAAATAGAAATGACGGTTTGAACTTAATAAAATTTGTCGTTGTAATAACGGCGCGATTTCTTCTATTACTAAAACAGAAAGATGCTCACACTCTTTTATTGATAAATCCGCCCAAGTGCGGTTTTCACGTAATAGCCTATCTGCAATTCTCTTCAACGCTGCATGGAATAGTTCACCGATATCTGGTGCATCTAGTTTAAAAATATCACGCTCTCTTAATGATAAACCGTGCTGCGCAAAATGAGCGTACGCACAACGATTGAATAACTCCATACGAGAGACGCTTCCTTTTATTTTATCTCCGTATAAATCTCTACTTACAGCTGTACTTAGTTTCTGCGCACGATTTCGGTAGAATAAACTTGATAACACGCGGCTACTTTTTTGTTTCCACTCATCTGAAGTCACGTAGAAGTTATATACGTCCCACCAAAAGTCTAAATTCCCTTCAAATCCGTATCGCTTCCACGTTTGTAGTTGCTGCATAACATAAGATAACGTTACTTCTGGCGTTGCTACGTATGAGATTTGTTCCGAACGTGATAAGTCGTTTACATCATTCGTAATAAACGCGTCTTTTACATCAGGGAACATTCTTTTTATTTTCTTAATAAAACTAGACGCAAGTAACGTCTTTCCTTCTTCATCTGCAAGCGGGCATGAAATGTATAACTTCTCAGATGCTCTCGTTACCATTTGGTACATAACAAACTGTTCTTCTAATAATGTTTGTCTCGTCGTTGGCGCTAATTCGATACCTGCTGCGCCAAGAACCTCTCTTTCTTCATCAGAAAGCATCCCCTCATCCATCGGTGCTGCTGGAATGACTCCTTCATTTACTCCGATAATAAATGTCGCTTTCACGTCTGATAATCTAGTGCGATCAATATTGGCAATTAATACTTGGTCTAATGAAGGCGGAATGTTAGCAAATTGAAGTGCTTCAAGACCTGTCGACATAACATCCGTAAACATAGAAAGTGACATTTTCTCTTCACCAAGCATCTCTACAAACGTATCAAGAAGACTCATCACTTCTTCCCATACTTGTTCGTGGTCTGTCGCAAATAAGAAATCTCCGCTCTCTTCTGCACGAATACGTAATTCTTCTAACTTCTTCGGAACGTCCAGTTCTTCTAAAAATAAGTAAACCACTTCGCACATTTGCATAACAGTTCCCGCACGCTTTAACCTTTTTTGCATACGAATAACTGGCGTTCTTACAATGTCACGCAGTCGATTTATTTTCTCTTCCATTTCACGTTCACTGTCTGTTATCATTCCGTTTGTATCGTCAAGCGAACGGTAACGGCGATACATCCATGGCTCCTCAGAAGTCCATCTCTTCCCTTGTACACCGTACGCTAAACAGTAGTTTTCAAACTCATCCATCTCTTCGCGCATAACTTCTTTTCTTACGTCTAATGGATATAAAAGCTCTGTTTTCACGCAGCGGAACACTGCGTCATAACGCCAGTTCCCGCTAATAATTTCTAAGGCAGAACGAATACATTCTACTAATGGATGATGTGACATCGGGCGTTTTTCATCGATGAAGTGCGGGATATTATAATCTGTAAATAATGTTCGCATCACATCGTAATAACTTTCCCCGTTACGAAGAAGGACTGCAATATCGCGGTAACGATACGTTTCATCCGCGACAAGTCTACGAATTTCACGAGCAACACCTTCTACTTCAGCTCGTAAATTCGCTGCTGTACTAATTGTTACACTTGCTTCACCGTGAAACTTTTCATTTGGTCGTGCTTCATAATGCGTTTCTAAATGCGCTAATGCCGGAGAATGAAAACGCAGTTGTTCCATAAGTGGCATTGTTTTTTCAATTTCTATTTTCTCTTCACGCGCTATTTGTTTGATTTTTTCATATGTTAACGTCGTCTCATAAAATAAATCCAGTTCACTCACTGGCTGTGCTAACGTTTTTTCATCTATCGTTAACGTAATTGTGACTCTCGCTCCGCAAATCATGAGCTGCCTTAAAATTTCTAGCTCTTGAGGAGAGAACGAATGAAATCCATCTATATAAATTTCGGCACCATTTACATATTCAGACTGCGGAAGCTTTTCCACTAGCAATTGTAAATAGTCTTCTGAATCTAAATATTTTCCGATTAAAGCACGCTCAAAATCATCATATAATAGTTGTAAATCATATACTTTATTCGCTAGCAGCTTTTGCTCTGCGCTGCTACTATGCGTATCTAATTGTTGCCACATTTCATATACGTTAGATGGCGTCACGTTATAACGTTTAAACTCCGCAATCATACTGCCAAGATGTTCAAAGAAACCGTTTTGCTCCGCTGCTTTTTGAAACACCGATAGACCATCTTTACGAGATTCTACAATTTTACGAAGTAACATATGCACACCCGCTTCATCTATATGAAGACGACTCGCTCCGCCAACTTCTTGCAACACTTTCCACGCTAATCGTGAAAAACTAAAAACTTGTGCCCGAATAGAACCTCTTACATCCTCACTTCCAATTAACGCCTGCTGCGTCTGGAATGTCATCTGTTCTGGCACAAGATATAATATTGTTTTCCCTCTTGGATGCTGTTTTAGCTCTTCTTGCACTTCGCGTAAACAAAGTGTACTTTTTCCACTTCCCGCTCTACCAATTACAAATCGAAGTGACATGTAACCCCACCTTTCACTTACATAACGAACGTTAGTTTGCTACTATAATTGTATTATAGGACACGAAAAAAGACAAACTGAGTTGTTTGTCTTTTCTATACTTCTACTTAATTATATCAACCTTTTGAAAAATTCGTCTGCACCTCTTGAATTGGCCAATATCGTAAATCAACTTTACCGACAACTGTATCAGCCTTCACAAAACCAAAGTGCCTACTATCCCAGCTACCGAGGCGGTTATCGCCTATTACAAAAATATAACCAGGTGGTACAAACTTTTCTTTCGTTAACTCTTCTAATGTAAAATCACCTGTTAGTTGCCTTCCATTTGTCTCTTTCTTATACTTTTCTAGATAAGGCTCATCAATAAATTGACCGTTTATATACAACTTATCATGCTTATATTCAATATGGTCTCCAGGTAAACCGATAATTCGCTTTACATAGTCCTCTTTTTTATTCGCATGAAACACAACAACATCAAATCTGTTCAAGTCCCCTACTTGATAACTCACCTTATTTACAACGAGCATATTCCCATCTTGCAATGTCGGCATCATTGACTTCCCCTCTACAACGTACGTTGAAAAGAAAAACGTTCGAAAAAATACAGCTAATAGTACACCAATTAAAATTGTTCTTATCCACTCTAGGCCTTCTTTTTTCAAAGTTTTCTTCATCCGCTTCTCCCCTTACCCTTTAATAATGAAGCTTTCCTTTACAAAGAAGACTATTCTTAATGTAGTTCTAACTTTACTTCGATTTTCTTACCGACATACCATAGAATAAAAATAACAATACCAACAATAACTGATTTCACCGGCTTATGAATAAACGACATTAAATCATGACCGATATACGTTAAAATAAAAATCATCACAAGCTTTCCGAATGCTAATGCAAGTCCAAACTGTTTTACGCTAATACGAGATAAACCAGCTACAACGTTTATAAGCGCAGACGGTGTAAACGGAAAACAAAATATAACAAACACTGGCGCGAATCCTTTTCTTTCAATCCACCCCATTGCCTTGCGCACTTTCTCATGCTTATTTACAAAAGAAAAGAAACGGCTTCGTCCAAAATGGCGGATAATGAAAAAGACAAGCATAGCACCGATTACCGATCCAAGCCACGAATAAAGAAAGCCCAGCCAAAAACCAAATGCAACAGCATTCGCTAGTACAAACACAATAAGTGGTAATGCTGGAATAAGCGCCTCTATCATCGGCAAGCCTATGCCAAGAAGCGGTCCGAACGCCTTATAACTTTCAACAATATGATCCATATTTTCTGGTGAAAAATACTCTTTGATTGCCTGAAAATCCATTCTACACTTTACCCCTTTACTCTAATTACTACCTCTACTTTATCATTGCTTATAGGAAAGAGGAAATGGTAGATACGACATATGGAGACGTAATTATTAAGTTTCCATATCTTTCATTAGAATTCCTTCATTATTTAGCTATGATAATCTATCAATATTCGACAGGATGTGTTGTACGTTCGACTATTTGAGGAACAATATTTTTTGTGGTTTTATTGGTAATCTCTTCTGTAATCTTATTTTATATCGACTTACCGATAAAAACTGACAAACAAAAAGAATGGGGTTTCCCCCATCCTCTCAAACTTCGCCTTCTTTCACAAAATACACTTTCTCATATGCTGGTCTTAATTTAGATTCTTCACTTTTATCAATCTCTTTAAAACAAGGATTTCCTTGTTTCTTCTTTCGATCTTCATACTCTGTTCGCAATTTCGCTGTACGATTTTGCTGATTTTCAAAACTAGTTTTTGATATTTCTAATTTCACAGCAAAGCCATTTATAAATCTAATAATAAGGTTTCCATCTTTTAATTCTTTATTACTTTCAATATAAAAATGCGACAACCACGCGCACTCTTTTCTAGAATAAGAATAGGTAGGGAAAAAATAAAGTTGATCTGTCGGACTAATCGCAATCGGTGCTTTATGTGTAATATGGGTTAACTCTTTCGTTCCTTCTTTTCTACCTAAGAAACTAGAACCATGCTTACGGCAACTTCTTTCTATAATATCTAGAGGCTTTTGAAATACAAAAAAAGAATCTTCCATTTCAACTACTCGCGTAACAATTTTCTTTTCACTTAGAATAACAGGAAGTAAGGCCATTGTATTTTTATTTACAACATAATTTTCGACATAGCGTTCCACTTTACTTTCCATACTCTATTATCTCCTTTTTATTTTTCATTTATATTAGCAGCTGCATATATAATTTTAGCACCTATGAAAAGGAAATGCTTTACACATTACGCTTTTTTACAATCTTTTATCATGAATCAAACATCCGTCAAATTATAAAAAATTAATATGAAGATAAATTAATAATAACCTGCACAAAAAGCATTTATACTATCTATAAATATTTATAATTGCTTCCTCTTTTCACATCGTTAAAACAATTAACTTTGCTATAATTAAAATATAAATCCAATATATGGAGGTCCGTTATGGAAGAAAAAGAGATCCAACCAACCATTCACATGAAAAATAGTAGCATTGTGATCGTGAAAAATTCAGCTAGTATTATATTCGGTTTGTTTTTCATTCTCCTGTTCTTTGTGAAACCTTTTCGTAAATCGAAATGTCCAGAATGTAAGAAACGTGAGAAGAAAAAAGCGGGAAAAGAACAATAAAAAAAGGATGGCATCAGCCATCCTTTTTTCCATCATCAACTATAAAATTATAGTTTGATTACGTTTTTAGCTTGAGGTCCACGGTTACCTTCTTCGATTTCGAAGCTAACTTTTTGGCCTTCTTCTAGAGATTTGAAACCTTCAGTTTCGATTGCAGAGAAGTGTACGAATACGTCGTTTTCGCCTGGAACCTCGATGAAACCGAAGCCTTTTTCGTTGTTAAACCATTTTACTTGTCCTGTTACTGCCATGATTATTTCCTCCTAAGAAAATACAAATTTTTAATTTTTTAGTTTTCCTGTATAAAAAAAGAATCCACACATTATCAAATACGAAACATAAACTAGTTCTCACATACTTTTTCTCGTTCGTTTTCAGCACTTGATAATATATGGATTGCTTAATTTAACTATTCAACTGACACCATCATAGCACATTAAAATAAAATGTACAATCTTTTTCGAAAATAGAATTTCTAATTTTTAGTATTTCATATAAAATATAATCATCTCTATTCCAAATAAGGAGGGATTCATGACCACCAACATTTCTAGAAAAACATGAAGAAGAATTGAAGAGGATATTGAAAATAATAATCTTGGAAAAGCAAGAGAAAGATTACATGGTCTCATCTCTACATACCCAAATGAATTATATCTTCGAAAACAACTCGGAGACATTTATTATAAATTACAATATCCAGAAATGGCTGATCGTTACTAGTATCTAGAGGAGCATAAAACAGATATTATGCATGAATCATGTTTATTATTTGAAAAATCAATGGGAAATAATCCTTATCATATCGCACGCGCTTTAAAGTTTAAAGGCGATTCTAGCCATATAAAGAGATTGTATAAAGAACAGCCTTTATCTCCTGTACAAAAAAGTAACAGAGGAATTAGTTTATGAGTATAAGGAAACATGGCAAGATAAGTTAGTCCCTCTTAGCTGTCTAGTATTCCTTGCTTTCCTTCTTTTTTCTGCCATTGTTGGTCTATTCACTATTTGGGATTGGATTTTTTAATCATAGGGGGAATTTTCACATGTCAAACTACGAACAAGAAGAGATACTAACAGGGGGAAACGTCTCAAACGTATATCGTTCTGCAAATACTGTTCGGCGAGAATTAAAGCCAGACAGTGCAAAAATTCATAGTCTATTACATCATCTAGAAAACAAAGGGTTCCATCATGCGCCAAAGTTTTTGGGAATAGATGAAAAAGGTAGAGAAATTTTATCATTTATAGAAGGAGACGCTGGCAATTATCCTTTAAAAGAATACATGTGGTCTAATGATGTGTTAAAAGAAATAGCAAAGATGCTCCGCCTGTACCATGATGCTGTAAGTGACTTTCCGTTATTAGATGATTGGAGACCGATGGATCATACCCCAAATAACATTGAGGTTTTATGCCACAATGATTTTGCCATATATAACATTATTTTTAATGATGAGAAGCCCGTAGGCATTATTGATTTTGATGTTGCTGCTCCTGGTCCAAGACTTTGGGATATAGCCTATACGCTATATACTTGCGTCCCTTTAAGTAGAGTTTATTATACAGAATCGGGAGAAGCGGTTCATTATGACTCGTCACAACATGCCAACCGTATTAAACAAAGGGTGAAGTTGTTTGCTCAGTCCTACGGTAAAAGCATGGACGAAGATTATTTAGAAATGGTGTTACTACGGTTAGAAGGTTTATGTACATATATGAAACGAAAAGCACAAGAAGGCGACGTAAATTTCCAAAGAATGATAGATGAAGGACATCTAGATCATTATGAAAAAGATATGAAGTTTATTCGTGTGCATGGAGCAGAGTGGATTTAATAACATAAAAAGAGAATGACGATATTGTCATTTTTGTCGGTCAGTTGATATCCTTCGTCGAATCGCCGATATATTTTAAGTTACGATAGATATATCGAAAAAATCGTTGCTATCATTTCATTTACTCTCGCATCGTTCACAAAATAGCAAGGGGCACCTAGTCAAAAAGGTGCCCCTTCCTTTTATTTCGTAAACTGAGCTTCTTCCGTAGATCCTTTTAATGCTGTCGTTGATGAAGTACCGCCTGTAATGACTTGTGCTACTTCATCAAAGTAACCTGTTCCTACTTCGCGTTGATGACGAGTTGCAGAGTAACCATGTTTTTCTGCTGCGAATTCTGCTTGTTGTAGTTCAGAGTATGCAGCCATGCCGCGCTCTTTATAGCCACGCGCTAATTCAAACATGCCGTAGTTTAACGAGTGGAATCCAGCGAGTGTTACGAACTGGAACTTGTAACCGTAAGATGCGATTTCTTTTTGGAAGCTCGCAATTGTTTCTTCATCTAGTTTTTGTTTCCAGTTAAATGAAGGTGAACAGTTATATGCAAGTAGCTTCCCTGGATGCTCTTTATGAATTGCGTCCGCAAATCGCTTTGCATCTTCTAAGTTTGGTTCAGATGTTTCACACCAAACGAGGTCTGCATACGGTGCATACGCTAAACCACGCGCAATTGCTTGATCAAGTCCTGCTTTCGTACGGTAAAATCCTTCTGGTGTTCTTTCACCTGTAATAAACGCTTTATCGACTGGATCGATATCGCTCGTAATTAAATCTGCTGCATCTGCATCTGTTCTTGCAACGATAATTGTCGGCACTCCCATTACGTCCGCAGCAAGACGTGCAGAAATTAAATTGCGCACCGCTGTTTGCGTTGGCAGTAATACTTTTCCGCCTAGATGGCCACATTTTTTCTCTGAAGATAATTGATCTTCAAAGTGTACACCTGATGCGCCCGCTTCAATCATACCTTTCATAAGTTCAAATACGTTTAATTGTCCACCAAATCCAGCTTCTGCATCTGCTACAATCGGTACGAAATAATCTGTATCACCACTTCCTTCCATGTGCTGAATTTGATCTGCACGTTGAAGCGTTTGGTTAATTCGTTTTACTACAGCTGGTACGCTGTTCGCTGGATATAAGCTTTGGTCTGGATACATATGCCCAGAAAGATTCGCATCGGCCGCTACTTGCCAACCGCTTAAGTAAATTGCTTTTAGCCCCGCTTTTACTTGTTGCATCGCTTGGTTTCCTGTTAATGCGCCAAGTGCATTAATATAATCTTCCGTATGAAGCGACTTCCAAAGCTTCTCAGCACCGCGGCGTGCTAACGTATGTTCAATATCAATCGAGCCGCGCAAACGAATCACATCTTCTGCTGAATATGGACGTGTTATCCCTTTCCATCGCGTATCTAATTCCCAGCTCTCTTGTAATTTATCAATTCTTTCGTTTGTCATATGTTCCATCCCCTTTTCGTTTTTATAAAATTTCATAACCTGGTAATGTTAAAAACGGTACGAACTCATCATTCCGAACGAGATTTGTAAACAATGTTGTCGCCTCTTGGAATCTCCCTTTCTTAAAGGCTTCCTTACCAATCTCGCTTTCTATTTTTGCTAATTCTTCTTCTTTCCATTCTTCCATTAATTCAAATGTAATATTGCGGCCATCATGTAGCTTTCCGCCTTCATGACGAATCCATTGCCATACTTGCGCTCTCGAGATTTCCGCTGTTGCCGCATCTTCCATTAAGTTATAAATTGGAGCCGCTCCCCGTCCACTTAACCAAGATGCAATATATTGAATACCTACGCTAATATTCATGCGAAGGCCTTCTTCTGTAATCGTTCCCACTGGTACTTCTAATAAATCTTTTTCTGTGACACGTATTTCTTCACGTTTTCTAAAAATTTGATTTGGCGTTTTCATAATGTGATTAAATACTTCCATCGCGACCGGTACAAGTCCCGGATGGGCAACCCAAGTCCCATCATGGCCATCTAAAGCTTCGCGCTCCTTATCAGCACGCACCTTTTCGAAAGCTGCTTCATTCGCTTCTGGATTATTTTTAATCGGAATTTGTGCTGCCATCCCTCCGATTGCTGGTGCATTACGGCGATGACACGTTTGAATTACTTTTAAAGAATACGCGCGCATAAACGGCGCCGTCATCGTGACCTGTGCTCTATCTGGAAGTAAAAATTCATTATGATTACGGAAGCTCTTTAAAAAACTGAAAATATAATCCCATCTCCCGCAGTTTAAGCCCGCAGAGTGATCTTTTAGCTCATACAAAATTTCATCCATTTCAAACGAAGCGTGAATCGTTTCCAGTAACACCGTTGCTTTAATTGTTCCGTTTGGAATACCGATGTATTTTTGAGCAAATACGAATACGTCATTCCATAATCTCGCTTCCAAATGACTCTCCATTTTCGGTAAGTAAAAGTATGGTCCACTTCCTTTTTCTAAAAGTGCCCTCGCATTATGGAAAAAGTACAGACCAAAATCCACTAAGCTGCCGGACATATTCTTTCCGTCAACTTGCATATATTTTTCTTCTAAATGCCATCCTCTTGGACGCACAATGAGTACAGCTGTTTTATCATTTAATTTATATTCTTTTCCTTTATCATTTTTATATGAGATCGTTTCCTTTACTGCATCTCGTAAGTTTATTTGACCTTCAACCGCATTTTCCCAAGTTGGTGAATTGGAATCTTCAAAATCCGCCATAAAAAGATGCGCTCCTGAATTTAAAGCGTTAATAACCATCTTTCTATCTACCGGCCCAGTAATCTCTACGCGGCGATCCTCTAAATCTTTCGGAAGCTTGGCGATTGTCCAATCCGCTTCACGTATGTGTTTTGTTTCTTCTAAAAACTTCGGAAACTTTCCTGCATCAATTCGTTTTTGTTTCTCCACACGTTTTTGTAAAAGTTCTATGCGGCGCTCATTGAAATTTTCATGTAGTTCCTTTAAAAAACTAAGCGCCTCAGGTGTCAATATTTCGTTGTACGCTGGTAATATTTCTCCGACGAGTGTAACCCGTGAAGTTTGCGTCGACATATTAGCATCCCCTTCTTAAACTGTTTTATAACAGATTTGATTTTATGTTTTATATTATATAACAAATCTTCAGAAAAGGAAGTTTTTTTTGAAAATTCATTTCTTTTTTTAAAACACCGTTCTTTCGCGCTTTATTTCATACAAAAAAAGGACACTGTTATACAACAATGACCTTTTCGTATGATTTTCTAAAATTAAGATTGTAATAGTAAATGAAATTATATGAACACAACTTTATATTTCAGAGGTAGCACTTCCCTTCACTGATAGTTCCTTTTCTCTCCCCTTACGAAAAGTTAGTGCCATCCCTACAAAGATAAGGACAATCCCTACAATTTGCATACTAGTCGGTCTAAATCCGGTAAAGACTGTATCTAACAAAATTGCAACAGCAGGATCTAAAAACACTAATACAGAAATAAGTCTCGTCGATAAATCTCTTAAACTGTCAAAAAATAAGTAATATACAAACCCAGTATGTATAAGCCCTGTCGCTGTTATCATCATCCAGTTCGTCTGTGTTAACCCTTGAAACTGTCCGAAATCTACAAATGGTAACAATAAAAATATACCTAAAAACGTTTGTACAAATGTCATTGCATATGCACTTGTATGCTTGATTCCTTTTCCTAGTAAAGTGGTAAAAGCATAAAATAACGCTGCAAGAAGTGCCCATACCATTCCAGATGACATGAGTTTCTCGAGCGACACACTTCCATCTACTCCCGCTACTAAAACTGTGCCGATGAAACAAATGACAATCGACATAACCGCAAATGCTGTTAACCTCTCTTTAAATACGATACTCCCAATCATTAATACGATAATTGGAGCGAGGTGATAGACAGAAATCGCTATTGTAATTGACATAACTTCAAACGCTTTAAATAGAAATACCCAGTTAAAAACGAGAAATACGCCGCACGCTAATATTTGCATGATTTCTTTTTTATTCCATTTCTCACTTTTATATTGTCCTGTCGCTAACCAACATAACGTTAAAAATATAGTCGCACAAATACAACGAACAAATACTAATTCAAAAGACGGTAAGCCCGTTTGGACAGAAAAAAATCCAATCGATCCGAAAATAGACATCGACAGGATCATTTTGATAGCTGGCATTGATTTTTTATTAAACACCCGTTCTCTCCTCCTACAATTACTCTCTTGCACACTGAAAATTCTAAAAATATTACATATCATTATATATTACAATTCGAAAAATGTAAAAATTTAGAATACAATGAGTGACATCCACACGAAACTTTCATAAAAAAATCATCCCTTTTTCTTGTAAGGGATGATTTTTTTATTTATCGAGAGGAATTTCTCTATATACAGACTTACATACACTACTATTTTTGAAGAGTAAATTGGGAAACGATCTGTTTTAATCCTCCTGCTACGCTGTGCAGATGTTCAATTGAAACCGAGATCTCTTGAACAGATTTTTCTTGCTGTTGAATAGACTCTTTTACCCTATCAGTTCGGTCAGATGATCTTTGAGAAATTTGAGCCATGTCTTCTGCAGAAGCAGAAATCTCCTCACTACTCGCTGCAATTTCATCTGTAGACATAGATACCGTTTGAATTTGCTCAGATACTTGCTGCACTTTTTCTGTAATTTTTCCAAATACTTTTTCTGTATGCATTACTACTTGTGTACCTGCCTGTACTTCATTATCTACTTTCCCCATCATATCTACCGTATGATTCGTTGTTCCCATAACTTGAGTAATCAGCTTCTCAATTTGTTTTGCAGAATCACTAGATTGTTCTGCTAATTTTCGTACTTCATCTGCCACAATTGCAAATCCTCTACCACTTTCCCCAGCACGTGCAGCCTCAATTGCGGCGTTTAATGCTAATAAGTTAATCTGAGAGGTAATACCTTGCATAACATCAATGATTTTAACAATTTCTTCTGATTGTTCTTTCATAGTCTCTACTTGTTTAACACCGCTATGTACTGAGTTTTGGATTGTGTCCATCTGTTGAATCATTTGTTTCATTAACTTATTGCCACTCTCTGCATCTAATGCTGATTGAGCAGACAATTCATTTACAGAGGATGATGTATCCACTATGCTCTGCATTCCTTGGGTCAACTCTTCCATCGCACCCGCAGTTTGTTCCATTGCTTGCATTTGGCTCTCTGCACCATTTGCAACTTCTTCAATATCTATAGTGATTTTCTTTGCCGCACTGCTAGATACTTCTGATGCAGATACTACTCCGTCTGCATGTTGGAATACAAGCTGAATATTATTCTCTAATTCTTGCATATTTGTTCTTAGCCCTGCAATCATCTCGTTAAAATCACTTACTAATACACCTAATTCATCCTTAGCATTATAATCACCATGTACAGTTAAATCCCCTTCTTTTGCTCTTTCCATCATACGACTAACCGTTTGTAAAGGAGCAACTATAAGCTTGCTAATAATATAACTTACTATACATATAATGATTGTAGTAACTACTACAAGAATGATAAAAGTAATAACGGACCGATCTATCATTTTTTGAGAATCTTTAAATACTTGGTCAGCTAAATTTGAAACATACGATTCCAGATCTACTGCATAACCAGCTAACTCTACTCCTTTCGGTTTTAAGTCCTTTTGAAATTCGTTTAGCATTTGAGATTCATTTGTTACCTTCGTTTTGTCAAACAACTTCTTATATGTCTCCATATAACTTGGCAAAGATTTCTTCATCTTCTGAAACAGCTCATCCTCTTGCTTACTTAAATCGATGCCATCATCATATTCTTTTAATAAAGAATCATATTTTTTAAGATCCTTCTCAATGTGGCCAATAATTTCTTCTTTATTTGTCCCCTCATTTTGTGACGTTGTAATTAATTCTAGCAAGTTATATTCTAAAGAATTTTGTGTACGAAGCATTCCTTCTAATAAAATTGCAGAATATTGATAATCATCTACTACAGCCTCTGTATCGTGCTTAATCTTATTAATAGAATTAATTGCTATACAACTCATAATTACCATGCCCAAAACTGCTAATGAGATAAGCGAGAATAATTTATATTTCACTTTTAAATTTTGTAAAAAATACATATTTCCACCTTTATTCCTTTATATATAGATTTTTAGAATTTTATAGCTTATTATTTACAAAATCACAATAAAAAGCAATGATAAATATTCCCAATATCAAACTTATATTTCTAAAAACAAAAAGTAGCATAATCGCTACTTCTTGTTTTTTTGTTTTTCATATTGTTCAAACGTATGAATTCTTTCGAAAATTGGTGGATGTGTGTATAAGAAAAATTTCACTAACGCAGGCGGATTGACTTGGCTTAAACTTGTTTTTGATAAATATTGAAATGTTTTCACGCCTGATTTCCCATCTTTCGTCATATCTAAAGCGTATTGATCTGCCGCTCGTTCTTCTATACGTGAAACATAGTTTGTTGCTGGTTGTGATGCAAAAGATAATACAGAGGAAATTAAGAAAAATAAAGGTAAAATTGAGAAACATGCCGTTTTTGAAATTTGCAATGTATCTCCCCATTTTCGAATACACATATTTAAAATACGACTAATCAAATACATACCTATAAACGATAACAAAACATAACTTGCAACGCCCCAATATATATGCTTCATTACGTAATGCCCCATTTCATGAGCCATTATAAATAAAATCTCTTTATCCTTTAATTGCTGAAGTGTTGTATCCCACATTACAATGCGAAGATTTTTTCCAATTCCTGTTACGTATGCATTTAGAGCGTTCGTTTTTTCCGACATATTTACTTCATATACGTGTTCAGATGGAATATCAGCTTTATCTGCCATCGTTAAAATTTTCGTTTCTAATTCTTTATTTTTCAGCGTTGAGAAATCGTTGTAAAGTGGATCAATCATAACAGGTTGCACAAACGTTAAGAAAATCGTAAACGGAACAGAGAGTGCCCATCCCGCTAGCCACCATCTCTTCGGGAATTTACGGATGAGCCATAATAAAACCGTAACAATGAGTAACATAGTCGCATAGTTCACCCAAAAATCGATGACATGATCTTTAATCCAGCTTTGTGTGCTTTGTGTTGAAATACCGTAATCAACAGATACTTTACGCCCGATCCATTGCACTGGTAATGATAGTGCTGTTGTAAGTAACGATAAATAAAAGAAATAAATCGCGACTTGCAGGACACTTATTTTAGTCGTTTCCTTCGACCATTTCTCAAATCGTCTTGAAATACCGAGCACGAGTACAAACAGTAAAATAATCCATTCAAGAGGCGTCGCTAAAAAATACAGTAAATTTTTTACGCGCGAATAATCTTGGCTTAGCGTAAGCTCTCTCGCATTCATAAAAGTTTCTGGATCTGCACTCGTTCCTTTATACATATCCGGAATGAGTTCATGATGCCATCCAAATAAATACCAATATATAAATAACGCAAATCCAACGTACAAAAAAAGCGACCACCCAATAACTTTCTTCACGCTATTCCCTCCTCTATGCTGCCTGTCTATTATTATTGTAAGTTCGTACATGCTAAATTAGAACAAGCTAATTATGTGAATTGCCCGAGAACCTTCTATTTACATAAAAAAACTCTTCTACATTAAGAAGAGTTTCACCTACCTTTAGACACTTTCTTCGGTTCATAATCCGGAATAAGAAACACACTTACAAACCAACACATTAAACCAGCGCCTTTTACATATCGTATATATTCATAGTCTTGAAAAAATAGCGTCGTTATAATAATCGTAAAAAATCCGATTAAAGCTAGTACGTACCCTACTTGCTTTTTAGATAACATAAAGAGCCTCCTTAAGGAAGTACATCTATTAACAAACTAAAATCTTGTAAAGAAAAAGAACTATATTTCATAATACCTTGTACAGCTAAAAGTAAAATAAGACCGGCCACACACATATAGTTAATACTTTCTTCACTCTTTTTTTCAGTAACTATTCCGCCACTTATACATAAAATCCCTAACAAATGGAGTGCTAAATAGATAAAGAAGTAAGCTTCCTCCCAGCGAAGAATAACATTTACTGTCGTTATTAGCACTATACTAAGTAAAATCAAATAAAAAAACTTATTTGATGATATCGTTTCATTCATATAATTTTATACACCCCTTTCAAGTTTCGAATGAATGATGTTTCAAAGCTATAAAGTAAATGATTGCTTTTAGACCATAAAACAAAACGAAAGCCCCCATTACTTTCGTGAATACTTTATGAACCCACACATACGTCTCTTCATTTTTTCTGAAGATGAGCTTCATCATTGCTTCTACAATAAGGCCAAATATGATTAAACTCCCTAACATAATAAGAAGAGAAATAATATTTTCTTTTAAATGATTGCTAGAAAACAAGTAATACTCTGGAAACACAATTGTATCTACTACAGGTTGAATCCAATTACAAAAACTTTTATCACACATATCAGTAATAGACGTAGCATCTATAATATCTTTCAATATTTTCTCAAACGTCTTCTTCATCTCATTTATCTCACACTACATCTGAAAAGCTCTTTACCCGCTCTGCATATATAACTGGCACTTCTTTACTCCAATATTTGCGGTTAACAAATAAAAAGATGAGTACTAAGTTTAATCCTGTTATAAAAATAATAAGTCCTGGAAAGAATGTCGTATAATTTGAGAAATCTGCAAAACTTATGATTTTTTCTCTACTTACTAGGAAAGACGCACCCATTACAAATGCATTGTTTAACATATGTATCACAATTGGCATGAGTAAGCTTTTCGTACGAATATATACGATCGATAATACGATGCTGAATACGGCGGCACCTAGGAAATCGACGTGTAAAAGCGCAAATAAAAGTGCTACTGCAATCATCGCTATACTTGTTCCCCATTTTGCAGCAAAGCGCTGAAGTAAAAATCCACGAAAAACAAATTCCCCAATAATAGGCGCGATAAATACAACCATAATACATTGATATACATATCCCCCAGCACTATCTACAATTGGTTCCTGCAAAGCATTCATAATAAAATCTGGTGTAATCCATGCAAAACTGTACATATACAAAATAAGATACCCGTAACTAAACACGCATAACATGATCGTAATGTATAAAACTTGCACCAAGTTAAATGATTCATTTTTATTAACAAATAATGAAAATGAAACACGGTGTTTTCTATACTCATAAAAAATCCATGCAATCGGAAGGATATAAAATATAAGAATATTTATAAAAGAAGAATTTTGTATATGAAATGTACTTTCTAGCAACTTATCACTACTTCTTGCTACTAATATTAATAGTACAAATACAATTAAAAAATATCTAGCTCGCATCATTTGAAACGGATTCACACTCATCTCCTCCCCTATGTTACTTTTATCATATCATTTGATTCTTAATTTTTTGAGAAAGAAAACCTTAAAATTTCCTTAAAAATTCCATAAGTTACAAAATGATGATATGATATTCGAGAAAATTAGGAGGGATTTTTATGTATCAAGCAAATATTTTACTCGTTGATGATGAAACAGCAATTTTACAACTATTAACTACCATTCTTGAAAAGGAAGGTTTTTCTCATATTACAACTGCAACATCAGCTGAAATAGCTTTATCTCTCACCAAGCAAAACAATTACGATTTAATCATTTTAGATGTAATGCTTCCTGGACAATCCGGTTTTGATATTTGTCCAATCATTCGCCAACAAACAGATTGTCCGATTTTCTTCCTATCAGCGAAAGCATCTGATTTAGATAAAATATCCGGTTTTTCATACGGTGCAGATGACTATATTACGAAGCCATTTAATCCATTAGAAGTAGTAGCTCGTATAAAAGCACAACTTCGAAGACATATGAAGCAAACAGTGCCAAATGAACCTAAAGCACACGCCATTTCATTTGGAAGATTTGAAGTTGATCAACATTCCGCAGAACTTACAGTAAATGGACACGTTGTCGAATGTTCCGCCCAACTCTTTCAACTACTACTCTTCTTTTGTGAGAATCCGAATTACGTATTTTCAAAAGAAGAAATATACGAAAAAGTTTGGGGAGCGCCAGCCTATAATGGGGATGACAATACCGTTATGGTCCACATTCGAAAACTACGCGAAAAAATTGAACAAGATCCAAGTAAACCAGAATATATAAAAACTGTTCGCGGACTTGGCTATAAATTCGTTACAAAGTAGGTTAATACTATGAATTTAAATAAACGACTTATCATCCAATTTATTTTGCAACACGTTTTTGTTTTAGTTACATTACTTATTGCTGTAGTAGCTGCTTTCACTTATTTAATTTTTCTTGTTACTAGTATTTCATACGAACCTAACATTCCGGATTCTGATAGTTTTACAATTTCAAGATATATCTCTTCAGAAGATGGTCATATTTCGTTACAATCTGAAGTACAAGATTTAGTGAAAGAGAAAAACGATTGGCTCCAAGTTGTAGATGAAAACGGAAAAATCCTCTACAACTTTAATACACCAAATGATGTTCCGAATTCTTATACGAAAACATCTTTACTCGCATATATACAACATCATGTCGAGAGCAATTATAAATTTACATATTGGGAAATTGAATTAGAAGAAAAGAAAGTACTTGTTATTTACGGTGGTATGTTAAAAAGCAATGCGTTACTGAAAACTATTCAAAAGGAGCACCCTTCTTTAACATTGGATTCGTTCGCATTAACAAATCAAGAAAAACAGTTACTTTCTAAAGAAAAAGCAACGCTTCAAATATTTAATAATGGTGGCGAAGAAGTATTCTCCTATCCAAACGGAAAGAAAAAAACGTTTTCCGCAATACAAACTGCTCTTAACGAAAAAGAACCGTGGAATCATAAAGAAAACATGTCTAGCTTTTACGACGCAAATAGCAATCATCTTCTTGTTGTAACTACAAAAAATGAGCACTACTATCCAGAGGATGAAATAGACGATATATTTGCCAAAAAATTTCTCATCGGATGCGGATTAATCCTTCTTATCGTCTTTGTTTATTTAGTCATTCTGTCTATTTGGTACGGTAATAAATTTGGGAAACCGTTATTACATGCGATGCGTTGGCTCAAAAATATCGCTGGTGGAAAGTATGAAGAACCCATTAGCAAAAAAGGGAAACCTGTTCGATTCCGGCGATCTGGTAAAGAAAAATGGTCATTCCGCTTATTTAGAGATGTTACCAGTTCACTAGAGCACCTTTCTATTACACTCAAAAAAAATGATGCGATGAGGAAAGTACTTCAGCAAACACGAGAAGAATGGATTACCGGTCTCACACACGATTTAAAAACACCACTTAGCTCTATATATGGCTATGCATTACTACTAGAATCAAATCAATACAACTGGACTGATCGTGACATTCAGCAATTCGGCAGCGTTATGAAGGAGAAATCTCAATATATGACTACACTAATTGACGATTTAAGCTTAACGTATCAATTAAAAAATAACAGCCTTCCTGCGCAACACGTAAACGTTGAAATTAACCAGTTCATCCAAAAAGTATTATTGCAATTTATTAATAACCCGACGCTTCAAAATCAAAATATTGAATTCGTACCGAGCTCAAATAAAATTCAATATTTCATTGAAGAAAAATGGTTCCAGCGTATCATCGAAAACTTGCTCGCAAACGCTGTAAAACATAATAATGAAACGACTACTGTAATCGTAAAACTTTCACAAAACGCTAATTCATTTACACTATCTATTTCTGATGATGGCAAAGGAATGGATGAAAAAACGAAAGAACTTTTATTTGAACGGTATTACCGAGGAACAAACACAGAAGAAAGCAACATCGGAACTGGACTTGGCCTCGCCATTACGAAGCAGCTCGTTCATGCTCATAACGGGACAATTTCTATTGATAGCGAACTTGGAAAAGGAACGACGATTATTCTTGTGTTTCCGTTGTAAACGTTAAGCAACTCCAAAATGTACGAATATGGTAATTTTGGAGTTATCTTTTTATTGAGTAAGATCCTAACAGCACATAAAATTATATCGACCTAACTATAAAATACGACAATAGTAGCAACTTATTAACAAAAGAGACCGTCCCAAAATACCTTTTGGGACGGTCTCTTTTTCTATTATTTCTTCTTCACCGGTATCCAAAGCTCTACTTGAGCGAACTCACTCTTATCTTCGTGGCAACGCTCGTCGTATAGTTCAAACTCTGTAACTCCGCAATGTTCATATCCTGAATGCGGGAACCATTCGGAGAATACGGCATTCCAAGTTTGATGAATAGACGATACCATTTCTTCATGAGGAACTTTCGGCGTTGTAAATACGGCATATGTTGCTGCTGGGAAAGTACGCTTTGCAACTTCATTTGGTACATTTTCAAAGCCTGTAACTTCCATTCCAATTATATAAGTGAAGTCTCCTGTTTCTAAATTAAAATCAGTACATAATCCAAGCTCTACCCATTGGCTCGTATCTTTACGATTCGGAATCGTTGTTCCGAGATCTTTTTGTAAATATTCTTGCCAAAATACTGGTATGTCTTGATGGTTCTTCCCTTCTTTACTTGTCGTCTTCATTTCATAACCCGCCACTAAAAATTCTGGTTTATTTACAATACGATATTCCATTTGTATGCCTCCTAAATACGGATTTAATTTTCTTTGCTTTACATTCACTCTGTAATACATCGGTGTTTCGATTTCTTGTTTTCGATATTCACTAGGTGTCATTTGAAATAATTTTTTAAAGGCTCTCGTGAACGTTTCGTGAGATTGAAAGCCATGCTCAAATGCGATATCAATAACTTTTTCATCCGTGTGAGAAAGTTGATATGCTGCCCGGGCTAACCTTCTCTTTCGAACATACTCCATTACTGTATCACCTACTAACGCCTGGAATACACGATGAAAATGCGATTCAGAAAAACCTGCAATGCGAGCTAAATTACGCAGCGTTTGTTTTTCCATTACATCTTCTTCAATATAATCAATCGACCTTTGAATTTGTGTTTCATAGCTTTCCATCTCTGTTCACCCGCCTTATATGTATTATGATAAAAGAGAACGCAATCCAATTCTTGACGTTTTTTACTATAATTCCATAAAAAATTGTAACTTTTTTATATGTATTTCGTTGTTATGTATGAAGGGAGGGAAATGTAGTGAAACAAAGTCAAACATTAGAAGAAATTTACACAGAGCATATGCATGATTTATTTCGCTATCTTCTCTCCCTAACCGGAGATTCTCACTATGCTGAAGATCTCATGCAAGAAACCTTTTACCGAATGCTCGTCCATATTGACTACTATAAAGGAGAAGAAATTAGACCGTGGTTATTTACAATTGCCTACAACGCCTTTATCGATTGGTACCGAAAAGAGAAAAAATATAAAACAACGAAAATTGAAGAATTCCATTTACCAAACGTACCAAGTACAGAACATGCATATTTTGTAAAACATGAGATTGCTAGTTGGTTAGAAAGTTTATCGTCTCTTCCACTCGAAAGACGAAATGTGTTACTACTACGAGATTACTACGGATTCTCCTATAAGGAAATAGCAGAAATGGCCGGTCTCTCATTAGCGAAAGTGAAAATTGAATTACACCGCGGACGAAAAGACACGAGAAACATAAAGGAGTGATACAGATGGGATGTACAGAGTTTAAAAGACTATGGGAGAAGTACGAAAAAGGAACACTCACACATGATGAACAAGAACAGTTAGAAAGTCATATAGAAACTTGTGAAGAATGTGAAGCGTATTTGGATGAGTTACTTGCGAAGAGTGAACCTGTAAAGAAAAAGTTACCGCCAAAAGACCTTAAAGTCCCTTTTTGGAGAATTAAGTGGAAACATCGTTTACAGACGTTTGGCTTCATACTATCCATTTGCATCGTTATATATATAATTGGCGGGATATTATCGGCCTTTTATTTTCAAGCTGATAATGATAAAAGGCTAGAAGAAATAAGAAGTGTTCCTTCTCTTGCACTTGAAGCAACTATCCCAAATAGCCGTGTTATGGGCGGTGGAACAAGTGTAGAAGCTTTTTTCCGTACGAACAGCCAATTTGATTTAGTGAGAACCGTCGGTAAAAAAGAAATGCCACTCGGTACAGTAGAAACAAAAAGCTTCTTATCATCTGTAGATGTCACGAACCAAACTTGGATGAATCCATTCTATCAACCAAAGCTCTTCTTTGTTCATCCCAAAACAGAACAAGGTGATTATTTAAAGGGATCTTCAAAAAAAGTATGGGATACACTTGCAAAAGTACATGATGGAACTGTTGCAGAAATAGCAGTTTCCTTTGACAAATCTTACACTTTAAAAGAATTAGAACCACTTTTATATAGCATATTTGAAGCACAAGAACTCCCTCCAAATCCTGTATGGTACGCTTTAGATACGGGACAAGAAAAGACAAATGTAGAAGATTACATCCTACATGGCGGGGAAGCTATAGGTTTTCCAGAGCATGTAAGATTCCTAGATAATGACACAGACAGGCAGAAAACATCAGAAGATAAAGTAATCGAAATGATGCATATTCTTTCTACACATGAAAAAACGGTAAGCAAAATAGCTGCGCTTCCTGAAAAAGAACTAAAATTAGATCAACGTTATAAATATGTAAAAGATAACGGCGTAAAAGTATACGGCATTGTCATTACTGGTCCGTCGAAAGAGTTATTAAAATTACAAAACTCACCTCACGTACGTTATGCGACTCTTGGAGATATTGAGATTTGGAATTGGTTTGATAATTAATAAAAAGAAGCAGAGCATCCAGAAGTGGTGCTCTGCTTCTTTTTATTCCCTCTCCACAAACTTCCAAACTAAAAATGCTGCACATAAATAGGAAAGCCCCATAGCTAAAAAACTATAGCTTGCCCCGCTGTACCAATTCGATGATTCATTTAGAATTATTCCCATAATTGCTACACCGACTAATGCACCGATTTGACGATTTACATTTAAAGTTGCTCCAGCCATATTTCCATTTTCACGACCGGCAGATTTCATTACAATTGTAGTCATCGCAGGTACTGCTATACCTATCCCGAGATTAACAACACTGTATATAATTGCAACTCCTATATAACTCACATTTTTTACTAGGAACATTAATAATACAGATCCTATACTAGCTATAAGTAACGCTATGAATAATAGCAACTTTGGGCCAAATTTAGTCACCATTTTTGCAAATAATAGATTCCCAATAACAAATACACTCATTATTGGTAATAATTGTAGCCCCGCTACAAACGGACTTACTCCATATGCTTTTTGTAAAAATAGTCCGAACATAAATATGCCGCCAAATAAAGCAAAGTTTAATAGAAATCCAACTATATTTGCTGTGGAAAACGTCTCGTTCCGAAATAACACTCTTGGTACAACTGAGTTTTTTGATTTTCGTTCCGCATAAACAAAGAGAATAGCGGTCAATATCGTCCCCACTACTCCTCCTATAATTTGAGGCGAGGACCATCCATAACTTGGCCCTTCAATTAGAGTAAACGATAACAATGTTACTGCAACTATACCTATTAAATGATTCGCTACATTTATTTTCTCCTTTTTCGGTAAAACGTTTGGAATCATTACAAAAGCCATTAAAATACCGATAATCCCAATTGGAAGGTTTATAATAAAAATGCTCCTCCAGCCAAATGTATTTACTAAAAGGCCACCAATAAAAGGACCCGTACCAGATGCAATAGAGACAATTGCCGACCATATACCAAACATTTTAGCTCTCTTTTTTTCGTCTGGAAATGATACTACTAATAAGCTAAGTGAACTTGGCATAAATAAAGCCGCTCCGACACCTTGAAGTACTCGGCCAATAACAAGAGCGCCCCCAGTTATAGCAATCGCACATAAAAAAGATGCGAACACAAAAATAATTAAACCAACCATATACATATTTTTTGCCCCAAATCGGTTGGCCAATGCCCCTCCAGCCAATAATAATGCCGCAAAAGATAAGATGTATCCGTCGACAATCCATGTCGAACTATATAATGTCAGTCCTAACGTTTCTTGAATATTCACCACTGCAACATTTACCACTGTCACATCTAACGTTGCCATAATAAACCCCATTGCCAAAGCTACTAGAATGATAATACCTGATTTCTCTTTTGTTTGAACATCCATATTACTATTAGCTAGCCCACTCACTTGCTTAATCCCCTTTCGAAAATTAGTAATTTACCTATATATTCCTTTAGAACTATAATAAATAAAGTACTTCATTTATAAAAGTACTGATTTTTTATATAGTACCTATACTTTTATATAGTAAGGAGTGTTTATATGGAAAATAAAAATGAAGAAATTTTATTAAAATGCCCCATTGAAAAAACAATGTCTGTAATAGGTGGAAAGTGGACCTTCTTAATTTTAAGAGATTTGTTCTATAGTCCTAAACGTTTCGCACAGCTTGAAAGATCTCTGAATAGTATAAGCCCACGCACTCTGTCTCTTCGCTTAAAAGAGCTTGAACAAGAAAATATTATAAAGAGAACAATCTATTCAACTATGCCACCCCACGTGGAATATTCACTAACAAGAAAAGGAGAAACACTTCGCCCTATTTTCGATGCAATGAAGGATTGGGGAAATGAGTGGAAAATATTAGATTAAAACAAAGAAGGTATCATCATACTTGATGACACCTTCTAGTTTTTAAAAACATATTAATTCGAAATCACTTTCACATACATCCCTCTCACCGCTTTTTCATAAGCGATATCACTCATCTGTCCTATATTTTCTGACACAACAGAAGATTGAACAACTTCACCTTCACGAAGTAACGGCGGATCAATAAGACGTACTTTATTTTTCTGGTGTAAATCATAATCGTTTCTATCTTCTTTTACTTTTACATTTGGATGGACTTTGCTTAATAAAGCTTCTATTTCGGGATCATTACATAGCTGCAATTTTGAAATAAGCTCATGATCTTCAAGAAGAAAATCATCTGCATGAATAACCTGTTTATGAAGAGCTAACTTTAACGTTTTAGCTAACATATCATTTCCATAAATGTTAATTGGCTTCATAAAGAAATCGATTACTTCTTTGTAATACGTTTCTGTAAACCACTCTGCCACTTCGATATTTTGAAGGACCATTTTTCCATCTACTTCGATTACATCCTCTAAAAAACTTTCCACTTCTTCGAAAGAAATATATCCATATGTATACATATCCCGTAATGTGTAATCAACTCGGTCTGCGCATAATTCGGGTGCGGATCTTTCCAGTAACGTCCACCTCGAGTCATCTAATACAATATCTTCATATTTATAATCATACTTTGAAAGAATCGCTGGGATTTCTGAGTTTTTCACAACAGAACTAAATATCTCTTCATGATAGCTTTCATTTATATTATCAAAAACGTAATCAATCACATGAGAAAAAGCAGTATGCGATACGTCATGCAGTAAACCCGCAATTTGTTCTTCCACTGAACCACCAAGTTTTTTAATTAACAACATCACACCAACTGAATGATCAAAGCGCGTTACATTCCATTTCTCGTTCATTAAGTAACTTGCTCCGGCTTGATGGATTCCTTTCAGCCTTTGCACTGGTTTACTTAAAATTAATTCTTCTAGCACTTTATCTACTTCAAATTCTCCGTATAGTACATCTGATATGAACACTTATAATCCCCCTTTTTCAAGCAGAGTCTTCTTATAGTATCTCTTTTTCCAGGGAGAGTAAATATACTATTTTGCAATCCAAATACGAACGTTCTGTTTTAATTATAGATATATAAATGTCGATTATTTGTTTTAATTCATTTATTATATTTTTATTGAGCGCTCCTTATGTGGAGCCTTTTTTATTTTTTAAAAATAGAGAGCCATTAGCTCTCTATTAAATACACTTATTCAAACGTAACTTCCACCTGTACAATCTCCGACCTACTTCCAAGTCTAAGCGGCGGTCCCCAAAATCCGAAACCAGAAGAAACAATGGCGTGGAACGCACCTTTTTGTGCATATCCCCAGTCTAGTTCGTACATTCTTCTCGTTACAATATGATTTGGCGCCATTTGTCCGCGGTGCGTGTGACCAGATAATAGTATATCAATGCCGGCATCCGCTGCCTGCTTCAATTCAAACGGCTGATGATCCATTGCGATAACAGGCATGGATTTATCCACTGTACTCATAAGACTTTCAAAGCTTTGACGATCTCGCTCTGTTTTATCTCTTCTTCCGACGAGATAAAACTGATCTTCAATTGTAATGACTTCATCTAAAAGAATACGAATATCAATCTTATCCATTTCTTGCAAAAATTCCGGAACCGCTCTACCGTAATATTCGTGATTTCCTAACACACCATATACGCCTAATGGAGCTTTCATTTGTTTCATAATATGCCCCATGTTTTTTTTGATGAACACACCTGGGTGGTCATCAATGATATCACCGGGCAGTAAAATAATATCGGGCTCCATTTCATTTACATGTCGAACGAGTCTTTTTAAATGAGCAACACCAGACAGTTTACCGAAATGCATATCTGAAGCCATCGCAATGCGTAAACTTTTGCGCCCTTCTACTTTTTTCGGTATGTGTACATCATACTTTCTGACAACCGGGCTATATGCATTAAATACCCCGTATGCGAAGATCAAGACGAACACGAGTAAAACGACCATTCCTGTCCAAATAATTGCTGTTTCTTTCTCCACTGAAAACTGTAATAATAAGACGGCAATATCAGCTAACGGCAATAACATAAGCGCATATTGTATTACCGCAAACCAAATGGAACCAATCGTTCTTAGGAATGGAAGAAACTTAAACACTTGTACGAGAATATACGCATAAGAAATAAATCCGACTACGAAAGCGTAATATCCCCAAGACTCCCAGCCGAATACTGTACTAAGCCAAACCCAGCCGTTCCAGCCAATGTAAAACATAAGTAGTGTGTATACAATTAAAATAGTAAATATATTGAGATAGCGAAGATTCTTCACAACTAGCCTCCTTATTAGTTTCTTATATTATAACTTGTTATGCACTTATAACGTAAATATTAAGCACTTTGTCCATCATAGTAAAAATCTCTAATTGCTAGATGCAAACCTAGCAATTAGAGGTGCAATTTAAATCAATATTCTTTATAGATTTTTGTTATAGAAACTTGTTAATTTTTCAACTGTTTGATTTTGAATGTGAAAAGCTACCTTCTTTATATTTACTTTTGAGTTGATCAAAAAACATTTAATAAATCGTTCGTACAAGATTGGCAGAATAAAGAATTAACAGAGAAAAATAAAGAAAAACGAACCGCCACTTAGAAAACGGTTCGTTTTTCTTTAAATCACAAAATCCTCCGGAATAAACACCTTCACTTCTTTCGGATGAACATATACAGACTCACCCATTTGAATGTTCAGCTGTCTAAACTGCTCTTTACTAATTTCTGCTTCTAAATATTCTTCTGTCCCGTCTCGTTTTAATTCTACGTATACGACAGGACCAACTGCGTGGGAATATGATACTTTCGCCGGGATTGCATCTACACTTTGTTTTGTACGAGAGATTGATAAGTGATGCGGCCTTACATAGGCTACTCCGTCTACGTTAGAAACGTGTGTATGTTCTGGTGCTTCTAGTTCTACAGAGCCTAAGTCTAGTTTTCCTTTATGAACACGACCGTGAAATAAGTTTACGTTTCCTAAAAAGTCATACACGAACGGACTCGCTGGATTTTCATATACTTCTTCCGGCGTTCCCATTTGTTCAATGTGCCCTTCATTCATTACAACGATGCGGTCCGCAACGTCTAATGCTTCTTCTTGGTCATGCGTTACGAATACACTCGTAATTTGAAATTCGTCATGTAATTTTCGGAGCCATCTTCGTAATTCTTTTCGTACTTTCGCATCAAGTGCACCGAACGGTTCATCAAGTAATAAAATTTTCGGTTCGACTGCAAGTGCCCGAGCAAGTGCGATACGTTGGCGCTGCCCACCAGATAATTGAGCTGGATATCGTTTCGCAAAACCGTCCATTTTTACAAGCTTTAATAATTCTGTTACTTTTTCTTCTATTGCTTCTGCTGATGGCCTTACACTTTTCTTTCTTACTTTTAAACCGAAAGCAACATTTTCAAACACATTCATATGTTTAAAAAGCGCATAGTGCTGGAAAACGAAACCGACTTGCCGATTTTTCACGTGAATGTCTGTTAAATCTTCCCCATCAAATGAAATAGAACCTCCATCCGCTTCTTCTAATCCTGCAATAATTCGTAATAACGTCGTTTTCCCAGAACCTGACGGGCCTAGTAAGGCGACAAGCTCACCTTTTGGAATATCCAAATGAATATCTTTTAACGCTTGAAATGTGCCATATTGTTTTGATACATCTTGAATTTGAATACTCATCACATTCCCTCCTTATTGTCGTTTTTCCATTCGCCATTCAATCCAGTTTTTTATAGCGAGCGTGAGAACTGCGATTAATGACATTAAAGTCGCGACAGCAAACGCTGCTGAAAATTGATATTCATTGTACAAAATTTCAATATGGAGCGGCATCGTATTCGTCACACCACGTACGTGACCAGACACAACGGAAACTGCTCCGAACTCACCAATTGCGCGGGCATTACATAAAATCATGCCGTATAAAAGACCCCATTTTATATTTGGAAGCGTAACGTGCCAAAACATTTTCCATCCGCCTGCGCCAAGTGACAAAGCTGCCTCTTCTTCACTTTTCCCTTGTGCTTGCATAATTGGAATTAATTCACGTGCAACAAACGGAAACGTCACAAAAATCGTTGCGATAATAATACCTGGGACAGAGAAAATGAGTTTCACTCCATGTTCCAATAACCAGCCGCCAAAAGCCGCTCTCGGTGTAAAAAGTAAAACGAATACTAATCCCGCGATAACTGGTGACACAGCAAATGGCAGTTCAATAAGAGATAATAATAATTGCTTTCCTTTAAACTGAAACTTTGTAATAAGCCATGCGGCCGCTATTCCGAATATCGTATTAAGCGGCACAACGATTAATGCAACGAGAAGCGTTAACCTGATTGCTGAAAATGCTTCTTGATCTGTGATGGCGGCAAGGTATACATCAAACCCTTTCTCAAAAGCTTTCAAAAAAATTGTTACGAGCGGAAGTAATAGAAAGAGAGATAAAAATAAAACTGTTATTGTAATTAATACACTCGGTACAAGTTTAGATTCTTTTTTAGCTGCCACGCTTTTTACTATTTTCTTTTCTAATAATGTTGGCTCCATTTTCTCTCCTCCTATTCATTTCTTAGTTCATGCCTTCTACTCCAGGTTTGAATCATGTTAATAAGAAGAAGGAAAAGGAGCGAAATAATCAGCATAACAGCCGCTACCGCCGTTGCTCCTGCGTAATCATATTGTTCTAGTTTCGTCATAATCATTAGCGGTGCGATTTCTGTTTTCATCGGCATATTACCCGCTATAAAAACGACAGATCCATATTCCCCTAATGCCCTTGCAAATGCGAGTGAAAAACCAGCAAGTAAAGCCGGGAATATTTCTGGTAAAATGATTTTTACGAATATTTGAAAGCGAGACGCTCCTAAACTAGAAGCGGCTTCTTCTACTTCTTTATCAATATTTTGCAGTACCGGTTGCACCATTCGAACGACAAACGGTAAACCAATAAACGTAAGTGCAACAATAATTCCAAGCGGCGTAAAAGCTATTTTTATATGAAACACACTAAATATTTTTCCAATCCAGCCATTTTCCGCATATAGCGTCGTAAGTGTGATACCAGCTACAGCAGTCGGAAGAGCGAATGGTAAATCAATTAATCCATCTAACAATCGTTTCCCTGGAAATGTGTAACGAACGAGTACCCAAGCAATTAATAAGCCGAAAATGGCATTTACAATTGCTGCTGCAAGTGAAGTCGTTAAACTCACTTGATAGGAATGCAACACACGCTCACTCGTTACAACTTGCGCAAACTTCTTCCAACCTAGCTGCGAAGTTTGAATAAATACGATAGAAAGTGGTATAAGTACGAATAAACTCATATATAACATTGTAAATCCAAGAGATAATCCAAACCCTGGTAAAACACGTTTCTTCCTCATCTTCTTTCACCTCATCCCCCCTTATTTTTTATAAATTTGATCGAATACGCCGCCATCATTAAAATGTTTTTCCTGCGCTTTTTTCCAGCCACCAAATAGTTCATCTACTGTAAATAATTGAACTTTTGGAAATTGTGCTGCGTACTTTTCCGCTACTTTTTCGTTGCGAGGACGATAAAAGTTTTTCGCAGCAATTTCTTGCCCTTTTTCCGAATACAAGTATTCAAGATACCCTTCTGCCACTTTTCTCGTTCCTTTTTTATCAACTACTTTATCTACAACAGCTACCGGTGGTTCCGCAAGTACACTAATAGAAGGTGTTACAATTTCAAACTTATCTTTTCCAAGCTCTTTTTGAGATAATAACGCTTCATTTTCCCAAGCGATTAATACATCACCGATTCCTTTTTCAACGAAAGTTGTCGTTGCGCCGCGCGCTCCAGAATCTAGCACTTCTACATTTTTATAAATTTGTGATACAAACTCTTTCGCCTTATCTTCACTATTATTATATTTTTTCAATGCGAATCCCCACGCCGCTAAATAGTTCCAACGTGCTCCGCCTGATGTTTTCGGATTTGGTGTAATGACAGACACACCTTTTTTCGTTAAATCATCCCAATCTTTAATTCCTTTTGGATTGCCTTTTCGCACAAGGAATACAATTGTTGATGTGTATGGAGTGGAGTTATCCGCAAGCCGCTTCTGCCAATCTTCTGCTAACTGTTTTTTCTTACTGATCGCGTCAATATCATAAGCGAGTGCGAGCGTTACAACGTCTGCTTCTAACCCATCAATAACAGAGCGCGCCTGGCTTCCAGATCCCCCATGTGATTGCTTTACGTTCACTGTTTGACCATGTTTCTCTTTCCAGTACTTCGCAAAATCTTTATTAAAATCTTGATATAACTCACGTGTTGGATCATATGAAACATTTAAAAGTTCGACTGTCTTCTTATCTGCACTTCCTTCAGAATCGTTAGTTGAGGTTGCCGATCCGCACCCCGATAAAAGGATAACTGCTGATAATAACACACCTGTACTTTTCATTAATGCTGTCTTACCCCACTGTTTCATATATAAAGCCCCCCTAGTTTGTACAATAGAAAAAGGCACACAATTCATTCACAAAAGTGAACGTTGTGCGCCTTCAGTTTCTCTGATTAGCTTCTATTGTATTCTGTTTGATTTCTTTTCATTTTAATTCCGTAATTCACATGTGTCAACTTGGAATTTGTTTTTATTCCTTCGGAGCTTTATACAAATATCCTCTACCCGTTACTTCATCATTCGCATGGTAAAACCACTTCTACTACCGCAGCGAATGAATATATTCATACCCCTCAAATGATAACTATTATCAATGTATAAGAAAATAAAAAAACTATCTATTTTTATTTTCTACATAAGTACGCTTTCCGGTCATTTTTAAACAATAAATAATGCGCTGTATGAACTTTTCTCTCTAAATAATCGATTGAATACGTACCGGATGGATCTACTAAATCCCCAATCGCCCCTGAAAGATGATCAATGACTTGTTGCAACGTTTCTAAGTTCTTCTTTTCACTCTCCACATTCATTTCATCCATAATGTCACAAATCAAATATTGTACGTTCCGTAAGCGTAATTCCTTTTGCTCCATGTATATATCCCTCCGTATTAGTTATATTACGGTTTAAATATATGGGGTTCTAGCTTAGTCAATTCTAAAAAAACAAAGAGATATCCCCCTTTAGGAGGATACCTTTATTTTTACACTTGCATCGCTTTCTCTTTCAAAGCTCTTCTTAATAACTTACCCGTTGTATTCTTCGGCAGCTCTGTTAAAAACTCGATGCTCTTTGGCACTTTATATTTTGCTAAATGTAACGTGCAGTAATGCATCAGTTCTTCTTCTGTTACGTTCGTTTGTTTCAGGACGACGTAAGCTCGCACTGCTTCTCCTAAGTTTTCATCAGGAACGCCGATTACGACAACTTCAGCTACTGACTCGTGCGTATACAATATTTCCTCTACTTCACGAGGGTATACGTTATAACCGCCAACTAGGACGATATCTTTTTTACGGTCAACGATATAGAAGTAACCTTCTTCATCCATTTTCGCTAAGTCACCTGTATATAGCCAGCCGTCTTTTAATGTCGCTGCTGTATCTTCCGGCGCATTATAGTATCCTTTCATAACGTTAGGTCCGCGAACAATTAATTCGCCGACTGCACCGACAGGTACTTCTTCCCCAAGTTCATCCACGATTTTATTCTCGACATGCCAAATATTTGTGCCGATTGATCCTGGTTTACGAGGGCGATCTAACGGGTTAAAACAAGTAACTGGTGATGCTTCTGATAAACCGTATCCTTCTGAAACAATGACGTCAAAACGTTTCTCAAAGTTTTGCAGAAGAGCAACAGGCATTGACGCACCGCCTGAAATACAGAGACGAAGCGTCTTCACATCTTCTGCGCTTGCTTCTTCAAATAAATATAAATAATTGTACATCGTTGGTACACCAGCAAAAATCGTTGGTTCATACGTACGACAAATACGGAATACTTCTTTCGGACTAAACTTCGGTAACATTAAAATTGTCGCACCATTTATAATCGGCGCATTTACCGCAACTGTTAAGCAGAATACGTGGAACATCGGTAGTGCCGCAACGACGCGATCATCAGCAGTATATTGTAAATACGACGCCACATCGTTCGCGTTACTATATAAATTTTTATGTGTTAACATAGCGCCTTTTGGTTTTCCAGTTGTGCCTGAAGTGTATAAGATAACCGCTACATCTTCTTCATCTAGTTCCGGACCTTCGTAATTTAAATCTCCAGTTCCTACAAAACTAGTAAACGTTTTCATTTTTTTGGTTTCTGTATGGTTAAAATCTGATGAAGTTTCGCATATGATGATGTGTTCAAGTGAAGGAAGTCTTGTTGTAAGAGATTGTATAACAGGTAGAAGGACGTCGAGTACGATGATTGTTTTTACATCTCCATTTTGTAAAATGTAATGCATTTCGTCTGCTGTATAAATTGGATTAACTGGAATGACAGTTGCTCCGGCTTTCATTGTTCCGTATAAACCGACCAAAAAATGTGGTGAATTCCCAACAACTAATGCGACATTGTCCCCTTTTCCAATGCCCATGTTTGCTAAATTGCTAGAAAACCTTGTGACCATTTTGTTTAATTGGTCATACGAGACCGACTGATCCATAAATATATAAGCCGGTTTATCCCCCTTCTTTTTTGCCGTTCCAGCCAAAGATTGAACGAGATTCACACAAACCCCACCTTTATAAAATTTAGAATATTTAAAAATTCTAAATTAATTATATTAAAAGAAAATTAAAGTGGCAAGTGATATTCTATTAACTGCATATACACGGATCACTTTCTCTCGATTCACTTTAGAAATATAGGGGAATTCTGTTCACCAGAAAATTATTAAACTCGTACAGATATCATTTTAGGATAACATGCCCCTTTTTATGCTAGGTGAAATTTTATCGGCGATTCGACAAGGAATATCGACTTACCGACAAAAAGTGACGAACTATATAAAAATGAGGGAGGCTGTCTTTTCTGAAAGCCTCCCTCATTTTTAGAAGAATAAATGCAAGAAATCTTCTATTGTAATATTACCGAAGTAGCGTGCGATATCTACACCTTCTAAAGCTGCGGCGAATGCATCTTTATCAAATTGTACGCCTGTTAAACGTTCTTCAATATCATGAACATCTAGTGAGCCAAAGAAATCGCCGTAAATTTTACATTCTGTTACTGTTCCTTTTTTCACTTCAAGACGAACGTCAACTTGTCCGACTGGGAAGCGGTGTGAATGTTGTAAGTTGAACTTCGGTGATTTTCCGTAGTTCCAGTCCCAATTGCGGTAGCGCTCTTCAGAAAGTTTATAGATTTCTTTCCAATCATCTTCTGTTAATTCGTACGTTGGAATTTCTGTTTCACCTTCGAAAATTGTTTCTAGAAGAAGTTGTCTAAACTCTTCTGTCGTCATTTTTTCGTTTAAGAACTCTGTAATGTTCGCAACGCGGCTACGGATTGATTTAATTCCTTTTGATTGAATCTTATCCATTTTTACTTTTAACGCTGATACGACGTGATCGATTTCAGAGTCAAATAGTAACGTACCGTGACTAAACATACGACCTTTCGTTGAGAACTGTGCGTTACCTGAAATTTTTCTACCTTCAGCCAAAATATCGTTACGACCACTTAGCTCTGCATTTACGCCTAATTTACCAAGCGCTTTCGTTACAGGCTCTGTGAATTTTTTAAAGTTGCTGAAACTGTCTCCATCATCTTTCGTAATAAAGCTGAAATTTAAGTTTCCTAAATCATGATATACTGCGCCTCCGCCTGATAGACGACGAACGACGTGAATTCCTTTTTCTTTTACGTAATCTGCATTAATTTCTTCTACTGTGTTTTGGTTTTTACCAATGATAATCGACGGTTCGTTGATGTAGAATAGTAAGTATGTTTCGTTAATATCTAAGTTTTTTACGCAATATTCTTCAATTGCTAAGTTTATCGTAGGATCTGTAATCCCTTTATTATCAATAAATAACATCGTATCACCTCATGAATTCCAAACGTAACCACTATGTGCTAGCGTAATATGGCCACTGAAAATTTGTTTTGCTTCTGTTACTAAATCAGATGGATTGCCTGTATGCGGTAAGTGCGTTAATAAAAGTTCTTTTACATTCGCATCTTTCGCTATACTTGCTACTTCTGTACTATTCATATGTCCTGCTTTTGCAGCCTCTTGATGTGCATACATATTACACTCACAAATGAAAAGATCAGCATCTTTTGTGAATGGAATAAATTCAGGAATATAACTTGAATCAGCGCTGTATACAATAACATCATCACCAGCTGTAATACGCATCGCAAAGCATGTAACAGGATGGACAGTTTTTAAGAATGAAATCGAAAACGGTCCAATTTGAAGCGTTTCTTCTGGATTGTACGCGATTCCTCTCGTATGCGGTTCATGCGTTAAAGAATGGAATCCATTCTCATCAAACGAATGACCATAAATCGGTAATTCCGGTAGTTGTCCCTTTGTTGCACTCGTAATTAATCTCGCATATTGCAGTACCCCAATGTCTGCAACATGATCATGATGATAGTGCGACAGTACAACTGCATCTATATCAGATGGTGTTATATATTTTTGAATCTGTGCTAGTACACCACTACCACAGTCTACAAGTAAACGAAAACCATCGTGTTCAAACAAATACCCCGACGTTGCTTCTCCCACTTCTGGAAAGCCGCCCCAAAAGCCGACAACAGTCATTTTCATATGTATCCTTCCTTTCTAAAACCGAGTAGCAATGTAGTTTTTCTCCGTACTTGAGAAAGTTTTTTACTTACATCCTACATTGTTAACTATAATCCATTTCCTAAACTTTTTCATTAATTTTCAATTTTGTTATAAAACAGTTGTTGACTTTTATTTTTTGTACTAATACAATGATAGTAAGAAATGGAAATGGAGGGATTGACATGATCGATCAACCAATGGAGTTTTTCAGAAATTTACCGACGAAAACTTGTGCACACTGCGGGAAAGAAATTGATGAGCAGCACGAAGCATACCATAACAAATGTGACGATTGCGTTCATGAAGAATAGTAGTTTGTGAACATAAAAAAACCTAGCAGACATAGTCTACTAGGCTAATAACATCTTTTCCTTCATCGTTGAACCTTTCACCAAGAGCTCCAGTTCAAACTCATACAATTCTTTTTTTCGATAATTTTTCGTATGGATTTTATCCATCATTAAGTCGACAACTTTTCGAGCCATTTCATCAATTGGCTGTTCAATTGTCGTAATACCTGGTTCTGTAATCTGTGATAAAATTTGATTATCAAAACCGATAACAGCGAGATCCTCTGGAATACTCCAATCATGGCGTTTCGCCTCTGATATAATTCCAGCTGCAACCTCGTCGCCTCCTGCCAAAATCGCGGTAGGATTTTTTTTGTCCTTTAATACTTCATGGAATATTCTTTTTCCATCATCCCAAGAGAAAGCGTTTTCAAGAAAATCAATTGCTTCCACTTCTCTACTCTTTTCAGTAATAGCACGTAAAAAGCCCATTTTCCGCTGTTGGCTCACTACTTTCGTTTCGTTACCACGGCAAAAAATAAGATTACGATATCCTTGTTCTAACACGTGCTTAGCAGCTATGTACGCTCCTTGCGCATGATCAAATTTCACTGTTGGAATATTTGCTTCCTCAATATATTCATTACATAACACGATTGGACCATGTTGTAAGTATGGCTCTACATCCTCCCACGGATTTTCTAGTGAACATAGAATAATCCCATCTACTTGTTTCGTAGATAATAATTGTAAATACTCCATCTCTTTTTCCGGTAAATATCTTGTTTGACAAATAATCAGTTTATATTTATGTTCAGAAGCAGCAATCTCGATTGCTTCAATAAATCGACTGAAGAAAGGATTTGTAATCCTTGGAACAAGCACCGCAATTGTTTCTGTTTTTTGTTTACGAAGCCTTCTCGCCGCAGAATTAGGAACGAAGCCTAAATGCTTCATCGCTAATTGAACCCTTTTTTTCTTCTCATCTGAAACATATGGATGATTATTAATCACCCTAGAAACCGTTGTTCTTGATAACCCCGCTAATTTCGCCACGTCCTCGATAGTCGACACGAAATTCTCCCCCTTTGCATGAAAACGTTTTCTTATCCTGATTATATAGTATATTATTGGAAACTGCAATACAGGTTCTTATGATTTTACTATATTAATATTATACATAGGGAAAAGTCTGTTAATGGGAGGGGAAAACATAATACTTTTAGAAGTTTACAGTAGGCATATTTATAAAAATAGAGGGTGATACTTCATGAATCGAACGGATCGTTTATTAGCTATATTAATTGAATTACAAAGAAGACAAACGGTTACAGCACAAAGCTTAGCTGAAAAATTTGAGACAAGTATAAGAACTATTTATCGAGATATGGATGCACTTAGCGAATCTGGTGTTCCTATTTTTTCAATGCCCGGTTATGGTTATTCATTAATGGATGGTTATTTCTTACCACCCATTCAGCTTACGCCAGAAGAGGCCGTTACTCTTTTATTAGGCGGTGATTATATTGAGAAAACTTTCACCTCTTCTTTTTCTGTACATGCGCGATCAGCAAAAGAGAAACTTGAGGTTGTTCTCCCTACTGATCAACAAAAGAAGGTTGAGGGGTTACGAGGAACTTTCCGTTTCCTTTCTCCTATATTTTCAAACCAGCAAGCCGAGCAAGAAAAACTAGAAAGCCAACTTTTCTTATTGCAAGAAGCGATTCAAAAAGAGCAAGCTATATCGTTCTCCTATCGTAAACCAAGGGAAACTACAAAAACAAAACGGACCGTTCATCCTTACGGTTTAGTCAATATTTCAGGAATTTGGTACATCGTTGCTCATTGCTTACTTCGAAAAAAAATACGTAATTTTCGTTTAGACCGTATGGATACATTACAGCAAGAACAAGTATTTTTCACAAAACCGAAAGCCTTTTCTTTGCAAGACTATCAACCTGAAAGCAATCGTACTATGAGAATCCATTTATTATTCCCATCCCATATTGCACATAAAATTATTGAATCACGCTACTTTTTTATAGATTCATACGAGCATAAAGACACTGAGTTTCATGTCTTTTTGAAATCAAGAAACATAGACGAAGTATTTCAATGGATATTGAGCTGGGGGAGCCAAGTGCAAGTACTTGAGCCAAAAATTCTTTCTGAAAAAATCCGTGATGAAGCAAAAAAAATGTTACAACTTTAATTTTCCACTACTGACATAATGTTGTCAGTAGCCCTCCTTTATAGTAGGTATTAACAAATACATTTTCATAAAAAGGAGATAACAATATGAAGAAATTTGAGGATTTAGTAACATATTACATAGAGGAATTAGAAAAGTACTCTATAGAACAATTTAGGACGAAGCCTTCTAGTAAGGAATGGTCCCTCGGTCAAATGTATAATCATTTAATTGCCTCCACATATATGCAGTTAGGTGCAATCGCGAAATGTAGAACTGAAATGCCTTCTGTAACTAACAAAAAAACGGATATGGGTGAAAAAGTATATATACTGGGGGCTTTCCCTGACATACAAATAAAAGTGCCAAATCACCCGAGATATACACCCGAAAATCCAACTAACAAAGAGGAAGTACAAGAGCGTCTTTTGGAATTAATTACAGTTGTTAAAGATATTGAGCCAACACTTACTTCTATTCCAAATGATTGTAAAGTAGAGCACCCCGGGCTTGGTTACTTAAACGCGGCAGAATGGTTCCAGCTCATTTCTATGCATTTTGCGCATCATCTTCGTCAGAAAGAAAGATTGGAACTTAAGGTTTGCTAAGTGTAAACACTTCTACTAAAAAAGACTCCCAATATGCAATACTGGGGGTCTTTTCAATTTTGATGCAATATTCCTTCCTCTACATAAAAGGAATGTATACAATCAATTCAATTTTAACAACTGCAAAACAACTATTACCTAAAGGCTAAGTTATTGTATCTACTTTAAAATGTTTACTTACTGGCTATATGATTACGCATAATGTACCTCGTTCCGGATTATTAATTGCCACTAATAGGTGGTTTTTTTATGAACAATCATTCAAATATCCTAAAAATGCATTGATTGCGGAATTTGAATATAAAAAATCCTATCCACACTTCTCTTAATTTACTTATCACTTTCATTTTTAAAACCCATTATTCGAATTTTAAAATTACTTATGGGAAATTATGTTATAATTTACTTATACATACTTTGGAGGGGAAATAGTGAAAAAAGCTATTATAGTATTAAGCATCCTATATCTTATTTTAACCGTACATACAGGAGCTGTTCTTTTAGGAAAAGAGGATTATAAAGGTGCTATCAATACATTAAAGGAAACGAAGGAAGTCTCTTCCTTTCAATCTGCAAAAGACGGTGTGATTTTATTAAAAGGAACGTTAACTACTACACAACCAATTACAGAGGAAAAACTTCAAAATAAAGAATTTGCACTTCTTGAAATTAATACATATAAACGACGAAAAGCAAATTGGAAAAACATTGATACTGAGCAGCATATTGCAAAGCAGCTCTTACTAAACAATGAGGCTCTTCCTGCATTAAAAGAAATCCGCTTCTCAATGGAACCAATTACACTGTCAGGCAAAGATATTTCCGCCGAAGACTACACACTAAAAAAGGATGATACTCAATTAACAATTAAAGGAAAAGGATACCGATACACAGGAATAGAAAACAAATCCGCCGTTCTTATTTTTGGTATAAAAAAAGGTGATACACTTGAAGGTTATAGCGGCTCTGAAATTCTAATAGGAAAAACAAAAGAAGACATTGCCAGCAACATGAAACTATATACTTTTGCTGAAAAATATGGTCCATTTGTTTGGATTGTAGCTACATTTATTCTTATAAGTATTGTTATATACTTGTTCCGTAAAAATAGAAAAAAACATGAAATTTCTCAACCAATACAACAAGACCAATAAAAAAGGCACCATTTCGGTGCTTTTTTTATGTTCCTTATTTAAGCTTCAACCGATGGATTTTCAGCAATATTTTTAAATTGTCGTTTGTGCATCCAAGTTAATGAAGCGATTGTTCCAAGTGATAATACAACGATAAAAATCATGAGTATTCCTATGTTTTGCCACATGAAGTTAAAATCACCGCTTGATACGACTGCTTTCAATCCTGATACAGAGTATGTCATCGGTAACCAAGCGTTAAAGTGTTGTAAAAACTTCGGAATCAACTCTAGCGGGAATGTTCCAGCACTTGTTGTCAGCTGCATAATTAATGTTAAGATTGCAATGAAACGGCCCGCATCACCGAATGCTGTTACTAAGCACTGAATTAATGCGATAAACGCTAGACTTGTAACGATGCTAAAGAGTATGAAATATGGAATACTTTGTACTTCTACTCCTAATCCGAATAGTAATATGACATCGGCTACTATTGCTTGAATAATGCCGACTGATAGTAACACGCCAAACTTACTAATAAACCAGCTAAACCCTGATTTTGGAACACCAACTGTATCACGTAATGGGTATACGATCGATAATAGTAGTGCCCCAACGAATAAACCAAGTGATAAAAAGTACGGTGTAAATCCAGTTCCGTAGTTTGGAACTTCCGCCATTTTCTCCGTCTTCACTTTTACAGGACTTGCAAACATATCATACGTTTTATCCGTTCCTTTTACTTCACCTGTTTTTTCTGCCCCTTCACCAAGTTTCTCAGCAAGTTCACCTGATCCATCATTTACTTTTACGAGTCCATTCGTTACTTTTCCGGATCCGTCAGCTAGTTTATTTACTCCATCGATTAGTTGTGTTGAGCCAGTTGACATTTTATTTAGGCCACCATTTAGAGTACCTAATCCAGTTGTTACTTGGCTTGAGCCATCTGCTAATTGATTTATTCCACCGGTCATTTGGCTTGCGCCTACAGATAATGTACCTAAACCACCTGTTACTTTGCTTGAACCGTCTGCTAATTGTGTTATGCCACCTGACATTTGGCTCGCTCCTACCGATAATTGACCTAATCCTGCTGTCACTTTTCCTGATCCACTTTGTAATTGAGTTACTCCATCAATTAATTGAACGGATCCTTCTTTTAATTTATCAGCACCTATTTTTGCATTACCTAAACCTTCACCAAATCCATGAAACTTACTAACAAATTCATTTTGTGCGTTCGTTAGTTTCTCAATACCACTCGTTAAAGTTATAAGCCCTTCTGAATTTGGTAGTTTGTTTTGCATTCCACTTGTCGTTTGATTTATTTCACCTTTTAATTGTTTAACTTCTTCATTTAACTTGTTTGTTCCACCTGCTAATCCAATGGCTTTCTGATGAACTGTCGCTGTACTTTTTGCTGCATTTGTTATATATGGTTGTAACTGCTCTTGATATTCTTTCGGTAAACTCTCGATTTGCTTTTGCAAATTAGCTACATCTTGTGCTGCATTTTTTGCATCTCCTGCTGTTGATTGAGTAAATTCATTTAACTGACTTACATTTTCTCCAGCTCCATCTATTTTCTGATTTACCGTATTTAATATAGTAGGAACTTTCGACTGCATTTCCTCTAAGCCTGCAACAGAATTTTTCACTTTACTATTTAACTCTTGCAAACCCTTTTCAATTTTTTGAGAACCTTTCTCTAAGTCACTTTGTCCTCCAACAAGTTTTTCCATACCAGTTGATAATTCATTCGTTCCTGTTTTTAATTCGCCTGTTTTACTTACTAATGTATTCAAACCCGCTGTTACTTTCTGGGATCCATCTTGTAATTTTCCTATACCAGTCTGCATTTCACCTGTTTTGCTATTTAACGTATTTAAACCATCTGTTACTTTTCCAGATCCATCTTGTAATTTCCCTATACCAGTCTGCATTTCACCTGTTTTGCTATTTAACGTATTTAAACCGGCTGTTACTTTTCCAGACCCATCTATTAATTTATTAGATCCATCTACTAACTTTCCAACTTCATCCTTCATCTCCCCAGACTTCCCTTGCAGCGTATGAAGTCCATCCGTCACTTTACTTGAACCGTCATGCAATTCACTAGATCCGTCATGTAATTTACTTGCCCCGTCTGCTCCATCCGCTAATCCTTTTGAGACGTCTTTAATAGAATCAAACATTTTCTCTGCATATGTTTTCGTTAACGTGCTTGCTACTTCACCTTTCATTTTTTCAATCGCTGTTCCGCCAATTTGTGAAGATAAGAAGTTTAAACTTTCATTTGGAATGTATTCTAAGTTTAATGGTTTCGGGTCGTCTTTTAATAACGTTGTAGCGTTACTTGAGAAGTCATCTGGAATACGTACTAACATATAATACTTTCTGTTTTCCATTCCTTTTTCCGCTTCTTTTTCACTTACAAATTCCCATTTAAAACTTTTATTATCTTTTAAGTTATCAACGAGCCCTTTCCCAACCTCAATCGGTTTTCCATCAAATACTGCCCCTTTATCTAAGTTGACTACCGCAACTGGCAAATCATCTAACTGTTTATACGGATCCCAAAAGGCCCATAAGAACATCCCCGCATATAAAATCGGTACAAACAAAACCGCAATAATTGGAATTAATATTTTTTTACTTTTTATAATCTCAGCAAATTCTTTACGAAATAACTTATACCCTCTCATAATATTTCCCCCTTTGTAAAATGACTAAAATTAAATTCTGGTCATTTTTACCCAAATAAAAAGGCTATACCTGTTCATACATATGCCTTATCCCCGAATTTATTACTATGCAACTTTTTCTCAATATGAACTTACATTTTCTATTATCACCCCCTAAATTAAACATATGACTAATTCGTTCATACAGTCATTTTTTTATGAAATTAAAAGGATTATCTTAATTTGACAATCCTTTTAGTAAATACAGTTCGAATAATTCTGCAATTTTTTCTTTTTCTAGCGGTTCATGATTTTTTTCCCAATCAAAAATAAGCGATACGTATAGGCGAAGCATAATAAATGCTGTAATTTCTGGATCACATTTGCCAATTTCACCTTTTTCAATCGCAATTTCTAAATACGATTGAATAAAAGAAACAATTTCCACATCTACTTGTTGCATTACTTCTTGTACTTCTTTCGTTCCCATATCGCGCTCTTCTTGAATTAATTTAATCATAAGCTGATGTTCTTTTCTAAACTCTAAGATGCTATATAATGCTCTATGTACATTTTCAAAAAATGAAACATCTGAACAAATTGCATTTTCTGCAACCTGCTTCATTTCTGTAATTAAATTAGAAATAATTTCGCCAAATAGCTCTTCTTTATTTTTGAAAAAAGTATAAATCGTTCCTTTTCCTACATTCGCTAACTTCGCTACTTGATCCATCGTTGTTGCTTTATAACCGAACGCTGAAAAAGACTTTGTTGCAGCCTCAATAATAGAACGCTTTCGATCTATCGCCACATCATCACCTCCAAAAATGACCGATTGAATAAAATAGTCAATCGGTACATCTTTGATATTACCACACGCTTACATTCTATACAAGTTCTCTTTTTTAGTTATTCCCAGTTGAAAAAAATTCCAGTCAATTCATATACTACTGTCATAGTGTATCAGAAGGAAAGAGAAAAAGAAAAGGTGTTCTTAAGATATACATCTCAAGGACACCTTTTTATTATTTCAACATAGAAAGCATAATTTTCTCTAACTCTTCTTTATTTACATTCTTATCGAATACCGCTTCTCCTGGCTTCTCTAAACTATGATTAATAATAACGATTTGGTATGCACTATTTTTTCCTTTTGCAGGAACGATCATCTTCATACCTTGTAAATTACTATCCGAGTTATGAGTCGCATAGAATATTTGGTTACCTTCTAATTCGTACTGTTCAATGTTTTCTTCTACAACAAACAAAGCATGGAACGGATCTTTACTTTCTCCAAACACTTGTGATTGATAAGTTGTATAGTTTCCTTTTCCGTTTGTATATTCTAATTCAATAATTAATTCAGGCCTTCTCTTAATAAAAAAACTTACCTTTTCATCCTTCAGATTGTATCCTTCAATTGTGTAAGTTGGCTTCTTAATTTGAAAATCAACATGTTGCTGCGCTTCCTTTGCCGTGTAATTTAAAGATTCGTATACTTTGTCATCAAATGGTTTTGACTGATCATAAAGTGCATATAATTTTTCACGATCAGCTTTTGTTAAACGTTCTTCTCTAAAAAATATTGACTCGTAGTCAGAATCTCTCGGAGCACCTTTTTTCTGTATATTAATAATTTCTTTATATAATTTTATGTACTGTTGGAACTCATCTTTTGTTAAAGCCTTTTCAGCTAAATATAAATAATCTGTCTTTTGTTCATACACTCTTGCTGAATAACGATATTCTTTTTTCGCATTTTCTTCTGTACCAAACAGCATATCTACAGCATTTTGAAAAGCATCATTTGACTGCTCTACCTTATCCTTTTGTTTTTCTTTTCCTTCCGTTGCACGTGCATTGAATAAAGAGAGAGATGCAATAGCAACTATAACAATAACTCCAAGTAAAGAAAGACGATACGATTTCTTTTGGAACTTTTTAATCATAACGATTCTCCTTTTTAATGTTCGTTTATTTCTACTTAAATTTGCTAGGCTTGGTGCTTGATAGGAATAATGTTCTAAAAGGGTAATAATTGTATGACCGTATGCAATTTGCTCCTCTTTATCTATAAAAGTAAGCGCATATGCATCACAGGCTAATTCTTGATCTTCTCGCATACAGAAATAGGCGTACCAAAGAATCGGATTGAACCAATTTAATAGGAGTAAGCTGTACATAATCCAATTTACAGCTACATCGTTTCTCTTAATATGAGCTAACTCATGGTAAAAAACATATTGTAATTGTTGCTCATTTAATACTTTCATATGTTTTTTTGATAGTAATACTTTCGGGCGAAAGAAACTGAAAACAGTTGGGCTCGCAATCTTTCCCGCTAGACGTAATGAAACTGCCTTCTTCATTTTCATAGACTGCTTACAGCGATTAAACACTGTAACGACCTGTTCATCCATAATATCCGGTTGTTTCTTTATGTAAGAATATAAACGTCTATTTGTAATAAACGTTATGACTGCTAATACGATTACCCCAGCTAGCCAAACATATAGAGCAATTTTGTATAAAGAAAATGTAGTCTGTTGTTCCGCACTCGTACTTACTTTCTGTTCGCTATTTTTTGTCACAGTTTCAGAATTTGATTCTAATTCCACTGTCTGTTTCATCTCGTTATTCACTGTATTCTCAGGCGAAGATGTATTTTTTTGAATAACTTCCGATACACTAGAACTATAGGAAAGTAGTGAATAAATGCTATAAGAACTATCCGGTGACCATGGTAAAAGGAGTCTTATCATTAGTACGATCCACAGCATATATTGCCACCGGGGCGTTAACTTATTTCTAAATAGCACTTTTATACATAAAATAAATCCAACTAATATACTGGCCATAAGTGACGTTTCTATAAGCCAATCAAAAAAATGAGGAAGGTATACCTTTATAATCATGTCTATCATTGTTATCTATCCTTCCTCTTATTCTCCTCTGTCTTTTCATCTAAAATACGTTTTAGTTCATTAATATCTTCTGAAGACAATTTTTCCTCTTTTAAAAAATTAACAAGTAATGGCTTAAACGCAGCACCGCAAAAACGCTTTAGCAAAGATTTTGTTTCAACTTGTAAATAATTATCTTGTGATACTAACGGATAATAAGCATACATACGCCCTTTATCTTGATGGTAAGAAACAGCTTCCTTTTGTACTAACCGGTTAATTAATGTACGGATTGTTTTCGGTTTCCAGTCCATTGCATCTTCGAGTTCTTCTATAATTTCATTCGCTGTTTGTGGAGAGTTAGACCAAAGTACTTTCATAATTTCTAATTCAGCTTCAGATATTTTAGGTAATTGATTTGTCATAGTATATTTCACTCCTTCGGATTACATTTGTAATCTATAATTAAGATTACAAATGTAATACTTAATTGTCAACCATATTTTAGAAATAGACCTTTTTTCACCTCATCGATAAACCTTACTTAACAACAACAAAATTTCTCTTTTTCTAATAATCAAATAAAAAAACAAGAAAATCTTTACAATTAATAGTAATATAGAAAATAGACAAGTTTATCAAAATAGTGGAGGCTTTTTCAGTCATGATGCGTGCGCTTCGTTTAAGTATAAAGCAAGCTTTTTGTAATCGTGTTTCTTTAATTATTATGTTTAGTGGATTAGCTCTTATCTCTATCTATCATTATTATTATGTAATTCGTTATATTGGAGACGGAACGAATGAATTTATAACAACAGCTTTTAAATGGATTGGATTTCGGGGTAACGAAATGGATGTTTATTTATTATTAATGCCAGTTATTGCGAGTCTCCCCTTTAGTACAAGTTACAACTCGGATAAGTCAGATGGTTTTAAGCAATTTATAAGTAAAGAAATTTCTTTATTTCCTTATTCAGTAACGAAATATATCGTTACATTTTTTTGCGGAGGACTTCTTTATACGTTCCCATTCATTTTATCGTTATTATTTTGCAAATTAACCATTCCAAATGGCGCACCCGCAGTGGGTTCAGGCGTTATAAATGAAAACGGGATGTTCGCAAACTTATATTACGATTCTCCCATCACTTATATTTCTGTATATATTGGAATTAATTTTTTATTTGCAGGTTTAATGGCTCTTTTAGGACTTGCTGTATCTGCATGGTCACAAAAGGACTACATGGCGATTCTGTTTCCATTTGCCGTTACCTCCATTCCTTACGTCCTGCTAAATACGATATTCCCTACAATAGGTGGAGCACCTATTCATTTATATGATCCAAAGCAACCGTTGCATGGCATGTCACCCTACATTTTAACGATGCAATGTGCATTCTTCTTCCTCGTTAGCTTAGTTATGTATATAAAAGGAGTGGAGCGAGATAAAAAACGGTACAAAAGAAGACTGCAAAGAAGAGATCGATGTAGAAAAGCGTTTCAAGCATAAAAAAAGCCTAATTTCCTCATGTCATCTTGGAAATTGGGCTTTTCTATTCATTTACGGCGTACCAGCCAATCCCCATAAAATAACAACTGTTGCAAAATAAATCGCTTTAACAGCTATTACTAAACATAACGAAATAATTGCATATTTACTTAACTCTCTTCCTGCACCTATTAAAGTAAAAATAACTGCCAAGCTAAACGTTATATAGGACGCTGCTGTATTTATTAAGTTATACGTAATGTCTAAATTTTGCGTGAGCCCTGTTATATCAGCTACAAATTGAAGCATGACGATCGTACTAAAAAAAATTGCGAGCTGATTCATTAATTTTCCATTTATAAATGCTTGCATATTTGACCTCCTTGTCAAATAAAACTAAATATTCAATTAATTCTATCATAAAACTAAAAAATATTACCTATAATCCCTAAGAAATCGGTTATATACTATTCATTTATCTTGCAATCTCTTTTCATAAAATAAAAGAACGCTTAGTTACCTAAGCGTTCCCCCTACTTTAAGAAGCCTTTTTCAAATCGATTTGAGCAAGTACTGGGTCGTGGTCACTGACACGTCCGTGCTCTTTCATAATGTTTGAGTTTAAATGTACAGGGTCTACAATTGTGTGCGGTGCGATGTTGTTTGTTACTAAAATATGATCTAACACTTGTGCATTCCCTTCATGAATATACGTATAGCGGTTCTCTTTTGGCACTGTGTTTAACATATCTTTTAAGATTGTTCCTTGCAGTGCTTCTAGTGGTTTAGAGAATTCGAAATCGTTCATATCCCCTAAGACAACAACTGGTGCATTCGCATTCTTTTCTTGAATTCCTTGTACGAAATGATTTACTTCTTGTGCTAATTGAATTCGTTTTTCTTCACTCTTTAATACGAGCGGCTGTACTTTTCCAAATGGCGTTGCATCTCCTAGTTTTGAGTTTAAGTGATTTGCGATGACAGCAACGTTTTGTCCTTGGAACGTAAATTCTGCTGCTAACGGTTTACGTGTGCTTTCAAATAATGGATTTTCGTCCCCAATGCGAACTACCTTTTTATCCAGTAACTTTGGCACTGCCGCTAATTTCACACGTGATGGGTTATAGAAGAAACCGACACGAATATTAGCTCCTGGTGCTCCGCCGTCTTGATTGTTATTCGGAGCAATTTCTACATACTCATACTTCGGTCCGCGAATTTCTAAAACCGCATCAATGATACGTTGTGCGCTTAAAGAAGCATCTGTTGTACCGTCATTAATCGTTCCGTTATTATCTTGCATTTCCTCTACACCGATAATATCTGGCATTTTCAAATTGTATTTAATAGAATACGCTAACGCTTTTACTTTTTCATCCGTTGTTTCTTTTTTATTCGCTGAGAAGTTTTCAATGTTATATGTAGCAACTGTTAACTTATCAAGACGCGGTTGAATGTTTGCCCCTACTTGCTTAAACCCACCGTCCACTACAGTTGGTAATTCAGTTACTGGTGAAATGCGGTAAGAACCGTAATCATATCCTACTACCCCTGTTATATCTCCAGTGAAAGCATCTCCTACTTTTGCTACATAATCACGAGGTACCTTCACAGAAAGACGCTCAGGATTTAATTGATTTTCATCTAAAAGAGGTGTGCCATATTTCGTTACTAATTTATCTCCGCCATTTTTTACTGTTACATATAAATTCCCGTTTTTCTGTGGTGCAATAATTTTTGGCGTTGGCATCGTAACGCGCATACCTTCTATACTTTCATAAAAATCGATTGCATCTTCATTCGGATCAAATAAACCGAATGCATCATTATCGATAATTTGGTCAGGGATTTTCACACCGTTTTCTCCAAGTACAATCGGTGCTGGTAAAGCTTGATCTTTTGCGATTACAGCAATGCGACTCGCCTTAATTTCCGTCGTCGTTAAGTCTGTTTCAAATCGCTCTGCATATCCAGGTCCAACATATTCTTCTACTACTCCATCAACTTGAATAAGATCTCCTACCGCTACATTCGCATCTTTTTTGTATACGTAAATACCTTCTGAAGTAGCTGGATCCTTATCCGGCTGATTATCTTCTATATAAAAACCATTTTTATCAAGCGCTGTTACAACGCCTTCCACATTGTTTACTTTCTTCCCGTTGTAAGGAGAAATATGTGATTTCCCTTGAATATCATGAATACGAACTGGTTCATTGTTTACGATAATAAATGAAAATGTCGAAACCGCTGAAGAAGTAAGGCCTTCTTTTTCTGCGATTGCTTTCACTACACTATTTTCATTCACTATAATTCGTCCGTTATAACGAACGCTTTTATTTGTAGGATTAGAGCCGTCTAACGTATAGTAGATTGTTGCTCCTTCTGTCTTCGTCGTTAATGTTACCGCTGTTCCTTTAGCGACTTCTCCGCCGTTTGGTGAAGCTACTACATCGCTCACACGGTTTTGTTCTTCCCCTTGAAACTTATAAGCTGTTACTGATTTTAAACCTGGGCTACTAAAATATAATTCAAGAGTCCCAGTTAATTGAATTTTCTTCCCGATATTTTCAGGGTGATCTTTCACATTTACTGCCGATCTCACATCGCCTTTTGGCAACTGAACAGGCATGATTTTGTCTGGATTCGTTTCGTTTGGCGAATCAGCAATTGCCACATTTGTGTCATCAAACTTAGATGGATCCTTCGTGTATTTAGAAGGACTTTGCGTATATCCGACAATATATCCTTCCACTATCCCCTTTATTTTCCCTTGCTGTTTGAATACTTGAATTGCTTTTTCTACTGACATAGAAGTATTTTCTTCTGCTTGCGCTAAAGTTCCAGTAAATGAAAGCAATAGCATCAATGATAAAACGACACTTAACAATTTCTTCACAGCCATTTCCTCTCCCTATTTCATATTTTCTCAGCATGTCTATCATAACAAATGATTCGTTATATAGAATGATATTTCGACAAGTTTTACAAAAAATTAATCTCAGCTATATGTTTAAAACAAAAAATTACTTATGTTAAAAGCAGATGGAATATGGAAGGTACAAACACCCATTTCCCAATAAAAAACCTACCACTTCTTTAGGAAATGGTAGGTTTTTATACATTCAGAGCCTCTCGTTCATATTCTACTATTTTTTCAATATGTGATAACACACGCTTCGCCGCCAAATCCCCTTGATCGATACAGTCCGGAAGACCAGAACCAGCGTAAGAACTACCTGCCAAGTATACACCTGGCAACTCTTTTTCCATAAATGTTATGAGTTTCTTCATTCGCTCTTTATGGCCTACCGTATATTGAGGCATCGCTTCTTTCCAGCGGCTTACGATTGTAAACTCTGGATCCTCTGTAATATCCATCGTCTTTTGTAAGTCTTCTAGTACGAGCTGAACGAGTTCTTCTTCTGTTTGTTCTACAACCGCTTCATCACCAGATCGTCCAACGTAACAACGAAGAAGTGTTTTTCCTTCTGGCGTTGTATGTGGCCATTTTTTATGTGTCCACGTACAGGCTGTAATCGTGTAATCGCTATTTCTTGATACGACAAATCCTGTACCATCAATATCGCGCTGAATGGCCGATTTCGGGAAAGCAAGTGCCACATTCGCAACTGATGTGGACGGAATGTTACGGAAGAAACGAAATTGCTTGTACTGAGCAAACATAGATGGCAACGCTTTATGCGAGGTTGCCACTACGATTGCATCTGCTTCTATTTCTTTTCCGTTACTAAGAGTAATCACATAGCCATCATCACATTTTACAACTTTTTCAATGCGGGTTCCCTTCATTATCGTACCTTCATGCATCTTCACTTCGAGAGATTCTACTATAGATTCTAAACCTGTTTTCACTGTTTGGAAGATTCCCTTTTTCGGTTCAGCCTTCTCTTCTTTCGGAGCGAGCGTACGCATGCCAAGCGAGATACTACGATGCTTTTGCTCAATTTGATATATTTGCGGAAATGTAGACATTAAGCTCATTTCATCAATATCACCAGCATAAATACCAGATAATAATGGTTCTATTAAATTTTCAACCACTTCGTTTCCAAGGCGATGTCTGAAAAACTGCCCGAGTGATTGGTCAGATACTGGCTTTGATCTAGGCATTAACAGGTCAAAACCAGCTCTTAATTTACCAATTGGGGAGAACAATCCGGAAAATAGAAACGGAGTAATCTGCGTTGGAATTCCCATCATTGATCCGCTCGGCATTTTATGTAACCGATTATTTACAAGGACGAATGATTGACCGGTCGTATTCTCTACAATTTCATCGCCAAGGCCTAATTCTCTCACTAATCTAGATGCGCTTTCTTTTCTTGCTAAGAAAGAATCCGGTCCGCGTTCAATTGTAAATCCATCTTTTCGAACGGTTTGAATTTTCCCGCCAAGTTTACCCGACGCTTCTATAAGTAATGTATCTATCGGCAAGTTCTTTTCATGAATTTCTTTTTGCAAGTTATACATTGCTGTTAATCCAGTGATGCCACCGCCGACGATCACAACTTTTTTCCTCAAATAGGCTCCCCCTTTCTTCTTACAATACAGATTCTTTTTTCTTTAATACAACATCGGTTAAGCAATCAATAAATGCGTCAGACGCGTTTGGCATTTCTGGACGATAATATTTCGCGCCAATTTCATCCGTTACAACTTTACACTCAAAGTCGTTGTCATATAAAACCTCTAAATGTTCAGCAACAAATCCAACTGGTGCATATACGAATGAAGTATAGCCGTACTTTTCATTTAATTCTCTCGTTAAATCTTGTACGTCCGGCCCAATCCAAGGGTCTGGCGTGTTTCCAGCACTTTGCCAACCAACTGCATAGTTTGCTACTTCCGCACCTCGTGCAATATAATCAGCTGTTTCATTTAATTGTTCTGGATATGGATCGCCCAGTGCGATAATTTTCTCAGGTAAACTGTGAGCAGATACGATTAATACTGCTTTTTCACGTTCAGCTTCTGACATACCGTTATATATACCTTTCACTGCATCGACCCAGTACTGAATGAATTTCGGTTCTTTATACCAGCTATCGATGCCATGAATTGTTAAGTTTCCAAGTTTCTCAGCTTCTTCTTGTGCTCGTCCTACATACGACTTCACGCTAAATGTGGAATAATGAGGCGCAAGAACAAGTGCAATTGCATCTTGTATTCCGTCGTTATGCATATCTTTCACTGCATCTTCAATAAACGGCTCAATATGTTTTAAACCAAGATACATATGGTACTCTATTTCATCTTGCACTTCATTTAAACGCGTCTCTAACTTCTTAGCTTGCTCTAATGTAATAGTAGCTAAAGGAGAAATACCACCAATTGCACGGTAACGCTCTGTTAAATCTTCTAGCATTTCAGGACTTGGCTTTCTTCCTCTGCGAATATGTGTATAGTAACGTTCAATATCTTCTTCTTTATATGGCGTTCCGTATGCCATTACAAGCAAACCAATTTTCTTTTTCATACAGCAATTCTCCTTTACTTCGCTAACTGCCCTTTAGAGTATTCATGAATAAATGTAGTTAATTGTTTTAATGTATCTGGATTTACTTCTGGGAATACACCGTGACCTAAGTTAAATACGTAACCTGGTTGTTTCATCCCTTGATCTAAAATACCTTTTACATGTTCTTCAATTACAGACCAAGGCGCTAATAAGAACGAAGGGTCCATATTTCCTTGTACCGCCTTATGAACACCGCGTGCACGCGCTTCTTCGATCGGTAAACGCCAGTCTAAACCTACAACATCAAGAGGTAAGTCATGCCATTCATTCACTAAGTGTCCTGCACCTACACCATGCATAATCATCGGCACACCCATCGTGCGAACTTCTGCGAAAATACGCTCCATCGCTGGTTTAATAAATACGCGATAATCTGCTACATTTACTGTTCCAACCCAAGAATCGAAAATTTGAACTGCTTTTGCTCCTGCGTTAATTTGCGCTTTTAAATATGTAATAACCATATCTGCTAGCTTATCCATTAAAGCGAACCAAGCTTTCGGCTCTGCGTACATGAATGCTTTCGTATTATGGTAGTTGCGAGATGGACCGCCTTCAATCATATAGCTCGCTAACGTAAATGGAGCTCCTGAAAAACCGATTAACGGTACATCTAACATTTCTGTCGTTAATAAACGAATCGTATCTAGTATGTACGGTACGTCATCTTCTGGATTGATTTCCCCTAGTTTTTCTACGTCTTGTAAAGAACGGATTGGATTATCAATAACTGGGCCAATGCCTGATTTAATTTCTACATCCACACCAATTGCAGGTAGTGGTGACATAATATCTTTATAAAGAATTGCTGCGTCTACGTTATATTGATCAACTGGCAACTTTGTAACGTAAGCACATAACTCTGGATTGTGTGTAATTTCAAATAAAGAATACTTTTCTTTTATCTTTCTATATTCCGGCTGCGAACGACCTGCTTGACGCATATACCATGCTGGTACATACTCTGTACGTTCCCCCCTACATGCTTTTAAAAATGTCTCATTTATATTTCTTACCAAGACCCTTGCTCCCTTCCTTACCAATGCTTCGAATACGTTCGATATTTATCTTTTTTTACTATACAGCTTGTAAAAACAAAATGCATAATATTATGTACGTTGTTCATGAAATTGACACAAAGATTTGTAAAACCGCTTACCATTTTCGCAACATTCTTATTATAGCACAGAGAAAAACTATGGTTTAGCTACTTTTGACTTTTCTCCTTCACGATTCGTTTGTGTGTTATATGGCACAACGTAAAAGCTCGGTTTTGAAAATATGTTAATAAACTTTTCCTCATATTCTCCAGCACCTGTTACAGTGCCTACATGCGTATGAATCCCGTTCTCCACTCTATAGATTCGATACATAATTCTTTCATCTGGCAATGGTGTCCAGCTTAATTTTGCTTTAAATAAACCGAAAGGACTAAACGATAGTTTCATTTTTACATCTTCAATCTTGCGCAGCCGAATTGGAGCACCGATTGTTTCCACACCTTCTGGCTTCAGAAACTTCTCTTTATGTTCTACATTTGCCTTCGTTAAAATTTTCTTAAATAATTTCGTCGCAGACGCACTTTCTCCTTGTAACTGATGTTCTTTATCTGTGCGGTCATAACCAATCCAAACAGCACCTACTAAATTCGGTGTATACCCGACGAACCACATATCTCTTGCACCGTTCTCATCATTAGGAATTGAAGTGGTACCCGTTTTTCCGGCTAGTGCTCCATTGTACACACCCGCTTTCGCCGTTCCTTCCTTCACAACTCCTTCTAACATTTTCGTCATATACCATGCCGTTTGTTTTGAGAAAATATTCGTTTCTACTTTTGGCGATTCCCCCATGACTGCGCCGTGTCTATTTAACACTTTATCAATAACGTGCGGCTCAATAATATTACCATTTGCTAAAAATGCACGATACATTTTCACAAGGTCCAATGTTGAAACGCCATTTTTTAGCCCGCCAAGCGCTGTACTTAAACCAGCATCTGCAATATGAACATTACCTCTCTCTAAATATTGCTTTCCTTCTTCTACCCCTAACTCATTTAATAAAGAAACTGCCGGTACGTTTGCAGACTCTAAAATCGCATCATACATCGTCATTTCTTTCGTATACTCATGATTGTAATTTCGAGGTTCATAGCCTTCAAAAGAACTTTTCTCATTCGTTAATAAAGAATATGGATTATACTTTTTCGTTTCTAGCGCTGGCGCATAGACGATCAGTGGTTTTAAAACAGAACCCGGTTGCCTTTTTGCAAAAACACGATTAAACCCTCTCGGGACGTACTTTCTTCCGCCAATCGCTGCTTTAATTCCACCCGTACGATTATCCATTAATAAAAATGCACCTTGCGCCCCTTCTTCTTTACCAGGGAAATTTTTCGCATCTTGAAACTGGTTATACGCTACCTTCTGAATCTTTTCATCCATCGGTACGACAAACGTATATCCACCGCGAAGCACTTCTTGATGAGACAACCCATATAAACGAGCTGCTTCATCTATGACCATATCAATATACGGCATATATGCGAGATTATTCTCATCTAAGTTTTTATAAAGAGCAATGGTCTTTCCTTGATAACGAACGCTTTCCTCTGCAGTTAAATAGCCTTGTTTATGCATAAGTGACAATACGAGATCACGACGCTCTTTACTCTTATCTGGTGATAAGTACGGTGAATATCCGTTTGGTGATTTCGGAAGACCTGCAAGCATTGCCCCTTCTTCTACTGTTAAATCCTCTACATTTTTATTAAAATACAACTTTGCTGCCGCTTGAATACCATAAGCCCCATGACCAAAATAAATATGATTCATATACATTTCAAGAATTTGCTGCTTCGTATATTTTTGCTCTAGTTGAAGGGAAATTGCGACTTCCTTCAATTTGCGCGTAAATGTTTTTTCACGATTTAAAAAGACATTTTTAGCTAGTTGCTGCGTAATAGTACTACCGCCCTCTACCTTTTCACCAGCTAACGTATCTTTATAGAGAGCCCGAAATATAGACGGATAATCAATTCCTTGATGCTCATAAAAACGAGAATCTTCCACCGCAACAAACGCCTGCTGCACATACTTTGGAATTTGTTCAATCGGTACGAGTTCTCTATTTTCTACGTATAATTTCGTAATTTCTTTTCCTTTCTGGTCAACGATACGTGATGAAGAGTGGAAAACGAGCTGCTTTTCATCCATCATATAGCCACCAGCTAACACAATAAGTTTATAAAGTACAATTGCTACTACAAACGTTGCGACGCCGCCTAATAAAGTCCACTTTATTTTCTTCATACATCGGCCTTCTTTCCAAATGATGGTACATTTATTATTTGGAAAAGAATTATCTTTATGTATATAATCTTCGAAGTTTTTCTAAGGAGTTGATATAATAGAAACAAACTATTAAGGGGGCATTAAAATGAAGGCTATTATTTCATACGAAACACCTCTAGAACAAGCACATTTCACTGCAAAAAATGATGAGAAAAATATGTTTTATAAAGAAAATACAGAAGAATCTGTAGAAGGTTCATTTCAGTATGATGTACTAGACGCTGTTGGCGAATTTAAAGGACAACCTGGCTATATCGTTTGTAACAACATTTCTGTAACAGACGAAGGTCGCCCAGTATTTGAAAACCGTTTTAAAAACCGAGCTGGCCTAATCGAAAACGAACCAGGCTTCCAAGCGATCCGCGTTCTTCGCCCATTAAGTAATGATACATACGTCATTTTAACGATGTGGGAGACAGAGCAAAACTTTAAAGACTGGACGGAATCACGTTCATTCGAAAATGCTCATAAAAAACGTCCTGCACAAGCGGAGGGACAAACTCAGGCACATCCACATGCGGAACAGCAAAAAAGCATTTTCTCTCGTCCATCTTTTGTGACTACTTTTGATGTGTTAGTTTAGGTTTTGAGTACGTGGTTCGGGGTACGGAGACCACGGTACATGAAATTATATTAGCGATTTTTCAAATTTATCGACCACAACTTAAAATATATCAGCGATTTTTTCATTTTATCGGCGATTCGACAGAGAATATCGACTTATCGACAAATCACGACACACAAAAAGGAAACACCACTACACACCGGTGTTTCCTTTTTCTTTGTACCAATTATATATACGAAGTGCATCTTCTTTACGCATATGCTTCACTTTATATCTATGCCCCGCTACTGCTACCGCGGCTGTACACAACTCATCCTTCTTTTGAAAATACGATTGATTGTATCCTACTACTTGAACGTGCCTTCTGCGCATCATTCCTGTGTATTTCGCAAGACCTCGGTACACCATCGTTAATTGATTTTCTCTCATCATATAACCGCCGCTTGTATAACAATTGTATGCAAGTATTGTAAATACGATACATAGGGGTATAAGAGTGAATAACGCAATATATTGCTTAAAATATATACTCGCACCGACAATCGGCACAGCGAGCACAACACTTGTAATCCAGCCCATAATGACGTAACGGCGCAATGCCGTTTTTGGTAAATGGACCATTTCCTCTTCTATTTCATACGGCAACTGTAAATAAGAAAGTAACTGCTGTACATCTTTTTTCTTCATAAAAGGATGTAACATCACTTCATTCCCTGCTGCTTCTATACTTTGAATGACTTCCACTTCGACAGAGCAATAACCGAAAGGTTGACGGAGAATTCCTTCTTTCACAGTAATCGCTTGAATGCGGTGTAGTTTTAAGACAAACTCTTTCTTTTCAAATAACCCTTGAACGATACGAATTTCATTTCCGTTTCTCTCAATTTTAAAGTTCGCGTATTTTAACGCATAGCCGGCCGTAGAAATGACCCACGAAATTGCCATTAAAATCGCGGCCATAACGATTAATTCATATACACCGTTATCCATCACATACGCTTCCACTTTATTTATAAGCCATTTTGGAAGAAATTGATTAAACTCCGAGTAAATAAGAAGTAGCCCAGAAAATACTAATCCAAATTTACCGGATGTTATAGATGCTACTAAAATCTCTTTCATCGTTAACTGATACACCGTCTTACTTTCTTCTGCTGCGGGTGCTTCTTCACTCACAACGCTTCTTTCTTTATGTAATAAGGAAATTAGTTCCTTCGCTTCCTCTTCTTTAATACCAGCTAACATCACTTCTGGCTCACTACCGCCGCCCGCTACTTCTATATTTAATTTCATAAGTCCAAGTATTTGATAAATGACGTTAGAAGACGTACTAATATTTTGCACACGGTCTTTATTTAAATAACTTTCCTTCTTAACGAATACACCATGTTTTATATGTACAATATTATTTTCAACCCAGTACACTTTAAAATACCATTTTACAGCTGAAAAAATAGCCATAATAAATAATAGAGCCCAAAGAACAAGATGAAATAAATACCAAGGTTTCACTTCACCATCTGAGCGAAATAGGACAAGAAAAATAAAAGGCAACAAAGTCGCAATTCGAATACCTAATAAGATCGTAATCGGATGTTGCCTCTTATACATCCTCATCACTCACCTTCGCAAGTTCTCCAATTTTTCTTTTCAACTGTTCTGCTTCTTCTTTCGTTAAACCTGGAATACTGTGAGAAGTTGCTGCTGTTGAAATGTGCAATTCTGCTAAATTATACTTTCTCATAATCGGTCCTTGTTCAATCGTAACATGCTGCACACGGATCATCGGAATAAGTACGCGCTTAACAACAAACATACCCTTTTGAATTTCAATCTCTTCTTCATTTAATCTGTAACTATAATAACGCTGACGTAAATTTGGAAACACAAAATAATCAAGCGGGATAAATGTAATAGCGCCTGTTACTAACAATCCGAACAACCAGCCCCACCAGTTAAAATTAATCATAAAAAAGAAATACGCAATTACGACTGCTAGTATAACCGCCGCCCCAATTAAAGCGTGAATCCTCCACACTTTTAGCATATTAGCATGAATCTCCCTTTCTAACGGCTGCATCTCATCACTCCAATTATATGAATTTATTAATTATATATTAGTTGTTATATACATTTTTGTAAATTTATAGTTTTCTACATCGTATCAAGAACTTCTTTAAAATTCCCCTCATTAATGGTATACACTTGAAACTGAATATAATCTATCTCATTCGTATCCGGATCAGAAAATGGTAAAATGGTAAACCTAGCTGCCAACCTTCCTAACATATCTACAATCATAAGAGCAACGTCAATATGCTCAAAGTCTACACGGAATGCTACCGCTTCTCCTGTACATTCGTAATCTTTAATCGCATCATATGACTTATTTGCACTAATCAGCATCACTTTTAATAGTTGGTTTAAAATTAATCATTTATATAGCTCCTTTTTCAATAAAACACTACAAAAACAGTGTAATCTTATACTTCCATAGCCTCATACATAAATTATATTAAAAATAAAGCTAGTTTTTTATAAATTTTTTGATATAATTACTTACGGGAAAAGGGAAGAATTTTGTCTTCCCTTGTGTTTTTTATTTGCATCTAGTTCTTTTGCTAGATGCCTTTTTTATATCATTTTACACAACTTATAATAGTAAGAGGATGATCCCATTGAAAAAATTTTCCGTTAGTTATTTAACATGCTTACTATTTTTCTCTATCGTTGTGAATATTTTACAGTATACACTAGTTCCAAATTATGCGGATTCATGGGGGCCGATTTGGGTATCCATTATTATGTATGTCATTCTTGGAAGTATTCCTGTTCTTATTGGTTGTTTATTAGGTGAATTTTGCTATAGAAAGATAAAGAAAAGTCACGAATTAAAAATCGGAATTCCTTTATTCTTATTATTAGGTTTCTTCTATAATTATTTGTTCGGTATATTCATGACTGGAGAGTTTTTTGTATCTTTTACTCCAATAGGATTTACTGGTTTAGATCTTCCTATTACTTTATCATCTTTATTGTTTTACCTTATAAGACGGCGTTAATTCTTTCATCACTACATAAAAAAAATGTTATTACTCCCGTTGAATTGAGTAATAACATTTTTATTTATAAACTACTTAACAGATTTGCTTCCAACTAGCATCCTTTATATCTTCGCTAGTTGGTTTTCTAACTAATCTAGCACATCGCTTTTCACAAGCACCAAACACAATGAAATTTTTCTGAGCCTGTCTTAACGAAACTTCATTTGCCCCGCCTTCAAGGTCAGGATCTTTAAACTGAACAGGATCATCTTCCCAAAAACATATGTTACAAATTTCATATGTACCTGGTGGTTCTTCTTCTAATGTTTTATATCCGCAGCATGGACAAGTGTATTTCATATAATCATCTCATTTCCCTTCATATGTAGTCCTACTTACTAAAAATGTAATAGAGCAAATGACAGTTAGTCCCATAAAGTACATCATTGCAACAATGCGAGTATGTTCATATGTTGTAGGAAACTCGTCAGATATAACTCCATAACAAAAAACAATACTTATAGCTAAAAGAATATATAAAATTAAAGATGGGATAAAATGTAACTTTACAGGTAAAATAACACACCTAAACAATATCTCCCCAAGAAGACAGCCAACTAAAACAACAGGGACTCCCACTATCAAAGTAGCAGCTAACATTTGGACCATAGCAATAAAAAGATTCGTAAAAATAGAAAATAGCTCTCCTTCAAAAATCTCCTTCTCACCGTATATTTGAATGATGGTCATTGAAATAAATAAGCTTAATAAAGAATGAGAATACGGAATTAAAAATTTCCCCAATCATGCTCACCTCACTTTTTTTACTTCACATATATTATTCATTATTTCCTATCATTTTTACATAGAAAAATAACCCGTCTTCTGCAAAAGACGAGCCATTTCAATTAATCCTCACTTATTTTCTTCTTATACCAATCCTGCATTCTCTCCGCATCTTCAACTCTCGTATGCTCTAATTTATAATTCGATGATGCACTAGAAAACTTATACGTACATAAATTCGCGCGGCGCTGGAAATATGATTGTGTTTTTTCAATCGATTGGACGTGTCTTCTTCTGACAAGTCCTGTATATTTTCCAATACTACGATACACAAGTGTAATTTGCTCTCCATTTACACCGTAACCATTCGTTTTAAATGTTGCGTATCCAAGTGTAAAGATAAGGAGTGCGAGCAGTAATAAAGCCCACATGATGAAATACTTTACAAAGTATATACTTATTCCTGTAATCGGAATTGCTAGCATCGCGAAGAAGATGAAACTATCAATGAGATAGCGACGTAATGCTGCTTTTGGTAATGAAATAATGTTTGTATTCAGTTCATATGGTAATTGTAAATGTGCAAGTAACTGTTGCACGCGATCTTTTCGAATAATTGGATGCAGCGTAACCTTTTCCTCTTTTCCCTCACTTTGAATGACTTCTACTTGCACAGCACAATAACCGAACGGTTGACGTAAAATACCTTCTTTTATCGTAATACCTTGAATACGGTGTAACTTTAGTACAAGTTCTTTCCTTTCAAGCAAACCTTGCGAAATACGCACTTCATCATTTCTTCGATTCACTGTAAAGTTTCCATGTTTTAACGCATAACCGATTGTAGATATAATCCAAGAAACGACAAGTAAAATAGCCACCATGTAAATCCAGCCATATATATCGTGTTCCATTACATATGACGTTACCTTGTTTTTTATCCATTTCGGAATGTACTCATCTACTTGGTGATACACGAAAAAGATTAAAGAAAATAGTAACCCAAATTGACCTGATGTAACAGACGCTATTAAAATTTCTTTCCACGTTAACTTATATTCTGTCGCTTGTTCTTCTTCTGTAATGATTTCTTTTTCTATGACTTCTTCGGATGCTTCTTCTGTTTTTACTGCCGTAGCTGGTTCATTTAACATCGTAATAAGCTCTGTCGCCTCATCTACCGTAATACCAGCTAAACTAACTTCCGGATCATTTCCTCCGCCAGCTGTTTCAATTTTAATTTTCTTTAGTCCTAACACTTGGTACAACATGCCTGAACTCGTATTAATCGTTTGGACACGTTCTTTATTTAAGTAGCTCTCTTTTTTGACAAAGAGACCTTCCTTAATATGTAATACATTATTTTCGATCCAATATACTTTGTAATACCAGCCTGCGATAGCTGAAACAATCGTGATTATCGCAAAACCGATAGGAACTAAATACCAAAATGGAAACTTTCCTTTTAAACTAAAAAGAAAAATAATAAATGGTACAAAATCTGTTATTTTTAATTCTAATAACATCGTGATGGGATGCTGCCTCTTATACATCCTCATCACTCACTTTCGCTAATTCTGCGATTTTCGTTTTCAGCATTTCAGCTTCATACATCGTTAAGCCAGGAATACTATGAGAAGTTGCCGCTGTTGAAATATGTAATTCTGCTAATCCGTATTTTCTCATAATTGGCCCTTGTTCAATCGTTACGTGCTGTACACGAATCATCGGTACTAATACGCGTTTTACGACGAAAAGACCGTGCTGAATTTCAAGCTCTTCTTCATTTAGTTGGTAGCTATAATAACGCTGACGTAGTTTCGGGAATATGAAATACTCAAATGGTGCTAGCGCAACTGTTAACCCGATCATCACATACAGAATCCACGCCCACCAATCAAACTTTATCATGAGGAAAAGGTATACTAAAATGACGAGAATACCTATCCCTTCTTCAATTACAGCACGAACTTTCCACACCTTGACCATGTCAGGATGAATTTCATTTTTCAATGGATCCATGTAACCACTCCAAATCTAGTAATCTAATATATGAATTCTCTCAAGTTACATTTTACATAATTTCACAGAAAATGAGAATTATATTATTCTTTTTCTTTCTTCTCAGGAATAAAATATCCGAACCAAAGTAGCCAAACGAAACCGATTAGTGCAAACCAACCTTTATCCGCTTGAAAAGCTTCCATCATACCTGGAATTTTATATACTCCAATAAATCCTAGAAACCCGAGCCACCAATTTTTTTGCATTTTCATTTTTACTCCTCCTTCATTACATTTTTCACATTTTGAATCCAAATTTCTTTATACTTTAACTGGAATCCCATCAGCATGTAGTTGCTCATATTATCAATAACGAGCGCTAATGTGTTGGCTTTTTCTTCTGTTGCATGTTGTGACACAACTCCAAGTTCCACACCTCGCTTCAATAAATCGTGGAATCCATTTAAGAAATCTTCTTGTATTTCAAATAAACGTTTCTGATACTTTTCATTTCGCGCCGCAGTTACGATAAATTCATTTATAACGCGCAATATTTCTTGTTCCTCTTCGTACTCAGACAACATATGTAAACCATCTGCGATTAACTTTTCTTCAAAGTTTTCTTTCGTATATTGTTCTTTATCGAAGCAATTGGCGAAACGATATCCAGAAAAAATTTCTTCAAATAAAAAATCGACCAATGCTTCTTTAGATAAAAAATGATAATAAATAGCTGGCTTTGATATTCCAACTTCTTTCGCAATCATAGAAAGGCTCATCTTCTCGATGCCATGCTCTGCCATTAGTTTAAATGATGCCTCTACAATACTTTGCGATGTTTGTAAACTCTTTGTCATACTGTACCTCACTTATTTTTACTTACCGGTCGGTAAGTAAATTATGCAATGAAAATGAATGATTTGCAAGTTAATCAGAGTTGTAAAAGGAACTTCTTGATGAATCTAGAAATGTAAAAACAACGTATAACAATAAGGGTGAATTTCATATTGGATATGGCGGTAAAGGTGGTAGCGGCGGTGAAGATGGCAAAGATGGTAAGAGCGGATTTATATTACTCGTTGTGCTCTTTATCGTATTAATCATAATTGGATTCAGTTACTAGGCGACTTAGCTCTTACCTAGACTGGACTTTCACCAGTAAGCAGTTTCCAACTTAGCTAGGCACACAAAATAGAAAGCCCTAGTTATATTTCACAGCCAGTGCTTTCTATTTTCAGCATTCTTATAAATGTTGTGTGGTTCATCTATATTTCCAACTCGTATGCGCCAGCGCTCTGTCGCAAACGGAAATTATTATTGATCATCCACAATAATATATGCTGTTCTGATTGGCCCATGTACACCTACGACAAGGTTCATTTCAATATCCGCGCTATTTGACGGACCAGAAACGAAATTCACACAAGCCGGCAGTTTTTCTCCCGCTTTATTTTGATTATGAATAAGTTTGGTAGCTTGGGTTAATCTTGGTACAATTGTACTTTTAGGAACAATTGCAATATATGACTCCGGAAGAAGGCTAACATGTCTTCCTTTTAGCCCATCATTAAATAGCACAACGGTTCCTGATTCTGCCAAAGCCATATCACTGAACGTAATACCAAGGTCAGCAGCTTTCGCAAATTCGATGTCCTCTTCTTTATGATTTAATCCCCATGTACGGAAATGTGTTGTACCTTCATTTTTGAAAAATGGAGTAAGACCATACTCATTAAAGCGCTCGTCATTCGAATACATCACAGTTTTGATATTCCATTCTTTTATAAAAGATCGCAATGTTTCAACAAGATTTTCCTTTGTTGTTCGCTTCACTTCTGTATGAATCACTTCGCACTGCTCCATTAACTTTAATACAAGTTCATCTTGTGTGAGTCCTTCAAAAACATGCCACTGCGGGGAAAAAGACCAGTTCCGTTTTTCCACTGCTTCTGGACGTTTCCTACCAAGCTTTTCTGATAATTGTAGTAAAAATTCCTCACGATTTTGGATGGCCATCATCGTTCTCCTTTTCGTGTTTTTCAAACCACTCTCGAAACGGTTGTTTTTTCGGAACTGGAAAATCTCTCGCATCCGTCCAAGCTTTTAACGGCCCAATTCCCCGCTCAATCTTATCCCCTTTTGCAAGAGGTTTTAATGCATACGGAGCGCTCTTCGCAGCAATAGAAAATAATCTAGGACTCTTCACCGTTTTTTCAAAACCTTTCATAGCCACGTTCCAAGCTACAGGTGATTGTTTTTCTTCTACAATGCGGCTGCGATGTTTAATTAATAAGTCGTGTAACGGGATTTTCACTGGACATGCTTCTGTACAAGCACCACAAAGGCTAGATGCATAAGGTAAATCCTTATATTCATCATATCCCCCTAAAAGCGGTGTCAACACAGCTCCAATTGGTCCTGGATAAATAGAGCCATATGCATGTCCACCAATATGTCGATATACAGGACACACATTAATACATGCCGCGCAACGAATACACTGAAGGACACTTTGGAATTCTGTTCCTACAATATCGGAACGACCATTATCAACAATGACTAAATGAAATTCCTCAGGTCCATCTGTCCCACCAGGCTCAGTTAACCCTGTAATATAACTTGTTAATTTTTGTCCTACAGAACTACGGCATAGAAGTGTTACTAAAACATCAAGCTCTTCCCATGTCGGAACGATACGTTCCATCCCCATAACTGTAATCAAGGTTTTCGGAAGTGTCGTAGTAAGTCTTGCATTTCCTTCGTTTGCTACGATTGAAATTGACCCAGACTCTGCAACAGCAAAATTACATCCAGTCACCCCTATATCCGCTGCAAAAAAATCATCACGTAAATACGCTCTTACAAATCTCGCCATTTCCGTAGGGTCAGATGTTCCAGTATAATCTAACTTTGTTTTAAATATTTCACAAATGTGTTCTTTATCCTTGTGAAGGCACGGAACAACAATATGTGACGGAGGATCGTGGTCGTTCACTTGTAGAATAAATTCAGCAAGATCTGTTTCTAACACTTCCCCTCCAGCTTCTTCAATCGCTTCATTTAAACTAATCTCTTCCGTTACCATCGATTTTGATTTCACAATTTTTTTCGCATTTTTCTTTTTTACAATCCCTTTTACATATTCCCTTGCGTCTTCTGCAGTCTTTGCAAAATAAACAAAACCACCGTTTTTCTCAATATTTTCACTCAGCTCATATAAATAATAATCAAGGTTTTCTAATGTATGTTTTCGAATTTCTTCCCCTAAAGCCCGCCATTCTTCCCAATTCCCAAGACTCTCAGTAGCTTTTAACTTCTTACCTCTAAGACCATCTTGTGCTTTCCTAACAGCCTGTCGCATAAATTGATCCCCAATACCTGTTTTAGCACGCTTATGAAAAGGATCATTCCCAATTTTCATTCCCATCCTATATCCCCCTTATTTTCGATCTTCATTTAATACTTGAGCAATATGTTTTACATCAATTGGATAACCATTACGTGTTAAACGTCCTTTAATATTCATTAAGCAACTACAATCCATTCCAATTAACACTTCCGCACCAGTTTCCATAATATGCTTTACTTTTTCATCAACCATTTGCTCAGAGATTTCTGGCATTTTCACTGAGAATGTACCCCCAAATCCACAGCAATCATAATTATGCGGCAACGAAACAACTTCCAGTCCCTTTACACATTTTAATAATTTTTGCGGCGGTTCCTTAATCTCCATTAATCGGCTCATATGACAAGATGTATGAACTGTTGCCTTTTTATGAAGCTTCGCACCTAAGTCTTCTTTCCCTAATACTTCAACAAGAAATTGTGTGAATTCATATGTTTTATTGGCAAGTTCAGTAGCTTTTTTCTTCCACTCCGTTTCACTTTCAGAAAATAAGCTAGAAAACTCGTGAACCATCATAGCGCAAGACCCCGATGGTGCCACAACATATTCTGAACTAGCAAAGGCTTCAATCATATGTTTTGCAGCTGTTTTTGTTTCTTTCACATACCCGCTATTATAAGCAGGTTGTCCGCAACAAGTTTGACTTTTAGGAAAATCAACTTCACACCCTAAATCTTCAAGAATTTCCACAACATCTCTTCCTACTTCTGGATAAAAAACATCTGCAACACAAGTGATAAATATTGATACTTTCATATTTTGCACCCCTAAATACAGTAAAGTAAGCTCAAGTAACTTTATAACCAAATCTACCTTATATGTATATTATTGGTAAAAAATCAAAAAATATGAATAGAAATGACAAAAAAGACTCTCACATTTGAGAGTCTTTTTTATACGTTTAGAACTTCTTTTTCTAAAATTAGCGAATATGTGTCCGTACGACGATCTCTTAAAAATTGCAGTAGATTACGCGCTTCATTAATTTCCTTTGTATCAATTTTTTGAATGAGTATTCCCTCCTCTTCTCCTAAAGAACAAACAATTTCTCCCATTGGATTACTGATAAAACTTCCTCCATAGAAACACATGTCCTTTTCTTTCCCGACTCGATTTACAGCTGCTACAAATACACCGTTATGAATACTATGAGCTGAAATAGCTTTTGTCCAAATTGGTTTTGTCGATAATTCTGGATAATCTGGTTCAGAGCCAATTGCGGAAGGATAAAATAATATTTCTGCTCCTTTTAGTGTCAAAATTCGTGCTACTTCAGGGAACCATTCATCCCAGCAGATCCCGATTCCTATTTTCCCATACTTTGTACTATATACTGGATACCCTGTATTTCCTGGTGTGAAATAATATTTTTCATGGTAACTCGGTCCATCTGGAATATGATTTTTACGTGTTGTTCCTAAATATTTACCGTCAGCATCAAACACTGCTGCACTGTTAAAATAAATCCCTTGTGCCACCCATTCATAAAAAGGAACAATTAAAACAACATGAAGTTCTTCCGCTAACCTTTGCATCGCTTGTAATGCTTCATGTTCAAAAGGAATTGCCAGTTCATAATTACGAACTGAAACGTTTTGAGCAAAGTATTCAGCATGATATAACTCCTGTAAACAAATAATCTTGGCTCCCTTTTTTGCTGATTCTCTTACCTTTGCTATTGTTCTTTCTATATTTCTCTGGATATTCTCATTACACGTTAATTGAACTAGCCCAATTGTCACTTCACTCATTCTCTTCTTCCCCCCCACATTAATTCTGAACGCTTTCTTTTTCATTCCGAAAAACTATACTTCCATTTACCACTGTAAAAATAACCTTAGCATCTTTAATTTCTTCCACCGGTACAGTAAACAAATTCCGATCTAGCACAACTATGTCAGCTAGCTTCCCTTCTTCTATTATGCCTAGTTCCTTTTCGCGAAATGAGGCATACGCAGGAGTATACGTGTATGCTCGTAACGCTTCTGCTAATGATATTTTCTCTTGCGAATTCCATTCCACCCCTTCATCATCTAGCCTTGTTACAGCTCGGTAAATTTCTGGTAACGGATTTATTGTAACAACAGGATAATCGCTGCCAAATACAAGCGTTGTTCCTGCATCCATTAATGTTTTCATCAAGTAATTGTATTGCATTCTTTCTGACCCAATTAACCTTCTATATACTTCTCGACTTGTAAGATTAATATGTTCAGGCTGAATAGACGCCAGCACCCCTAATTTTTGAAACCTCTCAATATCATTTGGATGAATCATTTCGACATGCTCAATTGCGTGCCTTGCATCCCTTTTTCCATTCTGTATTTCAGCCTCTTCAAAAGCATCTAATGCTAAACGTACAGCTCCATCTCCTATTGCATGAAATCTTACGCGGAAGCCCTCCTTATCAGCCGCTACTGTCCATTTTTTTATGATTTCTGGTGGATATGTAGTGTGTCCTCTTGTCGTTTCTTCCTTATATGGTTCAAGTAAATATGCCGTATAACTAGTTGTTACTCCATCAATAAATTGTTTAAACCCGCAAAATTGAACCATACTAGATTTATATTTTTCCTTTAAGGATCTTGCTAAGTTTAAATCTCCATTTAGCGGAGCAACAAAATGAATTCTCGTTGTTAACTTTCCTACTTTTTCAAATTCATCATATAACTCAGCTTCTTCCACGCCCATTTCTGGTATCCTCAATAAATCATGCACAGAGGTTACTCCATATTTCGCAGCTTCTATTAAAAATTTTTGAAGCAATATCCTATTTCGTTTAGAGTTAAACTGCAATACGCTAGTTGCTAACCCCACTGCATTTTCCTTTAAGACTCCTGTTGGCTCACCATTTTGATCCCTGACAATTTCTCCGTATGGTGGACTCTTCGTTTCTTTATTAATCCCTGCCATTTCGAGTGCTTTACTATTTAGCCAAACACTATGAAATTCAGCATGGTATAAAAACACTGGTCGATCTGCAACATACTCATCCAATATCATCCGATGTGGCTCTTCATGGATTTCCCACAAATTCTGTTCCCAACTGCTTCCAATCACACAATTTATCTCGTTATTTCGTTCAGCAAATTCCTTTACAAGCCTTCCAACTTCTCTGGCTGAACGCGCATGAATTAACTGTACTCCCTCATTTACTAAACTTCCTAACATTAAATGAATATGAAAATCATGAAATCCAGGCATAATAAGCTGATTTCCAAAATCATGTACAATTGTGTCAGCATCTACATAATCGTGAATCTCTTCTTTCGGAACAAGAGCAACAATCTTATCATCCTTAACAATAATTGATGCCGAGATAGGTGTTTCTCCTATACCTGTAAATACAGCATGACTACTTAAAATCATATCCGCTTTTGTTCTCATAACTCTCCCCCTAAATAGATACTTCTTGTCCATCTTCTTTTGGCAATTCATCAAAACTCATCTGTGGTGGTTGAACACGGAATAATTTTGTTATATATAGAAGATATACAATACCCATAATGGTCCATATTCCTCCCAGTATGAGAGACATCTTGTCCAAATCACTCCACAATTTAATTGTTATACATGCACCAATTAGCGGTATGAACAAATAGAGAATCGTAGATTTTAATGACCTTTGTCCCCCCTTAATAAAATAATGTGCAATGACGGAAATATTCACAAATGTAAAAGCAATTAATGCACCGAAGTTAATAAAAGATGTAATTGTAACAAGGTCAGTAAATAGTGAAACCAAAGCAAAAATACTCACTAAAATAATATTTTTAATGGGCGTTTGAAAACGCGGATGTATATAGGCGAAAAATGATTTTGGTAGTACAGAATCCCTCCCCATTGCATATAAAATACGCGAAACACTAGCATGAGAAGCTAACGCGGATGTGAATGAAGTTACAATCATTCCTGCAAGAAACAAAGCATTAAATAAATTTCCTCCTATCATTCTAGCGATTTCAGCAGCTGCCGTATCTAAACTTTTATATGCCAAATAGTCTGGATGTATTAAATGTGCTAGATATGAAACGATAATATAGCAAATACCAGAAAAGCAAATGACAAAGAAAATTGCTTTTGGAATGGTTCTTTTTGGTTGAATGGTTTCCTCTGCAAAAGTTGTTAAAGCATCAAACCCTAAAAAGGATAAACAAAGTACAGATGCCCCTGAAAATGCTGCAATTATTGAAGAATCTGGATTCATAAACGGTTTTAATGAAAATAATGTTCCCTCTCCTGCTCCATTAAGAAGTGAATGAATACATAGAGCGCAAAAAACCATCAATACGATATATTGGAATCCTAAAAAAATCATATTCATTGTAATTGTTACTTTTGTCCCTACAACATTAATTACTGTCACAATTATAATCATCGCAATAATCCATATACTAGAAGGAATAGAAGGAAGATATTCCGATAAATAGAGTGAAATAATGAGGAAGTTAATCATGGGGATAAACAAATAATCCATTAGAATTACCCAACCAACCATGAAACCTAAACCTGGACTTATTGACTTTTGTGTATACGTATAAGCTGATCCCGAAATTGGATACGCTTTTGTCATTTGTCCATAACTATATGCTGTAAATAACATCGCACATAGTGCAAGTATATAGGCTGTTGGTATCACTCCTTTTGATAAAGATTCCACTACGCCAAACGTAGTAAATACCGTTAATGGTGCCATATATGCCAGACCTAGCAATACAAGTTGAAAAAAAGTCAACGAACGCTTTAACTGAATGCCATCTTTCACTTTTCAACCCCCTTCACCTTTGCAACTTATCTATGCAATTTTTGTTCCATTTTGTTACCCTATGGAAAAATCATTATTTTCTCATGTTATAAAGCAAAAACGGATAAATTCCCCACGGGAAAATATCCGTTTCTGCATAAGTTATGAATACTTGCATACTTTCCGTACGCCAGAAATATTTAAAAAAGAAAAAATCTCGTGTGAAATAAACTTATATAAGCTTAGCTTGATGGGTATGGGGCGATGCTCCAAAAAGAAAAAATACCAATCCCTTAAACCGCGCCCGCTCCGTTCTTCATCCGTCAGGAAAGAATAAATATAAATAAAAAAGCATCCTAAATTACACATTTAGGATGCCTTCTTTTTTTGTAAAGCAAATCAATTTTTATTAAGCAATCGCATACGATAACAATTCATCGTTACTTCCCCAAGTCTTTGCAATAATTGATAATTTGCATACGCACCGACCGGGGCACCGATTACTGGAACGAGCTGAAGCATTTTCGCTAAATCGATATAGTCTCGGTACTCTGTTTGAAACTTTTCCCAGTCCATATGATTTTCTTTTTCTGTGTCCCACGTTTCAATTGCTTTCCATATTTCTTTTCGATAATCATCACTTGAAAAAGCAAGTTGGAAAACGTGAAGAATAAAGAGGCGCTCTTCTTGTTTACTCGTATCAAATCCGTACAATGTTGCTGCATCGAATAAAAATTTAATTTTAATACTGAGTAGAAGCGGAAAGTCTGCTAAACCGAGGAGAATACCACCAGCTCCCGTCCCTGCTCCTTCTGCCGCTGCTACTTTTTTATATTCGTCCATCTTTTTACGCACTTCATCATCACGTCTTTGCAGCGACCAGTTCGTCTCTTTTAGCTTCGGCTTTATAAAGTTTGATCCAGCACTAATTGTTTGCACCATCATCCGAATCGTTTCCGTTAATACTTTTTGCACTTTTGCCGGAATAAGCTGTTGTACTTTCAACTGCACTTTTTTGGAGAACCGTGTCATCATAGAAGAATCTTTCATGAATGTAGCTTTCCACTGCTCCAATTCTTTTATAACCTTCTCTTCATATGTAATCATAGGTTCATTCCTTTCAATTTAAACGCTCAATGCGCTTTGCACCATATTGATTAACGAAACCGATACTAAATACTATGCTTACGACTAATAAAATACCTGTCATCATGAAGTCTCTCGTCGCAAGTGCAAATACAATTGTAAATAGAATGCTACCAATGATTAGAATCACATTTAGTAAAGTAAGAAAGTCTTTCTTCTTTTCTTCTCTCCCTACTGGATACAAATCAAGCCAAATCTTCATGCGATGATGTTTCCATAAGGTTAGTAGCTGGTAACCGATTAAGTATAAGAAAACAAGGCTTACGATAAATCGTCCATATAAAAATGGGATGAAGTAAAGAATGACTCCTCCAAGAACGAGCAAGCGCACATATAATCCAAAATAGTTACCGGATCTTAAAAATGTTCTCGTATATAAATATAAGTATGTACGTTTTTCACCAATCATCGAAAGAATGAAATCAAGCCATTTCCTACGTGATACCCTCTCTTTTAATGCTGGTACATCAACGAACATATTCGCAATGCGGTACAGCAGCATCATTTTTTTACCTTCTTCAGAAATTAAATACTCCCAGTTTAGCGGCTTTCCCTTCACCATTTGATGCATGATAGCGAGGTATAACACCATGAGCAGAACGATTCCGCCAATAAAAAGAAATGAAGTACGTTCTACAAGGAAATATACAAATAAGCCGTTTAAAATAAAACGAATGAACCAATCAGCCCTTTGTATATTTTGATCTGTTAAAAAGGACTTTTCCCACGCTACGAATAAATTCCACGCTTTTACAATGACAAGCGCGAGTACAATCCATATGTAAACTGCCCCAGTTTGTTTCATTTGTTGGAAATATAATGGGGCTAGCGCTGCTGCTACGATGGCAATGATGTATAACTGAATCATAAACGTAAAGAGAAATGCCTTTGTAAAGTAAGGCTTTAGCTTCTCTTCAACTGGCAGCAAATAAACGAGATCTGCTTCTTTTAATAACGTTTGTATCGATCCGGCTGTTAATACGAGACCAAGTAAAACCGCCATAACAAGCCCCGTTGGAAACGAAGGTGTTAACGTTTGTAACCATTGCTGGTAATAATACGCTCCCGCACCGATGATAAACACAAAAATAAATTTCAAATGATCATTAAATACGTATTTACTATATGTACGAACTTCTTTTAGAAAGTGACGAAATCGCTCTTTCCATAATGCTGTGCTATTCATAATCTTCTTCCTTTGTTAAGGCAATGTAAATATCATCTAACGTTGCACCTGGCATATTAAACTGTGATTGCAGTTCAGATAATGTTCCCTGCGCTCTTACTTCACCTTGATGTAAAATAATGAACGAATCACAATAACGCTCTGCCGTCGCTAAAATATGTGTACTCATTAAAATGCCTGCGCCGCTTTTTTTCATTTGGTCCATCATTTGAAGAAGAGATTGAATCGCTAACGGATCCAGTCCAACGAAAGGTTCGTCTACTATGTAAAGAGATGGCTCAACTAAAAATGCGCTCATAATCATTACTTTTTGTTTCATCCCTTTTGAGAAATGAGACGGAAACCATTTCAAACGATTTTTCATGCGAAACTCTTGTAATAGTTGTCCTACACGTTCTTCATATTGTTTTTCATCGACACCGTACGCCATCGCTGTTAACTTCAAATGTTCTTCTAACGTTAACTCATCATATAATACCGGTGTTTCTGGAATGAATGAAAAGCTAGAACGGTACGCTGTCATATCATCACGAATTGTTTTCCCATTAATTGTGACAGTTCCTTTTTTCGGTTCCATTAAACCGATAATATGTTTAATCGTCGTACTTTTACCAGCTCCATTTAAACCGATTAAGCCGACAAGTTCGCCTTTATTAACAGAGAACGAAACATCTTTTAGTACAGGTCGTTTCGTATATCCTCCTGTAACATTTTCTACACGCAATAACTCGCTCATACGACACCACTTTCTTCATTAGTATTCATTCTATATTCATCTTACCAAAAATTGCACTGTCCTACATAGTTTCGATGGCCTCAAAAAAAAATTTTAATTTCTTTACATATATTTTACGAAAGCGGACATCATAATTAGTGAAGAAGGAACACATTGAAAAAGCAACCACCAATTGATGAGTATAACAACATAGTGAAGTCATCATGAAATGGGGTGTCCAAGTTGGACAATGAAATTTACACATAACCAGATTGTTTGTTTCATTTTAGAAACGGGGTGTCTTCGAAAGAACATATACTGTTTTAAAAAATAAACAAGTTCATTTTATAAAAGATTGCAATTCATTTCACTTGAAAATGGGGTGTCTACGGCAGAAACTTTAGCCGATTTGCCATGCATTTCTTAAATAAATGAGGTGTCTGCGAACCGTAAATTACGATAATGCTTTTTCAATCCCTCTTCAGAAAACAGGAAGCTGAGTCAGCTTCCTGTTTTTCGTGTTTGTTCTCGTATGTAATTATGGTAAAATACGGCTAAGGATATTTGAAAGGATGAGATCGATGAATCACACAGCGGATAATTGTATTTTTTGTAAAATCATTGATGGGCAAATCCCTTGCTCAAAAGTATACGAAGATGAACATGTACTTGCATTTTTAGATATTAGTCAAGTAACAAAAGGACATACTCTTGTTATTCCGAAAGTTCATAAGCAAGACATTTTTGCGTTAACGCCAGAAATTGCATCTCACATTTTTGCTGTCGTTCCAAAAATCGCAAATGCAATCAAAGCAGAGTTTAATCCAGTTGGCTTTAACCTACTTAACAATAACGGCGAAAAAGCTGGACAAACTGTGTTCCACTTCCACCTTCATTTAATTCCACGCTACGGTGAAAACGATGGTTTCGGTGCTGTTTGGAAATCACACCAAAATGAATACACAATGGAAAGTTTACAAAACATCGCAAGTACAATTGCAAATAGTGTGAAATAGTGACACTATAAGAAGACGTAATACATAACAAGCCGCTTCCCCGAAGTCATCAAGTATTGCATGGCTTGTTTCTTCACTTAAAATGCTCGGGGATGATTGTTTGTGCATAGCTCATATAAGAAAGATATGCATACTTTTTTACATCATGAATACGAACAAAAAATAAGGAGGTCTCCTTTTATGTCAAAAGCTAAATCCTTTATTACAGGTGTCATTTGCGGCGGAGCAGTTGCTGGACTAGCCGTTCTTTTCTCAACTCCTTCTTCTGGTAAAGATATGCGCGGTAAGCTGAAAGAAAAAGGAAATGATATTAAAAAGACTTTAGCTGATATTACAGCTGATACAAAATTATTAAAGCGTCAAATCGTTGAAACAGCTTCAGAAGGTAAAGAAGTGTTTCAAGAATTAAAAGATGATATGCAAGACACGCTTTCTAACTGGAAGCAAGATATTTCTCAAAACAAGCGCCATATTGAGAAAGAAATTTTGGACATTCAAAAGTCAATTGAGAAACTACAAGAAGCTGTCCCAGAAAAAGCGTAAACAGATTCCTGCTTAGTTTTTTGCATATAACAAATATTTTTTATATAAATTGACCTTAACACGGCATATCACATAGATATGCCGTGTTTTTATGCATTTACAATATATGTTATCAATTAACATGTAAGGACAACACATGTATTCACGACTCATAAACCGCTTCCATAGTTATGCATGATTTGTATAGAATGTCATTTTTCCGAAAAATTTTCACAATTCTCACAAAAAGACTTTATTAATTTTTATTTTACTGGCATAATAGATAGTAATGAAAAAGAATGTTAAAGTGGGTGAGTAAATGAAAAGTGGAGAAAAAGATTACTCGGTAAAAGAAGCGATGATTTTTAGCCAACGCATTGCTCAATTATCGAAAGCGTTATGGAAATGTGTAGAGAAGGATTGGCAACAGTGGATTAAACCTTATGATTTAAACATTAATGAGCATCATATTTTATCAATCGCTTATCATTTAAAAGGGGCTTCTATTTCTGAGATTGCTAAATTTGGAGTTATGCACGTATCAACGGCGTTTAACTTCTCTAAAAAGCTAGAAGAACGCGGCTATCTTGTATTCTCGAAAAAAGAAGATGATAAACGAAATACGTACATTGAAATTACAGATGAAGGGGAAGAATTACTACTTCGCTTAATGGAGGAGTATGATCCTGAAAATAATTCTGTGTTTAATGGGGCTCTTGCACTTCGTAATTTTTACGGGAAGTTCCCAGAAAACATCGAACTGATTGCAATCTTGCGTAATATTTACGGACAAGACTTCATCGATATTTTTGAGAAATCATTAGAAAATATTGAGGAGAACTTTACGGAATCCGATCAGAAGTTAGTCAAGAAATAATCTATTTATTTTTTCGCAATCATGCTTAAGAATTCATTCATAAGCGGCTTAAATAAGCCCTGTTTTGCTAGCGCTTCCGCAGTTTCGTGTACTTCGAGCTGATGTGGAAGCGCTTTTTCAAATTGATCTAACAGCGCATCGAACAATAAAAGGCCTTCTGCTTTCTCCGCTACATACCGATTGTTCAACTCTTCACAAAGTTTTAGTATACGTTCAATATCTTTTTTACGAGCTTTTTTCTTTATGATCAAAGAATAAAATGGACACTTTTCTTCATCAATCATTTTAAATAATAGGTCTACGTAATATTCAGCTTGTTCTAATCTTCTTACAACGTCCATTTTCTCCCTCACTTTCTAACACAAAGTCTTCTATTTCTGAATTTTATAACACGAACAAAATATCGTATGATACAATATATAAAGTATATGTATTTTAGCCAAAAGGAGGTCTCGCCTCATGACTCTTATAACAGTTGTTTTTGTCGCATTCGCACTTCTTGTTATATTTTACACGAATTTCATGACACATACACTGTGTGAACGAAAACAAATATCTGCGAGCCGCCAGCCCGGTGTCTTTCGGGTTATTAATGTATGTATAACAATTTTATTAATTTCTAGTTATATAGAAATTATATTTCATGGAAAGTGAGGAAGGAAAGCCCCTTCCTCACTTTTTTCCTCTATAAGCAAATTATACCTACTATAACCAATAAAATAAACAGTACAAGTAATAAAATAAGTTGAGAATTCATCCCGACCCCCTCCTCTTTTCTGTATATGCGACATGCGCCCAATGTGGTACACTTTCAAAATCTGACACGAACTGGTTAAAATTTCTTTATCCCGCATTAACGGGAAATAGGCAAAATGAAGCAAAACCTAATGAAACTGCCCGTAATTGCCCGATTCGTTCAACTAATAATCCTTTGGGACACTTCACCCAAAGGATTAAAGTTTCACTTTATCAATAGGAAAACGAGTCGAAATATGATATATTAAATTTTGTACATATTGCTTATACTATAGAACAAATAACATCCATCAAAACTTTATCCTCAGCCTCGGTAAGCCCTGTTAAGCGCGCTTTACCAATATAAAAAGCAAAAGTATCAGTGAGGCTTAATCGGGCTCTTATGAACAAAAGTTCATCGGTGTAGGATAAATTAAAAATACATAATAGTAGGAGTGTTTATTGAATGAAGAAAGCTATGCTTGCCTTAGCCGCAACAAGTGTAATTGCATTATCAGCATGTGGAACATCATCATCAGACAAAATCGTTACATCTAAAGCTGGTGACATTACGAAAGACGATTTCTACAATGAAATGAAGCAAAAAGCTGGTAGCCAAGTCTTACAAAATATGGTTATAGAAAAAGTACTTATCAAAAACTACAAAGTAGATGAGAAAGAAGTAGATAAAAAGTTCGATGAAGCGAAAAAACAAATTGGTGATCAATTCGATACACTATTAAAACAACAAGGCATGAAAGAAGAAACATTTAAAAACACTATCCGTGCCACTCTAGCTCAAGAAAAAGCTATCGAGAAAACAATCACTGATAAAGAACTAAAAGACAACTACAAACCTGAAATTAAAGCAAGCCACATTCTTGTAAAAGATGAAGCTACTGCGAAAAAGGTGAAAGAAGAACTTGGACAAGGTAAATCTTTCGAAGAGTTAGCGAAACAATACTCTGAAGATACTGGTTCAAAAGAAAAAGGCGGAGACTTAGGATTCTTCGGACCTGGTAAAATGGTTAAAGAATTCGAAGATGCTGCTTACAAACTGAAAAAAGATGAAGTAAGCGAACCTGTAAAATCACAATTCGGTTACCACATCATTAAAGTAACAGACATTAAAGAACCAGAAAAATCATTCGAACAATCTAAAGCTGACATCAAAAAAGAATTAGTTGAGAAGAAAAAGCAAGATGGCGCATTCATGAACGACCTTATAATGAAAGAAATCAAAAAAGCTGACGTAAAAGTTGACGATAAAGATTTCAAAGATCTTTTCGAAGAGAAGAAAACTGACACTAAAAAAGACGAAAAGAAATAATAAAAAGTTCGGGCTAAGCCCGAGCTTTTTTGTTTGTTTACGTTTGGTAAGGCAAAATCGTACACGAACACCCTCTCCTCTTTTAAAATGGAAAAACAAAAAACCTCAGTTCCATCACATACGGAACCAAGGTTTATCTCATTATCATTGATTAAATTCAAAAACTATGTTAAATTAGTACAGAAACGCATTCATTAAAAATAAAAGAATGTATTTATCCGTATCTTAATTGTACACCAAAAAACATCTTCAGTCAACCTCTATTTTTCACTTTTAAAGGAGTGCTTACGTATGAACAAAAAACTTGATTTAGAGCAAAAACGATTAGATACCGTAATAGAAACGATTACGGAGCAAATTGATAAGCTAGAAAACGAAACTGGTAGACGCCGGGCGGAAGTAATCAACATCCGTAAACACTTCTGGGATGATGTGAAAGTTAATACTGATACTTTTGACGATTATCTTGAAACAGTTATCAACTTAAGACAACAAGCTCAGTCACTAGCTGTAACGCAAATCACCCATAAGCACACCTTTAATCGACTTGCTGCACTACGACGTATGCATAAAGCACCTTACTTCGGGCGAATCGATTTCAAAGAAGAAGGAGAATCTAGTGCAGAACAAATTTATATCGGAGTTGCTACACTTACCGATGCAAGTGGAGAAAACTTTCTTATATACGATTGGCGTGCGCCCATTTCAAGTGTTTACTACGATTATCCACCAGGACCGGCTGAGTACAGTACACCAGGGGGCGTCATCCACGGTAATGTGGAGAAAAAGTTACAATATATTATTCAAAATGGCGAGATTGATTCCATGTTCGATACGAGCCTGACAATTGGCGACGAAATTTTACAACAAGCGCTCGGAAAAGGTACAAACAAACATATGCAAAGTATAGTTGCTACTATCCAGCGCGAGCAAAATGAAATTATCCGACACGATGAAGGGCGACTACTTATCGTTCAAGGAGCTGCCGGTAGTGGTAAAACATCAGCTGCCCTGCAACGAATCGCCTACTTATTATATAAATATCGCGAATGGTTAAAAGCGGATCAAATTATTCTCTTCTCCCCTAACTCCATGTTCAACAGCTACGTCTCTAACGTATTGCCAGAACTCGGTGAAGAAAATATGCAGCAAGTTACATTCCAGGAATATTTAAACCACAGACTAAGTAAGTCATTTGACGTTGAAGATCCTTATGAGCAATTAGAATATATGCTAACTGAAACGAATAGCGCTTCTTATAAAACTAGAAATGCTAGCATTCGATTTAAAGCATCAACTCAATTTTTCGAGATAATTCAAATGTACAGAAAATCCCTCGAAACGTCCGGTATGTTGTTTAAAGGAATGAAATTTAGAGGAAAAACAATTGTCTCTGCTAAACAAATTGCAGAACAATTTTATAATACCGATACCTCCCTCCGCTTCCATAATAGAATTGAAAAGTTAACGGAGTGGCTAAATAAACAAATAGATGAAATCGAAAAAGCAGAACTAAAGAAACCTTGGGTAGAAGAAGAAATTGAATTACTTAGTAAAGATGAATATCAAAAAGCTTATAAATACCTACAGAAAAAAGGAGAGTTTGACGACAACTCCTTTAATGATTATGAGAAGGAAACGAAAGTACTCGGACGTATGATTGTCCGCAAAAAATTAAAACCGTTGCGTAAAGGCGTTCAAACGCTACGCTTTATCAATTTTACAGGAATATATAAACAACTTTTCACAGATGCATCATGGGTTACTGGAGAAAAACCTAAAGAATGGGACGACATTTGCTCATTAACAGTGAACATGCTAGACGAAGGAAAGCTATATTACGAGGACGCGACTCCATTTTTACTTTTAAAAGAATTAATTGAAGGATTCCAAACAAATAGATCAATTAAACACGTACTCGTAGACGAAGCGCAAGATTATTCCCCGTTTCAGTTCGAGTTTTTAAAACGTCTCTTCCCTGCAGCAAAAATGACTGTACTTGGGGACTTTAACCAAGCGATATTTGCTCATGCGAGTGAAACAGTTGATTTCCATACACTTACGAATTTATATGGGCCAGATGAAACAAACGGCATTAACTTAACTCGTAGCTATCGCTCAACAAAACCAATTATTGAATTTACACGAGATCTCGTTCCAGAAGGAAAGAAAATTAACGCATTTGAACGTGACGGCGAAAAACCTACATTGACTAGAGTTGCTGATTACAGCGAACTGCACGACCGTATTACTTCCAAAGTCGCTGAATTACAACAACAACAGCACAATACGATCGCAATTATATGTAAATCCGCAGCTGAAAGCGCCGCTGCCTACGAGGCACTCAGTCATATCGAGAATATTAAACTTGTGAAAAGTAACTCAGCCGAGTATGAGCAAGGTATTGTCGTTATCCCTGCTTACTTAGCAAAAGGTATTGAATTTGACGCTGTCATCATTTACAACGCAAATAATGAAGTATACAGTGATGAAAGCCTTCGTAGATTGTTCTACACTGCTTGTACGCGCGCGATGCATGAATTGCATATGTATAGCGTTGGTGAAATTAGTCCTTTTGTGATGGGGGCTGATTTGGAGAGCTTTGAACTTATTACACCTTGATATGAATCAAGGTGTTTCTTTTTTATGCAGGATTTACACCTTAAAAATAGAATATATCATTTTAGAAAAAATTAAGGAGTGAAAAGATGAATCATTATTTTATTGCTATTTATGACGGTAAGTTTCCTACCGAAAAATTACATACCATTTTACAATCTAATCCCACTTTTACCGACCTAAACGTCCGTACCATTCCAATCCCATCACCAAGACCTTTCACCTTATTAGTTGGAGAAGAAAACGATGCACTCACAACTGGACTTACAGACAAATACCACTTATTAACCAAAGAATTACAAGCACTTGAACAGCAAGAGAAATACTATTACGTATACGATTATAAAATTAGAAAGCCCATCTTGAATCCTACTGAAAAATGCTTTCCATTAGCCAAAATCAATATAAGTGTTATGAAATTCCATCAGATGATTCAAAAAGTAAAAGACTTAAAACGACCTGTATTTGCGGGTTATAACATCTCTTCTCATGATTCAGATGTACTTACAATTGATGTACTTCTTTCTTCTCATTCATTGGATCCTAACACTTCCGAAAAAGATGCGGAAGAACACTTATATTTACAACAATTAGCCGAAACAATCTCTCGTTCTGAATTATGTACTTCTATTGAAGCGAGTTCACTTATTTAAACACAAGAAAGAGGGTTATTTTTCATAACCCTCTACATACTATCAAATATTTACATTTGTAATTGATCATGATAGTAAATTCTTTTACATACAACATATAACAAAAACACCTTGATAATCATCAAGGTGTTCTCTTCATTCTAAATGACATATCTTTACGTCGATACACACTTAACACAATCCCCATTATAAATGCGTGAAACAAAGTTGGTATCAATCCGTAGCTAATAAAAGGTAAAGATATAGAAGCGATCGGTAATAAACCTATGATCATTCCGATGTTATAAATGAACTGGACTACAAAAAGAGTCACTCCACCAACGAGAAGTAATTTACCATACCGATCATTTATTTTATAAGATATGACCACTAATCTTGCTACGAAAAGAGAAAGAATCAAAACAAGAATTAGCGCAAGCAAATACCCATAATAGTAAGTCAAACTTGCAAACACAAAATCAGTATGGGCAGCAGGGATAGACTTTACATTTCCAGATGTACCAAACCAACCCGCTGACGACATTATCTCTTTTAAACGTATATACATAAACCCTGGACCATCTGCATCATGCTCTGGGTTTATAAACCCTAAAATTCTGGCCATCCGGTATTCTTTTACTGAAGACCAGGAAAATAAATCCCTAACAATAAAGAAACAAATTGGTAAAATTGTAATGAGCCATGCCGTTTTCCTTCCTAACTTACTCCACCAAAGCATAACGAATACCATCGTGATATAAATAAAAATTGGTACAAGAATTGATGTAGTTAAAAATAGATATAAAGAAAATACGTACAACATGAGATGATGCACAAACTTCAAGCTACTGTTATTGAATAAAGAAGCCCAAGCTAGAAAGAAGAATGGTATCGTCATTAAACAGTCAATTGTGATGGGACCAATTTTTATTAACGCTTCCCCATTCACAAAAGCATTCGGAAACCATTTTATCGCTAACAAGATAAGTATTCCGATGGTATAAAACAACCACCCGAGTCTCTCTAATTTCCGATAATCAAGTAGCATCATCCCAATTGCTGTTGCAATGCCGAGAATAACAAAAATCACTTTATTCATTAGTAAATCATTCGTATGCCCAAGAGCTACTATTGGCAAAAAACCGAGCCCCATAGCAGTCACTAATAAAACAATTAGGAACCAATCAACCTTTGGCTTATGAAGTTTATTAAGTTCTTGACCAAGTTTAATTGGACTTCCCATTTGTTCAACAGCTTTATCCTCAGCAACCTCCTCACTTAATCCTTTTTCTATCCACGTATTCTTCGCCTGTTTCAAGTGAAAATCTAGTTCAGTTGCCACAAAGCTCTTCGCTTCTTTTGATTTAATATGATTGGTAACTTCGCTTAAAAAACGATCCCCTTTTTTGTTCATTTTTTCTCACTCCTGTACTAAACCCTTTAATATAAACCGTGCCTTCGTAGAATTTTTCTCTGCCTTTCGTAGCATCTTTCTGCCCTTATCATTTAATTGATAATATTTAGCTCCTGAATGATCCCAACTCGATTGGATAAAACGATTCTGTTCTAGACGATGTAATACGGTATATAAAAAGCCTTCATTTCCTTCGAATTTTTGAATTCCTCTCCCCCGCAATAGCCCTGCCAGTTCGTACCCTGTTTTTTCATTCATGAGAAGTTGTAAAACTGCTAAAGAGATATCTTCTTCACTTTCGTTTGATTGATTGATTTTTTCGTGTACCTGCTTTCGATGCTGATCAGAAAAACTCAAATGTTTAAAAGTTGTATTCTCCATTGATTTTCGCAAGCCTTTTAATCGATCTTCCATTTGATTATTCCTCCAATCCTTTCTTCAAAAGCTCCTTAGCTCTTTTCAGTCTCGTTTTTATCGTATTTTCCTTCACTTCTATTACCATAGCAATATCTTTAATTGATAATTCTTCATAATAAAATAAATAAATCACTTCTCGATATTTTATCGGTAAATTCATTACTGCAGAAGCTAGCCTACGGTCCTCTGCATTTTGAATAACAGTTTGTTCAACACTTTCTTTTTGACTCCCAATATACGTAGCTTCATCCTCTGTCACGATTACCTTTTTGTTATACCAACTTTTTATATAGTCCTTACAATGGTTAATGGCAATTCTCCACAACCATGTTTTTATATTTGACTTCCCTTTGTATGTATGAAGAGACTTATAACATTTCACAAATATGTCTTGGGTTAAATCCTCAGCGACCTCTTTATTATTCACATATGAATACACAAGCTGTAAAACTTCTTGTCCATACTTGTTCATTATTTCATCGATAAGGTCCTCCTTATCTTCTATCTCAAACGCTTCTACCGTTAATTCATCCACATCATTTCCTCCTTCCCATATATTAGACGACGCGCTGTATGGAAAAGTTTTATAAATGCATAAAAAAATACGGCTAGTAATGTCCGTACTGTTTTTTAACCTTAACCTTTCGTAATTACATGTAGTAACTGAGCGCGCAATATAATCGTAATATTCGCGCAATTTTCATTAGATTTAATACTAATAAATTATAAAATGAAACAGTATATAAAACTATACGTAATTCAAAAAGACTTCTATTATCCCTCATATTGAAAGGAGTTATTACAATCAAAAACAATAATGATCGTCATCCTCAGGACAAAATCGAGAAGTGGTTGATTTTTACTGGTTATGCAGCTTTTGTTTGGTCGACTCTATTCGGATTAATCCACATTTACTGGGCTGCAGGAGGTACTGTAGGATTTGAAGGCAAGACAATGGGAAACGTGTTATTCATCATTAATCTAGTTGCAATTTTCTTATGTATAATTGCTGCATTTACTGCACTTGCCCTTGTTCAAGCATGGGGACGAAGGTTTCCATCCTGGTTGTTGCTCACTTCAGCATGGGGAGCTTGTGTGGTTTTAGGTTTACGAGGGTGTGTAGGAATCATTCAGAGCTTGTTGGAATCAGAATCCCTTTCTTTACTATTGGTAATTGTTGAACCGTTCTTCTTGTTAGGAGGAATCTTATATGGGCTTCTTGCTTTTCTTTATATTTACACCTCCAATAATAAGAAAAAAATAAAACAAGACGGGATAAATCTATAAAAAATACGGCTGGCAATGCCCATACCGTTTTGTTATACCTTTATTTCAAGCTTATTTCTCTTTAAGAAGAGTAAATCACAACACTTTAATCGATATTTTAGCGCATTCATAATAAAGCAAAAAAACCACCTAAAGGCTCCTCCTTTAGGTGGTTCTCTATTTTATGCTAACGCAGCTGCTTGTTCTTGTTGATCTACAGGAATTACAGCGTCTGTTAATGCTTTTTCTAGTTCAGCTGTGTATTTCATTTGCTCTTCTTTGCTCCAGCCAAGTTTCGCAGCCATGTAGTTGATCACTGCTTCTTTCCACTCATATACCCAGTGGATATTGAAGAATACAGCGCCTCTGCGGCGTACGAAGAAGTCAACTGGTTTTGCTGTCATTTCGTAATCCATTGCGTATACAAGCGGGATTAGAACATCTAACGGCATGTTATATTCTTTCGCTTCGTCTTTATGTTTTTTCGCTAAGTCAAACAGTACATCAACGTTAGAGCCGTAGAATTTCGCGAATTCTTCCGCTTGCGCTGTTGTTAAACCGTATTTCGTACCTTCGCCTGCTTTTTTCGCAACGAATGCCGGGAATCCGTGTGAACCACTTACATGTCCACCAGAGATTGGCATATGTTTCGTTGTGCTCTTCGGATATGCACTATGACCTTCTTTTTGTAGTAGATTCGTTACGTAGTCTACTACCATTTCAGCCATTTTGCGGTATCCTGTTAATTTACCACCTGCGATTGTAATTAAACCAGATTCAGAAGTCCAAATTTCATCTTTACGAGAAATTTCAGATGCACTCTTACCTTCTTCATAAATTAATGGACGTACACCAGCCCAACTTGATTCAATGTCTTTTTCCGTAATTTTTACGCTTGGGAACATGTAGTTAATCGCATTAATGATATATGTGCGATCTTCTGTTGTCATTTGTGGTACAGCTGCGTCTTTATCATAGAACGTATCTGTTGTACCTACGTATGTTTTTCCGCCGCGAGGAATCGCGAACACCATACGTTTATCAGGTGTATCGAAGTAAATCGCTTGACCTAATGGGAAGCGTTTTTGATCAATTACTAAGTGAACACCTTTTGATAATTGCAGTACTTTTCCTTTTTTCGAGTTATCTTTTTCACGAAGTGTATCTACCCAAGGACCAGCTGCGTTTACAATTTTCTTACCGTAAACTTCATATACTTCTCCGTCTAGTAAATCGATTACACGTACACCGCATACTTTTCCATCTTTATATAAGAAACCGTCTACTTTTGCGTAGTTAACAGCTTTTGCACCATGCTCAATTGCTTCTTTCATTACTTCAATTGTAAGACGCGCATCATCTGTACGATATTCTACGTAGTAACCGCCGCCTTTTAATCCTTCTTGTTTTACAAGAGGCTCTTTGTTCAGTGTTTCTTCACGGTTAAACATTTTTCTGCGCTCGCTTCGTTTTACACCTGCTAAGAAATCGTATACACGAAGACCAATTGATGTACTAAATGCTCCGAACGTACCGCCTGTATGGAATGGAAGTAACATCCACTCTGGTGTTGTTACATGGGGACCGTTCTCATATACGATCGCACGCTCTTTCCCCACCTCTGCTACCATTTTCACTTCAAGTTGTTTTAAATAACGTAGACCACCGTGTACAAGTTTCGTTGAACGACTTGATGTACCTGCTGCAAAGTCCTGCATTTCAAACACAATTGTTGATAACCCGCGTGTTGCTCCATCTAATGCAATACCAGAACCAGTAATACCTCCACCAATTACGATCACATCTAATTCTTGTTTATTTACTCCATTTAATACGTCTTTACGTTGTTTACTTGAAAATTTCATGGTAATTCCTCCCTTTGATAACGAAAAAAGAGACCACAAACTCCGCTATAGATTTCGCCTCTATAGCGCGTTGTGGTCTCTCCAAATCTCCTACCGAATTATTAACTTGTCACCATTATAACACTGTTTATGATTATTTGAAAGCTTTTGTTGCTTCAATTGCTTTTTTCCATCCAGCATATAGCTCTTCGCTTGTTTCCGCTTCCATCGTTGGTTCAAAGCGTTTGTCCATATGCCACTGTTCTTTAATTTCATCTTGGTTTTTCCAATATCCAACCGCAAGACCAGCTAAGTATGCTGCACCTAAAGCTGTCGTTTCATTGATTACTGGACGCTCTACAGGAACATCTAAAATATCACTTTGGAATTTCATTAAGAAGTTATTCTTAACTGCACCGCCATCAACGCGTAATGTGTTCAGTTCAATACCTGAATCAGCTTCCATTGCGCATAATACATCTTTCGTTTGGTACGCTAAAGATTCTAACGTTGCACGAATGAAGTGCTCTTTCGTCGTACCGCGCGTTACACCAAACATAGCGCCGCGTACTTCACTATCCCAATACGGTGTACCTAATCCTACGAATGCTGGTACAACGTATACACCTTCAGTTGATTCAACGCGACTAGCGTACACTTCACTCTCACTTGCATCTTTAAACATACGCATTCCGTCACGTAACCACTGAATTGCAGAACCTGCTACGAAAATACTTCCTTCTAATGCGTAGTTTACTTTACCATCTATTCCCCATGCAATTGTTGTTAATAGACCATGCTCAGAAGCTACTGCTTTTTCACCTGTGTTCATTAACATGAAGCAACCAGTTCCGTATGTATTTTTCGCCATACCTTCACCGAAACAAGCTTGTCCAAATAATGCTGCTTGTTGGTCACCAGCTACACCTGCAATCGGTACATTTTGGCTGAAGAAGTGATAATCAATTGTTTCTCCATAAATTTCAGATGATGGACGTACTTCTGGAAGCATGCTCTTTGGTACTGTTAACATGTCTAGAAGCTCATCATCCCACTGTAAGTCATGAATGTTAAACATTAATGTACGTGATGCGTTTGAGTAATCTGTTACGTGTGCTTTACCACCAGATAATTTCCATACAAGCCACGTATCAATCGTTCCGAATAATAGCTCGCCGTTTTCTGCTTTTTCTCTTGCACCTTCAACGTTATCTAAAATCCATTTTACTTTCGTACCAGAGAAGTATGCGTCAATTAAAAGACCTGTTTTTTCGCGAACCATCTCGCTATAACCTTTTTCTTTTAACTCATCACAAATTTCAGCTGTTTGGCGAGATTGCCATACGATTGCGTTATAAATTGGTTTACCAGTCGTTTTATCCCATACAACCGCTGTTTCACGTTGGTTCGTAATACCGATACCAGCAATTTGTTCTGGTTTTACATCTGCTTCGCTTAAGCAAGTTGCAATAACTGCTAAAATAGATCCCCAAATTTCTTGTGCGTTATGTTCTACCCAACCTGGCTTTGGAAAATGTTGTGTAAACTCTTTTTGAGCTGAATGAACAATTTCACCTTTTTTATTGAAAAGAATTGCGCGTGAACTTGTTGTTCCTTGGTCTAATGAAAGAATATATTTTTTCATATCGGTTTCCCCCTTATGCTACTTTTCTACTATTTGTATTGCTTCCACTTTTTTTACTTGTCATATAAGAGATTGCTAGTATAATCACAGTTGCAATAATCACATAAATAAGTGCTGCATTTTGTTTTCCTTCAAATACAACTTGATGGAATAAACCTGCAAGTGATCCACCTAAAATTGGACCAACTACTGGAATCCATGCATACTTCCAGTTTGAACCGCCCTTTCCTGCAATCGGAAGGAAGAAGTGTGCAATACGCGGACCTAAATCACGAGCCGGGTTGATTGCGTATCCTGTTGTTCCACCTAATGATAAACCAATACTTACAATTAAGAAACCTACGATAAATGGATTTAATCCATCTGCAAATTTATTTGCTCCAATTGCTAATATACCAAATACTAAAACGAATGTTCCAATCATTTCACTTAAAAGGTTTGCAAATGTGTTTGGAATTGCTGGACCTGTTGCAAATACGCCTAACTTTGTTCCTGGATCTTCTGTTTCTTTCCAGTGTGGTAAGTAATGTAAATATACGATAACTGCCCCGATAATTGCTCCAATCATTTGTGCTGCAATATAACCTGGTACATCGCTCCATGGGAACGCTCCCTTAAACGCTAATCCTATCGTTAAAGCTGGATTCAAATGTGCCCCACTAATTGATCCAACCGCATACGCTGCAACCGCTACCGCTAAGCCCCAGCCCATTGTAATAACAATCCAACCAGAATCTTTCGCAAACGACTTCTTTAAACTTACACCAGCACAAACGCCGCCACCAAGTACGATTAACAACGCTGTCCCTATTAACTCTCCTAAAAATGCTGACATAGTATCCCTCCACAATCAATTTAAACGCTTTTAAATGTGATAGAGGTAAAATGAATGGCCATTCGTTTTTTTCAAAAGAAAAAGACCCACAGCTTGCACGCTTCTATATAAAAGTATATAGAAACAATGAAATGTGGATCTCTTCTTTTCTCCGTCACGTTTATTAACTTGTCTATAATGTTAACCGTAAATGAAAGCGTTGTCAACGAAAATATTCACATTTTCGTCACTTTTTTTGGTAATGTTTCCATAGTTCGCGTTTTGATGTCGTAATTGCTGTCGCACCAGCATTTAAAGCTCTCTCCACATCATCGACAGTGCGAATGAAACCACCCGCTAAAATCGGTACCCCAGTACGCTCTTTCACTTCAGCGATCACATCCGTTAACGCTCCAGGAAGCACCTCGATATAATCTGGCTTCGTCTTATCTAAAAGATTGCAACTCTTCTCCATCGCACTCGAATCAATTAAAAAGATACGTTGTATCGCCACAACACCTTTTTGCTTCGCCTTCATAATCACGCTCGCCTTTGTCGAAAGTAACCCGTACGGTCTAAACTCCTGACATAAATACTCCGTCGCATGTCCATCACTCTGCAAGCCATGAATTAAATCCACATGTAAAAACACCTTTTTACAATATTGCTTCGCAAGTGATACAACACTCTTCAATTGACCGACATGAATATCTAAAATAACGATATATTCGTACGAACTATGTAATAGCTTTTCCAAATCTTTAATTTGCCTCACTGCCGGCAAAATCTTTTGTTCATGAAATTCCATTCTAAATGTCCCCTTCCTATCTATTCTTTATAGTACACAATTTGTACGAAAAGAACAGCTAGTGTAGGGAATTTCTTTCAATTTACTCATACAAACAAAAACGCCATCCCTTCCTATACTTCTATAGAAAGAATAGCGCGCATCTCCATTTTTATCCATTTGTTTTCGGATTATATGAAAACCCCGGATATTTCACAACAGGCCACTTTTGCTTACGTAAAGAATCCATCAATTGCGGGCCAACATGTACATTACTTTCCACTATTTCTTTAGGAGTCAGTGCCATCCATTGATTTAACGATACATCTTCAAAACGATTGCTTCTGAACATCTCTAAAAACCATAATGTTTCGTCACCTGTGTTTTGAATATAGTGTCCCGTCGCAAACGGTACATATCCGACATCACCAGCTCTATAATCAAATGTACGAGCTGCACCATTTCCAAGAAACACAGTCATTCTCCCTTGCCCTGTCAAATAATATTGCCACTCATCATTGTTCGGATGCCAATGAAGTTCTCTCATTCCACCAGGCTCAATCTCAACGAGCGCTGCTGCGATTGTTTTTGAAATCGGAAAATTCGTAGAGTCTACAATTCGGACGCTACCACCAGGAGTCTTAATCGGCTTTTGTTTTAACAGTTCGTGTTTAAATGTTAAAGGAACTTCTCCTTTTGGTGACTGAACTTCCTGACTTTCAAGCGAACCAGGTACCTCTCCTTGATAAATATAAACTTGATCTGAAGGAATAGAGTTAAAAGCACTCTCAGGCACTCCGAAGTTAGCCGACAACACTTCTTTTGGTGTATGCGCAAACCAGTCGGAAATAGCTAAAGTAGAAAGATCAGAGAAATGTCCATCATCGAAAACGAGTAGAAATTCACAATGCTCCAATCCTTGAATGGAATGCGGAATACCAGGAGGAAAATACCAAAGATCACCCGGACCAACATCAGCAGTAAAATTCCGTCCATCTTGATCAACAGCAGTTATTCGTGCCCGTCCTAAAAGCATATACGCCCACTCTGCTTCTTTATGCCAATGAAGTTCACGCACTCCCCCGGCCGTTAAACTCATATTTACCCCAGCAATCGTAGTCGAAACCGGCAGTTCCCTAACCGTAATCTCCCGAGACCATCCGCCTTGTTTCAAAATCATAGAAGTATCTGAGAATGAAAATTTCAAGTTAGGAACTAATCCCGCATCAGTTATAGGCGGAACGAGCATATTCGGATTTTGAATATCTCGCATAATATTACGCGGCCCTGAATCAATCGCACCTGCTCCATCGCTGCGGATTGGTTGTGGCACATTCCCTCCCGCTTCATTAACAGTACGTTTTTTCATCATAACGCTCCTTTTCCGTCCGATTATTAAGTAAAAAGCCTCCATCTTAGTGTATGAATTGGGCTTTGAATGGTTACTAATTTGAATCGTGAAAAAGGGGCTTTTGTCGGTAAATCGATATTCCATGCAGAATCGTTGATATATTTCGAGAAATAAAAAAAGTGGATAACAATATGTTATCCACTCTCCTGTAATTATAATAAAACCGAATCCTTATCACTATCTTGATTACGTTTCTCGCGTTCTTCTTCTAGACGTTTCATATATACTTCGCCTTCTTTTTCAATAAACTCATTATCCATTTCTTGCTCTTTTTTTGAAGTATATAAAACCATGTAGCCACTCAATACAATCCCAACAATCACAAGATAAACCCACCATGGTAAAGTTTCCAAATCACTTCATTCCTTTCCTTAGACAAGCCTTATTAGTTTCACTGTATGAGGAAAGGAGTGAATTTATGCTTAAAATTTTATTGTGGATTCTTCGCAAAGAACGCTTGTACATATTCCATAAACTCGATTGGCTCCTGACGGAACGGCGCGTGGTATCCTTTTTCAATAATATGGAACGTACTATTTGCAAATAACTGATGATACAATTCACCATTTTTCCAAGAAACACTCTTATCGTTCCTGCCCCAAATAATTAAAGTCGGTACCTTAATCTTATCTGCTTCCATCGCAATGCGGCGCTCTCTCATTTTCGTAAGCTGATCATAATGCTTTTTATCATCGCGACTATTTTTCACTTCATTTTTATTATAATCCGTAATCTCTGTTACAGTTTGAAGATCTGTTGATAGCGGCGGGAATTCATAACTTTCTTTTTGCTGGAAAGACTCAATTCCTGTAGAATCCGCTAAAATGAGATGTGTCACTGCGTCCGGATATAAATACGCTAAATTCAGGGACATCTCTCCCCCCATCGAATGACCAAGCACTGCAAATTGATCGTATCCAAGCTTCTTCATTAACTTATAATATAAATTCACTTGCGCAGGAAACGAATACTCAAAATCAACTGGCTTAGAAGAACGCCCAAAACCTAAAATATCAACCGCAATAATCGTATGATCCTTCACAAGTTCCGGATAAATATCACTAAACCCATCAGAAGAACCACCAAACCCGTGAAGCATAAGTAAAGGCGGCTTCCCCACACCAATTTGCTTAAAGTAAATCGTCTGCCCATCAATCTGTGCCATACTCTCTTTCGTATTCAGCTTCATCATAACAGTATCTTTCACTTCTTCAACCTTCGCGATCGGCTTATCAACGAAGTTACATACTATTAACAAAACGAGCACAATACCGCTAATCATATAAAACTTAAACCGTTTCAAATTTCCCGTCTCCTTTCTCTTGTTGCTATTTGAAGTTTTTACATTTTTTGGTTATTTTATGTTTCCTTTTTAATTGTAACTACAACAGTTACAATTAAACTAAAAAAATATAACTTATTCCCATTACTGATAGTTGTTTTGTAACCATTATAGTTACATATTAAAAGTAAGTCAATTCTTTTTATGGCTAAAAAGAAAAGGGACCTCGTTGTGAGGTCCCTTTTTTTCCTTTTAGCCACCATAATCCCCATGTTCAGCTTTCATTATTGTCGGATTTTTTTGATGATCTGTCGAACTATATACGCCTAAAGTCAGTGTAAATACTGTTACAATCCCTAACAATTTAATTACCATTCTTTTCATTTTAAAGCCCCCTTATCAAAAAGTTTTTCTCTTGCCTTTTTACTAAGATAAAAATACTTACTTGCCTCTTCCCAAATATTTTCTTCATAAAATTTCACTGCTAATTTTTCCTGGTACTCCTGAGTATAATCATATAACTCTTCTCTTTCAAAATACGAAATTCCTCTAAGAATAATGACCTCTAATTCTTCCGCTTTTACACCTTGATTTAATGCATTTAAAATTTCATAATGGTGTTGATACCCTTCAATTTTCGAATCGCTACAAATCTTCAATCCTTTTTCTATAAGCTTACTTGCACTCTCATGCTCTTTTAACTTGTAATGCTCTTTTGCTTTTACATAAAGAGCTTTATAATGTTGGGGAGATTTTTCTACTACTTCAGTAAGATAACGAATTGCCAATGCAGATAAATTTTGCGTAGAATACATCCATCCTAAATTATGACGAACCATAATAATAAATTTTTCTTCACCAATCTTTTGAAATTGATCCATAGCAGCTGTGAAATGCTCTTCAGCTAGTTCCCATTCCTTTAAGTTCATACAGGCTAAACCTAAAATATTATCACAAAAAGCTACATTTAATTCATATCCATCATAATTTGAATACATATCTTTTGCCTTAGTTGCATGTTTAATAGATACCAAAGCTTGTTGTATATCATAATGAAATGTAGCTAACTTATAATAAAATTCAGCCTTTTCTAATTGATCAGGAACATACTTCAGAAAACTTTCAGCCTTGTCGTAATGTTCTTTAGCAAGATGAAAATTTCCTAACTCACTAGAATGTATCGCTTTAAAGAAGTGATAATAATAAGTTAAAAAGTTATCTGCTGGTTGATCAAACGAATCTATCTTGTTAAAACTCTCTTGAGATAAACCTAGATTATCTATTAAATAGTTATATCGAAATTCTAACAAATAATAATAAAGTAATAAATTTTGGTCCTGCAAACCTTCTTCAGTCTCTTTTTTTAGTTTATTAAATTTAAAATCAATTTCTCGTTTTAGACGTTCTGCATTACTTATACGTCTTGATCTAATCTCTAGATACCATTCATTCAACAGCTGCGTCAGTTTTTCGTTTGTAGTAGATGTAATCATGAAACCCCTCCTAATCATCTGTTATGTACTCTTTTGTAAATGATACCAGAAAATTCAAATAACTATATCGATCATCATACGAATAAAAATTTTCTCCACAATTAACTGACAATTTATTAATTAATTTATAAAGATTATTAATTGTAATGATTATCCAAATAAAAAAGCAAGCAATTCCAGCGACCCGCTAAAACTACTTGCTCTTCTACGTATTAATTGTCTAAGCAAAAACTTTTTCTAAATCTTATGTTTTTACTCTTTAATAAATTCCTTCGTACTTCTCACTGTATCAATTGGACGAACCAATTTTTCAATTTCTGCACGTTTTGGCTCTAAGAATGGAGGTAAAGATAATTTTTCTCCCAGTGTTTCATACGGCTCATCTCCCATAAAACCAGGGCCATCTGTTGCGAATTCAAATAAAATTTGTGGTGCAACTCTTGCGTATAATGACTCAAAGAAGTGACGATTTACATAACCAGATGAAGGGAGTCCAACGCTACCTATTCTCTCAATCCATTCTTCTAATACAGCGCGATCTTCTACGCGGAATGCGGCATGGTGCACTGTACCAAAACCTTGTTGTGCTTCAGGAAGAACCCTATTATGTTCTACAATGACAGAGGCACCGTTTCCCCCTTCATTCACTTCAAATAAATAGAATTCTCCTTCTTGAGCAACCTCTTTAAATAATAGAACTTTTTCTAACACTTCTTTGAAGAAACTAAAGTTCGCGATACGAATAAATACAGGTCCTAAACCAGTAATTGCGTATTCTAATGGAACTGGCCCGTTTTGCCAAGGTGTACCTGATTCCACGCCTTTATCAAATTCATCTGAGATTAATTGATAGTGCTGATCATCAAAATCAACGAAAGAAAGAGTTTTCTTACCAAATTGCTCTTTAATTCCTGTGTGTTCCACTTCAAGACGGTCGAAACGTTTCACCCAATATTCTAATGCCGCATCAGTTGGAACGCGGAACGAAGTCTTTGAAATTTCATTTGTACCGTGTACTCCTTTCGGAACACCTGGGAAGTCAAAGAATGTCATATCTGTTCCTGCACTACCTTTATCATCTGCAAAGAATAAATGATACGTTTGAATATCATCTTGGTTTACCGTTTTCTTAACTAAACGCATTCCTAAAACGTGAGTGAAAAATTCATAGTTCTTTTCTGCACTACTTGTAATCGCTGTAACATGGTGTATTCCTTTTAGTTGGTTCATTTTATATTCCTCCAATAGTTTTCATTTATATGTTAAAGTTGTATTTTTTCTTTTATTTCTTTTCGTCGATCGGGGCTAAATTCGCTTCAATTTCTGCTCGCTTCCCCTCTAAGAAAGGCGGTAAATCAAGTTTTTCTCCTAAATGCTCCACATCTCCTTCAACTGTAAATCCTGGTCCATCTGTCGCAATTTCAAAAAGAATCCCGTTTGATTCACGGAAATATAAGCTTTTAAAGTAGAAACGGTCGATAATACCTGAAGAATGAAAACCTCTTTGTTTCACCTGTTCTTCCCAATAGGCAAGCTCTGCATCATTTTTCACACGAATCGCTAAATGGTGAATGCTACCGCGGCCCGGCTTTTCAGAAGGACCATCCAAATATTTTACAACTATTTCTCCAAAGGCCTCTCCCTTAATGGACTGAAAAATTGCTTCTTCACCGCTGCGGCTAACCTCTGTATAACCAAACATCTCTGTAAGTGTACTCGCCAATTTATCAAGTCTACGCACTGTCATTTCTACAGAACCCATTCCTTGAATTTGATGTTGGGCAGGAACTTCAGATTTCTCCCATGTTTCCCAGTGCTTCACTTTTTCTCCGTTTGAAACGAGTAGCACGAAACGAAGACCTTCAGAATCCTCAAATTTCAAAGCAGAACGATTTGCATATGTTGTAATTTCACTATGTTTCACACCAAATTGCTCAAATCGTACTTTCCAGTAATGCAAGCTCTCCTCTGAAGGAACGAGTAATCCAATTCGAGTAATTGCATTCGTACCACGATATGTTTTTCCTACTAGAGGAATTTCAAAAAATGTTAATTCCGTACCTGGACTTCCTGTTTTATCTCCGTAAAATAAGTGATACATTGACGGATCATCTTGATTTACCGTCATTTTCACACGACGTAAACCAAGCACTTGTTTATAAAAATGATTATTTTCACTTGCATTTTTTGTAATCATTGAAATATGATGATGCCCTTTAATTTCATACATCGGTGATTCCTCCTCTTCATTTTACTAGTCAAGTGATGACTGAAAAAATAATATGCTTCTTAACTTTTCACTATATTCCCATTATGTTTTTATAGCTTAATCGTAGTTTTTTACTAAATAAGAGCTGCACTGATAGAAAACTGTTTTAAAAATTCATTCATAAAGTGAAACTTTAATCAGTGGGGGTTTTGTCCATCCCCCACTGATTATTAGTTGAACCAATCGGGCTTTTACGGGCAGTTGATCTCCCACCTAACTCCCTCGCATTCGCCGAATTTTGAGGTGGGAGTCTTACTGCCCGTTAATGCGGGATAAATTACTTTACTGTGTAAACCGAAAGTAACTGAGTGTATGTTTTTCATATGACTCAATCACTTTCGTTACTATCACTTTACATCTCAAGTGATTAAAAAGCAAGTAAAATATCTCGAATTCGAGATATTTTTTTCGTATCTTGGTATTCGTTTAGTTAAATTCTATATATTTTGTGGCGTGATTATTTACATATCTACTGATAATAAGACCACTTTATTTCACTTTCAAAAATTTTAACGAATAATAAAGTTATTTAATTTTAAAAGCTCAAACAAGCATAACCCCGTTCTAAATTTAGGACGGGGTTAAAAATATAGTTGTTTAATTTTTAAAGTAAGATATTTCACTACACTAAAAAATATAATAATAAAGTCGTTTAAAAATCTAAGTTTTATTCAAAAAATAGCACCCAATTGTTGAAGATCAATTCATTCATTTTTTTAAAACTTCTCCCCTATTAAATTTCAATAAGTATAGGAACAATCATTGGCTTTTTCTTAGTATGTGTATATACATATTGTCGTATTGATTTTTTTATTTGTTTTTTCATTACATTCCATTGGTTTCTATTTGCTTCTTGTAGCTCGTTAACAGTTTTTATAGTAAGTCGATTAACGTCTCTTCGGAGTTCTGAGAAATCTCTATCCACAAATCCACGAGAAATGGTATCAGGTTCAGAAATCAGTTTTCTTTCCGCTTTGTTCATAGTTAAAACAATCATGAGCATCCCATCCTCCGAAAGTTGTTTGCGGTCTCGTAACACAATTTCCCCAATATTATCGACATCCCCCCCGTCTACGTAGGTATTCCCCACTGGTATTTTTCGGGTTTGACGGGCAATGGTATGTTCAATATCGACGACATCGCCATTATTGATGATAAACGTGTTTCCTTGCTCTACTCCAACAGATTCACCTAATAAACGGTGATGGTGTAACATTCTAAATTCACCGTGAATGGGAATAAAATATTTTGGTTTCATTAATGTAAGCATTAGTTTTAAATCTTCTTGATAACCATGGCCAGAAACATGCATTCCGGATGTACTTCCTGATCCATAAATCACTTTGGCTCCAAGTGCAAATAAGTTGTCTACGATACTCGTGATATTTCGTTCATTCCCAGGTATTGGACCTGCTGCAAATATAACCGTATCTCCAGGTAAAATGTCGACACCGCGGTAGTTTCCAGTGGACAGGCGAGCAAGAGCAGCCATTGGTTCTCCTTGACTTCCCGTGCATAAAATGGCCACCCTTTCAGGAGCCATTTCATTGATTTCATGTGGGTCAATTAACATTCCATCTGGAACTGTTAAATAACCACGTTCCATAGCAACCGCTATAACATTAACCATACTTCGTCCAAGCAACGCAAGTTTTCGATTTGTTTTTTGCGCTGCATTCACGACTTGCTGAACGCGACTAATATTTGAAGCAAAGGTAGAAAGAATAACTTTGCGTTCGGCTTTCATGAAAGCTGTTTCCACATGTTCACCTACCATTTGTTCCGATGGGGTCAAACCAGGACGCTCTGCATTGGTACTCTCAGATAATAGAAGCAAGACCCCTTCTTTGCCGATTGCAGCCATTTTATGAATATCCGAATTCTCATTATTCGCAGGGGTTAAATCGAACTTGAAGTCCCCCGTATGTACAATATTCCCCTCTGGTGTGTGAAAGACTATTCCCAAGCAATCAGGAATACTATGGGTCACTTTAAAAAAGCTTACATTTATTTCTCCGATTGTCAAATTTGAGTTTGAGTTGATTTCAATAAGTTCACTTTCTCCTAGAAGTTTATGTTCTTTTAATTTGATTTCAATTAATCCTAGTGTGAAGCGTGTGGCATAAACGGGTACATTCAATTTTTTTAAGAAGAACGGGATCCCCCCGATATGATCTTCATGTCCATGTGTGACAATTAAAGCCCTGACTTTATCTTTATTTTCTACTAAGTAAGCTATATCAGGGATAATCAAATCAATTCCTAATAAACTTTCATCTGGAAACTTATTGCCACAGTCGATAATCACGATATCGTTTGAATATTCGATTGCATACATATTTTTCCCGATTTCATTCAAGCCGCCTAAGGCGAAGATAGATAATGCATTTTCTATTGTACTCAAATTTATACCCTCCCAATTTAAATATAATCTTAGTATGCCCTTTGGGTTTCCCTTTATCAGTGGGTTGAATGCTCAAGCTTCCTACAAAAAAGGGAACTCTAGACTGTTTTTCCCTAAAAATAATGACTACAACATTGATGCCTTAGTCTCCTACATCGTTATTGAAGTCTTTCCTCCCATGGAGACAGCTGCTAGTGAAATCACTCATGGTTTTCGATTCTTAATAAAGACACAATTCAGAAAGACATGAAAGTATGTCAGACAACTTGGTAGAACTAGTAAAAACACAACCTGGATTTATTAGGATTGAGAGCGTAAGGGATACGAAGAGTATAGTATTACAATTTCTTATTGAGAATCCTTAGAAGCAATTCAAAAATGGAAAGCTAATACGACTATCAAGTAGCACAACGAGGAATACATAATGTTTTTTAAAGCCGATTGCAGTGTCTTCCCTTATCGGACAAAAAAAAAGATGGTGTGAAACCCTAATTTCACACCATCTTTTTTAACAACTATATGATTTTTTTACAACTTTATTTTCATTTCACACTTAAAACACTTAATGAGGCCATTCTATTTACACTCTTAATTATGGAACGTCGGCTTATAGAACGAACGGTTATCAAGAGCAAAGACACGTTCTGTGTATTCACCTGGTTTTGTGCGTCCTAATGCGCGGTCCATCATGTTCATTTTTGCATCTAAGTTGTCGATGTAGTGCAGAATTTCAGCTTCTTTTACTAATGGTGGTTTTGGGCTACCCCATTCTGCTTTTCCGTGGTGAGAAAGGACGATATGCTGAAGAATTAATACTTCTTCTGCATCGATTTGTAGTTCATCTGCTGCTTTACCAATTTCGTTCACCATAATAGAAATGTGGCCAAGTAAATTTCCTTCTAACGTATATGTTGTAGAAATTGGGCCAGATAGTTCAATTACTTTACCAAGGTCATGTAAAATAACGCCTGCATATAGTAAGTCTTTATCTAACGATGGGTATAGAGTTGAGATAGCTTTCGCTAAATCTAGCATCGATACAACGTGATAAGCTAGTCCAGATACGAACTCGTGATGGTTCTTTGTTGCTGCTGGATAGTCTAAAAACTCGTTTTGATGCTTATTTAATAAATGTCTTGTTAGACGCTGAATGTTCGGATTTCTCATTTCAAATATGTATTGCGTAATTTTCTCAACCATATCTTCTTTTTTCACTGGCGCTTTTTCCACAAAATCCGAGATGTCCGTTACTTCATTTTCATTTGCAACACGAATTTGTTTCACACGTAATTGAATACGTCCTTTATAGTTTAAAATATCACCAGCTACTTTAACGATTGTTTCCGCTACATATTGTTTCTCAACTTCTGGTGATACGTCCCATAGCTTCGCTTCAATATCTCCACTTGGGTCTTGTAAGATTACTGTTAAAAATGGCTTCCCATTGCTTGCGATACCTTTTGTCGCTGTTTTAATTAACAAGAAAACATCGACTTGTTCACCAACTTCATATTCTGCAATTTTCTTTTTCATTCGAATTCCTCCACCAAATCAGTTACTTTTAGTATAGCATATTACAACTCGTTTTCTTTACGCTTATGCGTTAATTTTATAATCTGTTTTTCCGTAAAGAACGATAGTAAATGCGCATGACATGTAAAGAAGATGACTTGTCTATCTTTCGCAATTTCCTTTATTAGTTCAATCGTTCGATTCGTCCTGACCGCATCAAAATGTACGAAACTATCATCAATAATAAATGGATAATCATGTTCAAATGTGTTCGCTAATGCAAATCGTAACGATAAATATAACTGCTCCGCTGTTGCCTGGCTTAGTTCATGACTATAAAAGCGCATACCATCATTACGCTCAACAATGAACGGTTCCGCCTCTGACGGTGAAAAGATTTTACTATAGCGTCCGCCCGTTAAATAGACGAAATACTCTTCTGATTTTTGTAAAATACGAGGAAGATGCACTTCATGATAATATTGCTTCGTTTTTGTTAACACCGTCTTTGCGGCCGCATAGGCAGCCCACTTCTTCACTTGTTCACGCACTTGCGCTTTTTTCATTCCCCACTCATGCAGTAAATCACCGTACGTATTTCCTTCTTCTAAATTCGCAATTTCCATACGATGTTTCGCAATACGCTCTGTCAGTTCTTTTTCTTTTGTAAGACAGTTTTGCACGGCTGTAATTTCTCGCTTTAATTTTTCCTCATAACCGTCAGCCTCATAATGTTCAGCTAATGATAAACTCGTTAAGCGCTGTTCTAAAAGATCAATTTGCGGTAATAAACGCCCCACTTGCTTCTCAGCATCTTCACGTTTTTCTACCAGTTTACCTGCTTCTAAAAACATCTCTTCATCTGTAGCCTCTGCAATATGCCATAAACTATCTCGTTCTATTAGTAGTTGTTTCAATTGCTCTTGCATGAACCCATATTCTTCTTGCCATTCCGCCAATTTCTCTTTTAGCTGCTTACATGTTTGGCGCTTCTCTTTCTCATTTTGCATACGACTTTGCGCCTCATGCAGCTTACTATACTCCGCGCTACCGATAACAGTTTCTAGTTTATGTTCAAAGTGCGAAATTATTTCATATAATGATGATTTCCGCGCGCCTTGCTTCTCTAATTCACGATATAATTGCTGCATTTTTTCAATACGCTCAAACGCCGGCAATATGTGTGCATACGTATAAAATTCAGGGAACATATAACGCGCTTTATATACATCCACTTGTTCTCCTGCACGGAACGTTTCTCTCTCCCATTCCTCATACGATGAAACGACTTTATCATAAACACGTTCCATTTGCTGCAACTTATAGGACTCGCGCTCAAATAGCTTACGAATCTCTTCATCTTTTTCTAACTGATAACGAACGGACATCGCCTCTTCACTTTGACGCCCACCAGCACTTTGCTGAAGAGTAAGAAACTCTTCTTGTACTCCGCTTGATGGATCTTTATATAAAACGAGAGCAAGGACAATCCCTACAAAAACAATGACACTAATAAATAAGAGCACGCGATTATCTATAAATAAACTCGTGAATAAAACACCTGTATTAATAAGAAGTAACAAAAGGCAAACTCTTTGCCACTGTTTTTTCTTTTGCTTAGCTACTCCTACCTTCTCTTCATACTTGCGCTTTATTCTCTCTGCGCCCATACCGATAAACGCCGCATCTTGAAATGACTTTTCTTTCTCAACTAACGCATTTCGCTCTTCATCAGCTAACATTTGTTTCTTAATCTGTCTTATATTTTCCTCTTGCTCTTCTAATTGCTCCTGAGCTACTTTAAAGCGATCATCAAGCTGTGCTTTTTGCGTTTCTAATTCACGCGCCTTTTGCACTGTTTGCGTAATTAACTCTTTCGTCGCCAAACTCATATCAAATGAAAGAACCGTTTCTTTTTCAAAAGTAGCGCCAATTTGCTGCTCTAGTTCTGCAATTTCTTCTTTTATATTTGCAATATTTCCCGTCATATCACGCATTTCTTGGCATGCATTTTCATAAGACAAATGCTGCATGCGAAGTTCTTCTACATAACTTTCTTTTTGTAAAAACTCTTCATCTATTTGAATCGATTCAATTTCCGATTGCACTGTCTCTATTTTTTTATGGAGCGAATCAACTTGTAATTGGAGCGGCTCCATTTTTGCCTTGATCGCCTCATAACGCGCCGTTCCGTTTACAGGAAACTGTCCTTTTTCATTTTCTAACACTTTCTCATGTGCATGCTTTTCAATCACGAGGGGTTCAAGCGCTGCTAATATTTCATAATCTTGCTTTCTTTTTTCCGCTGACTCTTTCTCCGCACGAACAGAAGCTAGTTTCTCTTCACTTTCTTTTAACTGCTCAACTTGTTTTTCATACGTGCCAATTTTCCCTTGCCACTCTTTCATCTTTTCCTCAAGCTTCTTCATTTCTTGAAGTGACACGTTAATTTCTGGCTTACGACCACTTGGCTTAAAGCGCTGATCCATTTCTTTCTCTAGCTTTTTATCTAGCTGTAATAACGCATCGCTGCCGACTGCACTTGCGGAAAACAAATAATTGCCGATATCCGCTTCGCCAAGCTGATGGATGTTTTGAAGACCGTGCATATCAAATGAAAAAACAGAGTCAAATAGATTTTCATTCATACCGCTTAATATATCGTTTAAAATATCTTCGCCGCCCGTTTTCCCGTCTTCAAAATAAACAGTCACCTCACCAGCTGCCGTTTTTGGCAAACGCTCAATTTTCAAACGGCCGTACTTCCCTGTTTGTACAGTAATCGCCCCGCCATATTTTCCGCCTTCTTTGGGCTCATAACGGCGCTGTCCTCTCGTCGGAAAACCGAATAAAATACTTTTCATAAACGAGCGAATGGTCGATTTTCCCGCTTCATTTTCACCGTACAACACAGTCAGCAATGAAAGATCCATTTCCACATTTTCTAATTTTCCGTACCCATAAATATGGAGTTTTTCCATTCTCATTTCTTATCCCTCTCTTGCTGGAATAATTGTTCTAAAATAATATTTTCCGCTTCCTTTTGAATCTCTTTCTTCTCTTCTTCTGTAAAAGATTCAATATTATTACGCGCTACAGGAGATGTCCAAATGGTGCGCAACACTCCGTCCATATTTGTGAAAGCTTCTAACTCTTGCAGCACACTACCGACGAAATGATTTTCTTCTTTCAAACGTTCGATTTCCGCAAAAGAAACCGTCTCATTTTTCCACTTCATCGTATATACGAAATCTTTTCGTTCTTCTCCAGCTGCTAAAATATGAAAAATCTCTTCCACACGCTTTTCATCACGCAAATAAGGAGAAAGTGGCCCCTGCCCTGTGAATACGACAGTTAAAAGCGTGCCTTCCTCTACTTTTCGGCTCTCATTCATCGCGGTTGACGCTACTGTCATAAGGTCATCAACAGTTTCAATCCCATCGATATGAACTTCTATCTCATCCCATACAACATCCGCAGTATGGAAAAATGAACAATGCGTTCCTTGTTTCGTTAATTCGATAAGGTACGCACCCTTTTCCCCTGTCTCCTTACGATGACGGCCTTGTATATTGCCCGGATAAATAATGTACGGCTCTTCTGATAAAATTTCACGTTTATGTATATGGCCAAGAGCCCAATAATCAAACTGCTTTTCTTTCAGCTCACGAATTTGAAACGGTGCGTAGCGATTATGCTCTGCATCTCCTTCCACACTTCCGTGAAGCATTCCAATATGAAAAGGCGCATCACTCATTTTCGTATACTGCGCTGTCATATTATCCGTTACCGCTTGCTGTAAATAACTAAAACCATAAATAGAAGCTAACAACTCACCATTTTTATAAAATGATTTTTCTTCTACATAAGGCTCCGTAAACACATGAACATTTTCTGGAAACTCAATTGCTGCCCAGCTTCCTCCTAAATGGTCGTGGTTACCGTGAATAATAAAAACGGGAATTCCGTACTGCGAAAGTCGCTTCATTTGCTCACGCACAAACACTTGCGCCCGCAAACTTCTCGTCTCCGCATCATACAAATCCCCAGCTAGTAATAAGAAATCAACGCGCTCTTGAATCGCTTTATCAACAATACGCTCAAATGATTCAAACGTACTTTGCTTCATTCTCTCCCAAACAGACTGCGCTACATTCATTTCCATCCCTTTAAACGGACTATCCAAATGCAAATCAGCCGCATGTATAAACTTCACTTGTTTCACAAATAACGATCCTTTCTATATTTCAAAAGTTTCATCTTATCAACATTAAAATTGCTGAAAACTAATAACCATCGGGGATGAAAAGACTCCCCACTAATTAAAGTTTCACTTTACCCCGTATTAACGGGCAGTAGGCAAGGAAGACAGTCTGAAAGTAGACTGCCCATAAATACCCGATTGGTTCAACTAATAATTAGTGGTGATGAAAAGACTCCCCACTAATTAAAGTTTCACTTTACCCCGTATTAACGGGCAGTAGGCAAGGAAGACAATCTGAAAGTAGACTGCCCGTAATTACCCGATTGGTTCAACTAATAATCATCGGGAATGAAAAGACTCCCCGATGATTAAAGTTTCACTTTATTGTAACACGCAATGTCATATATTTCTTTGCATATTCTAGTGATTTATGACAAAATAGTTATAAGATTCTGATTTTAATTATTGGAGGGAATTTTCATGGGAGTATACGTTCTAACAGTCTTTGAAAAAGATGGTTCAAAAGCATTAGACGAATCATTCGAGGCGGTAACTGAAAAAGAAGCGAAGGCAAAAGGTGAATCTATTTTACAAGAAAAAGGATTGCATGAAAAAACACATCGTTGCACATCTTCTGCAGGTAAGCTCGTTTTATTCCAGCGCTAAAAAAAGAAGCGTCATCCGCTTCTTTTTCACTCTACTATATCTTCGTCACACCACGTAAACGCCACATCTAGAATGCGATTACCGATACGTACGCGTTTATTCCATTTACCTGTTTGGATCTGATGTTGCAATTCCGCTTTCATCTTTTCCGTCCAGCCGTGAATCGTTTCACTACCGTCGTACGGATATACGCTCGGAAACTCTTTCTGCAAAAGATGCAAGCTCTCTGCATCAAAATGAAAATGGAAGAAGTAGTTTGCTGTAAGCGATGGTTCTTGCAGTCGTAAAAAATGATCATCGATTTGCTTTCTATTTCGGTAGAAAGTAAAGATATTCACTTTTCCGCTCGTAATTTGGTCAATTTGAATTTCGTGCTTCTCTATAATCACGTCTTGCCCACCTCGTTGTATACTACCTTTAGTATATATGTCTTTTGCAACAAAGTTAACCATTTTCGCGCGAAATTCATTTCCTTCATTATAATTCCCGTACCTCCAAGTACAATCAGGACAAATAAAAAAGTTGAAGGGGAGCGATCACATGTATTTCGGAAGCAAAGGTTGGTATGTAAAAGAACTTAAAAAATTAGGTATTCGTACTTACGAGGGCAAAAAACTAGAATCTTACCGTACGCATATTTTAGCTAGTTTACTTGAGAGAATGAAAAGAGCTTCGGCTTAATAGATGTAGGAAGCAACTGAGGTTGCTTCCTTTTTATTTGGTGAAAACAAGAAATAATCCTATCTTAACATTCTACCTTTACCGTTATACTCTCTTGATAAAAACCACCCATTATCAATTGAATCTCTATTACCAAATACGCTTCCAGACAATCATTCGTATATATTTTAAATTCTCCATACTGATTAACCCGTCCGCTTCCAACATACATATCCCCACTTGTTATGACAATTGTTGAATGAGGTTCTGCACGGCCCAACATAAAATTATCACTATATTCAACAGAACCTATATTTATTTTTTGATGAATAGTATGAACTGAATCTATACATTTGTTACGCAAATTAACATCTCTTTCTTCGGCCCTCGAAAGCGCTCGATTCCCGCTAAGCTTTTCTGAAGAGAAAGCAACATTTCCCATCCAACTAAACCTATCAAATGTAGTAATAGGTAGAAACATCTACGTTAACTCCCCCATTCTTCCAATACTTCCTTCTCATTTTTATCAATTACAATCTTTTAATGAACTCACAGCAATACGTTCTATATTGAGATAAAAGAAAACATCGTTGTTTTTCCATTCAATTCCGCACTGTTACTTTGTATTGAACACATATAATACAGTTTTTTAGCCCAGATGCAATGACAACACCACACAAAAGGAACCACACTCCATTAAATATAAATCCACCTTCAAATATATTAGTAATAATTATGTTGCCAACTATTAAGAGAATCCATGAAATAGAATACTGTTTTCTATTTGTAATATATAAAATTCCATCCTCATTACAGACTATAATTCCCCCACCTTGCCAAACACCAATAGCGAAAGAAAAAAGCGTAACTGCCAGTAACTCTGCTTGTAAATCCCAAGTCATTGGTTGCGGCACCGTATAAATAATACTCCCTATCATCATTAGAAAAGTTATAATATCTATCCTGTTTATTTTTCTTTGTTTGCTTTGCATCCAAATAAAGAGAATTACTACAGGAATTAAAAACAAAGTTGCCATTTAATTATTCTTCTCCCTTTCCTACATTAGAAACGTCTGTAATTGTAATGTAATTAGATTGTTCTTAAATCTCTCACACTTTCTGAAGCATAACATGAGAAAGAAATAAAAAAATCGTACAAAAGGGCAAACCTATCATGTACGATTGGGCATATATAATGTTTTAAAAATGAATTAACTGCCTTTCAATTGATATAGCTACTGCTTCTGACCGTGAATTAACACCTAGTTTATTGTATATATTTGTTAAATATGCTTTTACCGTTCGCTCAGCTATCCCCATATCGAATGCAATTTCTTTATTCTTATATCCGCGCGCAATGGCTTTCAACACAAACAGTTCTTTTTCTGTTAAGTTATTTTCTTCAACCTTATCAGCATATATTTCTTTCCTTTTATAATTCACTATCTTTTCCATAATATTTGGTTGTAGTAAAATCTCACCTCGAATAGCCGCTTCCAATGTTCGAAACAAATTCTCACGATCCGTATCTTTTAGCAAATATCCCTTTGCTCCTAACTCAATTCCCTTTAACATTAATTCATCTTCGTTATAAGTAGTTAATATAATAATCGGCGTATGGTTTTGTTTTTTATTCAAAGCCTCAATTGTTTCTAAACCACTCATTTTAGGCATATTTAAATCCATTAAAATGACATCAGGTTTCTTTTTTTCTATGAAAGAAAGGGCTTCTTCTCCGTTTGCAGCCTCACCTATAATTTGAAATGAATCACTCGTTTCTATTATCAATTTCAGACCTTCTCTTACAACGAAATGATCATCTACAATTAATACGTTATGCTTCATGGCTATCTCCTTCTTTATTTATAGGTACCTGAATATACACTTTCGTACCTTTCATCTTTTCACTCAATATATGTATTTCTCCATTAATCAATCGAACACGCTCATTTAAACCAATTAAACCATAATGTCCAGGATTCTTACCGATATACCTAGTGTCAAACCCAATTCCATTATCTTCAACTTCAATAGTAAGTTTTTCAAGATCATCGATATATTCCACTTTTAAATTAACATCTGTTGCCTGTGAATGTTTTGCGATATTCGTTAAACATTCACTCATTACATATAAACAGTGCTCTTTTACTAAGCTTGAAATATGCGGAGGGCTTTGAATAGTAAATCTCACATGTATAGACGTAGCCTCAGAAAAACGTTGAACCTCTTCCTCTACTGCTTCATTAAATGAATTAGTAGTATGACGCAAATCATCAATAACCAACCTTGCATCACGCAAGGTTTGTCTCGCTCTTATCATAGTTTGTTTCATAATCTCTTGAGATCGTCCTGTATTCCCTTTTTGCATATGGGCATCTATTGCTTCCAATTGCATAATTAAGCTCGCTAAACCTTGCGCTAACGTATCATGTAAATCTCTTGCCATTCGCTGTCTTTCATTAGCTAATGTCAATTCTTCCACTCTCATATATGTAGACTCTAACTCTTGGATGTAGCTCTGTATACGATTACGTGCATCAAATTGCTGCTTATTAATATAGGAAAAAGGAATAATAATTGCTAATACTAAAAGGAACATAGAGATAAGAATAGCTACTTTATTCACACCATAATTAATACTAATTGCAGTACAAAATATTGCATACATGAGAGTAAAAACTGCCATTACTTTAAATATATTGTTATAAACATATAAACTTTGGGCAATTAAAATAGGAGTTAATCCAACAAAAATCGCTATCGAACTACTTGGCACAATAAATGCAGCGAAAAACACAATGAAGAGCTGTAAAAAAAAGAAGTACAACAATTGGCTATTCTTTAATGAACTCGCATACCAATGAAAAATAGTATGAATCACAATAATTATTGTAAAGAAGAAACTATCCATAGAGAACATATTATTACGAAATTCTAAAAGCATTGAAGCTATATATACGAGTGTAATCCATAAAATAATAAACCTTCTTGGAATAAATACCGCTTCCAATACATTTGTATCCAAATCTATATTTGAATTTATTTTTTTCATATTCGACCTCCACTATTACATTATACAAGATGCGACTTATATTTTGATAAAGTGAAACTTTAATTAGTAGGAGCTTTGTCCTCCCACTGATTATTAGCCCCATCAATCGGGCTTTTACAGGCAAGCCCGACTCCCACAAATAGCAGGATAAGTTACTGATTCCTCATTACCGAATACAAATATGAAATATTGCATATCGAAATGCATTGATGTTTTTGCAAGCGCTTACTATAATGATAATATAAATATTTATTACATCTCACTATTTAAAAAAGGAGGCAATCATATGGAAATCGCAATGGCAGTTTTAAAATTTGTAGGTGGAGTAATTCCATTAGTTCAAGAACTTTTAAAAGCATTTATGTAAGATTATTATTCAGCAATTATCTATAAGAATTATCATACAAATGATCTGTATATCAAAAACAAATTGATATACAGATCATTTGTGTGAGAAAACTTTAAACGAGCATTATGTACGCTAGTAGAACAATAATGATACATCTATCTCAAGTTGGAAAAAGGCGCTCACAAGGGCGTCTTTTTTTATATTACTATGTACCCAATAACTTGTTCAGAAAATCGATTCTACAATTCATACCATGCTACATAATTAATGTATCTTTTTAAAGTTTACACAATCAAAATCCCCTCAAAGTATAAACTACGACTTTCTGTTCCCTTTTATTTAGTGCTAATGAAATAATCATTTAAACCAAAAATGCTATAATTAACCCAATCACACTAAGGGGGAAAATTTATTTTGCACGGTAAATACATTCAATTTCATGAGTTTGGCAATCCGAAAGATGTATTACAGGTTGAATATAAAAATATAGAGCCATTAAAAGATAATGAAGTTTTCGTTCGTATGCTAGTTAGACCGATTAATCCATCTGACTTAATTCCAATAACCGGAGCGTATGCACATAGAATTCCGTTACCTAACATACCTGGTTATGAAGGTGTTGGTATTGTAGAAGATGTAGGTGTGGGCGTTTCGAGAGACCTTATCGGTAAACGTGTTTTACCTTTACGCGGAGAAGGTACTTGGCAAGAATATGTGAAAACATCAGCTGACTTTATAGTCCCTATTCCTGATTCCATTGATGATTTTACAGCGGCACAAATGTATATTAATCCCCTTACTGCGTGGGTTACTTGTACAGAGACTCTAAACTTAAAACAAAATGACGTTTTATTAGTGAATGCTTGTGGATCCGCTATTGGTCACCTATTTGCTCAGTTATCACAAATTTTAAACTTCCGGTTCATTGCAGTGACAAGAAATAGTAAACATACAGAGAAATTACTTCAGCTTGGTGCTGACTATGTAATAGATACTTCCACTGCTCCGCTTCATGAAACAGTTATGGAGTTAACAAATGGGGCCGGGGCAGATGCTGCGATTGATTCTATTGGAGGATCCGATGGAAATGAATTAGCATTTTGTTTACGTCCAAATGGACACTTTTTAACTATAGGCCTTCTATCAGGAATACAAGTAAACTGGGCAGAGATTGTCACGAAAGCAAAAGTGCACGCTAACATATTTCATTTACGACATTGGAATAAAGACGTGTCACCATATAAATGGCAAGAAACGTTTCGTCACTTAATCCGCTTAGTTGAGGATAAACAATTACGTTTCATGACGGTACATTCTACGTATGACTTAGCAGATGTGAAAACTGCGGTTGATGTTGTGCAGTCTGCTGAAAAAACAAAAGGAAAAGTGTTTTTAACGAGTTATTAAATACAATTAAAGGATTCCTTTTGATTGATCTTTTAAATAGACTACATTAATAAGAGGATAGTACGTTCACTATTAGAATTTATAGTCAATAAGAGGACGTTACTCTCCTTCTTCAACTATCGACCCATTTAACGAAATAGGATTTTAAGTAGCTGGTATGAGTTGATTAAAAAGTGAAAGGAGATTCTAACATGGGTTTAATCATGGCAATCGCGCCTGTTGTAATAGTCGGAGGAATTGTAATATATGTAATTGAAAGGCTTAAGCATAAATATAATCAAGGCAACCTAGGTAAGAAAAAATCAAAAGACGCTCAAAATTTATTAGATAGTTTAATACCAATGGGAATGCTTTTCGGTTGTTCTATCGGTGTAATTGTCGGCCTATTTTTCCCGATTTCTCTATTATTTACAATTAGTTTAGGAGCTGGAATAGGCTATTTATTTGGATTTTTTGCTTATGAAATCTACAGCAAGAAAGGAAACAATTATCCATAAATAGCCTTCTTCCAGAAACAGACGCGATTGCAGAATAAACTGGGACATTACATATGAGGCATATGTAATAGCATTAACTTGAAAACAAAAAAATCCCCTCAAAGCATAAGCTTCAAGGGGTGAGCCTGTTTTTTATTTAATTATATACGTACAGCTGTACCACTTACAGCAACCATTAACATTCCATCACGAACAACTTCGTAATCTACGTCAACACCAACGATAGCGTTCGCACCTTTTTGTCTTGCAAGTTCTTTCATTTCATCCATCGCAATATCACGAGCTTCTTTTAATTTACTTTCGTAAGCACCAGCACGACCACCGACAACATCACGAACTGAAGCGAATAAATCGCGGACAATGTTTGCACCCATAATAGCTTCACCATTTACAATATCAATATACTCAATAATCTCTTTACCTTGAATTCCAGAAGTTGTTGTTACAATCATGACTGACACTCTCCTAATAATTTGTAGTTTTAATTAGCTTTCTTATGTCTTTATTATGACATGGAAAAAGTAACTAATCTATTGAATTACCTTACATGAATGTGACAATTTTGTAAGGGTGAAATATTATCCTGTCTGAATTAACAGAAAATTGTTATAATAAAATTAGAGGAGGGGATAAAATGAAAAAAATTACTTATATATGTACTCTAAGCGTTCTATCTTTCACTTTAATAGGTTGTACAAGCACCTCGACTACAAATAAGGATTCTCAAGCTAAGCAAGAACATACACAAAATACCTTTCAATTAAACTCCGCAAACATTACAGACATCGAAATACTTAAGACAACTAATAATACTACTTCCAAATCCCAAACAGATAATGAAGAAATGATAAAATCTATCGTTTCAGCAGTTCAAAATGGAACATCTAAAACAATCACATTAGATCAAAAAAAGAAACAATCTGCACATTCTACTATAACCGTTACATATAAAGACGACTCAAAAGAAGAATTTCTTGTGTGGGTTGATAGTAAGGAGCAAATTACGATCGCTAAAGATGAGAAGAAAGATAAAGTGGAAGGTGTGACATTGAACATTAAAGACGCTAAAATGATGAAGGATTTTTTTAAAAATGACAACATGTAAAAAAGGATCCCCATCAACTTAAGGATTCAAAATTTAGCTTAATAGGTAAGTCGCGAGAACCTATATTATTAAACTTAATATGGTTCCGATCGGAGGAAGACACCTTAGAAGGTGTCTTTTCTTTTTTTCAAAAGGACCTGCTCCATTCATATGTAAATGCATAAAGTAAATTGAATCCATTAAAATGCATGAGTGAACCATTGTTTTCCCCTTCTTATCTAAAGGAGGAACTGTTATGGGCTTTGGTGGTAGTTGTGGCGGCGGCTTCGCTGGAGGATTTGCTTTATTAGTTGTATTGTTTATTTTATTAATCATCGTTGGAGCTGCTTGCTTCTGCTAAAAAACTATCGGAAAAGACACTCTTATGTGAGTGTCTTTTCTTTTTTTTTCAAAAGGACCTGCTCCATTCATATGTAAATACATAAAGTAAATTGAATCCATTAAAATGCATGAGTGAACCATTGTTTTCCCCTTCTTATCTAAAGGAGGAACTGTTATGGGCTTTGGTGGTAGTTG